>NZ_JAUDRY010000001.1:0-32607 GCF_030382195.1 Rhizobium sp. S96
GTCACTGCAGCATCGACGTCGAATGATACGACAGGTGATGTAACAACTGTGCAGACCGGTACCCTGCCTACCGATCAGGCCGCTCCGACCGTAACCACGACGCATCACGCATCCGATGGCGACACTGTGATGAATGGTCTGGATGGCAACGACATACTCATCGGAGCAGCTGGCGATGACACGCTTGTCGGTGGTTCGGGGAATGACATCCTCTTTGGTGGTGCGGGTAATGATACCTATCAATGGGGTGGCGAGGCGCTGAATGCTGCCAACGCCGACACGATCAAGGACTACGCTACCAACGAACGGATCGACGTTTCGACGCTGCTCAACAATGTCCAGTCGTTGGCAGGCTATGTGAAGATCGTCGTCGTTGGTGACGATCTGAGCGTGCGGATCGATCAGGATGGTGGCGGAGACAACTATGTCGAAGCCTACAAGCTGCTGGGGGCTGCGACAGGGGGCGTCGCCTCCGTCAATGTCTACTTCGGCGGCACGGATCATGCGATCGCCCAGTCCGGCTGGACCACGAACGCCATCGATCCGATCGTCCTCGATCTCGATCACAATGGCATCGCACTGACCTCGCTCGACCAGGGCGTCCAGTTCGACATCAATGCCGACGGTCACAAGGATCAGATCGCTTGGACGGCGGGCACGGATGGCATTCTTGCCTACGATGTGGACGGCAACGGGACGATCGACAACGGCAGCGAGATCTTCTCGCCGCATTTTGCCGGTGGCACCTATGCCGATGGCCTAGCGGCGTTGGCGACGCTCGATAGCAACCATGACGGCAAGATCGATGCCAATGACGAAGCTTTTGCAAAGCTCACGATCTGGCAGGACCTGAACCACAACGGCATCACCGACGCCGGCGAGCTTTCGAGCCTTGCGGATCATTCGATCGCCAGCATCTCGCTGGATGCCAACGCGGCCGACACCTCGGTCAACGGTCAGTCGATCCTGGCGGATGGCAGCTACACCCTGACGGACGGCTCTACCGGCCACTTCGTCGAGGTTGCCTTCGACACGACGCTTGGCGGCAGCACGGACAGCAACAGCGTCCACGCGCTGATCGGCAGCGATGGCGATGACGTCCTGTCGGGCGCCGGCGGTATGTACACGCTGACCGGTGGGGCAGGGGCTGATACCTTCGTCCTCGACACCGACGCGCTTGCCGACGTCAAGCTCGCCGACGTGATCACCGACTACAAGGCTAGCGAGGGCGACACGCTCGATGTGTCGAAGCTCCTCGACAGCCTGCTCGGTCACGAGGCGACCGAAGCCGAGGCGCTCTCCAGCGTCAAGACGACGGTATCAGGTGCCGACACGGTGGTCAGCGTCAATTCCAACGGCGCTTGGCACGATGTGGCGGTTCTCCAGAACACCACGGAAGCCGTCAAGATCCTCTACGACGACAAGCACGAAGCGGTCACCGCGCCGCATGTCGGCTGATCCAGGATTGCCGGGCCGCACGGCCCGGCCCATAGAAACAGGAAAAGGCGCTTTAGGCGCCTTTTCTTATTGTACGGACTGTTGCATTGCGGGGTTCGCCCCCGATCGCGCCGGCGGAGACTGGAGCCAGGAGCAACCGGCTTATGCGGCCGGCAGCCTCGAGATCGGCAGGGCCTCGTCGGTCTCCACGCCGCCGCGCTCCAGTGCCATTTCGTCGGCCAGCTGGCGGATGTGGTTGAAGTCGGCTGGTCCGTCGAAGACGGCGCCGCCAAGCCGGATGCCGATCGAAAGCGGCGCATCGCCTGCCGTAAAGGCAGCCTCGGCAACACGGCGACGAATGCGCATGCCGACATCCTGGGCATTCTCGACGCTGGCGCCGGGGAGGAAGACACCGAGTTCGTTGGTCGCAAGGCGTGCCACGAGGTCGCCGCTTCTGACCGAGGACTGAATGATCGATGCCAGAGACTGCATCACGGTGTCCGCCCATTGCGGTCCGTAGCGCCGGCTGATCGTGTCCAGGGTGTCTATGACGACTGCAATCATGACGCCGCCGGCATCGGTCGCGATTCGCTTACGGCGATCCATGTAGTGTTCAACCGCGGCTGCGAAGGCGGTTCCGTTCAGCGTCTTGGTCACCGTGTCGTGCCGGGCTGCATAGGTCGCGGTTTCCTGGAACTTTTTGAGCTCCCTGACCTTGATCCGCAGTATTAGAAGAAGCGGAAATGCAACAAATGCCGAAATTGCGGTGGCTCCGGCAAACCCTACCAAAAATGGTCGATCCGGTATTAGAAGGTTTAAGATAAGTAAAAGCCCAACAGAACAGGCCGCGTAGCAGACCGTGCCAAACAAGGCTGTTCTAATAGCTGAAATGATTGTGGCGGAAGAGTAACGCTGGCCGAAATTCATAGCGGGTCAAGGTCCGTTTCGAAGTAACGCCAGATAAACAGGTTCGTGAAAAGTCTGAGTAAAAAAATCCTGTAAAATTCTAGCTTTAGGTCGCTGCGTAGGGGAATTAACTGTCTCCGCAGGAAAGCCCGGCTGCGCAATTGGAATGTGGAAAGTTTGGTGTTACTTGTTTGCCGAAGTCAAATAATCGGTATACCTGTGAGCCGAGCTATTTTGATGTTGAGGGGCATCCGTCTTGTTTAAAGGCAAAAGAATTATCGCAGCTTTGTCTGCCACTGTTGCTGTGAATTTTGCGTTTTATGTTGACGCAAACGCAATGTCATTGCAGCAGGCCATCGAAAAAACGATGAAAACCAACCCGCAGATTCTGCAGGCTGCCAAAGATCGTGAAGCAATCGAGTTCGAATTGCGCCAGGCGCGCGGTTTGTACTTGCCGTCAGTTGATCTTGAGACCGGTATCGGCCGTCGTCGTCTGGACAATTCCAGCTCGGGTACTTTGAGCTCCGACCACGACTACTTGTCGCCGAGCGATGTGGGCGTCACCGTTACTCAGACATTGTTCGACGGTGGCAGCCGCAAGGCGCAGGTCGATCAGCAGGCCTCCCGTGTCGACGGTGCGTCCTTTCGGGTTCTCGAGCGTTCCGAGGCGCTCGCCCTCGAAGTGACCCAGGATTACCTGGAGTACATGCTCCAGAACCAGATCGTCGCTGCTGCCAAGGAAAACGTTGCGTTCCACACCGCGATGGTGGGTGACATCAACGAAAGCATCAAGGGCGGCGCGCTCACCGATGCAGACCGCCTGCAGGGCAGCGAACGTCTTCAGGCCGCCAAGGCTCGCCAGCGCGAAGCTCTGGAAGAACTGGAAGCGACGAAGATCCGCTTCCTCAAGGCCGTCGGCGAGCCGATCGTCAACCCGAGCTCTCCGCCGTCGCTGGCAAAGTATCTGCCGAAGACGCTGGATGACGCCGTCTTCGTTGCCAACAAGAACAGCCCGCGTATCTACTCCGCCAATGCGGACGTCGATGCTGCAGACGCTGGTGTTCGTGGCGCGCGCGCCAACTACCTGCCGAAGGTCAACCTTGAAGGTACGGCCCGGGTCGGCAACGACATCGACGGCGACGAAGGCAACACCAATGACTACGAAGTTCGTGTTGTTGCTCGCTGGAACCTCTATCGCGGCGGCATCGATGTCGCGCGCGAACAGGAGCAGATCCGTCGCGCCGGCGAGCAGCGTTATGCGCTTGCCCAGGTTCAGCGTGAAGTTCAGGAATCCGTCCGCTCCGCATGGAATGAACGCGCAAGCCGTGGCGATCTTGCTGGCATTCTCGGCAAGCAGGCAGCGATCAACGATCAGCTGGTTGGCTCCTACCGCGAGCAGTTCAAGGTCGGCCAGCGCTCGCTGCTGGACCTGCTCGATGCGCAGAACACCAAGTTCAACACCAAGGTTCTCGCTGACACGGCGCGCGTCGCCTCCCTGTTTGCCGAGTACAAGATCCTGGCTGCCTCGGGCAACCTGCTTCAGACGATGAAGTTGAAGCCGGTCGACCAGAGCAAGCCATATGCGCGGGAAAATTTTGCTGTACCTGCGAGCGTCGCGAATCCTGGATATGTCGAGCTTGATTCACATCAGAATCCCGGCATGCCTTTGGACCTCCTGGCGCCAATTCGACAGCAATAGTCGAGATATGGCCACGGAACGATGCTGAACGTAGCGCTAGAAACGACCAGCGGAACGCCGCTCCAGACCTTCAAGGCGGCTTTCAAGTCCGTGGCCGCATTCTACGGCCGACCAAGCTCCGATACGGTTCTCTTCTCCGGTCTGCCGGATGAGGTGACCGAATCGCTGGATGGTGACGACGTCGAACGGATGGCCGAGCGCATCGGCCTCCAGGTCATCAAGCATAACGAGCGCGATTGCCGGCTCGGCAATTTCGATTGTCCTGCGATCGTTGCCTTTGGTGATGGCGGCGTTCTGCCGTTGCTTGAGGTGGCCGAGGACGGCTCCTACATCATCGATATCGTGCCGATCGCCGGTAGCGCGATCCGGTTGACGCGGGACGAATTCGTCGCGCTGCGGCCGCAGACAGCCTTTGCCTTCACCCTCTACTACCAGAACGCTTCGGAAGAGGCGCTGGTCGGCAATGCCGTAGAGATCGAAAAGCGGCATTGGCTCGCAACGACGCTGGCACCTTACTGGCGCACCTACATCCGCGTCATGGTCGCGGCGCTGTTCATCAACCTGATCGCGCTAGGATCTCCGCTGTTTACGATGAACGTTTATGACCGCGTTCTTCCCAACAAGGCCATTCCGACGCTCTGGGTGCTGGCGGCCGGCATTTCGATGGCCTACATCTTCGATTTCCTGCTGAAGACGGCGCGATCTTCCTTGATCGACTATGCCGGGCGCAAGGCGGACCTGCGCCTGTCGCAGATGCTGTTCGACAAGGTCCTGAACTCGACGCTGGCGTCCCGGCCGTTGTCGACCGGCGAATATGCCAACCGCATCACACAGTACGAGTTCGTTCGTGAATTCTTTACCTCGAACACGATCGGCGTCCTGATCGACAGCCTCTTTGTCTTCGTCTTCCTGGCGGTGATCTATCTAATTTCCGGCTGGCTGGTGGTCATTCCCGCAGTTGCCTTCGTGCTTTCCGTGATCATCGGCCTTTACGCTCAGGCCAAGATCGGCAAGCGCATGGCCGCCGCCGCGAACGAGGCCTCGCGCCGCCAGTCGCTGCTGGTTGAAACGATTTCGACGATCGAGACGCTGAAGAGCCTGCGGGCGGAAGCCACCATGCTGCGCCGTTGGCAGGAGCTCACGAAGTATTCGAGCCGCACCAGCGAGGAAATCAAGCACATCTCGACGAACGCCATCAACATGACGATGTTCGTTCAGCAGATGGTGAGCGTCCTCATCGTGATCGCCGGCACCTACGAGTTTTCCGAAGGCCGCATTGCCATGGGCGCGATCGTCGCGACCGTGATGCTGGCAAGCCGCGCCGGCGCCCCGCTCGGCCAGATCGCCATGACACTGGCACGTTTCCGCCAGGCCACGATGTCGCTGCGGATCCTCGACAAGATCATGGAGCAGCCGGACGATCGTCCATCGACCGTCGGTTTCGTCAATCGCGAAATCACGCGCGGCGCCTTCAGCTTCCAGGACGTGTCGTTCCAGTATCCTGGTTCCGATTATCCCGTCATCAACAAGCTGTCCTTCAACGTTGCGCCGGGTGAGCGGATCGGGATTATCGGTCGTATCGGCTCCGGCAAGACCACGCTCGGACGCCTGCTCGACGGCCTGTTTGCGCCTTCCGGCGGCCGCGTCATGATCGACGGCGTCGATATCCGCCAGTATCACATGGCCGAGGTGCGGTCCGCGGTTGCGGTTGCCGGCCAGTCGTCCGATCTCTTCTCCGGCACGGTGAAGGAGAACCTTCTGATCGGCCGGGCGGACGCGACCGATGAGGAATTGCTCGAGGTTGCGCGCATGACCGGTGTCGACGAGTTCGTCGGCAATCATCCGCGCGGTTTCGATATGCCGGTTGGCGAGCGCGGTACCAATCTGTCCAGCGGCCAGAAACAGGCGCTGACGATTGCGCGCCTGCTGCTGACAAAACCGAAGATCGTCTTTCTGGACGAGCCGTCCGGCGCGATGGACCTTGCGACCGAGCGTCATCTGATCAACCGTCTGTCCAAGGCCTTCAACCGTGACACGACGCTTCTGATCGCGACGCACCGCTACAGCATGCTTGAACTGGTGGATCGCCTGATCGTTGTCGACAAGGGACGCATCATCGCCGACGGACCGAAGCAGGCCGTCATCGAAGCGATGCAGCGCAAGCCTGCGGGGCAACCGAAATGATCAACAAGGACGATCACCCACCACTGCTGGCGCGCTGGATCCTGGCGCTGGTGGCGCTTGTTATCGCGAGCTTCGTTGCCTGGGCAGCCATCGCCGACGTCAACGAGATCGCTCGCGGCGAAGGCAAGGTCATTCCAGTCTCGAAGACACAGATCATTCAGGCGTCCGAGCCCGGCGTCGTGCAGCAGATTGCCGTCGTGCTTGGCCAGGTCGTGCGCAAGGGGCAACTCCTCGTGCAGCTCGACAACACGACCACGACGTCATCGCTCGGCGAATCCGTCGCCAAGGCGAGGGCGCTTGGCGCCAAGGTCGCGCGCCTGAAGCTGGAAGAAGCGGGTGATTACGAATCCCCCTTCGTCTGCCCGGCCGAGATCCTGTCCGTCGCCAAGGATGTGTGCGCCAACGAAACGCAGCTCTTCGCGGCAGATCGTGCCAGCTACAAGAACAAGCTCGGCGTGCTGCAGGAACGCGTGCGCCAGCGCGAGAACGAACTGAACGAAGCACACGCCAATATCGATCGGCTGGTGCAGAATATCGACGGCGCACAGCGCCAGTACGATCTCATCAGCCCGCTGGCCAAGAAGAAGCTGGTTGCCGAGACCGAAGTTCTGAAGACCGAGCGCGATCTCACCGACCAGCAGGGCCAGCTGAAGGTTTATCAGGAAAGCCTCGATCGCCTGCAGGCGGCCGTGCAGGAGGCGAAGCTGCAGCTGGGCGATCTGGCGCTGGAACTCCGCCAGCAGGCGTTGACCGACAAGGCGCAGGCGCTTGCCGAGCTCTCGGTGGTCGATGAGACCATTCGCGGCGCATCCGATCGCGTCAAGCGCACCGATATCCGTTCGCCGGTTGATGGCATCGTCAACACGCTCGAGGTCAATACCATCGGCGCCTATGTCGATCCCGGCCGCGTCATCGCCGGTATCGTTCCAACGGCCGATACGCTGCTGGTCGAAGCGAAGATCTCGCCGCGCGATGTGGCTTTTGTGCGCCGCGGCCAGAAGGCTGTGGTCAAGATCACCGCTTATGACTTCTCGATCTTCGGCGGCCTCGAAGGCGTTGTCGAAAACATCTCCGCCGACAGCTTGGTCGAGAAGGAGAAGGGTGAGACCTACTACCTCGTACAGGTCAAGACCGATCGCTCCGAACTGGAGCGCAACGGCAAGTCCTATCCGATCATCCCGGGCATGGTCGCCTCGGTCGAAATCATGACCGGCAACAAGACCGTGCTCAGCTACCTCATGAAGCCGATCAACAAGGCGCGCACCGAAGCGCTCACGGAGCGGTAAATGCTGATTGCCAAGCCAGGCAGTAACGCAGCATCCGATATCGAACCGGTCGAGGAGTCGTTGCCGGCGATCGACGCGGAGGAGATCGAGCCGCGTTTCCGCGCCGTGGTCGGACGAGGGGGCGAGCGTCGCGGTATCCGTCTCGAGCGGATCTACTGGGATGGCCTTGGCCGCATGTCGACGGCTGGCAAGATGTCGACGGCGGATCTGGTGCAATACACGGCATCGCAGATGCCGGAATCCGGCAATCTCGCCTCGCTGTTGCGCGTTCTCAGCCTGAAATGGGCGCTGCGCCGGCTGGACAGTGTCGAGGATATTTCGTCGATGGCGAACGTCAACGCCATCATCCAGGCCTCGCCATCGCCGACGATCCTGCTCACGCACGACAAGAAGATCCAGCTTTTCAACGATCCGTTTCTGTCGATGCTGCGGCAGCGTCTGCCCCTCAGCGACGCCTCGCAGCTGACCAAGAGCCTACGCTTTTCCGTAGACACCCATATCGAGGAAGCGATCGAGACCTTGAACCGGAACAAGGGCAGGACGCTCAATACCGGCTTCACCATCACCGTCGGCACGCAGACGCTGAAAGGTCAGATCAATCTGGCGCTAGCGCCGACGCATGAGAAGTCGATGCTGATCGGCTATATCTCGCGCTATTGATCGGCCGCGTGGGCGTGACTGTACACAAGCAGATGCTCGCTACTTCAAGGGCTTGAAGGTCCATTTCACGACATACTTGCCACCGCGCTTGGTTTTGACTTTCGTCTTTACCTGAACCGGGCCGCCCAAGGCAGCCTCGGCCTCCTCGAAGGCCTGACGCGCCTGCGCCATGGCCGTGTGATACGCGGTATTGTCGCGTCGGGGGCTGTCGGCCATCACCTTGAGAAGGGCGGCCATATCGGGCTTGTCGTCGGTCATGAACCGTTCGCGCTCCTTGCCGCATTGTCGGGGCTGAAACCGATGGGTTCAATACACCAATCGACGCGCTTCGCAATCGGTCGCCGACAGGCAAAGAGGCGTAGCTTAGAAGGTTACGCCTTCGCCCGGAGCCACTTTCTCGATCGGCATGGCCGATGCCATCTGGCTGCTGCCGACGCGCGACCCGTGGATGAAGCCCTTGCCGCCGGCAATCGAGTAGAGCGGCATATAGTCTGGCAGTCTGGTGTCGGGCAGCACCTCGTCACGCATGTTGTCGAGGATAAACCGGTTGCCGTTCACCGTCACCGAGAGGATGGCATGGTAGAAATGCCGCTTCTGGTCGAACAGAACGACGACAGCCATGTCCTTGAGATCGACACCCTCGGCATGCAGCGCCGCCATCTTCAGGATCGCGAAGTCCTCGCAGTCGCCCTGCTGCCGCGCCAGCGTTTCGGTTGGCGTCGCCCAGTAGTCGGCGACCTTGTAGGTGTCGATATCGCGGCTGTAGCGGATCGTGTGATTGACCGTGGTGTTGACCGCATTCATCTTGTCGCGGATCGATGCCGCGGAGGTCTTCACGAAGGCCGCCTTGATGGCGACGACGGCATTGGAGCACTTGCCGGCGCTGCAGTTGATTGCGGTGCCATCGTTCATCTCGGCCAGCGAAGGTGCAAGCCGCTTGAGCGCGGCGAGGCGCTTGAACGGGATCGCAACAGATCCGAACACCGCGGTATCGCTCGGCGCCGGCGCGATCGAAGGACGCGCAGCAGGCGCCGTCATGGTGGCGGTTTCCCTCGACCATCCAGCCGGCGCGGGCTCCAGTGATTGTGTCAGAGCGGCCGTTTTCACAGCGTGGATGGTGCTGGCGATGGAGCGCCCTGCGAGGCTGAGCATCGCGGTGAAGCCGCCGATACTGGCGCTCTGTGCAAGGTTGCTGATAGCGTTCGAAGAAGTAGAAAGAAAGTACGATCCGCCAGAAAGTTGCGTATCGTAAAGTGTAGATGCCGATGAGGTTGATGGGATAAAAGAAGAAAATGCCGAAATGAATGCAATTGCGGCAAATGTGTTTGTTTTTATTCTTTTTGCCATTGGGCGTAAGTTCTCCGTGATTGGGAGAAATGTACAGAATGGCTATAAATATGAGGTTTGGAAGCGTGGATAAGTTTGAACGAAATTAGATGTTCAAAAAAGCAGAAAATTTTAGTGTTTCAATCAACCAAGTTTGGGTGAAGGGTTTGCTTTCGCGCAACGCCTGTGCAGATATGAAATCAAGAAATGGCCGCTGCAGGTGGCGAAAATACCGTGGGGGAAACAGTGACAGTGCATTGGAACGCGCGCGCGCGACATTCGCATGGTTTACAGCAGGCACGGCAGGTGTCGCCATTTTTCATCGGCAGGGCAACGCAAAGACTGAAGCGAGCAGTGGCGCTTTTGGTCGTCGTCTCCTGTGGCGCGCTGGCGGGCTGTCAATCCGACGTCGACAGTATCGCCAAGAACGTCAAGACCAACGATGTCAAACCGCCGTCCACGGAGGTCGAAGAGTCTTTCGGGGAGAACGGGGCCGAGATTACGCTTCTGATGCAGAAGGGGCCGAGCGGGCTCTTTGAAGGGCCGTCGCGCGATATTCGCGATGCGGCCGGCTTGAGCGTCGGTGAGCTTGGCGGTAACCAGGCTTTCGTCAAGGTCGTGGACGTCACCGTTGGTGCCGCGGGCGTGCAGGCGGCGGTTGCCGCGGCCAAGGCGCGAAACTCCGCCTTGCTTGTCAGCTACGCCCCGCCAGCCGTTACGGCAGCGATCGCCGCCACGCCGTCCGATCAGCGCCCGCCGCTGATCAATCTCGGCGCACCGGTGCCGTCCACCGCCGGCAATGTCTATAATCTGGTGTCCGACGAGATCGACAGCGCCATCGAGGGCATGCGCGCGGCTTTCGCCAGCGGCCACAAGAAGGTGATGGTTTTCGCGCAGAAGGACTTTCCGCAGGGCGGCGAGATCCGACTGGCCGATACCGTTCGCGCTGCCGGTGGCACCTTTGTCGGTATCGCCCGCTACGACCTGACCGATGCCTCCGCAGCCGACGCGGCGCAGCGAAGCAAGCCGATGCTGGCGACAGCCGATACCGTGGTCATACTCGGGCGCACGGCGATTGCGACGACGGTCGAAGGCGCGATCAAGGCTGGCGGCCAGCCGGGTCTCAATTTCATCGGCACGAGCGCGTGGCCGCCGCAGGCCTATGCCGAGTCGACGGCTAACGGCACGCTGATCGCGATGGTCGAGCCGGAAGGGGCCTCGCTCATCGCGGACCGCTACCAGCGCCACTACAAGCGGCCACTCTCCACCGATGCCGCCTATGGCTATGATGCAGTCGCCATCGCCTCGGGCATCATCCGGACCAAGGGAGCCGAAGGCTTGAACGCCCAGAACCTGACGAACAAGGTCGGTTTCCGCGGCGTCACCGGTCTCTTCAGGTTGACGCCGAACGGGCTCGTCGAGCGCCGGCTCAGTCTGTACACGATCAGCGGCGGCAAGCTTAACCTACTGTCGGCTGCTCCCGTATCGTTCTGAGAGCCGCGGCGCCTGCGCGCCGCAGCCCTGTTGTCATGACAGCAGCGCGGCGGAGGCGAAAAAGCTCTCCGGGCTCTCCACTTCGATCAGCTTCTTCCGTTCTATCATCCAGAAGCGATTGCCGACGTTGCGGATGAACCGTCGGTCATGCGACACCAGCAGGCAGCTCGCCTGATGCGCCGTCAGCTCGGCCTCCAGCGCCTCCTGGCCTTCGATATCGAGATGGTTCGTCGGTTCGTCGAGCAGGTAGAAGTTCGGATTGGTGAGCCGAAGCGCGAGCATGCCAAGCCGAGCCTTCTGTCCGCCCGAAAGCCGTCCTACCGGCTTGTCCTGCATCTCGATCGTCATGCCGGCTCCGGCCAGAAGCGAGCGCGCGCGTTGATCGCCGACATCGAAGCGCCGGGTGATCGTTCGCATCGGCGTTTCGCTGTCGATCAGGTCGGCCAGCGCCTGATCGCCGTAGCCAAGCACCAGCGAAGGCGTCGCCTTGATGCCGGCCAGCGCGGTATCTGCCCCCGATATGACCGCACGCAACATGGCGACGAGCCGGCTCTTCCCGACCCCGTTGGCACCGAGCAGAACGATGCGATCGCCCTGGCAGATGAACTGCTTTCCGGTACGAAACAGGGGCGTGTCGTCGGGCGTTGAAACCGTCGCATCGTCGAGCGTCACCAGCACCTTGGCATGCGTGCCGCTGTTGGTGAGGCGGATCGCGCCGGACGAGCGTTCGAGATGCGCGGGCTTTGCCGCGCCTTCGAGCTTTTCAGCCCGCTGCTTCAGCTGCTTGGTCTTCACGACAAGCAGGTCGCTGCCGGAGTTGATGCCGATGTTGTTGAGCTTGGCTGCTTGCTGGCGAAGCTGCTGCGCGGTCTTCATGTCGCGTTGGTAGCGCCGCTCGTCCGAGGCATCGGCCTCGTCGAGCGCATCGCGTGCCTCCGTGTAGCGCAGCGCGAAGACGGCGGATTGCTCCGGGCGCAGGAAGAGCGTCCTGTTGGTCGTTGCATCCAGAAAGGCGCGGTCGTGGCTGGAAATGATCACCGGCACGTCGCGCGGCAGTCCGTTCATCCATTCCTCGAGCCGCGCGATCTTGCCGAGATCGAGGTGGTTGGTCGGCTCGTCCAGCAACAGCACGTCCGGTTCGGTTACCCAGACCCGGGCAAGCATCGCAAGTCGCTGCCAGCCGCCGCTGAGTTGCCCGACAGCGCGCTCCCGCAGGTCTTCCGGGACCTCGAGCGATTCAAGCGCGACATCGACGCGCCAGCCTTCATGCATCTGCTGGTCGGCAGGCAGTGCCTGCAGCACCGCTTCGTGGAAGGACAGCGGGAGAAGGGCAGGCGGCACATCCTGCTCGACATGGCCAACGGTCAAGCCGCGTGCGCGGGTCACGTCGCCCTGGGTCGGTTCAAGCGCGCCGGCAAGGCAACGCAGCAATGTCGACTTGCCGCGCCCATTGGCGGCAACAAGTCCGATCCGATCACCGGCGGTTACCGCCAGATTGAGTTTGGAAAACAGCGTCGTGCCAAGGGTGACGCCAAGATTGCGGATATTGATGAGAGTCATGATCTTGCCCTGGTCTTCCGAACAGCATCGCAGCGAGGGCCTCGGCCATCATCGCGCGTATGCTTGTGCTCGGTGGGTGGAAGTAAATGCAGGCGAGCGACGGCTCGGTTCTGCATAGCCACGAGGGGCAGACCAGGAAGAGATTTGCGAGAAACGGTCTCTGGTCAGCCCTGCAAACGCATTTGCAGGGCGTTGATCGGGCCACGCTGGCGATTAAAACGGAAATATGTCGTCACGCGCAACCCTCCTTTCTCGATACACGAACCACTAGCATTGGCCGCTTGAATTTTCAACCGTGTGCTTCGTGCGCGGTCACAAGGAACATCGCATCCGCATCGATTTCCCTCAAAATCGCGCCACCGTCGCTGCGGTAGATCTGGAGTTCGCGCAAAAGACCTTCCGACTGGAAAAGAAGGATGTCGACCAGCGGACCGTAGGGATCGGCAAGTTCCTTGTCGTCGAAATAGGCCGATGCAACGGGGTGAATGGGCATGTCGGCCGCAGAATCCGCCTTGTCGCGCGGCTTCAGTTGCAGTGAACCGAATGTGTCGATCTCTGCCGCGCGATACTGTTCGACATCCCAGGCCGGCGGAATTTCGCCTTGGGAGGCGTTCCGCACCAGCCGTTCGATGATCCGCTTTTCAGCGGCGGTCAGTTCTCTCCAAGTCGCCGGCACAGTTGCTTCCCGATGGGTGAGATTACCGTTTCAAGCTGCCGAGAATGCCGCGTACCAGCGCCCGGCCGACCTGGGTGGCGACCGTGCGGGCAACACTCTTCATCGCCGCCTCCACGACCGTTTCGCGCTGGTAGCCGGAAGAGCGTTGTCGCCCCTGGCTGGCCGGCTTGTCATCGGCGCTGTCGTCACCAAAGCCTGGGAGTGACCAGCGGCCAGAGGCGCTGCCTTCGGTCGGCTGGGTTGGCTGCACCTGTTTTGCCGCATCCGAATCCGAGGCTTTCTGCGCGCGGGCCGCAAGGATTTCGAACGCGGATTCGCGGTCGAGATCTTCGTCGTAGACGCCGAGAACGGGGCTCTTGTCCATGACTTGCTGGCGTTCCGCATCGGTGAGCGGGCCGACCCGACCGGACGGCGGGCGGATGAGCGTCCGCTCGACGATCGAGGGGGCGCCCTTGGCCTCCAGGGTGGAAACCAGCGCCTCGCCGGTGCCGAGCGTGGTGATGACGGTCGCGCAGTCGAAAGCCGGGTTCGGACGGAAGGTGTCGGCTGCGGTCTTTACGGCCTTCTGTTCGCGCGGCGAATAGGCGCGCAAGGCGTGCTGCACGCGGTTGCCAAGCTGGGCCAGCACGGTTTCCGGCACGTCGAGCGGGTTCTGCGTCACGAAGTAGACGCCGACGCCCTTCGAGCGGATCAATCGAACGACCTGTTCGACACGCTCGGTCAGCACCTTGGGTGCATCGTTGAACAAAAGGTGCGCTTCGTCGAAGAAGAAGACGAGGTTGGGCTTCTCGGGGTCGCCCACTTCAGGCAGTTCCTCGAAAAGTTCCGAGAGCAGCCAGAGCAGGAAGGTTGCGTAGAGCCGCGGGTTCATCATCAGCTTGTCAGCCGCGAGCACGGAAATCTGGCCGTAGCCGCGACTGTTGGTGCGCATGATGTCGGCGATCTTCAGTGCCGGCTCGCCGAAGAAATGTTCGGCGCCCTGCTGCTCGAGCACGAGAAGCGCGCGCTGGATCGAGCCGACGGAGGCTTTCGAAATCAGCCCGAACTTGTTGGAAAGCTCGGTGGCGTTTTCCGCCATGTAGTTCAGCAGCGACGAGAAGTCCTTGAGATCCAGCAGCGGCAGGCCGCCCTGGTCGGCGATCTTGAAGGCGATGTTGATGACGCCTTCCTGCGGTTCGGAGGCATCCATCAGGCGGGCCAGCAGCAGCGGCCCCATTTCCGCGATGGTGGTGCGGACCCGGTGGCCCTTTTCTCCGAAGAGATCCCAGAAAATGACCGGGAACTGGTCGAACTCATAATCGTCGAAGCCGATCTGTTCGGCCCGCTTCGTCAGAAAGTCCTTCGGTTCGCCCTTGGCCGCGATGCCGGAGAGGTCGCCCTTGATGTCGGCGCAGAAAACAGGAACGCCTGCTTTCGAAAAACCTTCCGCCAGCACCTGCAACGTCACGGTCTTGCCGGTGCCGGTGGCGCCCGTCACCAACCCGTGCCGGTTGCCGTATTTGAGGTCGAGGTACTCGGGCTTGTTGATGCTGTCATCCGGGTTGCGGCTGACGCCGACGAAAATCTTGCCTTCCTCGAGCATTCAAACGTCTCCCTGCCGGCGCTTTACGCCGATTGCGTCAAAATGCGGAGAGTAGAATCCGCATGTTCATTGTACTATCGTCTGCCTGTTATAAGCAGGGAGTTTCCTGCGGACAACTGTCTGCATTAAAAGGAAAACTAGGATAAACCCCGCCATCGCGGCAGGCGCCTTGAGTTGCCGTGCAAAGTCGATTAACGTTGACGTTAACGTCAAATAACTAGGAGGCTGACGATGAACGAAATGGTGGACCAGATTGCCGCGCGCGTGGGTATCCCCGCCGAGGTGGCCGAAAAGGCTGTCGGCATGATGCTCGGTTTCCTGCAGCGTGAGGCGGCCGATGGCCCTGTCGCCAAGATGATCGATGCCATTCCAGGGGCGTCCGATCTCGTTGCCAAGTACAACGGCGAAGGCGAGAGCGGCGGTGGCGGTCTCCTCGGCAGCATCATGGGCGCACTCGGCGGTGCCGGCGGCGTCATGGCGCTGGGGCAGCAGCTGATGGGCGAGGGCCTCGGCATGGGCGAGATCACGACGCTGGCCAAGGAAACGATCGCGATTGCCGAGCAGCATGCCGGCAAGGAAGTCGTCGACGAAGTCGTCGCCTCCGTACCGGGCCTCAGCCAGTTCGTCTGAGCCAGGGCATTCGAGTGGGATGACGGGCGGCCAGTTCCCGCCCGTTGTCGTTTGCTCAGTCGATTACTGTGCGATGCCCAGCAATTCCAGCCAGACCTTCGATTGGTCGCGGGCGGATTGCCGGTCGGCATCGTCAAGCGCATCGGACCCGCAATAGCTGGCGACGGCGGCGGTATCATCGGCGGTGAGCTGCGGGTGTTTCGAGCCGACGATCACCTGACGCCAGGCGCAGCCTTGAACACGGTTCGGGGTGATCGCTCCATCGCAGCCTGTGCTGAGGCAAAGCGAAACCGACCGTTGGCTCTCGTAGAGGCCATCAACGGCAGTCTTGTAGACATGGGTCCATGTTTCGCGATTGTGCCGGCAGGCGTCGGGCGCCGCGCTCAGCGTACAGCTGGTATTGGCAATATAATCGTCGGCTGGGGGCCAGTCGGCGACTTCAGCCAGACTGACGCATCCGCAGGCCAGAAGAGCGGCAACCACCCACTGCAAGCTTTTACTCTCCTGTCTTCGCGCAAACCGGCCGCCCGGGAATCACCCCGAAGCAGTTCACTTGATCTTTTACGTGTTGTTTGCGCTTGCCGGAAGCCGCCGCAATCCGGGCAATGAGCAAGGTGGGGAGCAATCAGTGCTTGCTCTTCGTTTCCCGCGATAGTTTCAATATCACGTCGTCGGCCGCATCGGCCAATGCCATTGCAATTTCTGCTGCTTTCCATCCTCTCTTCTCACCGTTGCGGATGAGTTCGAAAAGTATGGGTTCGAATTCGGACCGGCAGGTCTCCATTCGCTGGTCTGTATTAGAGCGAGTCTTGGAAGATTGAATATCTGTCATCTCAATACCCCAGATTTAGAGGGTAGGTTTAGCAAGGCGGCTGAAGAGCGCAAGTAAATATGTTAATCGAACATTAACAATTCGATTTTTTTGGCCGAGTCAACCGTAAGCAACTGGAAACACAATAGGGCTCGCCGGGGTTTGACGAGCCCCGCCTTCGTTGTCGCACTGGAAAAAGCAACGCGGTTAGCGTGAGAATCTTGCGGTCGACCAGACTGCCAGTCAATTCATCCTTATTTTGTATTGAAGGCCAGTCTAGACATGAGGGTGCGACTATATCTCTCGCCTTCATCCGAGAATTTATTCGGAAATTCAGGCGCAGCGCCGCAATGCTAAGCAGAAATACTAAGCTCAGATTGTATTTTATTTACTGGCGCCAGCGTGGTTGTGCGACAGAACGCCCAATGCGTGCCACTGCCTTCCGTCCTGTGTGATCAGGTCATCGGCGCAGGACGGTCCCATGGTGCCCGGGGCATAGGGCTCCGGCGCCTGGTCGCTCTTTGCCCATACGTCGAGGAACGGCTGAACGGCCTCCCATCCCGCCTCGATCCCGTCGGCGCGCTGGAATAGCGTCTGGTCGCCGATGAAGAGATCGTAGAGTAGGGACTCATAGCCGGTCATCTTGCCGATGTCGAACTTGTCGGCATAGCGGAAGTCGAGTGAAACCGGCACGGTATCGACCGAAAGCCCGGGTGCCTTGATGGACAGCTCCATACTCAGGCCCTCGTCCGGTTGAACCTGGATGACCATTCTGTTCGGGGGCAGGTTGCGCTTGATATCTGTCTCACGAAACTGCGCGAACGGCACCTGGCGAAACGTAACGACGATTTCAGTGTCGCGCGCCGTCATCGCCTTGCCCGTCCTGAGGTAGAAAGGAACGCCCGCCCATCTCCAGGTATCGACGTAGAGCTTCACCGCCACGAATGTTTCGGTCTTGCTGTCCGGTGAAACATCCTTTGTTTCATGGAAGGCGGTGATGGGATTGCCGTTCAGCGTCCCACCGGTGTAGACGCCGCGCACAGCATGGCTCTGCGCTTCCTCAGGCGTGTAGATACGAAGCGCGCTGAGCGCCTTGCTCTTTTCGCTGCGGATGGCCTCGGCTCCGAAGCCGTTCGGCGCCTCCATGGCGATCATTGCGAGCAGCTGAAACAGGTGATTGGGGACCATGTCTCGCAAGGCGCCGGTCGCGTCGTAGAACTTGCCGCGCATGCCGACATCAACCGTCTCCGCCGCCGTGATCTGCACATGGTCGATATAGTTGTTGTTCCACAGTGACTCGATCATCATGTTGGCAAAGCGGGCCGTCAGGATGTTCTGTACCGTTTCCTTCCCGAGGAAATGATCGAGCCGGTAGACCTGGCTTTCGGCGATCTTGCTGAGGATCTGCGCATTCAATGCGCGGGCAGAGGCGAGATCGGTTCCGAATGGCTTTTCGATCGCGATCCGGCGGAAGCCGCGGTCGCTCTCGGTCGTCAGCCCATGTTCCGCCAGTTTTTCGACCAGCGGGCCGAAAAACTGCGGCGGGACGGCAAAGTAGAAGGCCGCGTTGCCGCTCGATGCTGCCGAGAGCCGCTTCTTGATCTCTTCGAAGATGCCATCCTTCGTGAAATCGCCGGAGATGTAGGAAATGCGCTGGCGCAGACGCTGCCAACCCTCGCTCTTCTGGTGCGCGCCGTCGTCGTCGAGCTGCGAGAGAAAGCTATCCAGCTTCTCCACCAGCATTGCGTCGTCGCCGGGATCGATGCCGACACCCAGAATATGCAGGTCGTCGCCCACAAGTCCGCTCTGCGTGAGGTTGATGATCGCGGGGATCAGCAGGCGACGCGTGAGGTCGCCTGTAGCGCCGAAGATGACAAGTGTGACCGGCGGGGTGGGGGCTGCTTCCATGGCGTTCTGCTCCTTGTGGCCGCAGTCAATGTAGGCCCAGTGGTCCCGCTGGCAAGTGCTTGGGCGAGGGCGGGCGGCTCAGCGCTTCACGGCTACCATGAACAGTCGCGGGAAGCGCAGCAGCACGCGTCCGTCCGACATCTTGGGGTAAGCCTTCTCCACCCGCGCCAGATAATCCGCCAGGAAGGCATCGCGATGTTCGGCGCCTGCGTGGTCGAGATAGGGCCGCAGGCCCGTGCCCTTGACCCATTCGACGATCGCGGCCGCGTCGGCCATAGGATGATTGTAGGCGGTGTGCCAGATATCCACCCGCGCCGCCTTCTGGATCAGCCGGCTGTAATAGACCGAGGGGGCAGGCAGCGGCTTGCGGCGAACGCTTTTCGCCTCGAACGCGGCCTTCCATGGACCGGCATGCGCGGTTTCCTCCATCAGGAGATGCGTGGGCTCGGTCAGATTATCAGGCATCTGCACGGCAAGGACGCCGCCCGGCGCAAGGCCATCCATCAGCCGGTCGAAGATGTCGATATGGTTCGGCAGCCATTGGAACACGGCATTGGCAAATAGCAGATCCGTGGGTTCGCTCGGCTGCCAGGTTGCAAGGTCTGCTTCCAGGAAGGTCGTTCCCGGAAGGCGCTTGCGTGCCGCTTCCAGCATGTTCAGATCGCTGTCCAGCCCGGAGACGCTGGCGGCGCCATAGCGATCGATGATCAGCTCGGTGGAGTTGCCGGGGCCGCAACCAAGGTCCACGGCACGGTCCACCCGGTCCAGTGGCACCTGCGCCAGCAGGTCCCGTGCGGGACGGGTGCGTTCATCCTCGAATTTTACATACTGGCTGGCAGACCATGCCATAGACGTTCTCCAATGTTTACGCGGGTTCGTCGATACGCTTGACGCGAACCTTGTCGATGTTGCGGCCGTGGAGCTTCACCACCTCGAAGGACAGGTCGTCCACGCGGAAGCTCTCGCCCTGGTGCGGGAGATGCCCCAGGCGCCACAGGATGAAACCCGCCAGCGTCGAGAAGCGATCGGCATCGTCGACGAGATCGACGTCGAGCAGCTTCGATGCATGGCGGATATCGATCCAGCCGTCGACGGTCAGCGAACCGTCGTCGCCGCGCTCGATCATCAGCTTTTCCTCGTCTTCGTCGGGGAATTCGCCGGCGATGGCTTCGAGGAGGTCGGTCGGGGTCACCATGCCCTCCAGGGCGCCATACTCGTCGAGAACGATGGCAACCGCCTCGCTCGAATGGCGCAGCTGCTCCATGAGCTTCAGCGCGCTGATGCTCTCATGCACGACGAAAGGCTGGCGGATGGATCGCTCCGGATTGATCGCACCATCGACGATGATGTCGCGCAACAGGTCGCGGGCGCTGGCGACGCCGATGAAATTGTCGAGGCTGCCGCGGGCGACCGGAAAGCGCGAATGGCCGAGCTCCACGATCAGGCGCTGCAATTCGGCCTGCGGTGCGTCGAGGTCCAGCCAGTCGATGTCGATGCGGGGCGTCATCACCGATTTTGCCGAGCGCCCGGCAAGGGTCAGGACACCCTGGATCATGTCTTTTTCCTCCGACGAGAAGACCTCTTCCTCGGCGGTCTGCTCCGCGATCAGCTCGGCCGTAGAGCCGAGCGTCACTTGCGGGCGCTTGCCGCCGAGCAGGTTGAGGACCGCGTCGGCGGTGCGCTCGCGGATGTTGGTCGGCGTAATCAGCCGCTCGCGGTTGTGGCGTGCCAGCTGGTTCAGCGACTCGATGATCACCGAGAAGCCGATCGCGGCGTAGAGGTAGCCCTTCGGCAGGTGGACGCCGAAGCCTTCGATGATCAGCGAGAAGCCGATCATCATCAGGAACCCCAGGCAGAGGATGACCACGGTCGGGTGCTTGTTGACAAACGAGGTGAGCGGCTTGGACAGTAGCAGCATGACGCCGATGGCGATAACGACGGCGATCATCATGACCGGCAGGTGCTGTACCATGCCGACCGCGGTAATCACGCTGTCGAGCGAGAAGATGGCATCGAGGACGACGATCTGGACGATGACCTGCCAGAAAACCGCGTGCACGACCTTCTTTTCGGAGGTCTCCACATGACCCTCGAGGCGCTCGTGCAATTCCATCGTGCCCTTGAACAGCAGGAACAGACCGCCGACGAGCAGGATGATGTCACGTCCCGAGAAGCCGAAATCGAGAACATGAAACAGCGGCGTCGTCAGGGTCACGACCCATGCGATCGAGGCGAGCAGTCCGAGGCGGATGATCAATGCCAGTCCGAGGCCGACCAGACGGGCCTTGTCACGCTGATGCGGCGGCAGCTTGTCTGCGAGGATCGCGATGAAGACAAGGTTGTCGATGCCGAGAACAATCTCGAGCACAATGAGGGTGGCGAGGCCGACCCAGGCGGAAGGGTCGGATATCCAGTCGAAGAACATCAATGGTTCAATGCGGTCAGGTGAAACAGACCGCTCCTTTTCAGATAAAAATGTGAAGAGCGGATGACACCGGACGCAGGCGACCTGTGGGAAACTACCGCATTGGAAAAGAGAGAGGCTGCCTCGTCGGCAGCCTTGCTGAGCCTGGTGCGGGCACGATTGTAATCGGGCCGTCTACAGTGGTCGCCGCCATCATCAGCCGGAAGTTCCCGGTCGGAATGGGCGGAGGTGGTACTGGAAGGGTCGCTGTCAGGCATGCTGTAATTTTGAAGGGGAACGGGGTCGAGCGCAAGGGGGCAGGTGAGAATTCGTGCGAACCGTCGTTTCGGGACGTCCGCGGCGCGTCGAACAATGGCCGCCAGTCAACCCGGCGGCCCCAGGCGCTCTGAATGGTTCGGTCAGGCTGCCAGAATGGTAATGCCGTGCGCGTTGGCAGCGGCCGTCACGCGCTCCAAGGTGTCGGCGGAAGGTGAGGCCTTCGGCGGTTCGCGGGAGCCGGTTGCTTCGAAAAATTCGGCCATGTCGTTGTCCACGATCGCCGAAAAGACCGCGGTCTCCGGGCCCGGATTCGAATAGCCATGCGCCTGGTCCGCGTCGATCCTGACGATGTCGCCGGCCGTCGCCTCGAATTCTTCAAGGCCATTGTCGGTCATGCGGCGGATAGTCAGGCGGCCTTCGATGATGCGGAATACTTCCGGGCTGGCGTGCCTGTGCAACGGAGTCCGGCTGCCGGATGGCACGGAAACGTCGAAGACGTTGAGCCAGGTACCCTCGAGGCGAGCCCGTCGCTCGACCCGGTCACCCATGACGAAAAAGACTTTCTCGCCCGATTGGGCATGCGTTTTCACAACTGAGTTGGACATCATGTCTCGCTTTTCTTGTTCTTGGTGGCGAGCCCGTTAGAACTTTATAGAGCTCTTGGCAACCGCCGGAGCCGCCGGCCTTTGGCCGCGGCTTGGTGCTCCTGATGTGGGCGATGGAGCCGACATCATCAAGATCCGGGCAGGCAGCTAACTGAATTTTGCGGCCAGAATGCGTCCTGCCCCGGCGGTCGGCGCCCTCAGAATTGCGTGATCACGCTGATGCCGGTCGCCTCGGCCTTATCCAGTGTCATCAGCGCGGGAATGGCTTCCGCCAGGCTGATCCGCCGCCGGATGAGCTTCTGCGGCGCGATCTTGCCGGCGGAAAGCATCGCCAGCATCGCGTCGTAGCGCCAGGCCTGCATGCCGTGGCTGCCGTAGATCTCCAGTTCGTGACCGATCACCTGCGCCATGGGGATTTGCGGCGTCGCATATTCGCCGAGCATCAGGCCGACCTGCACATGGCGGCCGCGCCGGCGCAGGTTCTTGATCGAGTTGAAGCAGGTGACGGGATGGCCGAGGGCATCGATCGACACATGCGCGCCACCCTTGGTGATCTCGCGCACCGCCTCGGAAACGTCGGCGACGGTGGTCGCGTTGATCGTCGCCACCGCGCCGCATTCACGGGCAAAGGCCAGCTTCTCGTCGGAGACGTCGATGGCAATGGCGTTGGCGCCGAGTGCGGTCGCGATCATGATCGCCGACAATCCGACGCCCCCGCAGCCATGCACGGCGATCCACTCGCCGGGCCCGGTTCGCGCCTGATCGGCAACAGCGCGAAACGACGTCGCAAAGCGGCAACCGAGGCTCGCGGCCGTCGCGTCGTCGACGCTTTCCGGCAGATGTACGAGGTTGGTGTCGGCGTAGTCGATGGCGACATATTCGGCAAACGAACCCCAATGGGTAAAGCCCGGCTGGAACTGGTTCGGGCAGACCTGCTGGTTGCCGGAATGGCATTCGCCGCAATGGCCGCAGCCGGAAACAAACGGCACGGTCACCCGGTCGCCGATCTTGAAGCGCACGACACCCTTGCCCGTCGCAACAACCTTTCCGGCAAGCTCATGGCCCGGGACATGCGGGAGCTTAATGTCAGGGTCATGGCCCATCCAGCCGTGCCAGTCGCTGCGGCAGAGGCCGGTTGCGCCGATGGCGATGACCACGCCGTCTTCGGTCGGCGTCGGGTCGGGCAGGGTGCGGATCTCCGGAGCCTTTTCGAAGGCGTCGTAAAACATGGCTTTCATCGTCTGTACTCCGGTTTGGAACTGCTTCGTCAGGGGTGCATGATGGCATGCGGGCGGGGGGCGTTCCAACCATGCCATCGATGATTTTCGCTGATGCACCCATCGCCAACGCGTGAAGTCGGGCGCACGAATCTTACCCGTCATGAGGTCGCGGGGTATTTTTCTTGCGTAGCGATTCCGGCCCATGATTTCCGCTTGACCCGGCTTGTCGCTGGGGATTTTGCTCTCCGAACTTTGAAGGAGAGTCTCATGGCCGTCGATACATCGCCCCGTTCAAGCACCTGGACCTATGTCGAGGGAGAGTGGCTTACCGGCAATCCGCCGCTGATCGGCCCGACCTCGCACGCCATGTGGCTCGCCTCCACCGTTTTCGACGGCGCTCGCTGGTTCGACGGCATTGCGCCGGATCTCGACCAGCATTGCCAGCGCATCAACCGCTCGGCCGTCAACATGGGCCTGAAGCCGGTGAAGACCGCCGAAGAGATCGAAGCGCTTGCCTGGGAAGGCATCAAGAAGTTCGACGGCAAGACACCGATCTACATCAAGCCGATGTACTGGGGCGAGCATGGCTCGGCGGGCAGCGTCGTCACGGTAGACGGGGAATCGACACGTTTTGCATTGTGCCTGTTCGAGGCGCCTCTCGGCAACAATGCGCCGAATTCGCTCACCGTTTCGCCCTATCGCCGCCCGTCGCCCGAAACAGCGATGACGGATGCAAAGGCCGGCTCGCTTTATCCGAACAGCGGTCGGGCGATCGCCGAAGCAAGAAGCCGCGGCTTTGACAACGCCCTGATGCGCGACATGAACGGCAACGTCGCCGAAACCGCGTCCTCCAACGTCTTCATGGTCAAGGACGGCGTGGTGTCCACTCCGATCGCCAACCGCACCTTCCTTGCCGGCATCACCCGTGCGCGCGTGATCGGGCTGTTGCGCAAGGCGGGCTTCGAGGTTCGTGAAGTCACGCTTTCGGTCGAGGACTTCATGAACGCCGACGAGATCTTCACCACGGGCAACTATTCCAAGGTCGTCGGCGTCAATCGCCTCGACGGCCGCGATTTTCAGGCGGGTCCTGTCACCCGCAAGGCGCTCGAGCTTTACATGAACTGGGCCTTCGGCCGCAGCGAGCACGACAGCTGATCAAGCGTCTGCCTGCCTTGCTCTTGAGAACAATGGCCGCGCCCGCCGCGGCCATTCGCACGGCTGGGGAGGAGTAGCCGACATCCTGTAACTGCAAGAAGCGAAAAGCCTTCGTCATGATCGTGCGCTCACGTCCCACCCTACTTCGCCTGTTCTTCATTCTCCGCGGCTCGATCATCAAGCGGGTTCTGCCGCAGATCCTGCTGACTGCCATCCTCTCCTCCCTGGTCGTCCTCTGTCACAACCTCTGGCCAGGTGTCCTTCCTGTGTTCAACGGCGCTCCCTTCGCGCTACTCGGCATCGCGCTCTCGATCTTCCTCGGCTTTCGCAACAACGCCTGCTACGACCGCTGGTGGGAAGCGCGCCGGCAATGGGGCGTGATCGTCTTTTCCGCCCGCCATTTCGCCCGCCAGACCCTGATCCTCGAGACGACATCGGGTGAGGCGGGTGCCGTTGCCCGCAAGCGCGTGCTGACGCTGGTGATTGCCTTCGTTCAGGCGCTGGTTCCGCATCTGCGCACCGGCGTCGGTCGCGGCAAGGTCGAGCGGCTGCTGTCTCAGGATATCAACGCCCGCTACGACGCCAGCCGCAACCCGCCCGAGGCACTGTCTTTGGAAATCGCCCGTGAGCTGGCGGATCTGCGCGCCAAGGGCATGCTGACCGACATCAATTACCAGATGCTGGACCGGACGCTCGCCGACCTGACGCTCGCCCAGGCCTCGTGCGAGCGCATCCGCTGGACGCCGGTCCCCTTCGGCTACACGCTGCTACTCCACCGCACCGCGCATCTCTTCTGCCTCATGCTGCCCTTCGGCTTCGACGATGTGCTCGGCTGGTTCATGCCCTTCGGTACGGCCCTTGTCGCCTACACCTTCTTCGGGCTGGACGCGCTAGGCGACGAACTGGAAGAGCCCTTCGGCAGACAGCCGAACGCGCTCCCGATCGAGGCGATCGCCGATACCATCGAGATCAACCTGCGCGAAGCCATGGGCGAAAAAGATCTGCCGCCACTCCCGGTCGCCGTGGATTATCTGCTGATGTAGGATTGAGGTGGCGGAGATTACTCCGCCGCCTCTTTCGGCCTGACCAGCCAGGAATAGGCGGCACCGGCGATCAGCAGCACGCAGGTGCCGAGAAACACGGCGCGCATGCCGATGTGGCCGCCGACGAACCCGCCGAGCACCGGCCCGGCCACCTGGCCGACGTATTGCGACGAGACCGACAGGCCGAGGATGCTGCCCGCCGCGCTGTCTGGCACGCTATGGCGAATGACCGCCGAGATGCAGGGCAGCAGCCCACCGAGCGCAACGCCCATCAGGAAACGCAGGCCGATCAGCTGCCAGCCGCTGGTGACGAACGCCTGCGGGATAAGCAGCACACCGGCAACGGCCAGAGCGCCGGCGATGACCGGCCAGTGCCCGATCCGATCTGCGAGCTTGCCGAGCCGCGAGGCCGACAGGATCGCGCCGAGTGCGGCCGCCGACATCACGATGCCTGCTGTCATCGTCACCTTGCCGGGGTCGTCCACCAGCTGCGCGACATAGACGGTGATGATCGGCTCGATCGACATGTTGGCGAGCATCAAGAGCATTCCGGTTGCCAGCATGGCAATGACCGGCCGCTTGTCGGGAATGGATGCCCAGCCGCCGCTCGCCTTCGCCGCCTGCTTGCGGGCAGGCGACTTCTCTTCCTTGATCAGGAAGGTGGTGGCGAGGAAGGCCAGGAAAATCATTGCGCCGGCGGCGAGGAAGGTATTGCGGATGCCGATCAACGGCGGCAAGGCCCCACCGATCAGCGGGCCGATCAGGTTTCCGGCCATGATGCCGGAGGCGAGCGTGCCCAGCGCCCAGGCCGAGCGGTCCTTCGGCGTCTGGGTCGCGACCAGCACCATCGAGCCGGACGAATAGCCGCCCGCCAGACCGACGAAGAGTCTCAGCGCCACCAGTTGCCAGACATTGCCGGCCATGCCCATCAGCGAAATCGCCACCGTCATGCCGAGGCTCGCGCGCACGAGCATCAGTTTGCGGCCGTAGATGTCGCCGAGCCGCCCCCAGAGCGGAGCGACGATCGCCGCGGCGAAGAAGGTCGCGCCATAGGCGATGCCCGACCACTGCGCGATGGCCGCATGATCGCTGACCCCGAGCTCCTCGACATAGAGCGGCAGGAACGGCAGCAGGAGGGTCATCGCGACGATGGTGGTGAAGGAGCCGATCAACGAAACCACAAGATTGCGCTTCCAGTGGATGGAGCCGGGTTCGGCTGCGGCTGCATCCCATTTCGTATCGGTCATTTCGTGGCCTTCGCATTGATCGTATAGGTCAGTTCCGCCGCACCGGACGAAACGATATGGCCCTTTGCCGCGGCGAGGAAATCGGCGCGGGTAAAGGCCTTGGGAAGTGTGAGCCTGTCGGTATCGAGCGCATAGACCGTGACGCGGTAACGGTGGATACGCAAGTCGTTCCAGGGAGGGCACGCGCCCATATAGCCCCCATGCGGCCCATCCTTCAAGAAGGCGGCGAAGCCGTTCTGCCCGCGCCGGCCGTGCTTGGTCATCTCAAGCGCAAGTCCGCCGGTCGGCATGCCGTCGCCATCCGCGCCTTCGGCAAGTTCGGTGACCGATGCAGGGATGTCGGCAAGGATCCAATGGGTGAACTCCATGCGCGGCACATCCTTGTCGATTTCGGTCCCTTGCCTATTCAGCAACGAAAGATCGGCCGGAACGTCGGGGTCGGTCATCGCAAGGGCATAGGAGCGGGTTCCCGCAGGACCTTTGGTCCAGGAGAGGGCAGGGCTCTTGTTGTTGCCTGCCGCAGCTTGGCCGCCAGCCGCAATGCAGGATGCGTTCTCCGCGCGAAGCGTGGCGCCCGGCCCACTGTTGCGGAACGTCACCGTGATCTCGGCGGCCAACAGCGGCGTGGACAGAGACAGGATAGCGGCGGCTGTTGCGATGGTTCTGATGTGCATGAGTTTATCCTCTCGTTCGACGGAAGAGCTCTAGCAATCTCGATGGAAAGCAAGTGCACTGAAACGCTCAAAAAGCGTCCGCGTGCGCTCAAATGTCTGCGGCTTGCTTTTCGCGTGCGCCGGACCGCATGCGCTCGGCAAAGCGGCGCGGCGACCGGTATCCCGTCGCCAGAGCAGCTTCACGAAGGGAAACGCCATCGTCGGCAAGCATCGCGGTTGCAAGCTCCACCCGGACCTCCGCGAGCAGCGTGCGCAGCGACGTGTCTTCGCCGGCCAGCCGCCGTCTCAGTGTGGCGTTGCTGGTGCCAAGCTCGGCGGCGATCATGTCGGCGGTCCATGCTCTGTCCGGCTGCCAGCGAACCAGACCGCGAACGGCGTCTCCCGTCGTCTCCGCCTTGAAGGGCAGGGCGCCGCGCATGCCGAGAACCATCAGCACTTCCATCACACGGTGCTCGATCAGCGTGGCAGGCAGGTTGCCGGCAACGATACCTTCGCCGGCATGGTGGATGGCGCTTGAAAGCGCCGCGTCGAGCGGCAGGTCGAGCTGCCCGCTCTTGCGGCGTGGCGGAAAGGCACGGCTTGCGCGCGCAACCAGTTCGTCCGGAAAATCGATGAAGATGGCGCGATAGACACCCGTTGCCGTATCAGGATCGTTGACCACGTCGCCGCGCCAGCCGCCGGGCAGGACGAGCACGGTGCCGGCAGCAAAGCGCAATTGCCGGCCCATCGTCACGACCTCTTTCGAGCCTTCCACGACCACGACGATCGAGGCGCGGGGAAAGGAACAGCCGGCGATGCGCTCGCGCTCGCGGGTGACGAAGGAAAACAGTGCCGAGGCACGCACGGCGCCACCCGGCAATGCCGAAGGACGATTGTCCCTGGCTGCCAGTTTCAGCAGCCGCTCCAGTATGTGTTCGACGTCAGACATTGGCAGCCCGCGGTTGGTGTGGCGCCGATTCTAACGATCGCCACCAATAATCCAAGCCGTCAGGCACCAAGCAGCACTATTCTGCCAGCGTAATCCACGCCCGCTTGCCTAACCCGGCTGGCCTTTAGCCCGCGCGACCACATTTAGTGAGCAGGAGGAGGAGGAGCAAGATGACGGAAGAAAACGACACGGCGCGCGTCAGAACGGTCCGCGCGCTCTACGCGGCCTATATCGAAGGCCACAAGGATATCGTCGCGGCGATGCTGACGGAGGATTTCACCTTCTCCAGCCCGCGTGACGACCACATCGACCGCGACAGCTATTTCGAAAGATGCTGGCCCAAGCCACCGCCATTTGCGCGCCTGGAGATCGAATATCTCGGCCTTGCCGACGACGAGGCCGTGGTTCGCTATCGCGCGATCAAGCGTGACGGCGGAGCGTTCCGCAACATGGAAACGTTCCGCTTCAAGGGGGATAAGGTCGCGGCCGTCGATGTCTACTTCGGCCGCGATGTCTAAAACGTCAGGCGCCCAAGGCCTCAAGCGACCGCGCGTTTCGCCTGGCGGCGCGAGACGATGAAGGCCTGCGCAAGGCTGCCTGCCGCAAAGAGCGCGACCCATGCAAGCAGCGCCGCCTTCACGGGCGGCGAATCCGGGCCGTTGCCGATCGGATGTGAGGGCGGCAGCCGCGACAGGGTCTCGTTTATTCCGGGAACCCAGAGCAGGAAGTAGGTGAAGGACAGGCCCAGGTTCCTGAGATAGGGCATCAGGCGGCCGAGAAAGCTGAGCTTCGGCAGAAGAAGACAGATGGCGGAAACGAGAAGCACGATGATGGCAAGCGCATGCCCGGCGTTGAAGCCGCCGGCGGACGACAGGCCGAAGGCGCTGATCGCGGAAAGCGCCAGCGAAGCGAGATAGATCTTGCCGACCGTCGTCTCCGGCCAGATCGCCCTATACTTCGCGAAGCTGTAGAGCCCGGCAACGGCGGGAATAATGCTGACGGCGGTGTGGATTTCTCCGAGAAGCGAAAGTGGATTGGCCATGTCGAATGCTCCTGATTGGACCGACTAGTCGGTCGGTAATTGGTTCGAAAAATGCGATATGCGGTGATCCATAATCTAGCCGTTAAGCCGCTGCAGCGCCGGCTGGGTGATGCTGGAAAACAGCTCCGCATCGCCGCCGGCGACGCGGGCGGCGAGCATGGCGCCATGCACGGTGGCGACCAGCACCCGCGCGCTCGTCTCGGCACTGTCGGGGCTCTTCAGTGCGCCGCTTCGCAACCCCTCGTCGATGAACATGGTAAGGCGGTCGATCAGTTCGTCGAAATGCGCCTTCACCTGTTCCGCGACCTCCGGCGGAAGGCTCGGCAATTCGGCCGCCAACAATGCGGCGATACAGAAGGGCGCGTTGTTGTCTCGGATGCATTGCTCCCAGAAGCCGACATAGGCGGCGAGCCGCATGCCGGGCTCCGTGACCTGCGCCGCCATCGCCCCCATCCCGTCCGCCGTCGCCTGCCGGTAACGGGCGACCACGGCAACGGCCAGATCGGCCTTTCCGGGAAAGTGATGATGGATCGTCGCCTTGCCGACGCCCACCTCGGCGGCGATATCAGCATAGCTGAAGGCGTTGTAGCCGCGCGTTACGATCAGAGATTGGGCGCAGTCGAGAATGCGAGTGTAGGTATCGGTTGCCATGGGAAGTTATCTACCGACTAGTTGGTCGGGAGTCAACGAAGCGATATATGGTTCGCGAAAACGTGATCTCGGGCGCGATCGGTCGCGCCCGAGATCATTGTTGGGAATTGTCTCTTGGTTGGACGTCATGGCCGGACCGGGACCGCGTCGGTCACGATTTAGCCGAGACGCCGGACGGCATTACTCTGCCGGCGGCATCCGGGCCGGCTCGCCCGAGGTCATGTCCTGCGCCTGCCGCAGCGATCTCTCCGATATGTCGATCATCGGCGTAAAGCTCGCCGCCGGCATTCTAAGGCCGCTGGCCGTGTCGTCGCCATCGTCTGAAGTCACGGGCGAGGGGATGCCGGCCCGTTCCGTGCGTGCCACTTCCAGCTGGCCGGTCAGGATCGCCCGTTCGGCCCGCAGCTGGCGGATTTCGGACTTGGCGATCTCCAGGCTGGTGCGCAGCTGTCCGATCTCGTAGCGATCCGAGTCCATGCGCGTGTCCATGTCGCGGCGGAGCGCATCGGCATCGCGATCGCGTCTGACCCGCAGACTGTCGGTCTCGCGCAGCTTCAATGTCAGCTCGTTGTTGTGGGTGGCCAGTTCGCGGCGTGCGGATTCGCTTTCCGCGCCGGTGGTGCGGGCCCGCTGCAGCTCTTCCGACAGGCGCTCCGACCGCGACGTCATGGTCGCCAGATCGGATTTGACGCGCTTGAGTTCGGTGCGTGCGGCCTGCAGTTCTTCGTCGGTCATTCTGTTGCGACCGTTGGCGGTCACGAGCAGCTTCTCGACGAGCTCGGCCTTGGAGCCGACCGCCTCGTGCTTGGTCGTCAGATGCGCGATTTCGAGTGCCGAGGACGCTTGCAGCGTTTCGAACTCGACTTCGAGGCGCTTGTGGCGCTCTTCGAATAGCGACAGGTCCTGCTTGGCGCTTGCGACGGACATCTGCAGGTTACGCACCAGCGCTTCCTGTTCGATGAGGCTGCTCTTCAGATGGCTGCGTTCCTCGTTGAGGCGCGCCATTTCACGCGCCTGGACGCCGTTTTCCTTGCGCGAGGTTTCGATCAGCAGCTGGTGGGCCGTGGTTTCGCTGTCCAGCTTCTCCCGAGTGATCCCGAGTTCCCGGATCCGCTGTTCCAGCTCCTGCTGCGCACGCTTCAGAAGGGTGGAGGCTTCATCGAACTGGATCGCGCCGTCGCTGAGTTCGCGCTCCGCATCCAGCAAGCGGGTCTCCAGAATGGTGAATTCCTCGGACGTGATCTGGTGCACGCCCTGCAGCTTGGTGAGCTCGTCGCGCAGCGCGTCGATTTCCGTGCGAAGCTGCGTGTTGTCGGTGCGAAAATCCTTGTTTTCAATAGTCAGGCGCGAGTTGTCCTGATCGGCCTTCTGCCGGGCGCGGCTCTCATAATCCAGGAGCGAGCTGATGCGCGCACATTCCGCGCGCAGGGCGCCGGTCTCGGTGAGGGAGCGGTTGTGCGTTCCCAGCAGCGTCGACACGCGGTCCTGAAGCGATACCAGGCTCGACAGCAGATCTTCCGAAGTCCGCTGGTTCTCTTCGAGCGCCGAGCCGAATGCGGCGAAATCCTCGACATCCGGGATCGAGTAGCGCAACGGTTCGGCCGTGTCCGAACGCTGATCTGTTATGGATGCCGGTCTGTAACCTGTTGTCGGCAGCGACTTGCCGCCCTCTTCTCCGCGACGAAAAAAGCTCATGACCATGACTTGTGCCCCAAAAGTACCCTGTCAAAACGCCGGCGAAATATGGATTTTAGCTAATTAAGCGAAGCTTCTCGAAAATTGCTGTGATTCCGTACACGCATGCTGCGGGTTGCATCTAGGAATGGCTATGTGTCGCTGTCAAAAGACGGACGATGACAATCAACAGGTTTAACTGATGAACCTGTGACGTTTGCGCAACAGGGCGCGTTATACGTCATTCCTCGGGCAGAAGTCGCATCCGTCCGGTCTCGATCTCGCTGCCGAGCTCGACCGATTTCGTCTGCTTGTCATAGACGCAGAAGTAGCTGACGAAGCCGTTTGCGCCTTTCGGCTTGCCCGTGACGATCGCCATTCCGTAGTGCTCGCTGCCGAAGGGATCGACGACGGCGCGCGGAAATTCGACCGAGGTTCGTGCCGCCGTTTCGCACCGACTTTGCACCTCGGTTGCGAATTCCTGCCATGCGTCGCCCGATGATGCGCAGGCGCCGCCGGCGGACATCGTCAGGGTCACTAGGACGCAACAACCAAATCCGTTTATTCGCATAATGGACCCCTTCATTCCGTATTTCGCCCTGACTTGCATCATGAGCGATTTGCGCCTTTGAAGCCAAGTCCTTAGGGGAGGCAAATTTTCCTCCGGCCACCTCTTTTTTGACAATTCGCAGGTTGCCTCCACCTGCTTGCGCTCCTATGTTCCGCCTCACCTGCCGATCACGCAAACTATTGCCAAGAGGAGACTACAATGGCTTTTGAATTGCCTGAACTTCCCTACGACTACGAAGCGCTGCAGCCTTTCATGTCGAAGGAGACCCTGGAGTTCCACCACGACAAGCACCACAAGGCTTATGTCGACAACGGCAACAAGCTCGCGGCCGAAGCCGGTCTCGCGGACCTCTCCCTGGAAGAAGTCGTGAAGAAGTCCTTCGGCACCAATGCCGGCCTCTTCAACAACGCTGCCCAGCACTACAACCACGTCCACTTCTGGAAGTGGATGAAGAAGGGCGGCGGCGGCAACAAGCTGCCTGGCAAGCTGGAAGCGGCGGTCAACTCCGACCTCGGCGGCTACGACAAGTTCAAGGCTGATTTCGTTGCAGCCGGCACCACCCAGTTCGGCTCCGGCTGGGCATGGGTTTCCGTCAAGAACGGCAAGCTCGAAATCACCAAGACCCCGAACGGCGAAAACCCGCTCGTTCACGGCGCGACCCCGATCCTCGGCGTCGACGTATGGGAACACTCCTACTACATCGACTACCGCAACGCGCGTCCGAAGTACCTCGAAGCCTTCGTCGACAGCCTGATCAACTGGGACTACGTCCTGGAACGCTACGAAGCCGCCACCAAGTAAGCGGTTTTCGCGAGACGGAATGGAACGCCCGGTGCCGCAAGCGCCGGGCGTTTTCGTTGTAAGCAAAATAAACCTCCACCTTCGGTGGAGGACTGGACGTGTTCTACATTGTGATTGAGAGACCTCCGTGCTTGGACCGTTATGCTGGCCGAGA
>NZ_JAUDRY010000010.1:0-492911 GCF_030382195.1 Rhizobium sp. S96
GCTTATACGGCCCCCACCCTTTCCAAGTCAACACACCCCAACAAAGTTTTTTGACATTTTTGTAACATGCTGATTCCATAGAGGGAATTTCCGGAGAGAGAGGATCGGGGTGAAACTGGCCGGGAATCGGGCGCCATTTCCTGCTTCCTGCCTCACGCGGGACGATCACCGATCGATCCCCACGCATTGAAACGGCCTCCGGGATGCTTGCGCGGCCCGAACCAATCGTTAGTTTGGCCGCCCAAAGCCTATCTATATAGAGGAATGAACCAATGCTTGTCCTGGACGAGAAACAGACGCGCGCCGCACTTGCCTGGCCGTCCTTGATCGAAGCGCTGGCTTCCATGTTCGAAAGCGCCTGCGTCACGCCGGTGCGCCACCACCATGACATGGAGGTTCCGGGCGAGCGCAATGCCACCCTGCTCCTGATGCCTGCCTGGGTGCCGGGTCGGTATGCCGGCGTGAAGATCCTTTCGGTTTTTCCTGACAACGCCCAGCGGGCGCTTCCGGCAATCTTCGGCACCTATCTCCTGTCTTCGGCCAAGACCGGCGAGATGCTGGCCGCGATCGACGGCGGCGAGCTTACCGCCCGGCGGACCGCGGCGGCCTCGGCGCTCGCGGCCCGCTATCTCGCACACCCAAATGCCAGAGAACTTCTCGTCTGCGGCACGGGTCGACTCTCCATCAATCTTCTCCAGGCGCATGCGGTGACGCGCCCGCTCGAACGCTTCCGTATCTGGGGACGAAACCTGGAGAACGCCGAAGCGATTGCCGCCGAGGCGCGCGCGCTCGGACTTCAGGCAGAAGCCGTCGTCGATCTGGAGGCCGCGGCGCGCACCGCCGACATCATTTCCTGTGCGACCCTTTCCTCGGAGCCGCTCGTTTCCGGCGAATGGCTGAAGGCCGGGGCTCACCTTGATCTTATCGGCGCGTTCAAGCCGAGCATGCGTGAGAGCGACGATATGGCGATCAGCCGATCCAGCGTTTTTGTCGACACCCGCGCTGGGGCGCTCACCGAGGCGGGCGATATCGTGCAGCCGCTCAAGAGCGGCGTGTTGACGGAGGCCGCGATCAAGGCAGAGCTCGCCGAACTCGTCACGGGTGCGCATCCGGGCCGAACCAGCAGCGAGGAGATCACGCTTTTCAAATCGGTAGGGGCCGCGCTCGAGGATCTGGCGGGCGCCGTCCTCGCCTACGAGACAATCCGGGCCTGAACGTCGATGCGCTCTCTGCCGGACCTGCCGGTTTCCCATGTCCTTCCCGATATCGCGGCCGCCCTTGCGACCCGCGCACGCGCGGTCTTGTCCGCTCCGCCCGGCGCCGGCAAGACGACGCTTGTTCCACTCTATCTACTGGATCAGGGCTGGCGGGGCGACGGCCGGATCATTCTCCTTGAACCGCGCCGACTGGCGGCGCGCGCCGCGGCCGGCCGGATGGCGGCCCTGCTGGGCGAGCAGGTTGGCGAGACTGTCGGCTACCGCATGCGACTCGACAGCCGAATCTCCGCACGAACACGGATCGAGGTGGTCACCGAGGGCGTGTTTGCCCGGATGATTCTCGACGACCCGGAGCTGGCCGGCGTTTCGACCGTCATTTTCGACGAGTTCCACGAGCGTTCCCTCGACGCCGATTTCGGCTTGGCGCTGGCGCTCGACGTGCAAGCGGCGCTGCGCGAGGATCTCCGGATCCTGGTCATGTCGGCGACGCTGGATGTGGCGCGGATCGCCGACCTGCTCGACCACCCGCCTGTCATCGAGAGCATGGGGCGCAGCTTCCCGATCGATATCCGCTATCAGGACAGGCCGGGCGGCGAGCGTATAGAAGACGCCATGACGCGAGCGATCGCCGAGGCCCATCAGAGCGAAAGCGGCTCGATCCTCGCCTTTCTGCCCGGTCAGGCCGAGATCGCCCGCACGGCCGAGCGACTGGAAGGTCGTTTCGGAAGCCAGACGCTGATCGCACCGCTCTACGGAAATCTTTCGCAGAAGGAACAGGACGCGGCCATTCGGCCTGCCCTGCCCGGGACACGCAAGATCGTGCTGGCGACGTCAATCGCCGAAACCTCGATCACTATCGACGGGGTGCGGATCGTCATCGACAGCGGCCTGCAGCGGCTACCGGTGTTCGAGGCTTCTACGGGCATTACCAGGCTGGAAACGGTGCGCGTCTCACGGGCTTCGGCCGACCAGCGGGCGGGTCGTGCCGGACGTACGGAACCCGGGATCGCCATTCGCCTGTGGCACCAGGGACAGACAGCAGCGCTGCCGGCCTTCACGCCGCCGCAGATTCTGTCGACCGATCTATCCGGCCTTGTACTCGACCTTGCCCATTGGGGCGTCCAGGATACGCGGTCCCTGGCGTTCGTCGACCAGCCTCCCGACACGACGCTCCAGGAGGCACGCGCTCTGCTGCGACAGCTGGGCGCGCTCGACAAGGACGGCACGTTGACGCCGCATGGCAAGGTGATCCGCGACCTGGCATTGCCGCCGCGGCTGGCGGCCATGGTGGTCGGCGCCGGCGAGACCGGCCATGCGCGCGATGCCGCCATGCTTGCCGTCCTCTTGACCGAACAGGGGCTGGGGGGCAGCAGCATCGACCTCGAGGACAGGATCCGGCGGTTCAAATCCGAACGCGGCGATCGCGCCGAAGCGTCTCGTCAGCTGGCGACAAGGCTTGCCAGGGGGCTTGATGTGACGAAGGCTGATGAGCCGAGCCTTGCCGGTCGTCTTCTATTGCATGCCTTTCCTGACAGAATTGCTCTGCAGCGCGACGGCAGGGGCCGTTTCGTCATGGCGAACGGTCGCGGCGCGGAGCTGCCCGAGACCGAACGACTCGCCGGCAGCCAAATGCTCGTGATTGCCGACCTGACCGGTCGAGCGGCCCAAGGCCGTATTCTCGCGGCCGCCGAGGTTTCGCGTGGCGATATCGAAGCCGAATTGCCCGGGGCAATCTCGACGGACGACCAGACCTTCTTCGATCGGCAAAGCCGGCAGGTCCGGGCGCGGCGCGCAACGCGACTCGGCGCGATCGTTTTCGATGAGACGCCCTTGCCCCGCCCGTCGGGCGCTTCCGTGACGCAGGCGCTTGCCGAGGGTATTCGAGATATCGGGCTCGACCAGCTTCCTTTCTCCAAGGAGGCATTGCAGTTGCGCGAGCGGCTGGGCTTCCTTCATCGTGGAATCGGGGCCCCATGGCCCGATATGAGCGACGAGGCGCTGCTTGGCCGGCTGGACGAATGGTTCGTTCCGTTTCAGGCAGATGCGCGCGGCCTCTCCGACATTTCGGCAGGCGGTCTTTCGAACGGGCTGATGGCGCTCGTTCCGCACGAACTGCAGCGAGATCTTGCGCGTCTGGCGCCAACGCACTTCGAGGCGCCGACGGGACAGCGTCATCCCATCCAGTATGATGGCGAAGAACCGACGTTGACGATCCGCGTTCAGGAGCTGTTCGGGCTGAAACAGCACCCGACGATTGGCGGCGGGCGTCTGCCGTTGCTGCTGGAATTAACCTCCCCAGCCCATCGCCCGATCCAGACGACCCGCGATCTGCCGGGCTTCTGGGCGGGATCCTGGAAGGACGTACGCGCCGACATGCGCGGTCGTTACCCCAGGCATCCCTGGCCGGAACGGCCCGATGAGGCCGCCCCGACGACAAGGGCAAAGCCGCGTGGTACATGAGCCGCAGAGAAGTTCAAGGAACGCTTCATGGTCGATCACGTCGAAAGCATGCCGGAAGAAGACAGACACAATAGCCGGCGCCTAAGGCTCCAGACGCTGATACGCCTCAGATGGCTTGCCGTCGGCGGCCAGGCGCTGACTGTTTTTATCGTCGCCTTCTGGCTGAAGTTCCCGCTTCCGCTGATCGCCAGCATCCTGCTGATCGTGGCGCTTGCCAGCGTCAATTTCTACCTGATGATCCGCTACCCGCCGACGCATCGCATCGCCCCGCAGGCCGCCTTCGCCTTGCTGGGCTTCGATCTTCTCCAGTTGTGCGCGCTGCTTTTCATTACCGGCGGGCTGGCCAATCCGTTCGCTGCGCTCGTTTGCGTGCCTGTTATCATCTCCTTTGCGTCACAACCGATCCGCTACAGCATGGTGCTGATCGTCATTGCGATGATCTGCATCACCATTCTCGCGGTGTCGCCGTTTCCGCTTCCTTGGTTCGGTGGCGTCGAGATCAATGTTCATACGGTGATGCAGTTCGGTGTCTGGTGCTCCATTGCCTCGACCATGGCCTTCGCCGCGTTCTATGCCTACCGAGTCTCGATGGAGGCAAGCCAGCTGGCGGATGCGCTCGCCGCAACCGAGCTCGTTCTGCAACGCGAGAAGCATCTGTCGCAGCTGGATGGACTAGCGGCTGCCGCTGCCCATGAACTTGGAACGCCGCTCGCCACCATCAGCGTCGTCGCGAAGGAAATGGAACGCGAGCTGAAGGACGACGATCGTTTTCGCGAAGACGTGCAGCTTCTGCGCAGCCAGAGCGAGCGGTGCCGTGATATTCTGAGGCGGCTGGCCACCCTCTCGGCAGAAGGGGAAGCGCATCTTCGCCGCCTCCCGCTCTCTTCAATGATGGAAGAGATCGTCGCGCCGCATCGCGAGTTCGGGATAAAGCTGGAACTGATCGAAAGGAGCGCCCGCAAGGGAGAACCGGTGACCGACCGCAATGCCGGCATCATGTACGGCCTCGGCAACCTCATCGAAAACGCCGTCGATTACGCGCGTGAGAAAGTTACCGTTACCGTTGAGTATGACCAGCGGAAGGTTCGCATTACCGTAGAAGACGACGGTGAGGGCTACTCTCCTGACATCCTGACCAGGATTGGCGAGCCTTACGTGACCAAGCGACAGCGGGAAGATCGCGCGGGGGGCCTGGGATTGGGGCTCTTCATCGCCAAGACGCTTCTCGAGCGCTCCGGTGCCTCGCTGAGCTTCGAGAACCGCGCGCCCGAAAGCGCCGGCGCCCGCGTTCGTGTCGAATGGCCGCGCATGCTGGTGGATGCGCATTCGACAAAATGACTGTATCAGCCTAATGAAAGAACAGCGAAACTGACTTATGTCAGGCGGATAGCGCCAGGATTGACGACGATGAGCGATGAGACATACGAGACTTCTTCAGCAACCGAGGACCACATCGGTCCGGATGCGAGCCTGTTGATCGTCGATGACGACGGCCCGTTTCTCAGACGTCTGGCGCGCGCCATGGAGACGCGCGGCTTTTCTGTCGAAACAGCCGAGTCGGTTGCGGAAGGCGTTGCCAAGTCGAAGAGCCATCCTCCGAAATATGCGGTCGTCGATCTGCGCCTCGGGGATGGGAATGGTCTGGATGTGATCGAGGCGATCCGGCAACGGCGCGACGACACACGCATTATCGTCTTGACCGGCTACGGCAACATCGCAACCGCAGTGACAGCGGTGAAGCTTGGGGCCGTCGACTACCTGGCAAAGCCGGCGGATGCCGACGACGTTTATGCCGCCCTGACGCAGCGCGCCGGAGAGAAAGCCGAGTTGCCGGAAAACCCGATGTCGGCGGATCGCGTGCGCTGGGAGCATATCCAGCGTGTCTACGAGATCTGCGAACGCAACGTTTCCGAAACGGCGCGGCGGCTCAACATGCATCGCCGCACCTTGCAGCGGATCCTGGCGAAGCGCGCACCCAAGTAAATCAATCCAGGTCGATCGGATCAGACGTCGTCGACGTCGAAAGGCTTGCCATTGGCCCATTCGGCCATCAGCAGGCGCTGGGCAGCGGCGCGCGAGAAGTTCAGGGTCACGGACTTGCGGGTCGCCGGAGCCAGCCGGTGTTCCGGTGCTTCGCGCAGCATATGCGCGCCGTACCCATCCGACAGGAAGAGACCGCACTCCTCCGGAAAGATATCGAGCGGCACATCCTTGTGAGTTGCGAAGAAAAGCCGGTCGCAGTGAAGGCGATATTCCGGCCATTTGCGATCCACCTTGAAGTCTTCGATCGAGGTCTTGATCTCGATGATCCAGATCTCGCCCTTCTCGGAAATCGTAATCAAGTCAGCGCGCCGGCCACTCGCCAGGGATAGTTCCGGCAGCACCGCGTGGCGCATCTCGTGAAGTAAAATCTGAGTCCCGCGGCGCACGAGCATGGCTCTGTCCGATTGCCGGCCATCTATTAACGGATTGTTATTGTAAACACTCAAAATCGTCATGGATAACCGTAGGGGTGACGCGCGCGTTGTTGCAAAAAAACAATGCGGTTCTAGTTTGCCGTTGCGTATTCGTTTTGCCGCACTGCAACAGCTTGCAAAGGCGAAGTTAATCGAAAATAAACCATAATCAAAGATGGTTCGAAAGAACGATCCTCCCCTGCTCCTTTACTATGAGACATCCATGCGCATCCGCAATGCAATTCCTGTATTCGGCCTGATCGCGACGCTCGCGCTGGCCGGTTGCTCCACCACTTCCGAAAGCGCTTCCGTGGAAAACAAGACCGCCGCTCCAGGGCCGACGGTCCAGACAGCGCAGATCTTCGACGACGCCTATGGGGTTACGTCGGATGCCGGCTACTCGCTTCCTGCGATCCCGATCCAGAAGGTGAAGCCACAGTTCCATCGCCAGGTTGTCTCCTACGAAACCAGCGAACGTCCGGGCACGATCATCGTGAACACCCGCGAACGCTTCCTCTACTACATCATGCCCGGCGGCAAGGCGATGCGCTATGGCATCGGCGTCGGCAAGCAGGGCTTTGCATGGGCCGGCACCGCCTACGTGGCCTGGAAGCAGGAATGGCCGACCTGGCATCCGCCGAAGGAAATGGCCGTCCGTCGCCCTGAGATCGCCAAGTACGTCGAAGACGGCATGGGTCCGGGCCTGAGCAATCCGCTCGGCGCACGCGCCATGTATCTCTTCAACGAACAGGGCCAGGACACCCTCTTCCGTCTACACGGCACCCCGGAATGGGCATCGATCGGCACGGCTGCCTCCTCCGGCTGCATTCGCCTCATGAACCAGGACGTCATCGACCTCTATAGCCGCGTCCGCCCGGGCAAGGCGACGTCCAAGGTCATCGTTATCCAGTAAGCTGGACCTGAAATCTGGTATAAAAAAGGCCGCCGAAACCAGGTTTCGGCGGCCTTTTTTATTCACTCCACCGGCAATCAGGCGGCCTGCTTCGCCTTCAGCTCGATACGGCGGCGATGCAGGACCGGTTCGGTGTATCCATTCGGCTGCTCCCGGCCCTTCAAGACGAGTTCGAGTGCGGCCTTGAAGGCGATCGAACCGTCGAAATCGGCTGCCATCGGATGGTAGAGCGAATCGCCGGCATTCTGCTGATCGACGACAGCCGCCATTTTCTTCATCGTCTCGACGATCTGGGCTTCCGTGACGACCTTGTGGTGCAGCCAGTTTGCCATATGCTGGGCGGAGATACGCAGCGTCGCACGGTCTTCCATCAGGCCAACGTTGTTGATATCAGGCACCTTCGAGCAGCCAACGCCCTGATCGACCCAGCGGACGACGTAACCCAGAATACCTTGTGCGTTGTTGTCCAGCTCGCGCTGAATCTCCTCCGGCGTCCAGTTCGGACGGACAGCAACCGGTACGGAGAGAATGTCGCTCAGCTTGGCGCGGGCGCGATCCTTCAAGCCCTTTTGAACTTGGGCAACGTTGACGCGGTGATAATGCGTGGCGTGCAGCGTGGCGGCCGTCGGCGACGGCACCCAGGCGGTGTTGGCGCCAGCCTTCGGATGAGCGATCTTCTGTTCCAGCATCGCCGCCATGAGATCCGGCATCGCCCACATGCCCTTGCCGATCTGTGCATGACCGGCCAGACCGCATTCAAGGCCGATATCGACGTTCCAGTTCTCGTAGGCGGCAATCCAGGCGGCCTGCTTCATGTCGCCCTTGCGGATCATTGGGCCCGCCTCCATCGAGGTGTGCATTTCGTCGCCGGTGCGGTCGAGGAAGCCCGTGTTGATGAAGACGACGCGCTCGCGCGCGGCGCGAATGCATTCCTTGAGGTTGACCGTCGTGCGGCGCTCCTCGTCCATGATCCCCATCTTGATGGTGTTGCGCGGCATGCCGAGCGCATCTTCGACGCGTGAGAAGATCTCGACAGCGAAGGCGACTTCCTCAGGCCCATGCATCTTCGGCTTGACGACGTAGACAGAGCCGGTGCGCGAATTCTTGCGGCGGCCATTCGGGCCAATATCGTAAAGCGCGATCATCGCCGTGATCATCGCATCCATGATGCCTTCCGGCACTTCGTTGCCATCGCGATCAAGGATAGCCGGATTCGTCATGAGGTGGCCGACATTGCGGATCAGCATCAGCGAGCGGCGATGCACTTCGAACGGCGCGCCATTCGGGCCGGTGTAGTCAAGGTCCGGATTGAGCTTGCGGATGAAGCTGGAGCCGCCCTTGGAGACCTCCTCCTGAAGATCGCCCTTCATCAGGCCCAGCCAGTTGCGATAGACCTCGGTCTTGTCGTCCGCATCGACCGCGGCGATGGAATCTTCACAATCCATGATCGTCGTGATCGCCGATTCAAGCCAGACGTCGGAAATGTGCGCAGCATCGCTCTTGCCGATAGCCGTCGAGGCATCAATGAGGATGTCGATATGGATCCCATTGTTCTTGAGCAGGATGCTGGTCGGCGCCGACGCCTCACCCCGATAGCCGGCAAAATGTGCTGGATCGGCCAGCGAGACATCTTCTCCGTCTGTCGATGAGATGGCGAGCGCACCGTCTTTGATTGCAAAGCCGGCAACGTCCTTCCAGCTCCAGTCGGCCAGCGGAGCGGCCGTATCGAGGAAATCGCGAACCCAGGCGATGACCTTTTCGCCACGCTTCGGATTGTAGCCCCTGCCCTTCTCGGCGCCGTCGCTTTCCGGAATTGCATCGGTCCCGTAGAGCGCATCGTAAAGCGAACCCCAGCGGGCGTTGGCGGCGTTCAGTGCGTAACGGGCGTTCATGACGGGCACGACAAGCTGCGGGCCGGCGATCGAAGCGATTTCCGGATCGACATTGGTCGTCGTCACCTGGAAGTCGGAACCCTCCGGAAGCAAATAGCCGATGTCGCGCAGGAAAGCCTGATAGGCCTCCATATCCGTCGGCGCACCATGCTGTCGGTACCAGTCATCGATACGCAGCTGGAGCGCATCGCGCTTGGCCAGAAGCTCGCGGTTCTTCGGCGCGAGATCATGAACGATCGCCGAGAAATCGGCGAAGAACTTGTCCGCATCGATACCAAGGCCGGGCAGCGCCTCCTCGACCAGAAAAGCGTGAAGGACAGCTTCGATCGCAAGACCGTTTTTATCGATGCGGCTCATACAGATATCTCCTCGGACAGTGGCAGCTTTTCGCATGCTGCCACTTTGCCCGGCTTTCATTGATAGTCAATTATGCAATAGTTCGAAAGATTTATGTCTATTATGGCAACACTCGGGGTGTGACACGCATCGGAAGGCCATTTTGCGGCTGCGTCGTCAACTTCTGAACGGGCCAAGGCTTGGTTTGCTCGGTCATATCAAATCGGAAACGATGCATCAGCACGGCCAGTGCAATCACCGCTTCCTGCAGCGCGAAGGTCGCGCCGATGCAGACGCGCGGGCCGGCACCGAACGGCAGAAACTGGAAACGGCCGATCTTGGTGCGGTTCTCCGGCAGGAAGCGCTCCGGCATGTAGGCGCGTGGCTTTTCCCAGTACAGTTCATGGCGATGCAGGGTCCAGGGCATGATAAGGACCGTGACGCCGGCTTCGATCTCTACGGTCTCGCCCTTGGCGTCCGTCCAGCGATCGGGAGCAATCGCGGCACGGTTGATTGATGGAGCCGGCGGATAAAGGCGTAAAGCCTCCTCGAACGCAGCGCGCGTGTACGGCATCAGGTCCAGCCATTTCACCGGCTCCACGCCGGTTGCCAGAACGCGGTCGATTTCCTCTTCCATTGCGTCGCGGATATGCGGTGTGTTGGCGACACAATAGAGTGTCCAGGCCAGCGCGCGCGCCGTCGTTTCATGGCCCGCGCCGATAAAGGTCAGGATGTTGTCTTCGATCTCGGCATTGGTAAGGCCGCCGCTCGCGGCCTGATCCAGCAGCAGGGTTAGAAAGTCCTCGGGCGTCGTCGCCCGATCGGCCTGCATGCGCCGAAGGCGGGCATCCATCGTCTCGCGGACGATGTTGCGAAACTTGTCCAGCACCTTCTGGCCACCAATACGGGTAATGCGCGGAACCCAGGACGGCGCCCGCAGGAGATCCATGGGATCAACGCGGCCCATGCGATGGAGAAGCGCATTCACATCATCGGCAAAGCTGTCGGAAGAGGTGACGATTTCACCGGAAAACAACGTGTCGGCCAAGATGGCGAAGGTGAGTTCGGCCATATCGCTGGCGACGTCGAACGTCTGCCCCGTGCTATCAGCCGTTTCATATTTGCGCGCATACTCCTCCGATTGGCGAAGCATCTGCCCAGCAAAGCCGTTTGCATGGCGCGGCGTAAAGACGGGGGCGACCGCCTTTCGAGATCGCTTCCAGACCTCGCCCTCGGCCGTCAGCAACCCGTCGCGAAGGATCGGGCGCAGAATAAGCTGGCGGATATCGGACATGCGATAGTTCGCAGCGTTGTCGACGAGGACATGCTTGATCAAGCCGGGATCGTTGACGATCAGCGTGCTTTCCCGGAAGAAGCGCGTCTTGATCCACGGCAGCGTGTAGGAAGGCTCACCCCACAGTTCGAGCGGGTTGCGCAGAATGGTACGGATGATTTCAAGCCGGCTCGGCGGCGCCGTGCGCGGAACGGGCGCTGGCGGAACGAACGGATCTGGACGCATGTCCATATGATACAAGCCTTTCGCGGAAGATTGTCGCCCTCCCGGTAAGGCTAGAACTAGAGCAGGCGCTCCAGCTCGTCCAGTTTGTCGTTGATCAGCCAGCCGTAATAGTTCTCTTCCGGCCAGACGGTCTGTCCAGAGGCACGGTTCTTGGCCGCGAGTGCCGCCGCGCGCTGGCGCGAATTGCCGAGATTATAAAGCGTTGCGGTGAGACCCGGATTGTTGGAGATATCCATGCCGGCAATCTGCTTGTAGTCGTCGATCGAACGACGAACGGCGGCAGCAACAAAGGCCAGCGAGATATCTGGCTGCATGATCGCCTTATAGACGCTGCCTGCGTCCTTTTCGTTCAGCTTTTCATAGCCCGATACCTTGGTGACGAGATCGGAGAGCATCAGCGCCGTCAGCGGGTTGATCTGGCCAAGGCCAAACGTCTGGCCGGCGTAGAACGGCTGGAAGAACACCGCACTGAAACGGTTGTCCGGGAAGCTCTTGCCATCGACGGTCTTGCCGCGGAAATCACGTTCCCACACATCCTCGCGGCAGCTCCACAGAGTATAGGAATCAATCTTGCCATTGCACTCGGCAAACTGCGGCCGCTTGATGAAATCATCGACGTCTTCGCCGCCATAGGCGAAGCGGAAGCTTTCGCCGGCATAGGATGCCGCCTTCACGTAGTAAGACTGCAGCCGGTCATAGGCATCGACATTATAGGTGTGCTCGCCGACGATGGCGCCGATGACGTGGATCGGGTCGACGCCGTAGGCAGCCGATACCTTCTTGATCTTGGCCATCAGCTCATGATCGGTGGCAAGAAGCTCGTGGACCTTGTCATACTTGCGGTCGAATGACGTCTTCGTGCCTTTGGTGCGGCGCACGGAGGCGCCCGGCACGCTCGGCTGTTCGGCATTGCGATTGCCTGGCGGCACCACCTGCATCGAAAAAGCGGGCGCCGCGGTGAAAACCGTGGCGGCAATCAGAAGGCTTGTCAGAAGGCGTCGCACGATCAGCGTTCCCATCGTTCCTGGCATTGGTCGGCAAGCGCGCTGACTGGACCACAATCTTGGCCGAATAATGCTGGCGCTGACAACAAAACGGGCCCTTCACTAAAAAGTAAAAGGCCCGTTGTCGAGAGTTCAGATGGTCAAAGTGCCGGCATCAGCTCAGTAAAGACGAAGACCGATGCTTCGGCATCACAGGATGAAACGCGACAGATCCGTGTTCTGCGCGAGATCGCCGACATGCTTGCGAACATATTCGGCATCGATGGTTACAGCGGTGCCCCCGCGATCCGGTGCATTGAACGAAATTTCGTCCAGCACACGCTCCATTACCGTCTGCAGACGGCGGGCACCGATGTTTTCGACCGACGAGTTCAGGTGAACAGCAACATCGGCCAGAGCGTCGATGCCATCATCGGTGAACTCCAGCGTCAAGCCTTCCGTCTCCATCAGCGCCTTGTACTGCCGGATGAGGCTGGCTTCGGTTTCCGTCAGGATGCGGCGGAAGTCTTCCTTGGTCAGCGGGCGCAGCTCGACGCGTATCGGCAGGCGGCCCTGCAATTCCGGCAGCAGGTCCGACGGCTTGGAGACGTGGAAGGCGCCCGATGCGATGAACAAGACGTGGTCGGTCTTCACCGGCCCGTACTTGGTCGACACCGTGGTGCCTTCGACCAGCGGCAGCAGGTCGCGCTGCACGCCTTCGCGCGAAACGCCGGCACCCATGCCGCCATCACGGGCAGCGATCTTGTCGATCTCGTCGAGGAAGACGATGCCGTCGTTCTCGACAGCCCGCACCGCCTCACGCTGGATGACCTCGTTGTCGATCAGCTTGTCCGACTCGTCGCGGATCAGGTCTGTATAGGAGGCCTTGACCGTCGTGCGAACTTTCTTCGTGCGACCGCCCATGGCCTTGCCGAACATTTCCGACAGGTTGATCATGCCGATGCCGCCCTGCATGCCGGGGACATCGAAGCCGCCCATGCCGGTGCTGGTATCGGCCACTTCGATGTCGATTTCCTTGTCATCAAGCTCACCGGCACGCAGCTTCTTACGGAAACTGTCGCGTGTCGCTGGCGACGCGGTCGAACCGACCAGCGCGTCAAGCACGCGTTCCTCGGCGCTCATATGCGCCTTGGCCTCGACCTCGGAGCGCTTCTTTTCACGCGCAAGGCCGATGCCGACCTCGACCAGATCGCGAATGATCTGCTCGACATCGCGGCCGACATAGCCGACTTCGGTGAACTTGGTGGCTTCGACCTTGATGAACGGGGCGCCGGCGAGCTTGGCGAGACGTCGGGAGATCTCCGTCTTGCCGACGCCGGTCGGGCCGATCATCAGGATGTTCTTGGGCATCACCTCATCGCGCAGGCTCTCATCGAGCTGCTGGCGACGCCAGCGGTTGCGCAGCGCAATGGCCACGGCGCGCTTGGCGTCATGCTGGCCGATGATATGACGGTCCAGCTCGGAGACGATTTCTCGGGGAGAAAAATTGGTCATGGTATCCTCTTGGCTTTCCTGTTCCGGCCGGCCTCTATCGGCCCGGCCCACAGGACCCTTTTTGCAAGATGGTCGTTATTCGGCGTCGAGTGTTTCGACCACGAGGTTGTGGTTGGTATAGACGCAGATGTCTGCGGCGATATCGAGGGCGCGACGGGCGATTTCTTCGGCGGACTTGTCACTGTCCATCAGCGCGCGAGCGGCGGCGAAGGCATAGTTGCCACCGGAACCGATCGCGATGGCGCCGTGTTCGGGCTCCAGGACATCGCCGTTGCCGGTAATTGCCAGCGTCACCGACTTGTCGGCGACCAGCATCATGGCTTCGAGATTGCGCAGGTACTTGTCGGTACGCCAGTCCTTGGCGAGCTCGACGGCGGCGCGCATCAGTTGACCGGGATATTGCTCGAGCTTCTTTTCCAAACGCTCCAGCAACGTGAACGCATCGGCTGTGGCACCCGCGAAGCCGGCAATGACGTCGCCCTTGCCGATACGGCGCACCTTGCGGGCATTGCCCTTCATGACGGTCTGGCCGAGGCTGACCTGACCGTCGCCCGCCATGATGACCTTGCCGCCCTTTCGAACTGTAATAATCGTTGTCATCGAATACACCTTAGCCCGTCAGGCGGGCTATTACCTCGGGCCGCACATCGGCCCTGTTGAGCCCTATGTAAGTTGGCAAATGCCGATTGCAATTGGCTTCGATTTCTCCCGTCGCGCTTCTGGATATTTCGCGGCTTGCCTGATAAGGAACCCGCGTATTTCCGCATGGAGCAGCCACATGGCCGAGATCGCATCAAGCCGCACGGGATCCGTGTCCCGCAAGACGAACGAAACTTCGGTATCCGTTTCCGTCAATCTCGACGGCACCGGTAAAGCGAAGATTTCGACGGGCGTCGGCTTCTTCGATCATATGCTCGACCAGCTGTCACGACATTCGCTGATCGATATGGAGATCGAGACCAAGGGCGACCTGCATATCGACGACCACCACACCGTCGAGGACACCGGTATCGCGATCGGTCAGGCCATCGCCAAGGCACTTGGCGATCGTCGTGGCATCACGCGCTACGCGTCAATCGATCTCGCCATGGACGAGACGATGACGAAGGCCGCCGTCGATCTTTCCGGTCGTCCGTTCCTCGTCTGGAACGTTGCCTTCAGCGCGCCGAAGATCGGCACCTTCGATACCGAACTCGTTCGCGAGTTCTTCCAGGCCCTGGCCCAGAACGCCGGCATCACCTTGCATATCTTGAACCATTATGGCGCCAACAACCACCATATTGCCGAGACATGCTTCAAGGCCGTTGCCCGCGCATTGCGCACGGCGACAGAGATCGATCCGAGGCAGGCGGGCCGTGTACCCTCGACGAAGGGCACGCTCGTCTGAGCCCCTTCAGGGAGCTTGACGATATGACTTCCAGCTATCTGGTTCTGACGGCTCCCGGCGGAGCCGATATCGCCCACGAGAAAACGCGGATCATCCGCGACGGCTTCACCGTACTCGGTTTTCTCTTTCCCTGGATCTGGCTTGCCGCTCACCGCCTTTGGCTGCACGCCGTTGCCGCCTTTCTCCTGCAGAGCCTCGGCGGGGCGCTGATGGATCAGCCCGGACTTTGGCCGTTGGGCGTCGCTATTTCCTTTGGCACGAGCCTTTTGGTCGCGCTCGAGGGGCAGAACGCCCGTATTCGCCACCTGCTCTCGAAGGGCTGGGAAGAGGATGCGCTTGTCTCCGCCGATTCGCTCAGCGTGGCGGAAGAGATCTATTTTTCTGAAATTCAGACCGATCTGGATAGCGATAGCCGGGTCCCCTCGCCGCACTGGAACAGTGCGTCCCGTGGCGACCGCGGCAACGCCACATCACTCGGTCTCTTTGGTTTTGATGGAGGACGCTGATGCGCGTCGCAATTATCGACTACGGTTCGGGCAATCTGCGCTCGGCAACAAAGGCCTTCGAACGTGCCGCCCGCGAAGCCGGTATCGATGCGGTCATAGACCTCACGGACAAGGCCGAGAACGTTGCCGCTGCTGATCGCGTGGTGCTTCCCGGCGTCGGCGCCTATGCCGACTGCCGGCGCGGCCTCGATGCCGTTCCCGGCATGACGGAGGTGCTGATCGAAGCGGTCGAGAAGAAGGCCCGGCCTTTTCTCGGCATCTGCGTCGGCATGCAGCTGATGTCCTCGCGTGGACTGGAGAAGACAACGACCGAAGGTCTTGGCTGGATTCCCGGCGATGTCGTCAAGATGACGCCGGACGATGCCGACCTGAAGATCCCGCAGATCGGCTGGAACACGCTCGATCTTCAGCGCGCTCATCCCGTTTTTGACGGAATTCCGACCGGGCCGGACGGGCTGCACGCCTATTTCGTTCATTCCTACCATTTGGCCGCTCAGAACCCCGAGGATGTGATCGCAACGGCTGGCTACGGCGGACCGATCACCGCCTTTGTCGGCCGCGACAACATGGTGGGTGCCCAGTTCCATCCGGAAAAGAGCCAGAAACTCGGCCTCGCCCTGATTGCCAATTTCCTGCGCTGGAAGCCCTGAGCTCGCGCTTTCCAAGGACAAACAGAATGATCCTATTTCCCGCCATCGACCTCAAGGACGGCCAGTGCGTTCGGCTCAAGCTCGGCGACATGGAACAGGCCACGGTCTATAATCCAGACCCGGGCGCACAGGCGAAAGCCTTTGAGGACCAGGGTTTCGAATGGCTGCATGTCGTTGACCTGAACGGCGCCTTCGCCGGCGAAAGCGTCAATGGCGCGGCCGTCGACGCAATCCTGACGTCGACGAAGAATCCGGTTCAGCTCGGCGGCGGCATTCGCACGCTCGATCATATCGAAAGCTGGCTGTCCCGCGGATTGACGCGCGTGATCCTCGGCACCATTGCCGTGCGCAATCCGGAGCTGGTCATCGAAGCCTGCAGGAAATTTCCGGGCCATGTCGCTGTCGGCATCGACGCCAAGGGTGGCAAGGTGGCCGTCGAGGGATGGGCCGAGGCGTCCGAACTGGGGATCGTCGAACTAGCCAAGAAGTTCGAAGGCGCCGGCGTTGCCGCGATCATCTACACCGATATCGATCGCGACGGCATTCTGACCGGTATCAATTGGGATTCGACACTGGAACTCGCAGACGCGGTGTCCATTCCGGTGATTGCCTCCGGCGGTCTGGCCTCAATCGACGATGTGAGACGCATGCTTCGTCCGGACGCCAGAAAGCTCGAAGGTGCCATTTCGGGCCGGGCGCTCTATGATGGCCGGATCGATCCCGCGGAAGCTCTGGCATTGATCAAGGCGGCACGGGCAAAGGAGACTGCGCAATGACCCTCAAGGCTCGTGTCATTCCCTGCCTCGACGTCAAGGACGGCCGCGTCGTCAAGGGCGTCAATTTTGTGAACCTTGTCGATGCCGGCGATCCGGTGGAAGCGGCAAAGGCCTATGACGCCGCAGGCGCCGATGAACTCTGCTTCCTCGACATCACCGCGTCCTCGGACAATCGCGAGACGATCTTCGATGTCGTGGCGCGCACGGCCGAGCAATGCTTCATGCCGGTCACCGTCGGCGGCGGTATCCGCACGATTGCCGACATCCGCAAGCTGCTGCTTTGTGGCGCCGACAAGGTGTCGATCAACTCGGCCGCCGTCAGCAATCCTGACTTCGTGGCCGAGGCCGCGGACAAGTTCGGCGACCAATGCATTGTCGTCTCTATCGACGCCAAGCGCCGGCTGACACAGGCTGTTGGCGGCGACAATATCAGCGCCTGGGAGATCTACACGCATGGCGGCCGCAACGCGACCGGGATCGACGCGGTGGACTTTGCCCGCAAGATGGTCGAACGCGGCGCCGGCGAGCTGCTGGTCACCTCGATGGACCGGGACGGAACAAAAGTCGGCTACGATCTCGAACTGACGCGGGCGATCGCCGATGCGGTCAGCGTTCCCGTCATCGCCTCTGGCGGCGTCGGCGATCTCGATGATCTAGTAGCCGGAGTCAAGCAAGGGCACGCAACGGCCGTTCTTGCTGCCTCCATCTTTCACTTCGGCACCTATTCCGTCGGCGAAGCCAAGCGCTATATGGCTTCCAACGGCATCGCCATGCGTCTCGACTGAGCTTGAAAGCAAAGCCATGAACCAATTTACCCTGTTCGACCTGGAAAAGATCGTTGAAGAGCGGTCAAAAGCCTCGCCGGAGGAGTCGTGGACCGCAAAACTGGTCGCAGCCGGGCAGCCGAAAGCGGCGAAAAAGCTTGGCGAAGAAGCTATTGAAGCCGTAATGGCTGCCGTGACCGACGACCGCAGCAACCTCACCTTCGAGGCTGCTGACGTCCTTTATCACCTATTGGTCGTATTGAAGGTTGCGGGGATTCCGTTGCAGGATGTCATGGCGGAACTTGAGCGTCGTACCGCTCAATCCGGCCTCAAGGAAAAGGCCAGTCGGCAAAGCTGATGAGCATCGCACGACAGATTACGGGAGCGACTGAAGCGCTCGATCACTTCCAGGCGAATTCGTATTCGCCCTACCACTTCTTTTCATCGGACGAATGGGCGCGCTTCCGGGCCGATACGCCGTTGACGCTCACGGCGGACGAGGTGAAGCGTCTGCGCTCGATGGGTGACCCCATCGATCTCGATGAAGTGCGGCGCATCTACCTGTCGCTGTCGCGCCTGCTTTCGGCGCATGTGGAATCGTCGCAATTGCTGTTTGAACAGCGCAACCGCTTCCTCAGCCTCTCCAATGTGGCGAAGACACCCTTTGTGATCGGCATCGCCGGTTCCGTGGCCGTGGGCAAATCCACGACGGCGCGCATTCTGAAAGAACTGTTGCGTCGCTGGCCTTCCAGCCCGAAGGTCGATCTGGTAACGACGGACGGCTTTCTCTATCCAAACGCCGTGCTGCAGCGTGAAAACCTGATGCAGCGCAAGGGCTTTCCCGAGAGCTACGACACAGGAGCAATCCTTCGCTTCCTGGCAGCGATCAAGGCAGGGCAGCCGAATGTAAAGGCGCCGTCCTATTCGCACTTGGTCTATGACGTGCTGCCGAACGAGCACAAGATCATCGACCGCCCTGATATTCTGATCTTCGAGGGCATCAACGTGCTGCAGTCGCGCGACCTGCCTGCGGGCGGCAAGATCGTGCCGATGGTCTCCGACTTCTTCGACTTCTCGATCTACATTGACGCGGAGGAAAGCCGGATTCATAACTGGTACGTCACGCGTTTCATGCGACTGCGAGAGACGGCGTTTCGCGATCCGAATTCGTTCTTTCACCGCTATGCCTCGATTAGCGAGGAAGAGGCGATTTCGATCGCCGAGGGCCTCTGGGAAAACATCAATCTCAAGAATCTGCGCGAGAATATCCTGCCGACCAGGCCCCGCGCCGATCTGATCCTGCGCAAGGGACAGAATCACCTCATCGAGCAGGTTGCGCTTCGAAAGCTCTAGAGAGTGACGCGGCGTAGCGTCAGATTGATGCGGCCGCCGTTCTTCAACAATGTCGACGTTGCAGGGTAAATGCGATCCACGCCGTGAAAACACATCCGACCCGCGGAACCCAGCACGACGACATCGCCACTCGAGAGCCTCAGGGATAGCGTCTTGTCGGTGCGTTGCAATCCACCGACACGGAACAGGCAGGTGTTGCCAAGCGAGATCGAAACAACGGGCGCAGCGAGATCCTGTTCGTCCTTGTCCTGATGCAGCCCCATGCGCGCGTCATCCGAGTAGAAATTGACGAGACAAGCCTGCGGCGGCTTGCCGTAGCCAGAAAGGTCGCTCCAGATATCCAGAAGCTCTTGCGGCAGATCCGGCCACGGCCTGCCGGTTACCGGATGCGTTGGCTGGTAACGATAGCCACGCTCCTTGTCCGTGACCCAGCCGAGCGGGCCGCAATTGGTCATGCGCACAGACATCGGTTTTCCCGTACCTGGCATCACCGGCACGAATAGCGGTGCCTCGACGACGATCGCGCGGATGATGTCGACCAGTGCCTCCTGCCTTGAACGGCTCAGATATTCCGGACTGTGACGAACACCATTCGGCAGCTGCAGCATGTCAATCTCCGGCTGGGCGCCCGCGCATCTTCTTGACTTCGGAGCGACCCGATTTCGCCTTGAGCCTGCGCTCCACCGAGCCCTTGGTCGGTTTGGTCTTTTTGCGTGGCGGCGGCGGCGGCTTGGCGGCATCGAGGATCAATTCCTTCAGCCGCTCGCGCGCATCCTCGCGATTGCGGTCCTGGCTGCGGAAACGGCTGGCCTCGATCATCAGGACGCCCTCCTTCGAGAGGCGCCTTCCCGCAAGCTTGATAGCGTTTGCCTTCACTCGCTCGTTGAGCGCGGGCGAGGCCTGGATGTTGAAGAACAGCTGAACGGCTGTGGAGACCTTGTTGACGTTCTGGCCGCCCGGACCGCCCGCCAGAACAAACTGTTCCGTCAGCTCCCACCCTGCGATGGTGATTCGATCGTTGATGTAGAGCGGGTCGCTGGCCATGGGATGTCTATCTCATATCGCCGGCTGCTTGGAAACAAGCAAAACCCGGCCTCTCAAGGCCGGGTTTCACGTGAATCATCAATGCGTTGTTGCTTATTTACTCAGCCGCGATCCGAAAACCCGGGGCCGCATCGCGCACCCCGCCATCGACATGCTCCTCGAACTTGGCGAAATTCTCGATGAACATGGCAACGAGCTTCGCTGCCTGCGCATCGTAGGCGACCGGATCCTGCCAGGTCGAACGCGGATCCAGAATGCCGCTATCGACGCCCGGCACCGCAACGGGAACGCCGAAACCGAAGTTCGGATCAGCCCGCAGATCGGTCTTGCCGAGGTCGCCGGAAAGCGCGGCGGCGAGCAGCGTGCGCGTTGCCTTGATCGGCATGCGCTTGCCGGTGCCATAAGCGCCGCCGGTCCACCCGGTGTTGACCAGCCAGCATTCGACACCGTGACGACCAATAAGGTCCTTCAGCAGATTGCCGTATTCCGAGGGGTGGCGCGGCATGAAAGGCGCGCCGAAGCAGGTCGAGAACGTTGCCTCCGGCTCCGTGACACCACGCTCGGTACCGGCCACCTTGGCGGTGTAGCCGGAGAGGAAGTGGTACATTGCCTGGTCCGGCGTTAGCTTGGCGATCGGCGGCATCACGCCGAAGGCATCGGCCGTCAGCATGATGATCGTTTTCGGGTGGCCTGCGAGGCCGGTTTTCGAGGCATTCGGAATGAAATCCAGCGGGTAGGCGCAGCGCGTGTTTTCCGTCAGCGAGCCATCATCGAAATCGGGCTCGCGAGCGGAATTGAGTACGACGTTTTCGAGAACCGTCCCGAAACGCTGCGTCGTTGCATAGATTTCCGGCTCTGCTTCCGCCGAGAGACGGATTGTCTTGGCGTAGCAGCCACCTTCGAAATTGAAGATGCCGTCCTCGCCCCAGCCGTGCTCGTCGTCGCCGATCAGCGTGCGGGAAGGATCTGCCGACAGTGTCGTCTTGCCGGTGCCCGAGAGTCCGAAGAATACGGCCGCATCGCCATCCGGCCCAACGTTTGCCGAGCAGTGCATCGGCATGACGCCCTTTGCCGGCAGGAGGTAGTTGAGCACGGTGAAGACCGACTTCTTCATCTCGCCGGCGTAGAACGTGCCAGCAATCAGGACTTCACCATTCGTGAGATCGCAGGCGATGACCGTCTCGGTGCGGCAGCCGTAGCGTTCGGGATCAGCCTTGAAGGTCGGAAGATTGATGATGGTCAGCTTCGGAACGAAGCCTTCCAGCGTCGAGCGCTCCGGACGGATCAATAGGTTGCGGATGAAAAGCGAGTGCCAGGCAAGCTCTGTGACGACGCGTGTCGGCAAGGCGTTGTTTTCATCGGCGCCACCGATCAGATCCTGAACGAACAAGTCCTTCCCGGCTGCATGCGCCAGCATATCCCGCTTCAGCAGAGCGAAATTCTCCGGCGACATCGGCTTGTTGTTGTCCCACCAAATCTGGCCGTCCGTGTTGGCATCGCGAACGACGAACTTGTCACGTGGGGACCTGCCGGTGTGCTGGCCAGTCAGGGCGCGCAAGGCTCCATGAGCGGTGAGTTCGGCCTCGCCCCGGCGAATCGACTCTTCATAGAGGTAGGCGGCGGTAAAGTTATAGCGAGCGCTATTTGCGCTCCCCAAACCGATCGTCGCCAGCTCTATCGCCGGGTTGTGGACTCCGAACAGCTCCATGGTCTTTCCCTTCCCTTGAGGCTCGTGCCGTTAAGAAACTGAGCGTGACCGTACGGGCAGGATTTTTAAAACGCAATAGGCCGAAATCAATAAAATATAGTAATATCAATTATTTAATCGATTTAAATTATTGCCGATTATTTTAAATCGTTTGAATTCGGCTAGGCAGGTTCAATTTGTCGCACAACCACAAGCTGTCTTCAAAACTTTGAAACAATCCTCCCCTTTATCTTTGCCACAATTTGTTCCACCTTTATCCCCATAAGCGCATCCGGTTCAGAGAGGCCGGCTAGGGGACCTTGAAATTCCTGGAGACGCGCATAGATGACGGAGACGAATACCATGCCGACAATCGCGCTCGTTGATGACGACCGCAACATCCTCACTTCAGTATCGATTGCGCTGGAGGCAGAAGGATATAAGGTCGAGACCTACACGGATGGCGCTTCGGCCCTCGATGGTCTTCTCGCACGGCCGCCGCAGCTGGCCATTTTCGACATTAAGATGCCGCGCATGGACGGCATGGAGCTGTTGCGCCGCCTGCGCCAGAAATCAGACATGCCGGTGATCTTCCTCACCTCGAAGGACGAGGAGATTGATGAACTCTTCGGCCTGAAGATGGGCGCCGACGACTTCATCACCAAACCTTTCTCGCAAAGACTGCTGGTCGAGCGCGTTCGCGCCGTGCTGCGCCGTGCATCCAGCCGCGAGGCCGCGGCTGCAGCCGGCGGCGTTGCGCCGAAGCCGGGCGCGGCCCAGCTCGCGCGGTCTCTGGAACGTGGTCAGCTGGTGATGGACCAGGAGCGGCACACCTGCACCTGGAAGGGCGAACCGGTGACGCTAACGGTTACCGAGTTCCTGATCCTGCACTCGTTGGCTCAGCGTCCAGGCGTCGTAAAAAGCCGCGACGCCTTGATGGATGCTGCCTATGACGAGCAGGTCTATGTCGACGACCGAACCATCGACAGCCACATCAAGCGGCTGCGCAAGAAATTCAAGATGGTCGACACTGACTTTGATATGATTGAAACGCTCTACGGAGTGGGGTACCGCTTCCGCGAAGCAGCCTGACGCCCGAGCGGTGCGGCATACGAGAATTGTAGAGAGCTGAGTTCGCGACCTGCGGACCGCTCTCCGAAAGGGCCTGTCGTTGGCACAGTTGGTGCAGGAAAGGGATCTGGATGACGTGGAGGGCGTAAGCGGCCGCCGCGTCAGGGGAAGGCGTTGGTCGCATCCCTTTACGATCATCCGCCGGATCTTCGGCAATGCGGTCTTTTCCAGCCTGACGCGCCGCATTCTTTTCTTCAATCTTGCGGCGCTGGTCGTTCTCGTCGGCGGCATTCTCTACCTCAACCAGTTCCGCGAGGGGCTGATTGACGCTCGTGTCGAGAGCCTCTTGACGCAAGGTGAGATCATCGCGGGTGCCGTCTCGGCCTCGGCCTCGGTCGACACCAACTCGATTACCATCGATCCCGAGAAGCTGCTGGAACTGCAGGCCGGACAAAGCATCACGCCTGTTCCAAACGACGAGGACCTCGAGTTCCCGATCGATCCGGAGAAGGTGGCGCCGGTGCTGCGCCGGCTGATCTCCCCTACCCGCACACGTGCCCGCATCTTCGACGCCGATGCCAATCTGCTGCTCGACTCGCGCCACCTTTATTCGCGCGGGCAGGTACTGCGCTTCGATCTGCCGCCCGTCGAGGATCAGGAGCAGACCTGGGGCGAATGGTTCACGACGATTTTCAATAAGGTGCTGCAACCCGGTAACCTGCCCCTTTACAAGGAAGCGCCCGGCGGTGACGGTTCGATCTATCCGGAGGTCATGAATGCGCTGACGGGTGTCCGCGGCGCCGTCGTGCGCACCACCGAGAAAGGCGAGTTGATCGTTTCGGTCGCGGTGCCGATTCAGCGCTTCCGTGCTGTGCTTGGCGTTCTTCTCCTGTCGACCCAGGCGGGTGACATCGACAACATCGTCCATGCGGAACGCCTGGGCATCATGCGCGTGTTCGGTGTTGCGACGCTCGTCAACGTGTTGCTCTCGCTGGTGCTGTCTTCCACGATCGCAAATCCGCTGCGCCGCCTGTCGGCTGCCGCCATCCGCGTCCGCCGCGGCGCCAAGGAACGCGAGGAAATTCCTGATTTCTCGGCGCGCCAGGACGAAATCGGCAACCTGTCGATCGCACTGCGCGAGATGACGACTGCGCTTTACGACCGCATCGACGCGATTGAGAGCTTTGCCGCCGATGTCAGCCATGAACTCAAGAACCCGCTGACATCGCTGCGCAGCGCGGTCGAGACATTGCCGCTCGCGAAGTCGGACGATTCAAAGAAGCGTCTCATGGATGTTATCCAGCACGACGTGCGCCGCCTCGATCGCCTCATCAGCGATATCTCTGATGCCTCGCGCCTCGACGCCGAGCTCGCCCGTGTCGACGCCGGATCAGTCGATCTTGAGATCCTGCTGCGCGATCTCGTCGACGTGTCGCGCCAGATCCACAACCGCAAGAAAGAGGTTCAGATCGAATTCGCGATCGAGCGGAAGCCTGGTGTGAAAACCCGTTTCGTCGTCAATGGGCATGACCTGCGCATTGGCCAGATCATCACCAACCTGATCGAAAATGCGCGCTCCTTTGTCGCCGACCATGAAGGCAAGATCACTGTCAGGCTGGTGCGGACCCGCTCGCGCTGCATTGTCTATGTTGAGGACAACGGTCCTGGTATACAGGCCGAGGATATCGATCGCATCTTCGAGCGCTTCTACACAGACCGCCCCGAATCCGAAGGATTTGGCCAGAATTCCGGCCTCGGGCTTTCGATCAGCCGGCAGATCGCCGAAGCACATGGCGGCTCGCTGCGGGCGGAAAACATCATCGATGCGGAAAGCGAGAAGGTCGTCGGCGCTCGATTCATTCTCGCCCTGCCCGTCGACACGACCGCATGACCGACGCGCCGTCTAACATCCACGCCACCGCTATTGTCGTCGGCAAGACCGGCCTTCTGTTCCTCGGGCCATCAGGGTGGGGGAAGTCAATGCTTGCCTTCACCTGCATCGCCGAGGCGCAACGGATGAATATCTCTTCCATGCTTGTCGCGGACGATCAGGTGCTCATCTCCCGGCGCGGCGAAGACGTGATCGCGCGATGTCCACCGACGATCGCCGGGCTCATCGAACTTCGCGGAACCGGCATTGTCCGGGTGCCGCATATCGACGAAGCGCGGATGCACTATGCGGTCCTGCCCGGCAACGTTACAGGGGAGGATCGCGTTCCGCCTGCAAATGAACGGTCGGTGATCGCTGAGGGCATCGACCTCCCGGTCGTTCGATTGTTGGCCACCGCACCGCTTCCCTTGGCTGTCCTGATGGCAGCGCTGCCCGATATTGGACGATAATGCCTCTCAAATCAGCAAATCCGGCCCATAAAGTCGTATTTTTGTCTTGCACTTCGGCTTTTCATCGCCAAGATGTGCCCCCACGGTGGACGCGATTGCTGCATTGCGATATTGGGCCCACCGTTTGCATACGCCACTAGGAGCAGTAATATCATGATCGGACTTGTGCTTGTCACTCATGGCAAGCTGGCTGAAGAGTTTCGTCATGCGGTCGAACACGTCGTCGGTCCTCAGAAATTCATCGAAACGGTCTGCATCGGCCCCGAAGACGACATGGATCAGAGGCGGCAGGATATTCTCGAAGCAGTGGCGAGTGCCGACGATGGTCACGGCGTCGTTATTCTGACGGATATGTTCGGCGGAACACCGTCAAACCTGGCGATATCGGTGATGAGCAGCGGCCACACCGAAGTCATTGCCGGCATGAATTTGCCAATGCTGATCAAACTTGCGGGCGTGCGTGGCGAAAACAACATGGAAAAGGCGCTCGTCGAAGCATCCGAGGCCGGCCGCAAATACATCAATGTTGCCAGCCGCGTTCTCAGCGGCAAATAACGAGCTCTGCGCCCCATGACCTCCCCGCTCTCCCGCGAAATTCTCATCATCAACAAACGTGGTCTGCACGCCCGTGCTTCGGCCAAGTTTGTGCAGACGGTCGAGACCTTCGACGCTGCAATCACCGTTTCAAAGGACGGGATGACTGTGGGCGGTACTTCGATCATGGGTTTGATGATGCTCGCAGCCAGCCCCGGCTCCAGCGTCGTCGTCTCGGCGAGCGGCAATCAGGCTGCACAGGCGCTCGAGGCGCTCGACGAACTGATCCAGAACAAGTTCGGCGAAGAGATGTGAGCGACCTGCTCATATAAACATATAAAGACTTCTTTATGTCATTATTGCCTTCGTCATAGAAGCCTGCTAAACGGCGACCATAGCCGCGTTCCGCGCGGACATATCGCGGCGTGACCATTTCGCGCCTTCGCCTTTTTGAGACGCTTTTCAGCCCGGAGAATCCCAATGAGCACTGAAAAAGACTATGTCGTCGCCGATATCGGCCTTGCAGACTTCGGTCGCAAGGAGATCACCATCGCCGAAACCGAGATGCCGGGCCTGATGTCCTGCCGCGCCGAATTCGGCGAAAGCAAGCCGCTGAAGGGCGCGCGCATCACCGGCTCGCTGCACATGACGATCCAGACCGCTGTTCTGATCGAGACGCTGGTCGCACTCGGCGCCGAAGTCCGCTGGGCATCGTGCAATATCTTCTCGACGCAGGATCATGCGGCGGCTGCTATCGCAGCGTCTGGCGTTCCGGTCTTTGCGATCAAGGGCGAGTCTCTCGAAGACTACTGGATCTACACCGACAAGATCTTCCAGTGGACCGATGGTGGCCTCTCCAACATGATCCTCGACGATGGCGGCGACGCCACGATGTACATCCTGCTTGGCGCCCGTGCGGAAGCCGGCGAGGACGTTCTGTCGAACCCGCATTCTGAAGAAGAAGAAATCCTCTTCGCACAGATCAAGAAGCGCCTTGCCGCTTCGCCGGGCTGGTTCACCAAGCAGCGCGACGCGATCAAGGGCGTCACCGAAGAAACCACGACCGGCGTCAACCGCCTGTACCAGCTCAGCCAGAAGGGCCTGCTGCCCTTCCCCGCTATCAACGTCAACGACTCCGTCACCAAGTCGAAGTTCGACAACAAGTACGGCTGCAAGGAATCGCTGGTCGACGGCATCCGCCGCGGTACCGACGTGATGATGGCCGGCAAGGTTGCCGTCGTCTGCGGTTACGGTGACGTCGGCAAGGGTTCGGCTGCTTCGCTTCTAGGCGCCGGCGCTCGTGTGAAGGTCACCGAAGTTGACCCGATCTGCGCGCTGCAGGCCGCTATGGATGGTTTCGAAGTTGTCACGCTCGAAGACGTCGTATCGACCGCTGACATCTTCATCACCACGACTGGCAACAAGGACGTCATCCGCATCGACCATATGCGTCAGATGAAGGATATGGCGATCGTCGGCAACATCGGCCACTTCGACAACGAGATCGAAGTTGCTGCGCTGCGTAACCTGAAGTGGACCAACATCAAGCCGCAGGTTGACCTGATCGAGTTCCCGAAGGGCAACCGCATCATCCTTCTCTCCGAAGGCCGTCTGCTCAACCTCGGCAATGCGACGGGTCATCCGTCCTTCGTCATGTCGGCCTCGTTCACCAACCAGACGCTGGCGCAGATCGAGCTCTTCACCAAGCCCGGCCAGTACCAGAACCAGGTGTACATCCTGCCGAAGCACCTCGACGAAAAGGTCGCTCGCCTGCATCTCGAAAAGCTCGGCGTGAAGCTGACGCAGCTTTCCGAAGAGCAGGCAGCCTATATCGGCGTGACGCCGAAGGGCCCGTTCAAGTCGGACCACTACAGATATTAACCAATAATTCAATATCCACAACATCTAGAGGGTCCGACATTGACAAATGCCGGACCCTTATTTTTTGCCGTGCACCTTCCCGCCGATTCCCTTCCGAAGTATTGTTTTAGAACTCGATTCGTGGCCACGGACGTGTCCGTTTGCTTCGAAAATGGGATGTCTTGTCGTGATGCGGCACATTGAAAGACGGAGACATACCGCGCATGTCGGAAATGATGCATAGCCTGGTCGACCAGGCAGAGGATGGCATACATGCTTCCCCCTGCCCGATCTCCGCAGGTGAACGGACAGTCGTCGGCGCCTCCAAGGCTTCGGCGCGAAAGCTAGGGATATTGGCCCGCGTAGCAAGGATATTTGCTGCGGGTACAGCCATTGCATCGGTTGCCCGACCCGTCCTCGCACAGGCGGAAGTCGAAGCGACTGCGTCCGCGCATCTTTTCACCTCCACACAGGTGGTTGGCCTGTCCGTCGTGATCGGCGTGATTTCCGCAGCCTTGCTTTCCACACTGTGGGTCGTTCGCCAGCGTGGCAATCTTGAGAGCGAAAGCCGCGAGATCCGCACAGCCCTTTCGGACGCGCAACAGCAAATCTCCCAGTACCAGGCACTGATCGCCGACAATAACCGGCGCATCGTCATCTGGGACGGCGACAAGCGTCCCGAATTGCTTGGCCAGCTTCCCGCCGAAACCGGCGCGCCGCAGGACAACGAATTCCTCGCCTTTGGCCTTTGGCTGAAGCCACGCTCGGCGTCCGAACTCGAACGTGCGATCGACCGTTTGCGGCAATCGGCGCAGAGCTTCGACATGGTCGTCGAAACCCATCGCGACGAGATCCTGGAAGCGCAGGGACGCGTTTCCGGTGGCCGGGCCTTCGTTCGCTTCGTGGCACTGAACAATCTGCGCGCCGAACTTGCCGAGCTAAAAATCGAGCGCGACCGGTTGATGGCCTCGATTTCAGCATTTGAGGGCCTTCTCGATTCAATCGACCTGCCGGCTTGGCAGCGCGACACCGACGGTCGACTGACATGGGTGAACCAGGCCTATGGTGACGCTGTCGATTCTGCCTCACCCGAGCAGGCGGTCAGCGAAGGCCGCGAGTTCCTCACGACGATCGCCCGCGAGCGTATTCGCGCCAGCGCGACGCCGGAATCCCCCTTCCACGACAAGATCTCGACAGTCGTCAATGGCAACCGGACCTTCTTTGATGTTGTCGACGTCAAGGTTCCGAGCGGTTCCGCCGGCATCGCCGTCGATGTCTCCGGCATTGAAGCGGTGCGCGCCGAATTGGAACGGACGCTGAAGAGCCACGCCGAAACGCTCGACCATCTCGCGACGCCGGTTGCGATCTTCGATGGTGACCGACGCCTGCAGTTCTATAACCAGGCGTTTGTATCGCTCTGGGAACTCGACATTGCCTTCCTCGAGAGCCGACCCGACAACGCTGAGCTGTTGGAGCGTCTGCGGGCAGCCAAGAAGCTGCCGGATCAGTTGAACTGGAAAACCTGGAAGGAAAGCGCGCTGGCAGTCTATCGCGCGCTCGATACTCAGTCAGACCTCTGGCACCTGCCCAACGGGCAAACGCTACGCGTCTTTGCAACCGCGCATCCCCAGGGCGGCGCGACCTGGGTGTTCGAGAACCTGACGGAACAGGTCGATCTCGAGACACGCTACAACACGCTGCTGAAGGTCCAGGGCGAAACCATCGACCACCTTTCCGAAGGCGTTGCCGTATTCGGCGCCGACGGTCGCATTCGCTTGTCGAACCCCGCTTTCCGCGCATTGTGGGGGATCACCGAGGCCGAAGCGAAGCCGGGAACGCACATTCGCGCGCTTGGCGAGGCCTGCGCGCCATCCTACGACCGGCCCGACGGCTGGAAGAGCTTTGCCGAACTCATCACCAGCATCGACGATGAGCGCCGCTCAAGCCAGGGCACGCTTGAGCTGTTTTCCGGTCTCGTTCTCGACTACGCCGTCATTCCGCTGCCGAACGCGCAGACGATGCTGACCTTCGTCAACATGACGGACAGCGTCCGTGCCGAGCGGGCTCTGACCGAAAAGAACGACGCGCTGCGCAAGGCCGACGAGCTGAAGAACGATTTCGTCCAGCACGTCTCCTACGAACTGCGCTCACCGCTCACCAACATCATCGGCTTCACCGACTTGCTGCGCACGCCGGGCGTCGGCGATCTCAACGAGCGGCAGGCTGAATATATCGACCATATCTCTACCTCTTCGTCGGTTCTGCTGACGCTGGTGAACGATATTCTCGATCTCGCAACGGTCGATGCCGGCATCATGCGGCTAAACTATGCGGAAATCGATCTCGGCGATCTGCTGGACGATGTTGCGATCCAGATTGCCGACCGACTGCAGGACAGCGGTGTAACGCTGGAAATCACGGCACCGGCGCATCTTGGAACCATCATTGCAGACCCGCAGCGCTTGAAGCAGATCCTGGTCAAGCTGCTGTCCAACGCCGCCAATTTCTCGCCCGAGGGCGCGGCCATTTCTCTCGAATGCCGTCGCGATGGAACTGATTTCGTCTTCTCCGTGAGCGATCGCGGGCCTGGCATTTCGCAGGATATGATCTCAAACGTCTTCGAGCGGTTCGCAACCGGCGCCAAGAGCGGAAAACGCGGTGGTGCTGGGCTTGGCCTGTCGATTGTCGATAGCTTCGTGAACCTGCACAACGGCAAGGTCGCCATCGATAGCCAGTCGGGTAAGGGAACGACGGTGATCTGCCGCATTCCTTCGGCCAATCTGCCGTCGTACGTCGCTGCGGAATGACAACGACGGCAGCTGAAATCTCCCTTTTTCTCGAAGACGAATCTGCAACGGTGCGTCTAGGCGAGGATCTGGCGCTGGCCCTCAGGGCGGGCGATTGCCTTGCGCTTTCGGGCGACCTCGGCGCCGGCAAATCGTCGCTGGCCCGTGCCTTTCTGCGCGCTCTTGCGGATGACGCGGAGTTGGAGGTGCCGAGCCCGACCTTTACGCTGGTGCAGTCGTACGATCTGCGGATACCCGTTTCTCATTTCGACCTTTACCGCCTCGGTGATCCCGCGGAGCTGACAGAGCTTGGGTTCGACGAGGCGTTGCAGGGGGGCATTTGTCTGGTCGAGTGGCCGGAGATGGCCGAAAGCGAACTGCCAGATGGCCGCATTGTTCTCAGGCTCACCCATGAGGGAGCCGGGCGACGGGTCGCCATCCTGGCACCTGAAAAGCAAGCCAGCCGGATTCGGCGGGTTTTCGCCGTTCGCGATTTCCTCGACGGTGCCGGATTTCCGCAGGCGAAACGCCGGTTTCTCACTGGAGATGCCTCGCTTCGAGCCTACGAAGCGATCTACCCTAATGACGGTGTTCGCCGGATCCTCATGGACTGGCCGCCGCTGCCGGAAGGGCCGCCTGTTCTGGACGGAAAGCCCTACGCAAAGGTAGCTCATATCGCCGAGAACGCCTATCCCTTCGTTGCGATCGCCAATGTCCTCCGCCAGGAGGGGTTCGCCACGCCTGAGATCTATAGCGTCGACTATGAGCAAGGAATTCTGCTGCTGGAAGATCTCGGCAGCGATAGCGTTCTTGACGATGATGGAAAGCCGATCGCTGAGCGATATCTGGAAAGCGTCGCCTGCCTCGCGCAGTTACATTCGCAACCGATCCCGCAGGATATTCCCGTCACCGATACGCATGTCCACCACATTCCGGATTTTGACCGAACTGCCATGAAGATGGAGGTTCGCCTCGTTCTTGACTGGCATCTGCCGTGGAAGCGTGACGGCGCGCTGGCAAGCGAGGACGAGCGGAACGAATATCTCACCATCTGGGACACGCTGATCGACCAGCTTGGAACGGCAGAGAAGAACCTTCTGCTGCGCGATTTCCACTCACCGAACATCATCTGGCGCGAGAACAAGGCTGGTATCCAGAAGGTCGGCCTGATCGACTTCCAGGACGCGATGATCGGCCCCACCTCTTACGATCTCGCATCGATCGTGCAGGACGCGCGGGTGACGATCGAGCCTGACCTGTTCCATCGCCTGATGGAGCACTACCTGTCGCTGCGCCGCCGCCAGCCGAATTTCGACGAAGCCGCGCTTTTGAAGAGCTGGGCGATCATGTCGGCACAGCGCAATTGCAAGCTTGCCGGCCTCTGGGTCCGGCTGATGCAGCGGGATGGCAAGCCGGGTTACATGAAGCATATGCCGCGCACGCTTGCATATCTTGGGGTTGCCCTGCAGCACGATACGCTTGCCCCCTTGCGCGACTGGTGCGTAAGGGCTGGAATAGCGACAGCCGAATCATAAGTTCCGAATGAAATGACGATTAAACAAGCCATGGTGCTGGCTGCCGGCCTCGGCACCCGCATGCGCCCGATCACCGACACTATACCCAAGCCGCTGGTCAAGATCGACGGCAAGCCGATGATCGACTATTCGCTCGACGCGCTGGCGGAGGCGGGCGTCGAAAGGGCGGTGGTCAACGTCCACCATCACGCAGAACAGATGCTCGAGCATCTCAGGTCCTACAAGCGCCTGGAAATCGTTATCTCCGACGAGCGCGAGAGACTGATGAATAACGGCGGCGGCCTGGCAAAAGGCCTGAAACTCCTTGATCGCGGCGATGTATTCGTGACGAACGCAGATCTCTTCTGGATCGGCGAACCGAGCGACCGGCCGAGCAACCTTCGACGCTTAGCCGGATTCTACGATGACAATCAGATGGATATGGCCATGCTGTGCGTCAAGCTCGAGGACACGACGGGCCATAACGGCAAGAACGATTTCAACCTCGCCAATGACGGCAAGCTCAGCCGCTATCGCGAACAAGGTCCGCAGCCGGTGGTCTATGCTGGCGCTATCGCCATGAACACCTCTTTTCTGGACGATGCGCCGGACGATGCCTTCAATCTCAACATCTACTTCGACAAGGCGATCGCGCGCGGCCGCCTCTGCGGGATGATGCTTGAAGGCCACTGGCTGACCGTGGGCACGCCTGAGGCAATCGGGGACGCAGAGGAAACGATCCGACGTTACCGGACGTTTGCGTGACGCATGAGTGAGCGCCATCGGCCCAGGGTACTGACAATTCCGGCGGGATTGCCGTTTCTCAATACCCTTGCTCAGTCGCTTTGTGCTGGACAACTCACTCCATCCTTTACGCACGACCCTGCCGATCCGCTGTCGTTGTCCAAGGTTACGATCTATCTGCCAACGCGGCGTGCGGCGCGTGTGCTACGGTCGGAGTTCGTCGATCTGCTCGGGGGCCGGGCAGCGATCCTGCCCGTGATCCGACCGCTTGGCGAAACCGATGACGACAACGGCTATTTCGACGAGGCCCTGCCGGCAACGCTTGACCTTGCACAGCCACTCTCCAATACGGCGCGTCTGCTGGAACTGGCTCGGCTGATCCTTGCCTGGCGCAACAAGCTTCCGGAGATCGTGCGCAGCATTCATTCCGATTCGCCCCTTATCGCACCGGCAAGTCCCGCGGACGCCATCTGGTTGGCGCGCAATCTTGCCGAGCTGATCGATTCAATCGAAACCGAAGACCGCGATTGGAGCGAGCTTGGCCGACTGACCGCTAGGGATCATGCGCTTTGGTGGCAGCTGACGGCGGAGTTCCTGCAGATTGCCAGCGCATTCTGGCCGGAACGGTTGAATGAGCTTGGCCGGTCTTCGCCGGCGCGCCATCGCAACGCCATTCTGCGTGCCGAGGCAAACCGGATTGCAACCATGCAGCCGACAGGGCCGATTATCATTGCCGGCTCCACCGGCTCAGTGCCCGCGACCGCCGACCTTATCGCAGCAGTGGCAAACCGTCCGGAAGGCGTCATTGTCCTGCCTGGACTTGATGTCGGAATGCCCGAAGAGCATTGGCGCATGGTCGCGCCCGAGAGGATCGCGGGCCAGCCCACGGACGCAGCAAGCCGAAGCCATTCGCAATATGGTCTCTCCCTGCTTCTGAAGCGCCTTCAGCTGACGCGCGAAGACGTTGCCACGGTCGCAGAAGCCCCCGCCGTGCTCAAGCAGCGCGCGGAGATCCTGTCCCACGCCCTTTCGCCCGCTGAAGCGACAAGTGATTGGGGTGCCTGGAAGGAAACCCTGCCGCAAGGCGCGCTGTCCGATGCCTTTGGCGACGTATCCCTGATCGAGGCGGGAAATGAACGCGAGGAGGCAACTGCCATCGCCATCGCGCTTCGTCTGGCGCTGGAGCAGCCGGGGATGAACGGCGAAAGCCGGGCGGCTTTGATCACTCCGGACCGCAATCTCGCCCGGCGCGTGATGGCAGACTTGTCACGTTTCGGCATTCTTGCCGATGATTCCGCAGGCACACCGCTTTCAGCCACGCCTCAGGGAGCGTTGTTGCAGTTGCTTCTTGAGGCAACGTTGCGGCCCGGCGATCCGGTTGCGATCGTCGGCTTGCTCAAGCATCCTTTGGCACGCTTTGGCCTGGATCGCGAAACACTTGGCGAAGCCGTGGCCGCTCTCGAGCTCCTGGCATTGCGCGGCGGCGTGGCCGAAGTCGACGTCAGCGCGCTCGAACCGTTGCTCGATCATCAGCTGTCGGAACAGTCGCTGGACCGACATGCACCGAACTGGCGCAAGGCCCTGCCCCTTGATGCCCATGAAAAGGCTCGCGACCTTGCCCGTCGCATCGCCAGCGCAGTGGAGCCGCTTGCGGCCGCATTGGTCCGTCGCGGGCCTGGCGATCGCGGCCTGACGACGAGCTTTCCGCCTTCCGAGTGGGCACAGCGAACGGGCCGGGCCATCGAGGCCATTGCCCGCGACGAACGGGGCGATCTCTCCGGCCTTTGGTCGGGCGAAGCCGGCGACACGTTGGCAAAGTTGCTTGGCGAAGTCATCGAGACCGAAGGTCAGATCGAGGCCGACGGGCCGCAATGGATCGACATCATGGCCGCACTGACGGCTGGCCAAGCGGTGAAGCCGCGCGCGCTCAGCCATCCGCGGCTCTTCATTTTCGGAACGCTGGAAGCACGTCTGCAAAGCGTCGATACCCTGATCCTCGGCGGCCTGAACGAAGGCTCGTGGCCGGGCCAGACCGCCAATAATCCGTTCATCTCCCGATCGATGAAGACGGAGATCGGCCTGGAGCCGCCCGAACGCAGGATCGGCCAGCTGGCGCACGACTTCGAAATGGCCAATGGGACGCGCCATCTCGTCTATTCACGCGCGCTGCGTCAGGGCTCAACGCCGACGGTTGCGTCCCGCTGGCTGCAACGGCTCCTGGCCTTCGGTGGCAAGGGGTTCGAGGCGGAGATTAAAGCGCGCGGCGAAAACTTCGTGCACTGGGCCAATCTCCTCGATCAAGGAGATCGCCAGGCACCAGCCCAGCGTCCGAGTCCCACCCCGCCGCGCGAGATGCAGCCGAAGTCCTACTCGTTCAGTGAAGTTGGCCGGCTGCGGCGCGATCCCTATTCAATTTATGCGCGGCGCGTGCTCCGCCTTGATCCCGTGGATCCGTTCAACCGCGATCCAGGTGCAGCGGAACGCGGAACGCTCTACCACAAGATCATCGACCGTTTCATTCGCGAGGGCAATATCGCCGGGACGCCGGACGCGATCGCAGCGATGGAGTGTATTCTCACCGAACTGTTCGACATGGAGCAGCTGCCGCCTCACATCGATGCCGTCTGGCGGCCACGTTTCCGGGAAGTCGCCCGTTCTTTCCTGGTGTGGGAAGCCGAAAGACGGCCCGGCATTAGGAAAACACTGACGGAAGTGCGCGGCGGGATCGAGCTCGAACCAATCGACATTCGGCTCAGCGGCGTTGCCGATCGCATCGATGTGACCGGACCAAACGCAGCCGACATCATCGACTACAAGACCGGCTTCAATCCCTCGCCTGCGCAGGCACGGGCTCTCCTTGATCCGCAGCTGGCGCTTGAGGCGGCAGCGATGAAAGCGGGCGCCTTCCGCGACGCCGGGAGCCTCGTGCCGCAGGATCTTCTTTATGTGCGACTGCGACCCGGAAGCCGGTTCCAGGTCGACACCGTCAACAACGAATTCTCCACGAGGAGCGACAAGCCGAAATCGGCTATCGATCTCGCTGCCGATTCGATCGATCAACTGATAAAGTTCGTTTCGCTGCTGCAATCCGGCGAGAAAGGCTTTACCTCGCGGCTCATTCCCGCCCAGCAATTCGAATTCGGCGGCGACTACGATCACCTTGCACGTGTCTCCGAATGGTCGACGGCGGAAAGCGACGAGGTTAGCGGCGATGAATGATGAACCTTTGCTGCCAGAAGGCGACGATCCAGTCGCCTGGACGAGCTGGACGACGATCCAGCAATCGATCGCTTCGGATCCACAACGTTCTGCCTGGGTTTCGGCCAACGCAGGCTCCGGCAAGACACATGTGCTGACGCAGCGCGTCATCCGCCTGCTGCTTGCAGGCGCGCGCCCTTCGGCAATTCTTTGTCTCACCTACACGAAGGCCGCAGCCTCCGAGATGTCCAACCGTGTCTTCGACCGACTTGCGGAATGGGCCGTGCTTTCGGACGATGATCTCAGCCACCGTATCGCGCAGATCGAGGGCAAGGCGCCTGACCTAATCAAGCTCGCTGAAGCGCGGCGCCTGTTTGCCAAGGCGCTGGAAACGCCTGGCGGTCTGAAGATCCAGACGATTCACGCGTTTTGCGAAGCGTTGCTGCATCAGTTTCCACTGGAAGCAAACGTCGCCGGCCACTTCTCCGTGCTTGACGATCGGGCGGCCGCAACCCTACTTTCCGATGCTCGCCGATCGCTGCTAACCGCAACAACGCCGGAAGAGGACCCGGCACTGGCGGAGGCATTTTCCTATGTGCTCAACCTCGGCGATGAATCGGGACTTGAACGGCTGCTGGAAGAGATCGTTGCCAATCGTAACGCTATCCGGAGCTTCACGCTCGCAGCCGCACACAATCGTGGCCTCGACCACGTGCTCCGGACGCAGCTGGGCCTTGCCGGCGACGACACCGAGGCCGGCATCGCTGAAGAGTACTGGCCGCTGCCCGGCCTTTCCGGCGGTACGCTTGAGCGCTATCTGGCGCTTGCGGAGCAGAAGGGCGGTACCAAGGCGCAAGATGTCGCGGCGAGCCTCAAGGCCGTGGCACGAGAGTTGAATGCCGCGCGGCGCATTCAGTTACTGGACAAGATTTTCCTGACGGCCAAGGGCGATCCTAAGTCGGATTCACAATTCGTCGTGAAGGCGATGCTCAGTGAAGCGCCGGAACTCGCCGATGCCGTGGCGACCGCTCGCGCGCATGTGGCTGCCTGCCGCGACCGGTTGAAAATCGCGCGAATGTACACCGCCACGCATGCTGCCCTGGTGCTCGCGGAGCGGCTGAACCGAGACTACGAAGACCTTAAGAAGCAACGAAGCCAGCTCGATTTCGAAGACTTGATCACCCGGACCGCCGACCTGCTGACCAAGAGCGATGTCGGTCCGTGGATTCACTACAAGCTCGACCAGGGTATCGACCATATCCTTGTCGACGAGGCTCAGGATACCAGCCCCATCCAGTGGAGCGTCATCCAGTCGCTCGCGGAAGACTTCTTCTCCGGCGATAGCGCGCGCAATGTCGTTCGTACCCTGTTTGCGGTGGGCGACGAAAAGCAATCCATCTATTCATTCCAGGGTGCGCGCCCCGAACGCTTCTCCGAAGAGAGCCAGCGCACCCGGCATCGTGTTTCTCAAAGCGGCCTCGCCTTTTCATCGGTCCGGCTGCCCTTGTCGTTTCGTTCGACCTCCGACGTCTTGGCTGCTGTCGACCATATCTTCGGACCGGCCGACAATGCGCGCGGCCTGAGTGCGGCCGGCGAACCGGTCATCCATCGCTCCAACCGCATCGGCCATCCCGGTGCCGTCGATCTATGGGAGATGATTGCTCCCGAGGTCTCGATCAAGGAGGAGGATTGGACGGCACCGTTCGATTCGACCCCGGAGAGCGCGCCCGCGGCGATCCTTGCCCGGCGCATGGCGCATGTGATCGATGGCCTAGTCGGCAAGGAAACGATCGTCGAGAAAGGCAAGGAGCGTGTCATCGAGGCCGGGGATATCCTCGTCCTCGTGCGCAAGCGCGACTCCTTCGTCAACGCTCTAACGCGGGCACTGAAGCGCCGGGACAATATTCCGGTGGCGGGTGCCGACCGTCTCCGCCTAACCAGCCACATCGCTATCCAGGATCTTATGGCGCTCGGCCGCTTCCTGCTCTTGCCCGAAGACGACCTCTCGCTCGCCGCGCTGATGAAAAGTCCGCTGCTGGATCTGACGGAAGATGACATCTTTGCCGTTGCTGCCCTTCGCGGCGATGGCGAGAGCGTGTGGCGCCATATGGAAACCTTCGCTACCGACGGCAATGAACGCCTCGGTGCTGCCGTTGCCCGCCTGAAGCTGTTTCTCGCCGAATCGAAAAGCCTCTCAGTCCACGATTTCTACGCCCGTGTGCTGGGCAGCCATGGGGGGCGGCGCCAGTTTCTTGGCCGGCTCGGCACCGAGGTCAGCGATATTCTCGACGAGTTCCTGACCTTCACGCTCGATCACGAGACATCTGGCTTGCCGGGGCTGCAATCCTTCATCTCGACACTCGAGTTGGAAGCGCCAGAGGTAAAGCGCGAGCAGGACAAAGGCCGCAACGAAGTACGGATCATGACGGTGCACGCCTCCAAGGGCCTCGAAGCGCCGATCGTCTTCCTGGTCGACGGCGGTTCGAAGGCCTTTACCCCCAGCCATATGCCGAAACTTCGCCTGCTCAAGCAGCGTGGTGATGCCCCGCCGATACCCGTCTGGGTGCCGCTCGGCGATCTCGGCAATTCGTTGACGCAGGCCGATGCCACGCGCATTCAGGTATTGGCGGAAGAGGAATATCGCCGCTTGCTTTATGTGGCAATGACACGAGCGGCCGACAGGCTGGTCGTGTGCGGCTACCGTGGCGTTCGCGCCAATACCGACACCTGGCATGCCATGATCTCGGCCGCCATGGCGAGCGACCATCCCCATGTCGCCGCGGCAACATTCACTGGGCCGGACGGCGACTGGCAGGGGATCAAATGGCGCGTGCCACGGGTGGAACGAAGCTTCGAGCGCGCCGATCAGGTCGACCATGTTGCGAAGCGCGACGCATTACCGATCGATCTCAGCCGCCCGCTGCCGCCGCAGAGGCAGTTGCCGCGTCCACTGAGCCCTTCCGGAGCCGGAACGATCATCGATGAAGAGGCCGACGACCTGCTGGTGACCTCGCCGCTCTTCAGCGAGAAGCCGAAATCCGACCGCGCGCTGCAGAAGGGCCGCCTGCTTCACCGCATGTTGCAGATGCTGCCGGAGATCGCTGCGCACGAACGAGAGGACGCGGCAACACGCTATACCGAACGCGCAGCACGCTTCTGGCCCGAGGCCGAACGCCGGCAGCTGATCGATTCGGTTCTGAAACTATTGGATGAGCCGGACCTAGGACCCGTGTTTGCAGCGCATGCGCAGGCGGAAGTCTCGATCATGGGCACACTGTCGCTGGACGACCGCGACTACGCCGTTTCCGGTCGTGTGGACCGGCTGGCCGTGCTCGAGGATCGAGTGATCATCCTCGACTACAAGACCAATCGTGTTCCGCCGCCAACGGCCGATGCGATTCCCTTCGCGCATCGGGCCCAGCTGGCGATCTATCGCAGTATCCTCGCGCCGCTCTATCTCGGCAAGCGCATCGATTGCGTGCTCGTCTACACCGAGAACGGCTCCGTCCACACGCTGACGCCGGACGCGCTGGCATTGGCGCTTGCACAGCTCAAGACAAAGTGAAATACCGGACATTGAAATCCCGTCCGCGCACCCTCACATGTGCTTCAACAGGAAATCCTTAAAGGAGCAGCCTATGGCTACCGTGAAAGTCGATATCAACAACTTCCAGGCTGAAGTTCTGGAATCCGCAGAACCCGTCGTCGTCGATTTCTGGGCTGAATGGTGCGGCCCGTGCAAGATGATCGCTCCGAGCCTCGAAGAACTCGCCGTCGAGTTCCAGGGTAAGGTGAAGGTCGCCAAGCTCAACATCGACGAGAATCCGGAGCTTGCCGCTCAGTTCGGAGTTCGCTCGATTCCGACGCTCGCCATGTTCAAGGCCGGCGAAGTTGCTGACATCAAGGTTGGCGCTGCCCCGAAGACCGCTCTTTCGAGCTGGATTTCGAGCGCCGCTTAATTCGTCACGACATCAATGAAAAAAGCCCGGTTTCGACCGGGCTTTTTTCATTTTGGAGGGGTGCCGTTGTCGGCAAGGACATCGCCGACAAGATAAAGCGATCCGCCGATCAGAATTCGTGGCGGGTGCTCCTGTTCGACGGCGCTCTCGCGGATTGCTTCGAGCGCGTCGCTGACCGTCGACATCGGCTCGGCAATGAGCCCAGCATCATACGCGGCATTCGCGAGAATGACGGGATCGATCATCGCGTCGCTGCCGCGGATCGGCACGCAATAGACCTTCTCGGCCAGTCCCTTGAAGGCGTTGAAATAGCCGACCGGATCCTTGGTGTTGATCATTCCGATAATCAGGAAGAGCGGCCGCGGCTGCTTCTCCTCGAAATTGGCCATGGCTTCCGCGATGACTTCTCCGGCACCGGGATTGTGCCCGCCATCGACCCAGATTTCCGCCCGTGGCGGCGCGCTGGCCATCAGATTGCCGTCGCTCAGCCGCTGCAGTCGACCCGGCCATTCGACCGCGCTCATCGCCTTTTCCATCATCGCTTCTGTGACGGCGAAGCCCGCCGCCTTTACGGCGCGGATCGCGGCCGCGGCATTGGCGTATTGGTGGCGACCGGGAAGTCGCGGTAGCGGCAAATCCGCCAAACCGAATTCGTCCTGGTAGACGAGCCGACCGTATTCCTCATGGGCCATGTAGTCCTGGCCGAACGCCGCGGTCGGGCAATTCAGCCTTTCTGCCGTCGACATCAGGACATCGAGGGCGGCGTCATATTCTTGCTTGCCGATGACAACAGGGCATCCGCGCTTCATGATGCCTGCCTTTTCCGCAGCGATCAGTTCAACGCGATCGCCAAGATAGGGCTGATGATCGAGCGAGATCGGCATGATGACGGAAACAGCGGGATCGGAGATGACGTTTGTGGCGTCGAAACGACCGCCGAGGCCGACTTCGATGATCGCGGCATCGGCCGGCTGTTCCGAGAAGAGAAGGAAGGTAACGGCCGTCAAGATCTCAAAGACAGTGACCTTTTGTCCGTCGTTGGCGGCGGCAACGCGGCGCAAGGCGTCGGCGAACACAGCGTCGTCAACCAGCTGGCCGCGGCCACCCTTCACGCCGATGCGGTAGCGTTCATGCCAATTGACCAGATGCGGCGAGGTGTGGACGTGGGCGCTGTAGCCGCCGGCCTCGAGCAGCGCACGGCAGAAGGCCGTGACCGACCCCTTGCCATTGGTGCCGGCAACGTGGATGACCGGCGGAAGCTTCTTCTGCGGATCGCCGAGAACCGCGAGAAGACGCGTAATGCGATCGAGCGACAGATCGAAGCCCTTGGGATGTAATCCCATGAGCTTGTCGATCTCCTGCGCTGCTTCGCTCACTGCGGTTTGACCTCTGGGTATCATTGCTCAACCCGCCTGTGATTGTGACGATCAGGCGCTTGCGGCGATCGCAAGCGATCCGCTGCTTTCCTTGGAGAGATTTGCTGCCGGCTTCTTGGTCAGGATCTTCAGGACGCGCGCCAGCGTGTCGGGAATGTCGTGACGCTTGACGACCATGTCGACCATGCCATGTTCCAGAAGGTATTCCGACGTCTGGAAGCCTTCCGGCAGCTTTTCGCGGATCGTCTGCTCGATGACGCGCTTGCCGGCGAAGCAGATTTCAGCGCCCGGCTCGGCAAGATGCAGGTCGCCCAGCATCGCGTAAGACGCGGTGACGCCGCCCGTCGTGGGATTGGTCAGCACCACGATATAGGGCTGGCCGGCTTCCTTGAGCATATCGACGGCAACAGTCGTGCGCGGCAGCTGCATCAGCGACAGTATGCCTTCCTGCATGCGGGCGCCGCCCGACGCCGGGAACATCACCAGCGGGCACTTCTCGGCAATCGCACGCTCGAATGCCTTGACGATGGCCTCGCCAGCGGCGATGCCAAGCGAGCCGCCCATGAAGTTGAATTCGTGCACGACCGCAACGAGCTTCAGACCCTGAACCTTGCCGACGCCGGCAACAATCGTGTCCTCCTGGTCGGTCTTGACGCGGCTATCGCGCAGACGGTCGGTGTACTTCTTCGAGTCACGAAACTTCAGCGGGTCCTGCGCCACTTTCGGCTGCGGCAGCGCTTCGTAGGCGCCGTCATCGAAAAGATCGGCAAGGCGCGCCTTTGCCGGCATCTTCATGTGATAGCCGGAAGCCGGAATGACCCACTTGTTGCTTTCCAGGTCCTTGTGGAAGACCATTTCGCCCGTTTCCGGGCACTTGATCCAGAGGTTCTCCGGCACTTCGCGACGGCCCAGCATGGAATTGATGCGGGGGCGAACGTAGTTGGTGATCCAGTTCAAGTCGAAAACTCCTAATTGACTATTGCCAATGTGGGAAAACTATTCGGCAGCAACAAGGCGCGCCGAACGTGTTCCCGATGACAGCCCGCGAACGAGCGTGGCGACAGCCTGAACGGTATCGGCAGTCGCCTTACCGTCCTTGGTCAGGCTGAGCGCCACCTGATTGACGATTGCCGTGCCGACGACGACGCCATCAGCGGAACCGCCGATGACCTTCGCATGATCGGCCGTCTTGACGCCGAAGCCGACGCAGACGGGCAGGTTTGTATGCTGTTTGATACGCGCGACGGCACCGGAAACCAGCGACGGATCCGGCAGCGCGGAGCCGGTAATGCCATTCATCGAGACGTAATAGACGAAGCCCGACGTGTTCTTCAGAACGGTCGGAAGACGCTTTTCGTCCGTCGTCGGCGTCGCCAGACGGATGAAGTTGATGCCCTTGCGGATGGCGGGAATGCAGAGCTCGTCATCCATCTCGGGCGGAAGATCGACAACGATCAGGCCGTCGATGCCGGCTGCCAATGCATCGTCGAGAAACTTCTCGACGCCATAGATGTAGATCGGGTTGTAGTAACCCATCAGCACGATCGGCGTCGCATCGTTGGTCTTGCGGAAGTCGGCTGCAAGCTGCAGCGTCTTCTTCAGCGTCTGCCCTGCCTTCAGCGCACGTTGGCCGGCAATCTGGATCGCCGGGCCATCGGCCATCGGATCGGAGAAGGGCATGCCGAGCTCAATCACGTCGGAGCCGGCCTCGGGCAGCGCCTTCATGATACCGAGCGATGTTTCGTAGTCGGGATCACCGCCCATGAAATAGGTGACCAGAGCCGGACGGCCTTCAGCCTTCAGATCGGCAAATCGTTTGTCCATACGTGCGGTCATGACTTATGCACCCATTCCCAGAATCTTGCCGACAGTGAAGATGTCCTTGTCGCCGCGGCCGGAGAGGTTCATCAGGATGATTTCATCCTTGCCCATCTTCGGTGCGCGCTTGATGACTTCGGCCAGTGCATGCGACGGCTCCAGTGCCGGGATGATGCCCTCGAGGCGCGTCAGCGTCTGGAAAGCTTCGAGCGCCTCATGGTCCATGATCGGGACGTATTCGACGCGACCGATATCGTTCAGGTAGGAATGTTCTGGGCCGATGCCGGGATAATCGAGGCCGGCCGAAATCGAGTGGCCTTCCTTGATCTGGCCATCGCTGTCCTGCAGCAGATAGGTACGGTTGCCGTGGAGAACGCCAGGCGAACCAGCGGTGATCGATGCGCAGTGCTCGTCGCCCTGCAGGCCCTTGCCGCCGGCCTCGACGCCAACGATCTTGACGCTCGCGTCGTCGAGGAAGGGATGGAAGATGCCGATCGCGTTCGAACCACCGCCGACGGCGGCAATGACCAGATCCGGCAGGCGGCCTTCGGCCTCCAGCATCTGCTCCTTGGCTTCCGTGCCGATCACGGCCTGGAAGTCGCGGACCATCTCAGGATAGGGATGCGGGCCGGCAGCGGTACCGATCAGGTAGTAGGTATCATCGACGTTGGTGACCCAATCGCGCAATGCCTCATTCATCGCATCCTTGAGCGTGCCGTGGCCAGCCGTTACCGGCTTCACTTCTGCGCCGAGAAGCTTCATGCGGAAAACGTTCGGGGCCTGACGTTCGACGTCGGTTGCGCCCATGTAAACGACGCAGGGCAAGCCGAAACGGGCGGCAACCGTTGCGGAGGCGACGCCGTGCTGACCGGCACCTGTTTCGGCGATGATGCGGGTCTTGCCCATGCGCTTGGCAAGCAGGATCTGGCCGATGCAGTTGTTGATCTTGTGCGAACCGGTGTGGTTCAGCTCTTCGCGCTTGAAGTAGATCTTGGCGCCGCCGAGTTCCGCCGTCAGGCGTTCAGCGAAATAGAGCGGGCTCGGACGGCCAATATAATGCGCGCCGAGATGCTTCAACTCCGCTTGGAATTCCGGATCGTTCTTCGCCTTATCCCATTCGGCCTGGAGATCCAGGATCAGCGGCATCAGCGTTTCGGCGACGAAGCGCCCGCCGTAGATGCCGAAACGGCCATCTTCATCGGGGCCGGAACGGAAGGAATTCGGTTTTGGCGTCTCGTTCAATTTCAACTCCCTGAGGCCGTTTCAGGCTGGCAGGCCCGCTCGACCGCATCGAAAAACTCATCGATCATCGCGACGTTCTTTACACCAGGGGCGCTTTCGACGCCCGAGGACACGTCAATCCCGGGCGCCTTGGTGATGGCAAGCGCCTCAGCGATGTTGCCTTTGTTCAAGCCACCGGAAAGCATGTAATCCACATTGCCGTCAAGCCAAGTGAGCAGGCTCCAATCGAAGGAAACACCGTTGCCGCCAGGCAATTCAGAGCCCTTCGGGGGCTTCGCGTCAAACAGAAACCGATCGGCGATGCCAATATACGCTTCCACGCGCTTGAGATCATCCGCGGTTCGCACGGAAAACGCCTTCATCACTGGCAGCCCGTAAACCGCCTTGATGGTCAGAACACGCTCGGGGCTTTCCTCGCCATGCAGCTGGAGGATATCGGGCTTCACAAGCGCGACGATTTCATCCAGATCGTCGTTCGTCGGATTGACGACGACCGCGACGATCTTCGCCCGTCCCCGGATCGGATCGGCCAGCTTGCCGGCGACATCTGGTTCGACATATCGCGGGCTTTTCTCGAAGAAGATGAATCCGATATGGCTCGCGCCGCGCGTCAGCGCCCGATCAATCGCCTCAGCCGTCTTCAGGCCGCAGATTTTAATATCCGGTTTCATGGCAGCGAAGTGACACGAAAAACGCTGGGAGTCGAGCCAATTTGCGACGGAGCCCGTATTTTGAACGCTTACGTTTCAGTCGAAATCGATCGCGTGGAGTTGGCTGCCGTGCCGCTTGAGCCAGGACTTAGATTCATCCATGTGCGGACATAGCTTTTTGCACAGCGCCCAGAAGTGAGGGCCGTGGTTCATTTCCTTGAGATGTGCAACCTCGTGGGCGGCGAGATAATCGATGACAGAGGGCGGCGCCATGACGATACGCCAGGAGAAACTGAGGTTGCCCTCGAAGGAGCACGACCCCCAGCGACTGCGCGTGTCCTTCATGGAAATCGAGGCGATCGTCGCACCGATGGATTGGGCATGAAATCTCGCCAGCCTTTCGAGATCGGCCCGCGCCTCCTTTTTGAGGAAGGTCGAAATGCGACGGCCAAGATGCTCCGGCATGCCGCTGACCCTGAGAATGGGCTTGCCGTCCACGACGACCGCCTCGGTCACGCCGCGGAGGCTACCGGTGTGCTGGATGCGATGGGATACACCGCGCAGGGAAATATCCCCGCCATCGCGCAAACCTGTGTCGGGAGAAAACTTGGCGAGCTTGGTCAGCAGCCAACCCTGGTGCCGGTCGAGAAAGGCGTTGACCTCGCGCGCGGCCAAACCGCGCGGTACGGTCATCTTCAACGCCTTTCCACCCGGCTCGATCCGCAAGGTGATGCGGGTCGCCCGTTCGTGCTGCTTGATGGTCAGCGGCATCAGGCGTCCGGCCACGTCAAGCGTTCGCGTCTCGGGCTGAGGCGGTCCCCGAACACTACGGCGTGGCTTGGATAGAAGCGGGAACATAGGCATTTTCTATATGATTCGCAGCGTTTCCGGGCAAAGAAAAGCCGGCATCAAGGATGCCGGTTCAAAGTTTCGGTGCTGAGTTATGTTACGGTGCCTGGTATTCGGCAACCGGACCGTCGCCGTCGCGCCTGGTATTCTTGCGATCGCGCATGAAGCGATCGAACTCGTCCTGATCTTTGGCACGGCGCAGCTCACGAACGTAGGAATCGAATTCCTCGCGCATTTCGTCAAGCTTGCGGCGCTCTTCCTCAAGCCGATCAAGCTCGGCCTTGCGCCAATCGTCGAAGGCAACGTTACCGGTCGTGAAGTGGTGGCGGTAGCGACCATGAGAACGTCGGCAGCCGGCGAAGAATCCATCGGCGGCGTTGTTTGCTTCGCGCTTGAAGCCGCGAAGACGCTCCCCGAAGATGATGTAGGCGAGCATGGCGAGACCCAGAGGCCAGAAAACCACGAAGCCGAGGATCATCAGGGCAATGGTAGCCGGAGTCCAATCCGGTCGAAGCAATGCTGACTGGTTCATCGTGCGGTATCCTCGCAATTCCGCGCCCGGCAAAATGCCGAACGCTGGAAATCGATGTGGTAACCCCGCAGAACAGCTTCAAGACGGCCCACCACTCAAATCGGACAAGCCATTGAAACGCAATCACTAATTCAGAACGCGCTAAATCCGATGGACTTTCCGCCCTTGATAACGCGCTTGACCGACGATTTTCCAGATCGCGCGTGGGTACGAACGAAATTGACGATACGCGGCGCAATTTCGCGGCGGAACCGTGAGCCGTTGAACACGCCATAGTGCCCGACATCAGGCTGCAGGTAATGCATGCGCATATTGTCGGGAATGTTCACGCAGATCGTCTGGGCGGCCTGGGTCTGGCCGACACCTGAGATGTCGTCGTTTTCGCCTTCGACGGTCAGCAGGGCCACGTTGCGGATGGCGGCGGGATCGACGCGTTGGCCGCGATGGACCAGTTCGCCCTTCGGCAGCGAATGCTTGATGAACACCTGATCGACCGTCTGGAGATAGAACTCCGCCGTCAAATCCATCACGGCAAGATACTCGTCGTAGAAGTCCCGGTGCTTCTCCGCGGGCTCTCCATCGTTCTTCACCAGATGCATGAAGAATTCCTTGTGTGCGATCAGGTGGCGATCAAGGTTCATCGACATGAAGCCGGAAAGCTGCAGAAAGCCCGGGTAAACAGGACGCATAAAGCCAGGTTGTGGCCAGGGAACGTTCATGATGACATTCTCGGAAAACCACTCCAGCGGCTTGTCCTTGGCGAGCTGATTGACCGCCGTCGGATTGATCCGCGTATCGATCGGGCCACCCATCAAGGTCATTGATGCCGGCGACAGCGGATCGCCGGCTTGTTCCATCACCGCGGCTGCAGCGAGAACGGGCACGGAAGGCTGACAGACGGCGATGACATGCGTATCGGGGCCAAGAAAGTGCAACATTTCAATGACATAATCGACATAATCGTCAAAATCGAAGTTGCCTTCTGTCATCGGCACCATGCGGGCGTCGATCCAGTCAGTGATATAGATATCGGCGTTCGGCAGCAGCGCCTCGACGGTGCCGCGCAACAACGTGGCATAGTGGCCGGACATCGGAGCAACGACGAGAATGCGGGGGTCGGTCGGATGCCCATTCTGAACGTCGCGTGCGAAATGCAGTAGGTTGCAGAAAGCACGTGACCAGACGATCTCTTCGCGCACGGCAACCTTGCGCTCGCCGATCACCGTCTCCTTCAACGCGAAGGGCGGCTTTCCGTAACGGCGCGTCGTGCGCTCGAACATTTCGAAACTGGCGGCCATCGTGCGGCCCCAGGGGGTCTGCGCCAGAGGATTAAGTGGATTGGCATAGGCTAGACGCATGACATCGGCGAACGCCCGATAAGGTGCCATTGCGGCATGGTTCAATTCGTAAAGCTGATAAAACATGAGTGCGCCACCTTTCTCTGATCTGGAAGATGATGCCGATTGAAGGGCATCGAAGTCTTTCCAACGACATGCTGGCACCTCAACGCAGATTAACAGGTTTTTGTTGCGCAGCAACATTGCCATCCGCACCGCAAAAAGAAATGCCGGAGATATGATCCCCGGCATGATGGTGCGCTTGAATGCTTAATGTTCGCGAAATGAGGCTCAGCGGTCCGCCAGAAACGTCTGCTTCTGGGTGCCAAGACCCTCAATGCCGAGTTCAACGACATCACCGGCCTTGAGGAAGCGTGGCGGCTTCATACCCAAGCCAACGCCCGGGGGTGTCCCGGTCGAGATCACATCACCTGGATGAAGCGACATGAACTGGCTGAGGTAGGAGACGACATGGGCTACGCCGTAAACCATCGTCTTCGAGGAGCCGTTCTGCATGGTTTCGCCATTGACCTTGAGCCACATACCCAGATTCTGTGGGTCGGCGATCTCATCCTTCGTGACCAGCCAGGGACCGATCGGTCCGAACGTGTCGCAGGACTTGCCTTTCGTCCACTGGCCCTGGCGCTCGGTCTGGAACGCCCGCTCCGACACATCGTGCGAGACGCAGTAGCCGGCAACGTAATCAAGCGCATCCGCCTCGCTGACATATTTCGCCGTCTTGCCGATTACGACGCCAAGTTCGACTTCCCAGTCCGTCTTTTCCGAACCGCGCGGGATCAAAACATTGTCATTGGGGCCGACAATCGCCGACGTCGCTTTCATGAAGATGACCGGCTCCGACGGTACGGTGGCGCCGGTCTCGGCAGCGTGATCGGAAAAATTGAGGCCGATGCAGATGAACTTTCCGGTGCCGGCGACACAGGCGCCAATACGGCCCGGCGCAAGTTCCGGCAGGCTGCTTGGGTCCAATGCCTGGAGCTTGGCAAGCCCGGCAGGCGAGATGGCTTCACCCCCGATGTCGGAGACATGAGCCGACAGGTCGCGGATCTTGCCCGCTTGATCGAGCATGGCCGGCTTCTCGCGGCCAACCTCTCCTACACGCATGAGCTTCATTGAATTTCCTCCTCAGCGAAATCGAAGTTTGATCACCTATGAACGAATTATTCACGGGTGTCATTACGGCTTTTCGGCGAAGCGGTACGCACCGTCAGAAAATCTCGGCGAGCGCGGGACCGACAGGAACGATTCTGGTCGGGTTCAGGCTTTCGATCGAATAATAACCGCGCTTGATATGGTCAAAATTGACGGTCTCAGCGATGTCCGGCCAATCCAGCATATTCCTGCAGAAGCGGCGCAGGTTGGCATAGTCCGAGAGGCGGCGGAGGTTGCACTTGAACAGGCCATGATAAGCCACGTCGAAGCGAACCAGCGTCACGAACAGGCGGATGTCGCTTTCGGTGGGATGGTCGGCAAACAGGAAAGCGCGATTTTCAAGCTGCGGCTCAACCCAATCCAGGCAGTCGAAGACGCCAGCGAAGGCTTCTTCGTAAGCGATCTGGGTGGTTGCAAAACCCGCGCGGTAAACGCCATTGTTCAAACTGGGGTAGATGCGCTCGTTGAAAGCGTCGATTTGCGCGCGCCATTCAGCCGGATAAAGATCGATCGAATGCGTGGCCAGCGAACCGAAGCCGTCGTTCATCATCCGCAGGATGTCGGACGATTCATTGTTGACGATTGTCTTGCGGTGCTTGTCCCAAAGGACGGGGACGGTCGCGCGGCCTGTGAAGTCGCTGGCGGCACTGGTATAGATCTCGTGCATATAGCTGGCGCCCTGGACGTGATCCTCCGTCGCGCCTGGATAGGTGCCGAAACGCCAGCCCTCCTTGGTCAAGGACGGCTCGACAATCGAGACTGAAATCGCCGACTCCAAGCCTTTCAGTTTTCGGCCGATCAGCGTTCTCGATGCCCAGGGACAAATATAGGCGACATAGAGGTGATAGCGCCCCGCCTCGGCCTGGAAGCCCGCCTCGCCGGTCGGGCCGGCGCTTCCGTCAGGCGTCACCCAGTTGCGAAAACTAGATGTCTGGCGAACAAAGCCGCCTTTCGCATCCTTGGACTGTACCGGTTGCCAATCTTCCGTCCATCTGCCGTTTACAAGCAAAGCGCACTCCATATGTTACCAATTTGGCCGACCTTAGCGCGCTTTCGCACGCGCGGGAGGCCACATTTATTGAAACAGTCTGTGCACCGTCGGCTGGACGCACTGCTTGCCAACTACGTTTGTCGGCGCCTAAGACTGTTGGTGCAAAGGAAGCATGACATGCCTGTTTCGACATCCACCGTGCGCACGACAAACGGAAGCAAGTACCTTCAACAGCTCTGCAAGCATTGGAGCCACAAGTTTGCGGTCGAGTTCGATCCGGACCTTGGGCGTATCCCCTTCAACGATCCCGTCGAACTCACGCTGAAAGCAGAAGAAGCCACGCTTGTTCTGACGCTCACCGCTGCCGAACAAGGGCAGCTTGAGCGTTACGAGGCCGTCGTGGCCGACCATCTCAAGCGCTTCGCGTTCCGTGAAGAACTCGACATCACCTGGAATTCCTGAATCCACCAAAAGCCGGAAGAACCATGACAAAGAGCAACAGCCGCGAATCCTCCTATTCCATCGATCCGATTTTCCTGGATCGCTGGTCACCTCGCGCATTCACCGGTGAGGTTATTGCCGAAGCAGACCTGCTGACCGTACTGGAAGCCGCGCATTGGGCGCCGTCCGCTTCCAACCAGCAGCCGTGGCGCTTCATCTATGCCCTCAAGGGCTCCGACGACTGGGACAAGTTCGTCGACTTGCTGGTCGAGGGCAACCAGGAGTGGGCGAAGAACGCTTCGGCGCTGCTTTTCGTCATTTCCAGGGAGTTCAACGGCGAGTTTTCCGAAGGCCGCAAAAGCTATACGCATTCCTTCGACGCCGGCGCCGCTTGGGGCCATTTCGCATTGCAGGCGAAATTCTCAGGTTTTTATGCCCATGGCATGGGCGGGATAAAGCACGATCAGATCCGCGCGACATTCGCGATCCCGGAGGGCTACCGCGTGGAAGCAGCGATCGCCTTCGGCCGCTTAGCCGACAAGAGCGTGCTATCTGAACACAATCAGGAGCGAGAGTTTCCGAGCCAGCGCAAGCCGCTAGCCGATGTCGCATTCAAGGGCAAATTCGTAGCAAACTGAGCGCTGAATGCAGAAATCCCCGCGGAGCCATAAGCTCGCGGGGATTTCGATCGGGGAGTAGACCTTAGATGTCGAGGTTGGCGACGTTCAAGGCGTTGTCCTGAATGAACTCGCGGCGGGGCTCCACTTCGTCACCCATCAAGCGGGCAAAGAGGCCATCGGCATCCGTTGCATCGGCTACCTTGACCTGCAGCAGCGAGCGGACGTTCGGATCCAGCGTGGTTTCCCAGAGCTGCTCGGCGTTCATCTCACCGAGACCCTTGTATCGCTGCATCGTCAGCCCCTTGCGCCCGCTGGCAAAGACTGCCTCGAGAAGCGCCCGCGGACCGGAAATTTCCAGCGTCCCATCACGCCGTGTCAGGCTCGGAGGTGTCTGGTAGATATCCTTGAGGCGCGCCGAGAGCTGATCGATGTGCCGGGCGTCCTGCGAGCCGATCAAGGCCATATCCAAGACGACAACTTCCTTGACGCCGCGAACCATGCGTTCCAGGCGAAGACCGCCCTCGCTGGTCAGGCCGCCTTCCCAGCCGCGCTCCGTTTCCTCGGCGATAACATCAAGGCGCCGGGCCACGTCGTTCGCCAACTGCTCGGCGCGCGCACGATCGCTCACCGCTTCCGCGTTCAGGGCGCCTGCAATTGCTGCCTGCTCGACAGCGGCGCGGTTATATCGCGAATGCAGATTGTCGAGCAGCGCGCGCAGCCTGAGTGCATCGAGAATGACCTCGCGCAGGTCCTGGCCCACGCGGACTTCGCCGCCTCCAACCGTCAAGGCCGCATCTTCAAGACCCTGGCTGATCAGGTAATCCTCAAGCGCCTTCTCGTCCTTGACGTATTGCACCGACTTGCCGCGCGATACCTTATAAAGCGGCGGCTGGGCGATATAGAGATGCCCACGTTCGATCAGTTCCGGCATCTGACGGAAGAAGAACGTCAACAGCAATGTACGAATATGTGCGCCGTCCACATCAGCATCAGTCATGATGATGATCTTGTGATAACGCAGCTTGTCGGCGTTGAACTCGTCCTTGCCGATACCGGTACCCAGAGCCGTGATCAGAGTGCCAATTTCCTGGCTCGACAACATCTTGTCGAAGCGAGCGCGCTCGACGTTCAGGATCTTACCGCGGAGCGGCAGGATTGCCTGGTTCTCGCGCGAACGGCCCTGCTTGGCGGAGCCACCAGCGGAATCGCCCTCGACGAGAAATACTTCCGACTTCGCCGGGTCGCGCTCGGAACAATCTGCGAGCTTGCCGGGCAGCGACGCGATATCAAGCGCACCCTTACGACGGGTGAGTTCGCGTGCCTTGCGCGCAGCCTCGCGCGCGGCGGCAGCTTCCGCGACCTTTCCGACCAGCACCTTGGCATCAGCAGGATGCTCCTCCAGCCAGGTCCCGAGCGCTTCGTTGACGAGCCGCTCGACAACGGGACGAACTTCGGAAGAAACCAGCTTGTCCTTGGTCTGGGACGAGAACTTCGGATCCGGCACCTTCACGGACAGGACGGCGGTCAAGCCTTCGCGGCAATCGTCTGGAGCGAGCGTGACCTTCTCCTTCTTCGTGATACCGGAGGTATCGGCATAGGAGGTGATCTGCCGCGTCAGCGCCGCGCGGAAGCCGGCCATGTGGGTGCCGCCGTCACGCTGCGGGATGTTGTTGGTAAAGCACAGCACGTTCTCGTGGTAGCTATCGTTCCACCACATGGCGACTTCGACGGTGATGCCATCCTTCTCACCACGGATCGCGATCGGCTTCTCGACAAGCGGCTTCTTTGCGCGGTCGAGATAGGAGACGAAGGCTTCCAAGCCGCCGTCATAGACCATCTCTTCTTGTCTTACGTCCGAGTGCCGCTTATCGGTTAAAAGAATGCGGACGCCCGAATTGAGGAACGCGAGCTCGCGCAAGCGGTGCTCAAGCGTGCCATAGTCAAACTCAGTCATCGTGAAGGTTTCGGAACTGGGCATGAAGCTCACTTCCGTTCCGGTCGCACCGCCGGACTCGCCCGTGATCTTGAGCGGAGCGTCGGCAACGCCGTGCGTAAAGCTCATCTCATGGATATTGCCCTGGCGCCGGATCTTGAGCTTCAGCCAGACGGAAAGAGCGTTGACAACGGAAACGCCGACGCCGTGCAGACCGCCCGAAACCTTGTAGGAATTCTGGTCGAATTTCCCGCCCGCATGAAGCTGGGTCATGATGACTTCGGCAGCCGAGACGCCTTCACCGCTATGAATATCGGTCGGGATTCCTCGCCCGTTGTCGGTGACGGTGACCGATCCATCGGGATTGAGCGCTACCGTGACGATATCCGCGTGGCCGGCGAGCGCTTCGTCGATGGCGTTGTCGACGACTTCGTAGACCATGTGGTGAAGGCCCGAGCCGTCGTCGGTGTCGCCAATATACATGCCGGGGCGCTTGCGCACGGCATCAAGGCCCTTGAGAACCTTGATGGAGTCTGCGCCATATTCGGTGCTAACGCCGTTTTCCGTCGCGGGTACATCGGTCATATTGTCGAGAATTTCCCTGTTGTCAGAGCCGTAGAGAGACTTGCGAATCACCGGCTTTATTCACATCAGAATATAGGGTTTTTGATCAAACTTCCCAATGCCGATGCCCTTAAGTGCGGCATAAAACAGGGGATTATGACCGTTTTCCGTCCGCTTTTTCGCCATTTTCCAAAACGGCGGCAAGTTGCGCCAACGTCGTAGCGTCTAGATGGCGAATACGGCTCGCCAACAGGTTTGCAAAGGCGGTGTATTCCGCAGACAAACCCGAGGTATCGACAACAACTCGCGGATCGGAAGACCGCGCAAGCAGGAATAATTCCTCTGCTTCATCCCAGATGATGTTGAAGTAACCGGCGATCCGCTGAAGCAGGTCGAAGGTAGGTAAGCCACGCTTGCCATGTTCCAGAGCCGAGAGGTAAGCCGGCGAGACATTGAGCGCTTCGGCCATCTGCTTTTGCGAGACGCCCTTGCGTTGACGCAGCTTGCGAACGGCATCTCCAAACGGTGTCATGTCCTGTCACCATAGCCGCGCGAAAGGCGAATATAGAGGGCGCCCTCGCCGCCATGATGATGCGCAGCGGTCTCATAGGACGATATGAGATAACGAAACTCTGGCTTCGAGAACCAGAATGGGACGGCACGCTTCAGCGCTCCCTCGCTTCCGCGTGAGCTGCCCTTGCCTGTTATGACCAGCACGTGGCGCATGCCGCGCTCATGCGCCCGGATCAGGAACTCAAGCAACATGACGTGGGCTTCGCTCTGGACAAGCCCGTGAAGATCGATGCGCGCTTCGAGCGCGAGCTTGCCCTTGGCGATTTTGCGCTTGACCGGCCGTTCGAATGGGTGATGGACGCCAGTGGGTGTTTTCGAAGCGGGCGATGTCGCAAGTTCAGCTGCGCCAGCAGCACCGGATACTCCGTTCTCAGACTTTGCTTTCTCGGCCGCTGCTTCAGTCTCCGCTTCAAGCAGAAACAGATCAAGCTCGCTCAGCTTTCCCAGCTTGTCGGGCATGGGGCGCGTGCTTCGCGCCACCTTGCCCCAAAGAATACGTTCGTCCTGGCTGAGCTTGCGATCCTTTGCCATCAGCCAAGCCTTGCCGCTGCGCCGTTCGGCACCAGAATGTGGAAGTCGGCGTTGTGACGGACCGTTCCTGCCAATTCGCCGGCCTCGTCACCTGACCCGGTAAAGATGTCGCCACGCGCAGGGCCGACAATGGCCGAGCCGGTATCGAGCGCCAGCATCAGCCGCTGAAACGCCCTGCCCTGATCGAGATGCGTGAGCTTCTCGGCGCGAACAAAGAACGGAAATCCAAACGTATGAATCAGGCGATCGACGGCCAATGATCGGCCAGCGATCAGCGGCACTTTCGCCGCCGCGATCGGTCCGCCATCAGCCCCATCGAACGGCGCCTCTCGAAAGAAGATATAGGATCGATTGTGCCAGAGTATCTCATCGACTCGATCGGGATTGAGGGCCAACCATCGTCGGATGGACTGCATCGAGATATCCGCAGGAGCGATTTCGCCGCGTTCGATCAAGAGCTTGCCGATTGCGGAAAATCGGTGCCCAGCCTTTGCGGCATAGGTAATCCGTCCGATCCGGCCATCGCGATAGCGCAGACGGGCTGCTCCCTGGACGTGGACGAAGAAGACATGGACTTTGGATTTTGCCCAGGCGATTTCGAGACCTCGCCCTTCCAGGGCGCCTTCGTCGATCGCGCGGCGGTCGGGATAGGCGGTAATCTCTCCATCCGCCAAGCGGCCAAAGACATAGCTTTCATCCAGCGAGGCCGGCCGATTTCCGCTGTCCAAATCCACGAGATCATCGGGCCGACGATAAAACGGAAAGCGATACTCGCTGTCAGGCTCTGCCGAGACCGAGATCTCCGGCTCGTAGAACGCAGTGACAAATCCTTGGGTCTGATTTGCCAGCTCGATGCGGAAAGGCCGGCAGTGGACCTCGAAAAACTCGCGTGCCGCTTTGGCCGATGACGGTCGAAAACCACGAGCGGTATCCAGCAACTCAAGCAGATCGCCCGAAGTCAGGCCCAGAGACCCGGTTCGATACGGCTTCACGGTCTCGATATGCCAGCGACAGGCTTCCATAGTTTCAAAAAGGCCGGAGGGATCATCGTCCCTCCAGCCTTCCAACTGATCGAAGCTTGTCGCGTGAAGGGCAAAGCCCCGCGTTTCGTCACTCATGTTCCGATTCGGTGGCCACGAGTTTCCAATTCGGGTCCCGCGAGCGAGTATCGCGAGCAAATGTCCAGAGATCGTTGACCTCCGCCACGTTTTCCGCATCGCCGTCGAGCAGCTTGCCATCCTTATCGTAGGTCGCGGAAATCAACTGGCTGACCATGCGAACGGTAATCTGGGCTTCACTACCCTTCAGTTCGACATTGGTGATCTCGGCTTTCTCAACGCCGACGAAAGTCGACTTCACCTTTTCACCCTTCGCCTCACGCTCGCCGATCGCCGCATCAAAACCATCATAGACTTCGCGGGACAGAAGGGTCTTCAGCGTCTTGCGATCGCCGTCGGCGAACGCGGTCACGACCATTTCATAAGCCATCCGCGCGCCGTTCAGGAATTCCTTCGGATTGAACGACGCATCGGCCTTGTTCATCTCGCGAAGCGAATCGTTCAGAGGCGTGCCGGCGGGAGCGAATGCATCGATCGCTGCAAAGCGGTCATCATCATCCGACGTTGCGTCCCGACGCGGCAACGTCACGACCTTGCCAGCGTCAGGCGTTTCGGGGCCGACGGCATCCCGCGGTGTATAAAGATCGCGCGGGGGCTTCTCATTTCCCGTACGCCGACCGAGAACACTGCGAAGCTGCAAAAAAATCAGCACCGCCGCCACGAGAAAAAACAATGTGATGAAGTCGTTTGAACCCATGTTCCGCCGCTATCGCTGTTAACATCTCTGATTTGTACTCCCATATAGTCTGCCGATACAGATGATTCAAATAGGTCCGCGAACGGGACCGATTTAAACGGAGTCCGGTGACCGCCGGAATGATGACATGCGACCGACGATAATCCCTGGTTTCCTGCTGCTTCTGCCTCTTGCCGAGATAGCCGGCTTTGTGCTGGTCGGCAAAGCGATCGGCCTTTGGTTGACCCTCGCCCTTGTCATGCTGAGTTTCATCACGGGCGTTGCTCTGCTTAAACGCCAGGGCATAGGCATCCTTCGGCGCATGTCCGAACAGGGCCAGAGCGGTGTTCTGCCGGGTCGCGAGCTCTTGCGTCCCGCAATGTTTGTGATCGCTTCATTGCTGCTGATCATTCCCGGATTCATTACCGACATCATTGCGATCCTTATCTTCATCCCGGCGGTGCGGGATCTGGCATGGAAATATGTAAGTCGCCGGTTTGTCGTTGTAGGATCAGCCAACGGCTACCAGTCGTCGGCGCGACCGACCGATCGCGACGGACGTTCGACTGTCGTCGATCTGGATGCGACGGATTTTCATCGTGAGCCTAACGGCAAGTCTCCTTGGGCCGGCAAACATATCGGCGATTGACGCACAGCTTGGACCGCAATAGGCCCGGGTTGTAACGCTAACCTCGAAATGATAATGCGGCTCATCCAAAGCTCTCGAGGAAAAGCCAATGGCCAGCGAAGACAACAACGGTGCAACAAGCCCGAGCCTTACCATCCTTGCTCAGTACACCAAGGATCTCTCTTTCGAAAACCCGGGCGCTCCCCGCTCGCTGCAGGCCCGCGACAAAGCGCCGGCGATCAACATCAATGTCAACGTCAACGCCAATCCGCTCTCGGATACCGATTTCGACGTCGTTCTTTCGCTGAACGCGGAAGCTAAGGATGGCGACAAGACGGTCTTCCACACCGAGCTGGTCTATGGCGGCGTCTTCCGGATCGCCGGTTTCCCGCAGGAACACATGCTCCCGGTTCTCTTCATCGAGTGCCCGCGGATGCTCTTCCCGTTCGCCCGCCAGATCATCGCCGACGTGACGCGCAATGGCGGCTTCCCGCCGCTGATGATCGATCCGATCGATTTCTCGCAGATGTTCGCGCAGCGCGTTGCTGAAGAGCAGGCACGTGCAAAGGTTCAGGCGAACTGATTCATTCCGTCAGGAAGATCTTGAATGCCCGGGTTCTGCCCGGGCATTTTTAGTTTGGGCGATCGTATTTTGCCCAGATGCCCTTTTGACCAAGCTTGGCGATCAGCGCGTCGTGCGCCTGCCCTTCCTGCTCGCTGATGCGGGGGGCGAGCGGCCGCGGTCGGGCAATTGGCTCGATGATGATCTCATCGGCGGCGTCCTGTTCCAAGGCCGCGTTGTTTTGCGCCACACCGAGACCCAGCGCCGTCTGACGACCACCGATCATCTCGATATAGACTTCCGCAAGCAATTCGGAGTCGAGCAGCGCGCCGTGCTTTGCGCGATGTGAATTGTCGACACCGTAGCGACGGCAGAGCGCATCGAGGGAATTCGGGCCCATCGGATGCTTGCGCCGGGCGAGCGACAGTGTGTCGATCACACTGTCGGGCAGGATCGGCGGCATTCCCAGCCGGGCAAGCTCGGCGTTGATGAACCCCATATCGAACGTCGCGTTGTGGGCGATCCATTTTGCATCCCCGAAGAAATCGAGGATCTGTTGCACGACGTCGGCGAACGGAGGCTTGTCCTTCAGGAACTCATCGGTAATCCCGTGCACGGCCAATGCATCCGGATGAACCTTCTGGCTGCCGGGGTTCACGTAGATATGGATCGTTCTACCGGTTGGAAAATGATTGAGAAGTTCGATCCCGCCAATTTCGATGATGCGGTCGACACGGTTATCCAGGCCCGTGGTTTCCGTATCGAAAATGATCTCACGCATGCTCGAATTCCCCATTCGCCAATCGACGCTTTATATCGGACACAGTTTCAGCCACTCGCTCTCTCGCCGCCTCGATGCTGAAACTGGTATCGATCACGTAGTCCGCTCTCTTGCGCTTTTCCGCATCCGGCGTCTGGCGAGCAAGAATCGCATTGAATTTCTCTTCTGTCATGTTCGGCCGCGCAAGCACGCGCGACCGCTGAATCTGTGGATCGCAGGTAACCACTACAATCACATCAACTCTTTTTTCCGCTCCGGTCTCGAAAAGCAGCGGTATATCGAGCAGCACCATGACGCTGCCCTTCTCTCGCTCGCGTGCGATGAACTCTGATTCGCGCTTTCTGACGAGAGGGTGGACGATCTCTTCGAGGCGCTTGAAGCCACCCGGCGTAGCCGACAGTTGGCGTCCAAGTTCCTGGCGATCGACCACACCGTCCTTTACTGTTCCTGGAAAGGCTGCCTCCACCAACAGTGCCGCCTCCCCGGAATAGAGATCATGGACGACGGCATCGGCATCGTTCACCGGTAGGCCCAGCTCGGCGAAAAGTTTCGCCATGGTGGACTTTCCCATTCCAATCGAGCCGGTCAATCCAATCCGCAGCATCAGTGTCTTTCCATATCCGCGATGATCAGCGACCGAAGTTCCTCGGTCACGATCGGCCGTTGGCCGAACCACTTCTCGAAACCTGGAACAGCCTGGTGCAACAGCATGCCCAAGCCATCGACAATGGCGAAGCCTTGCTCTTCTGCCTGCTTGAGGAAAGGTGTCTTGAGCGGCACGTAAACGATATCTGTCACCACCGCGCCGGACAGCAATGGAGAGAAATCAATCTGCGGTGCGCTTTCACCGTCCATGCCGAGAGATGTCGTGTTGATGAACAGGCCGGCGCCTTTCATGACCTCGCCGAGGGCGGCGATCGGGTGAGCATAGACCTTCGGCCCAAAGCGATCGGCGAGTTCGGCCGCGCGGTCAACCGTGCGGTTGACGACATGGATCTCTGAAAAGCCCCTGTCTCTCACAGCCTGGATGACAGCGCGGCTTGCCCCGCCGGCGCCCAGGATGACGGCCGACGTCGCCTTGTCCCAGCCCGAATGGCGCTCATCGAGATTGGCTGTAAATCCTCGGCCGTCGGTGTTGGTCGCTTTGAGACGGCCATCTTCGATCCAAAGAGTATTCGAGGCCCCGAGCTCTTCCGAAAGCTCATCGGGCTCATCGGCCAGCTTGAACACCATTTCCTTGTGCGGGATTGTGACGTTACCGCCGGCAAAGCCAGACTCGCCATTTTTCAGAGCGCGCATAAAGGCGGGAAAATCTTCCGGCTTTACCTCGTGAGCCTGATAGCTGCCCTGAAGGCCAAGCGTTTTCAGCCAATGGCCATGGATCAGCGGCGACCGGGAATGTTTGGCGGGGTAGCCGGTGACAAACGCTCTCGGACCCAATGTTTCACGTGAATCATCCATCGATCGCACCCAGTTCACGCAGCTTCTCCAACAGGGGCATCATGGGAAGGCCCAATATCGTGAAATAGTCGCCTTCTATCTTCGTGAACAACTGCAGTCCCTCCCCCTCAAGCTGATAGGCCCCGACGCTTGCAAGCGCCCTGTCTCCGACGCGACAGAGATGACGTTGTATGAAGTCATCGCTGAACATGCGCATCGTCAATTCGGCGTGTGAGATGTGCTCCCATATGATATCGCCACCCAGGGCAAGTGCGATCGCGCTATTCAGCCGGTGCGTTGCTCCGCGCAGCGCCTTCAAGTGATCGGCCGCATCGTTCATGTTCCTGGGCTTGTGAAACGTCCGCTTTCCGAGCGACATCGTCTGATCCGACCCGAGGACCAATGCATCAGGGAAGCGACCGCTCACTTCTCGCGCTTTGGCTTTTGCAAGAACAAGGGCGACTGCATCAGGCGTCGCGCCGTCAGCCTCGAGCGGCGCTTCGACAGCGCGCTCATCGATTTCGGCCGGATGAACATCAAACGACACGCCGGCATTTTGCATGAGCATTCGCCGGAACGGACTGGAGGATGCAAGGATGAGTCTGACTGTCATAAAACCTCCGCGGCGATAGACGTTCAGCGCTTAACGCAGCTTTGGCCGAAGAGCAACGATCGCAGCCGCGGTCTCTTCGATCGAGCGTCGCGTCACGTCGATCAACGGCCAGTTATGTCGCGCGCACAGTGATCGCGCATATTTGAGTTCCTCGGATATGGCCGCGCGATCCGTGTAGTCGCCACGATCGAAGCCCGACGTAGTTCCGAGAACGCGATTTTCACGGACCTGCGAAATGCGGTCCGTGGTCGCGATCAGACAGACGATCAGCGGCTTGGTCGCCGAGAACAAGCTCTCAGGAAGAGGCACGCCGTAGACGATCGGAATGTTGGCCGTCTTAATGCCGCGGTTGGCGAGATAGATGCTGGTCGGCGTTTTCGACGTACGGCTGATGCCTATAATGACGACGTCGGCGTCATTATAGTCATCGGGCATCTGGCCGTCATCATGATCCATGGTGAAGTTAAGCGCTTCGATGCGCGCAAAATATCCCGCGTTCATGACATGCTGCGCGCCGACCCGGCGGCGCGAAGGCGCGCCGAGATAGATCTGGAATGCGTTGAGGACTGGTTCCAGCACATTGACGGAAGCCACACCCATTTCCGCGCATCGCTCATCAATCAGCGCAGCGAGCTCCCGATCGACGATCGTGTAGAGGACGATGCCCGGCTCACCGTCGATTGTCTGCAATACGGCCAGGAGCTGCTTTCGATTTCGGATCAGCGGATAGACATGTTCGACCGGCTGGGCGGACTTGAATTGCGCGGAAGCAGCGCGACCGGCGGAGATCAGAGTCTCTCCCGTTGAGTCAGAAATCAGGTGCAGATGGAAGAAGTTCGGCCGATTCTCCACGATATTTTCCGATGCCTGTTGAAAAGACTGGATAAGGGAGAGCTACGAGACCGGCCCGGGTCAAGGCAAGGGAAAACATGCCTAGTTTTCCACATTTCGGATTCTTGTGACGTGGCCCCGGCGGCACTTGTGGGTTTTGTGGAAAGTTTGCACACGGCACACAGATATGCAGTAGTTGTCCACAACCAGGTGCGTATTGCGGTAGCCTTCATCGCATTGAAATCTAAGACCGTTTCAGTGTTATCCCCAAAGTCGCGACAGAGCTTTCTTTCTTCGTGCGCGCAACTTCGGCGTGGCGCGACAAATCGTATCGTCCGTGGATGGATTTTAATCCTTGATAGTCACCGACTCTAAGAAATAGAAACCTCTTTAAATATCTTTAGATTTTATAGGGAAGAAGCGCTTGAGCGGAACGCGGCGGAAAATCTTACGAGTGCTTGAGGGTGAAACACTGAGCCCTCCCCCGATCTGGCTGATGCGGCAAGCAGGACGCTACCTCCCCGAATACAGGCAAGTGCGCGCAAAAGCCGGGAGCTTTCTCGATCTCTGTTATTCGCCGGAGCACGCAGTCGAAGTGACGCTTCAGCCGATACGGCGATACGGATTCGATGCAGCAATCCTTTTCTCCGATATTCTGGTGATCCCTGATGCCATGAGACGGAATGTTCGCTTCACCGAAGGACACGGACCGGAGATGGATCCGATTGATGTCGGCGGTATCGAGCGGCTGGATTTGACACCTGTGATGGAGCACCTTGCGCCCGTCATGGAGACGGTTCGGCGGCTGCGGCTCAAACTTCCTGACGAGACGACGTTGCTGGGCTTCTGTGGGGCGCCCTGGACGGTCGCGACCTATATGATCGCCGGGCACGGAACGCCGGATCAGGCGCCGGCGCGATTGTTTGCCTACAAGCACCCGAAAGCCTTCGAGCATCTTCTGGCGGTGCTGGCGGATATTTCTGCGGACTACTTGGTTGCGCAGATCGACGCTGGTGCAGACGCTGTGCAGATTTTCGATTCCTGGGCGGGTGTGCTGGGCGAGCGGGAATTTGCTGCCTACGCAGTCGCACCGGTTGCGCGGATGATCGCGTCGGTCAAGGCACGGCGACCGAAGGCACGCGTGATCGCCTTCGCGAAGGGCGCTGGCTATCTCCTGAACGATTACCGGCAGAAGACTGGGGCGGACGCGATCGGGCTCGACTGGTCGGTGCCGCTGGATTTCGCGGTCGAGCTGCAGAAGGATGGACCCGTGCAGGGTAACCTAGATCCAATGCGGGTCGTTGCCGGCGGGGCGGCTTTGTCGGAGGGTATCGACGACATTCTGCAGCGGCTCGGCAGCGGCCCGCTGATCTTCAATCTTGGCCACGGTATTACGCCTCAGGCGGATCCTGAAAACGTTCGCCTGCTCGTCGAGCGCGTTCGCGGCGGAGGACGCTGACAGATGGCGCGCCAGATCGATGAGCGGCCGGGCGCCTATGCCCGACGTCGCGCCTATTTCGCGATCGTTTTCTTCGTCTTAATCGCGGTCGGTCTATTCGCTTGGAATCCTGATGACCTCTACCTCTGGATCAAGGCGCTGCATGTGATTGCGGTGATCTCGTGGATGGCCGGGCTCTTCTACATGCCGCGCCTGTTCATCTACCATACCGATGCAGAGCCAGGCTCCATTCAGTCGGAGACGTTCAAGGTCATGGAGCGGAGATTGCTCAAGGTGATCATGAACCCAGCAATGATGTTGACCTGGATCTTCGGCCTATACCTTGCCTGGTCCGTTTATGGTTTTCAGGGTGGCTGGCTGCATGCCAAGCTTAGCTTGGTTGTGCTGTTGACTGGCGTGCATGTCTTCTTCAGCCGCGCAGCCAAGGCTTTTGAGCGTGACGAAAATCGACGTTCGGCGCGCTATTGGCGTTTCATGAACGAGGCGCCGACGCTGCTGATGATCGCGATCGTCATTCTCGTCGTGGTCAAGCCGTTCTGATCGGTTAAATTTCTTTCATTTTAAGCAGCCCCCTTGCGGCATTGCGCATGAGCCGCTATTTTCGCTTCACCTCATCCTTGTGGCATGTATGTAAAGTTCGATCGTCTGCGGACTCTTCGCAGGACCGGTTACTGTCCTCGCATCGCCTCTCCCCTCAGAAATATAGAGTATTGGTCACTTCATGGCTGAAATGAAGCTTCAGGAACTTAAGAGTAAATCCCCGACGGATCTGCTGGCTTTTGCCGAATCGCTCGAGGTCGAGAATGCCAGCACGATGCGCAAACAGGAGCTCATGTTTGCCATTCTGAAGGTTTTGGCCAGCCAGGATGTCGAGATCATCGGCGAGGGTGTCGTTGAGGTTCTTCAGGACGGATTTGGCTTCCTGCGTTCCGCGAATGCGAACTATCTGCCGGGTCCTGACGACATCTATATTTCTCCGTCGCAGATCCGCCGGTTCTCGCTGAAGACAGGGGATACGGTCGAAGGACCGATCCGCGGTCCGAAGGAAGGTGAGCGGTACTTCGCGCTGCTGAAGGTCAACACGATCAATTTCGACGATCCTGAGAAGATCCGACACAAGGTTCATTTCGACAATCTGACGCCGCTCTACCCGAACGAACGTTTCAAGATGGAACTCGACGTTCCCACGTCCAAGGATCTGTCACCGCGTGTGATTGATCTCGTCGCTCCGCTCGGTAAAGGCCAGCGTGGTCTGATCGTGGCGCCGCCACGCACCGGTAAGACCGTCCTGCTGCAGAACATTGCGCATTCGATCACGGCAAATCATCCAGAGTGCTACCTGATCGTGCTCTTGATCGACGAACGTCCTGAAGAAGTGACCGACATGCAGCGATCGGTTCGCGGCGAAGTCATTTCGTCTACCTTTGACGAGCCGGCAGTGCGCCACGTTCAGGTCGCCGAAATGGTGATCGAAAAGGCGAAGCGTCTTGTCGAGCATGGTCGCGACGTTGTCATCCTGCTCGATTCGATCACGCGTCTCGGTCGCGCCTACAACACAGTCGTTCCTTCCTCCGGCAAGGTGTTGACCGGTGGTGTTGACGCCAATGCGCTGCAGCGCCCCAAGCGCTTCTTCGGTGCGGCACGTAACATCGAAGAAGGTGGATCGCTGACGATTATCGCGACGGCGCTGATCGATACCGGCAGCCGAATGGACGAAGTTATTTTTGAAGAGTTCAAGGGTACCGGTAACTCGGAAATCGTCCTGGATCGTAAGGTTGCAGACAAGCGCATCTTCCCGGCGATGGATATTCTGAAGTCTGGCACTCGTAAGGAAGACCTGCTTGTTCCACGCCAGGATCTGCAGAAGATCTTCGTGCTGCGCCGCATCCTTGCACCGATGGGTACGACAGATGCGATCGAGTTCCTTATCGACAAGCTAAAGCAGACGAAGAACAATCCAGATTTCTTCGACTCGATGAACACTTAATCTTTAGCCGGATTCACCCACAAAGGCCGACCACGCGAGTGGTCGGCTTTATCGTTTCTAGGAGGGTCGTTGCCGCAACTAGCCAAGTCGGCCAGGGGCTGGCTGAGTGAAGTTCCGGTATTCGATTCGGCTTCGAACCGGATGGACAAAGACGATGATCAGATCCACTGAAACCATTTATGCACTCTCCAGCGGTTCGGTGCCGGCCGGGGTCGCCGTTATGCGCGTGAGCGGTCGCGAGGTCGCTACGGTGCTGACCAGCTTGGCGGGACATGTCCCCACACCGCGACAGGCAACATTGCGAACGATTCGGACTCGTAACGGAATCAAACTCGACAATGCGCTGATCCTCTTCTTTCCCGGTCCCAAATCATTCACAGGCGAAGACGTCGCAGAAATTCATCTGCACGGTGGCCGCGCTGTCGTCGAGGCATTGCATCGGGAGCTCGATACATTCGAGGCTGTTCGCCAGGCCGAGGCCGGTGAGTTCTCCCGACGGGCGTTTGAGAACGGCAAGTTGGACCTAGTCGAGATCGAAGGCCTGGCCGATCTTATAGCGGCAGAGACCGAGATGCAGCGCCGCTTGGCGATGGAGCATAGTTCCGGCGGGCTCTCAGCGCTCTACAATTCGTGGGCGGACCGACTGACGCGGGCGCGCGCTCTTATCGAGGCGGAACTTGATTTTCCCGACGAAGATGACGTTCCTGGCTCCGTCTCAGACAGCGTCTGGTTAGATATGGAGCGATTGTCGCGCGAGATCGCGGTTCATCTCCAGGAAGCGGCAACTGGCGAGATTATTCGGGATGGCTTCAGAGTTGTCATTGCAGGCGAACCTAACGCGGGGAAGTCGAGCTTGATGAATGCGCTGGTGCGCAGAGATGTCGCCATCGTTACCGATATTGCGGGCACGACCCGCGATGTGCTGCAAACTGATCTCAATATCGACGGGTATCTGGTGAAACTATACGATACCGCCGGCTTGCGCGAGACGGTTGAAATTGTCGAGCGGGAAGGTATCAGGCGCGCCGAGGCAGTCATAAGCCAGGCCGATCTCGTACTCTATCTCGAGGACCAATCCCTCCCCTCCTCTGTCCAGACGCCGCCTGCAGATGCACTCGTTATTGGGACGAAGTCAGACCTCCCGGCGAGCAGCGACCGACAGTATGACCTGTCGGTCTCGGTCAAGCAGGGTCTAGGGTTGGATGAGCTCAGACTTGCGATCGGCCGACGGCTGAACGAGAAAGTTCATCCGAACTCGATGGCAATCCCCAGCCGCACGCGACATGTCGATTCGCTTTCGCAATGCTTGAACGCCGTTGACGCAGCGCTGCAGTCACCGTCGCGCGGGCTCGACCTGAGAGCAGAGGATCTGCGTATCGCAAGCGAGGCGCTCGGGCGCGTTACAGGCCGCGTGGATGTGGAGAATCTTCTCGATGTGATTTTCGGCGAATTCTGCATCGGCAAATGATTCACGTGAAACATCAAGGTGCCTACATCGGCAATGCGGTTTCACGTGAAACACCCTTGACTCACGCACCAACTTCGCCCATCACCGGGACACCTCAGGAGCCTTAAAAAAATGGATACCTCTCGGTTTGATGTCATCGTTATCGGTGGCGGACACGCGGGATGCGAAGCTGCAGCCGCGGCGGCGCGTCTGGGCGCCAGAACTGCGCTGGTCACACACAGAAGAGACACCATCGGTGTTATGTCTTGCAACCCGGCGATCGGTGGTCTCGGCAAGGGTCATCTTGTGCGTGAGATTGATGCACTGGATGGTCTGATGGGCCGCGTCGCAGACGCTGCAGGTATCCAGTTCCGAATGCTGAACCGCAAGAAGGGACCGGCGGTGCGTGGTCCACGGACGCAAGCAGACCGGAAGCTCTATCGGCAGGCGATGCTGGCAGAGATTGAGGCAATAGAGAATCTCACCGTTATCGAGGGCGACGCCTTTGATCTGTCGATCAAGGACGGGCGTGTAGAAGCGGTTATTATGAAAGATAGCCGGATTCTCTACTGCGGATCGGTTGTCCTCACGACAGGAACGTTCCTGCGTGGTCTTATTCATATTGGGGATAAGAAGATACCGGCGGGTCGCGTTGGCGAGGAACCGTCGGTTGGGCTCTCGCAAACACTTCTGCGGTTTGATCTCCGGCTCGGCAGACTGAAGACGGGCACGCCTGCTCGCCTGAATGGCAAGACAATCGATTGGGCCAGTGTCGGTCGGCAGGGTCCGGATGAGGATCCGGTTCCTTTCTCTTTCATGACGACACACATTGCGAATGCGCAGATCGATTGTGGCGTGACGCGGACCACCGACGCGACGCACCGCATCATTGTCGAGAATTTGAAGCGTTCTGCAATGTATTCCGGTCAGATAGAGGGTGTCGGACCTCGCTATTGTCCCTCGATTGAGGACAAGCTGGTCAAATTCGGTGAACGTGATGGCCATCAGGTATTCCTGGAGCCAGAAGGCCTGGATGACGATACGGTTTATCCAAACGGTATTTCGACTTCACTGCCAGCAGAGATCCAGGATGCGTTTATCCATACAATCCCCGGCTTGGAACACGTTGAGATTCTTCAGCCAGGCTATGCGATCGAATACGATCACGTTGATCCGCGCGAGTTGAAGCCATCGCTTGAGGTCAAGAAGGTGTCCGGCCTGTTCCTGGCGGGTCAGATCAACGGGACAACTGGCTATGAGGAGGCCGCGGCACAGGGGCTGGTCGCGGGCCTTAATGCAGCGCGGCTGTCCGGTGGACAGGACGCGGTGCGGTTCAGTCGAACGGATTCCTACATTGGTGTCATGGTCGACGACCTAACCTCCAGGGGGGTCGCGGAACCTTATCGGATGTTTACCTCGCGGGCAGAATATAGGCTCTCTCTGCGGGCTGATAATGCAGACGTGAGATTGACGCCATTTGCCATCGGTCTCGGGGGTATCTCCGCTGAGCGCAAGCGCATGTTTGAAGCTTATAAGACGGACCTCGACGCTGGACGTGCACTTTTGTCCTCCTTGAACGTGACCCCAAATGAAGCGCGGGGCGCTGGTCTGAAGTTGAACATGGATGGGCAGCGACGGACCGGTTATGAGCTGTTGTCCTATCCTGATTTCTCCCTTGATGTGTTGAAACGGCTATGGCCGCAGCTGTCAGCGATTGATGGTCGAGTTGGCGAAGCGCTCGAGATCGAGGCGAATTATGCGGTCTATATGGCGCGCCAGTCGTCGGATATTGAGCATGTCAAGCGCGATGAAGACCGCGTGATTCCCGACGATTTTGACTTCGGTTGCCTGTCAGGGCTTTCGAACGAGTTAAAGCAAAAGTTACGATTGTCGAAGCCCTACAACATTGCGCAAGCGATGAAAGTGGATGGTATGACGCCGGCAGCCATTTCGCTTCTTCTCGTGCAGCTGCGACGGCTTACCGCCGCAGCTTAAGCGTTCGGATAATACACTATATGAGAGTCCACCGATGGAGTTAAACGGCCGGCGTGTTTCACGTGAAACAGAACAACGCCTGAAGGATTTCGTATCCCTATTTCAAAAGTGGGCCAAGTCGATCAACTTGACGGCACCATCGACGCTTGAGGACGCATGGCGACGTCATGTCGCGGACAGTGCTCAGATCTTCCAGCTCCAGGATCAGCCCAAGACATGGATTGATCTCGGCAGCGGCGGCGGTTTTCCGGGGGTGATCACCGCTATCTTCCTGGCAGAAATTGGTGATGGTTGGGTGCATCTCATCGAGAGCAATCACAAGAAGGCGGCGTTTCTGCGTACGGCGTTGAGGGAGATGGGCGCGCGCGGGTCAGTTCATCCGATCCGCATTGAAGACGCACCAGCGGCCGTTCCGGATTGCGATTTCATTTCAGCACGCGCTCTGGCTGACCTGGATCAGTTATTTGCCTACGTCAATCCCTGGGCGGCCAAGAATGAAGAACTGCGAGCGTATCTCCATAAAGGCCGGGATTACCGGGCAGAGATTGCGAAAGCACATGGTCGCTGGACATTCGATCTGGTAGAACATGGAAGCGCCGTCGAGCAAGACTCGGTGATATTGGAAATATCCAACCTTCGGCGTTTGGTTTAACGGGATCGGGCAATACAGCATGGTTGGCGCACGGAATCGGATTATTACCATCGCAAATCAGAAGGGCGGCGTCGGCAAGACGACGACGGCCATTAATTTGGCGACGGCACTGGCGGCCATTGGTGAACGCGTCCTGATCGTTGATCTTGATCCGCAAGGTAATGCAAGCACCGGCCTCGGTATCGACCGAAAGAACCGCAAGTTGTCATCCTACGATCTCCTTCTGGGTGATCATGGCGTGCTTGACGTCGTTCAGGAGACGGCGGTTCCCAATCTGTATATCGTGCCGTCGACCATGGACCTGCTGGGCATCGAGATGGAGATCGCTCAGCAAAGTGATCGCGTTTTCAAGCTGAAGAAAGCGTTGGCGATGGAGGAGGCTTATAGCTTCTCCTATATCCTCGTGGATTGCCCCCCTTCCTTCAATCTGTTGACAATGAACGCTATGGCGGCCGCCCATTCCGTTTTGGTTCCGCTGCAGTGCGAGTTTTTCGCGCTTGAAGGCTTGAGCCAGCTTCTGGAGACGGTCGATCAGGTGCGGCGGACGGTGAATCCGCAACTGGATATCCAGGGTATCGTGCTGACGATGTTTGATTCCCGAAACAATCTTGCTCAGCAGGTTGTGAGCGATGTGCGGACGCATCTTGGCGAGAAAGTCTACCATACGTTGATTCCACGCAATGTTCGCGTGTCCGAGGCGCCCTCCTACGGTAAGCCGGCGATCCTCTACGATCTGAAGTGCGCGGGAAGTCAAGCATATCTCCAATTGGCGTCCGAAGTGATTCAGCGCGAGCGTCAGCGGCTTGCGGCTTAACACCTAACTGAAATTAGTGGCGAGTTAGACGATGAACGATGATGTCTCGAAGAGAAGACTTGGACGCGGTCTTGCCGCATTGATCGGCGAGATGGATCAACCAGTCGCGGTAGACTCAGAGAAGTCCCCTGTCAGCGCGGACAGATTGATTCCGATCGAGTTCATCAGCCGCAATCCCAGAAACCCGCGGCGCTTCTTCGATGACAGCGAATTACACGATCTGGCGAGTTCCATTCGACAGCACGGCATAGTTCAGCCGGTCGTGGTGCGAACGCTCTCGCCCAACCAGTATGAAATCATAGCCGGCGAACGACGTTGGCGCGCGGCTCAGTTGGCCGGGCTCGTTGAAGTTCCCGTCGTCGTCCGCGATGTGGACGACAAGACGGCGCTCGAGATCGCTATCGTGGAAAACGTTCAGCGCTCCGACCTTAATCCGCTTGAAGAAGCGCTGGGTTACGAACAGCTGATCGCCGAATACGGCTATACGCAGAACGATCTTGGCGAGATTATCGGCAAGAGCCGTAGTCACGTCGCGAACTCCCTGCGACTGTTGAAACTGCCCGAACCAGTTCGCGACCTCCTCGCGGCTGGAAGCCTTTCCGCCGGTCATGCGCGTGCGCTCGTGCCGACGTCGGACCCCTCCACCCTTGCTAGGGCCATCGTTGCCAAGGGGATGTCCGTGCGCGACGCGGAGCGGCTGGCACAGAATGATATCAAAGCTCAGTCCGAGCCGCGCACTGCCGCACAGCGCGACCAAAAGGATTCCGATACGCTCGCCCTCGAGCGGACGCTCTCCGATACGCTTGGGCTTGATGTTACCATCAACCACAAGGCAAGCGGTGGACAGATCCGGATCTCTTACAAGTCTCTGGAGCAACTCGAAGAGATTTGCCGCCTGCTGGAACGCCGCTGACGCTGCTACCGGCGCGCGGACTGCAGCGTCGTTGACAGCAGCGTATGGAGGGCAATGGTGTCCTCCAGCGAGGCGCGTTTACGCGTTTGAAGGACCGCCGATTGTAGTCGGTTGGTTTCGCGTGCCATGGCCTCCGGCGACCATGTCCGGAGGGCCTGTTCTACGATTGGCTTGCGCCGAAAGTGCAGATGCCTGCCGAGCGTCTGCAGCGCCTGGGTCGACGAGATCCGTTTTTCATCCATCTCCGCCCTGATCGCGTCCATCAGCTGGAACTGCTTCAGGCATGATTGGATGACCAGGAAGATCGCCGTTTTCGATGAGATGATCTTCTGCATGGCATGAAGGAAGTTGGCTGCGTTGCCGCTCAACACCGCGTCGACGGCATCATCGACCGAGATGGCGCTCGCATCGCCAATGATCTCTGTGACGTGGTGCTCTTCGATGCTCCCCTGCCCTCGGCAGTAGAGCGCCAGCTTCTTAAGCTCGTTGCGGGAGGCAATGCGGTCACCACCGATCAATTCCAGCAGCGCCTGGCGGGCGTCGGGGGTGATGCGAAGGTCCGCAGCGGAAAGCTCTGAATCGATCAAGGCGTTCAGTGCGCGGGTGTCGTCCGCGTAGCAAGGAATCGCGATAACGTTGCGGGATGATTCCGCCGCCTTTCGCAGAAGCGAGCCCTTCTTCAGGTCGCCAGCTTCGATGATGACAAACGTCCCTGCCGGTAGGGATTCCGCGAGAAACTGTAGCGCGTCGACGAGATATTTCTCGTTTGCAGCGCCCCGGACCCAGAGAAGCTTGTCGCCACCAAACAGGCCGATCGCGCCGGCCTCATCGACTAGGCGTCCGTGATCGCGCTGCAAATCAGTGATATCGAGCTTGATAAGGGAAAAGGGATCTTTCAGCGCGACGCCGGTTCTCTCGGCAAGGATCGAAGCCCGCTCCGAAACAAGCCCCCGATCCGGACCGTAGACTACAAAGAGCTTGTAGCTACGGGCGGATTTCTCCGCAAATCCCTCGAACTCATGCGATTTGATCTCGGCCAATCGCCCGCTCCTCAGCGGCCAAGGGCCGCCGCAAGATCAGCCGCGACGAACTCGGCAGCCTCACGAGCTGCCCTGTCCTCGGCATCGCGGATTGCGCGGGCCTTGGCGAATTCCTGGCGTGGGAAGTCCACGAGCGCCGTGGCGTAGCGATTTCCGGCCTTGATCACATGGCCATCCTTCGTCGCCTTCAGCGTATAGTCTACGCTAACCGTCGCGCGACCGGCGCGCGATGTATCGGACGACTCGACAAGAAGCGTATTGATGACGTCCGAGTGAACATTGATCTCAACCTCGTATTGCGGGTTATCTGGCTCTCCGGCGCCTCTGGACGCCAGGAAAATCAGACGGTTCCGCACTTCCTGCTCGACGCGGCTGGTTGCTTCGGAGAAGCCGACGGACGATAGCTTTTCCGTCACGCCAGAGCTTTCGGAATACAGCGGACGTACCTGGCAGGATGCAACGAGGATCGTGGACGCAAGCACCGTGGCAATACTGGCGCAGCGCACCAGCTTCTGAGCGAGATTAAACGACAATGTTCACAATCCTTTGCGGAACCACGATGATTTTCTTCGGCGCCTGCCCGTTCAGCGCCCTCTTCACATCATCCAAAGCAAGCGCGCTTTCGCTGACTGTATTCTGATCTGCGTCGCGGGAAATTGTCAATTCGGCGCGCTTCTTCCCGTTGATCTGCACGGGCAGAACCACTTCATTTTCGGCCACAAGCGCATCGTCATAGCTCGGCCAAGATGTCTGTGCGAGCAAGCTGCTGTTGCCAAGCGTGGCCCAGCATTCTTCCGCCAAGTGTGGAGTCATAGGCGCCACGAGTTGAATCAGAATCTCCGCAGCTTCTCGCACAGCGGCCCGATAAGTTTCGTTGCCTTCGCCACCAGCGACCCTCGTCAATGGCGCTGCGAGAGCGTTGACGAGTTCGTAGATGCGCGCGACTGCCTTGTTGAACCACAGCTTGTCGTAATCATTCTGAACGGCCTTCAAGGTCCGGTGAGCCAGTTGCGAAATAGCAACCGCATCACCATCCTTAGCCGGAGTCGCAGCGACGTCTCGAAGGTTCGCAGCCGCTTCCGAAATCAGGCGCCAAAGCCGCTGCGTAAAGCGATGCGCACCCTCGACACCGGCCTCCGACCAGATCACGTCGCGCTCGGGCGGCGAGTCCGACAAGACGAAGAATCGCGCCGTATCCGCACCGTAGGACGCGATGATATCGTCGGGATCAACCACGTTCTTCTTCGACTTCGACATCTTCTCGATGGAGCCGATCGCGATCTCGTCGCCATTGGACAGGAGATACGCGCGCCGCGCGCCGTCCAGTTCCTCGATACGGATATCGGCCGGGGAAACCCATTCACGGCTCATGCCCGAGCCACGGCTGTAGGTTTCGTGGACGACCATTCCTTGCGTAAAGAGGCCCTTGAAGGGCTCCTTGACGTCGACGTGACCGGTCTCCCGCATCGCGCGGGTGAAGAAGCGCGAATAGAGCAAGTGCAGGATGGCGTGTTCAATGCCGCCGATATACTGGTCGACCGGCAGCCAGTGGTTGGCTGCAGATGGATCCGTCGGCTTGGTCTCCCACGGCGCGGTGAAACGCGTGAAATACCAGCTCGAATCAACGAAGGTATCCATCGTGTCCGTTTCCCGTCGCGCATCCTTGCCGCAGTGCGGGCAAGCGACGTGGCGCCATGTCGGGTGCCTATCGAGCGGATTGCCCGGCTGGTCAAAGGTCACGTCATCGGGAAGCTTGACCGGCAGGTCCTTCTTCGGAACCGGTACCACGCCGCAATCGTCGCAATGGATCACCGGAATCGGGCAACCCCAGTAGCGCTGACGGGAAATACCCCAGTCGCGCAGGCGGAAATTGACCTTGCGTTCGCCTTGCGGCGCGTTCCCGAGCGATGCCGCGGCGAGACGTTCAGCAACGGCATTGAATGCGTCGTCGGTGCTCATGCCATCGAGGAAACGCGAGTTGATCATTACGCCGTCGCCATCATAGGCAACATCGCCTACGCTGAAGCTGGCCGCATCGCCATCCCGCGGCATGACGACTGGAACAACCGGAAGATCGTACTTGCGCGCGAAATCCAGGTCGCGCTGGTCCCCGGAAGGGCAGCCGAAAATGGCGCCGGTTCCGTAGTCCATGAGAACGAAATTGGCGACGTAAACGGGCAGTTCCCATGATGGGTCGAGCGGGTGGCGGACGCGTATGCCCGTGTCCATACCCTTCTTCTCCGCTGTTTCGAGCGCGGCAAGCGATGTGCCGGCGCGGCGGCATTCTTCGCAGAAGGCATCGATAGCCGGATTCTTTACCGTCGCTTCCTTTGCGAGCGGATGATCTGCAGAGATCGCCAGGAAGGATGCGCCGAACAGCGTATCGGGTCGGGTCGTATAGACCGTAACCTCGGTTTGACCAGCGGGTGCCGTTTCGCCGACGATCTCCCAACGGATCGTCATGCCTTCCGACCGGCCGATCCAGTTCTTCTGCATCAACCGAACTTTCTCGGGCCATTGGTCCAACGTGTCCAATGCGTCCAAGAGGTCCTGGCTGAAATCGGTGATCTTGAAGAACCACTGGGTAAGTTCGCGTTGCTCGACTAGGGCGCCCGAGCGCCAGCCGCGACCGTCGATCACCTGCTCGTTTGCAAGAACGGTATTGTCGACAGGATCCCAGTTCACCTTCGATTGCTTGCGATAGACCAGCCCCTTCTCGAGGAAGTCGACGAAGAGGTGCTGCTGGTGCTGGTAATAGGCGACATCGCAGGTCGCGAATTCGCGGCTCCAGTCGAGGGAAAGGCCCATGGCCTTCAGCTGTGCCTTCATCGATGCGATATTCTGGTATGTCCAGGACGCGGGATGAACCCCGCGCTCCATGGCGGCATTTTCAGCCGGCATGCCAAATGCGTCCCACCCCATCGGATGCAGCACGTTGTATCCGCGCGCCCGTTTGTAGCGCGCAACGACATCGCCCATGGCATAGTTGCGGACGTGCCCCATGTGAATGCGACCGGATGGATACGGGAACATCTCCAGCACGTAGTATTTCTCGCGCGGATCGCTGTTGTCGGTCTCGAAAACCTTCTTCTCGTTCCACTTTTGCTGCCAGCGGGGCTCGGCATCGCGCGGGTTGTAACGTTCGGTAGCCATCGTATTCGTATTTCCGGAAAATCAAGGGAAGATGGTCCTGACCTTCACCATGAAACCACGGTAGCGTCAAGTTTTGCGGCCGCTTTAAGCGCGCGATCACGGCCGCCGAGCGATATTTCGAGAGGTCGGCCCTTGGCAACCACGGGCGGGGCGTTTAGTGCATAACCATTCTTCCCGATGATCTGCCGAGGCGCAATGATGGAACTTCACGAGCGATTGGACGATGTACGCGCGCGGATCGCCAAGGCTGAGCGGGACGCTGGCAGAGCAGCAGGCTCCGTTGGACTCGTAGCTGTTTCCAAGACATTTGATGCAGACGCGATTCGACCCGCAATCCTTGCCGGACAGCGCGTCTTCGGTGAAAACCGGGTTCAGGAAAGCCAGGGAAAATGGGCCGAACTGAAGGCTGAAACGCCGGGCATCGAGCTGCATCTCATCGGACCGCTGCAGTCGAACAAGGCGGCAGAAGCCGTCGCGCTGTTCGATGTCATCGAAACGGTCGATCGCGAAAAGATCGCTCGCGCGCTTGCTGAAGAAATAAAGCGCCAGGGGAAGACCCCTCGCCTCTATATTCAGGTGAACACCGGTCTAGAGCCTCAGAAGGCTGGCGTTGCACCTGACGATACCCCCTCCTTCGTCGGCGTGTGCCGCAACGAGCTTGGCCTGGAGATCGAGGGGTTGATGTGCATCCCTCCCGCTGATGAAAATCCAGGCCCGCATTTCGCTCTCCTTGCCAAGCTTGCGAAGCAATGCGGTGTCGAAAAGCTATCGATGGGAATGTCCAGCGACTATGAGATCGCGGTGGCTTTCGGTGCGACCAGCGTCCGCGTCGGCTCCGCTATTTTCGGCGCGCGCTGACCCGCTGCTTTCGTCGGGCTTTCTCTCTCCCGGTCTCTTCCCTAGATTGACGGCTTAAGGCGCATATCCTGGGGAGGAGAAAATGCGGCGTAGCTATCGGCAAACCTATTCGGAGTGGAGGCAGGACCCAGTAAGCTTTTGGGGCAAGGCCTCGGACGGTATCGACTGGTTCAAGCAACCTGAACGGATCTTCGACGCTGGCAGCGGGCCTTACGGGACCTGGTTCGCCGGCGGCGAAACCAATACCTGCTACAATTGCCTGGATCGTCATGTCTTGGCAGGACGGGGCAGTGAAACGGCGCTCATCTATGACAGCCCTGTCTCCGGTGCAAAACAGGCCTTCAGCTATGACGATGTGCTCGCCCATGTGAAATCCATAGCCGCTACACTGAGCCAGTTTGGGGTTACGAAGGGCGATCGTGTTGTCCTCTACATGCCGATGGTGCCGGAGGCGGTGTTCTCGATGCTTGCCTGCGCGCGTATCGGGGCAATTCACTCCGTCGTGTCCGGTGGTTTCGCGGCCAGCGAGCTCGCGGCACGGCTGGATGATTCGGAGGCGAAACTAATCATCACCGCAAGCTGTGGCCTGGAGCCTGGCAGGGTCGTTGCCTATAAGCCACTTGTCGACAGCGCCATTACAATTGCCAGATCCAAGCCAGATCATTGCCTCGTTCTTCAGCGTCCGCAGCTTCTCGCTGATCTTGTTCCGGGTCGCGACCATGACTTTGAAGTGGTCGTTGCTGGCAATCGCGGAGCGGATATCGCGTGTGTCTCCGTCAAAGCGACGGATCCACTTTATATCCTTTACACGTCAGGGACGACTGGCCACCCCAAGGGCGTGGTGCGCGACAATGGCGGTCATATGGTCGCTCTCAACTGGTCGATGATGAACATCTACGGAATGAAGCCGGGCGAAGTGTTCTGGACGGCGTCAGACATCGGTTGGGTCGTGGGGCACTCCTACATCGTGTATGCCCCATTGCTCGTCGGCGTTACGACGATTCTCTTCGAAGGGAAACCTGTGGGGACGCCCGATGCCGGTACGTTCTGGCGTATCGTGTCGGAATATAATGTTCGGGTGCTTTTCACGGCGCCAACTGCGTTTCGAGCGATCCGGCGCGAAGATGGCGACGGTGCTTATATAGGGGCGCACCCGATGCCCGGTTTTCGCGCACTTTTCCTTGCCGGCGAACGCGCCGATCCGGAGACGTTGAAATGGGCCGAACAGATGCTCTCCGTGCCCGTCATTGATCATTGGTGGCAGACGGAGACAGGCTGGCCGATCGCCGCCAATCCGCTGGGGCTTGAGGCATTGCCGGTCAAACACGGGTCTCCATCCGTGCCGATGCCCGGATATGACGTACAGGTTCTCGATGATGGCGGGCACGGTGTTGCGCCGGGGATCCTGGGCAACGTCGTGGTGAAGCTTCCGCTTCCGCCCGGCTGTCTGCCGACGCTTTGGAAAGCCGACGAGCGGTTCCGGAGCGCGTATCTCGACGAGTTCCCCGGCTACTACAAAACGGCAGACGCAGGCTATGTCGACGAAGATGGCTATCTCTTCATCATGTCGCGCACGGACGACATCATCAACTGTGCCGGCCATCGGCTTTCAACCGGCGCCATGGAGGAAGTCTGCGCGCGGCACCCGGATGTTGCCGAATGCGCTGTCGTCGGCGTCGCCGACCCGGTCAAAGGGCAGATCCCATGCGGCTTCCTGGTCCTGAAGCGGCATGTTTCACGGGAAACATCTGTCGTCGAAACGGAAGTGGTGAAACTAATCCGCGATGAAATCGGACCCGTCGCTTGCTTCAAAACTGCCATTGCCGTCGACCGTCTTCCCAAGACCCGGTCGGGCAAAATATTGCGCGGGACGATCCAGAAGATCGCTGACGGCGTTCCGTGGAAAATGCCGGCGACGATCGACGATCCCGTCGTGCTTGAGGAAATCGCTGCGGCATTGCGCAAAAAAGGCCTCGGCGGTCTGCCTATGTGACAATAAAAAGCCCCGCAGAAGCGGGGCTTGGTGTGACTATCGGTCGATCAGTACTGATCGTCTTTATCTTCGTCTTTGGGCGAGGACTTCAGAGACTTGAGCTTTGCGAAGACGGCGTCGGCATCGATTTCCTTTTCCTTCTCCTCCTCGCGATCGTAGCTCGGGGTCAGGCGTTCGGTCTCATGCGCCGACTGCAGGGTTGCGCCAAGCTCTGCGGCTGTCGGGAGCGGACGGCCCTTTGCGGCCTTCTCGACTTCCATGTCAAGGTCGATCTGGCTGCAGAGGCCGAGCGTAACCGGGTCCATCGGCGCAAGGTTAGCCGAATTCCAGTGCGTGCGCTCACGGATCTGCTCGATGGTCGACTTGGTGGTTCCGACAAGCCTGGAGATCTGGGCGTCCTTGAGTTCCGGATGATTGCGAACCAGCCAGAGGATGGCGTTCGGGCGGTCCTGACGCTTCGAAACCGGCGTGTAACGCGGGCCGCGACGCTTCGATTCCGGGACGCGAACCTTCGGCTCGGAGAGCTTGAGCTTGTGGGCAGGGTTCTTTTCGCCGCGGGCGATTTCGTCGCGCGACAGCTGGCCGGTCGAGATCGGATCGAGGCCCTTGATGCCCTGCGCCGCTTCACCGTCGGCAATCGCCTTCACTTCAAGCGGATGCAGTTTGCAGAGCTGAGCGATCTGGTCGAAAGACAGAGCAGTGTTGTCGACGAGCCAGATTGCCGTCGCCTTCGGCATGAGCAGTTGTTGAGCCATGGATATAGTCCTTCTGTCGTCCGCGCCGGTGTCGCGGTCCGTGGATTGTCACCACTATGTCCGGGAAATATGGCGCTATATAACCGTAGTGGCGCATAATTGCAATTGACCGTGAATGAAATGACCTTTGTCTAATTGCGAGGCCATAGCGAACTGCTATGAATGCCGTCAATTGAAATGCGGCTGCGTCGTTTTTTCAGTCCGCTGACGTCCGGGTGAGGAGGAGTTTCATGTCGGAGAAGATCTACCCAGTTCAAAAACTGGTAAAGAACCATGCGCTTATCGACAAGGCGAAGTACGAGAAGTGGTACGAGGAAAGTGTCGAGAACCCGGACAAGTTCTGGGGCAAGCATGGCAAACGGATCGACTGGTTCAAACCCTACACAAAGGTCAAGAATACCTCCTTTACCGGCAAGGTCTCGATCAAATGGTTCGAGGACGGGCAGACCAACGTCTCATACAACTGCATCGATCGTCATCTGAAGACCAACGGGAATCAGGTTGCGATCATCTTCGAGGGCGACAACCCCTACGTCGACAAGAAGATCACATACAACGAGCTCTACGAGCACGTCTGCCGAATGGCGAATGTTCTGAAGAAGCACGGCGTCAAGAAGGGTGATCGCGTAACCATCTATATGCCGATGATCCCCGAGGCGGCCTATGCGATGCTCGCTTGCGCCCGCATCGGTGCGGTTCATTCGGTCGTGTTCGGCGGGTTTTCACCTGAGGCGCTCGCCGGCCGCATCGTTGACTGCGAATCCACCTTCGTCATCACCTGCGACGAAGGCGTGCGCGGTGGCAAGCCCGTGCCGCTCAAGGACAACACGGATACCGCGATCCATATCGCCGCACGGCAGCATGTTATCGTGGAGAAGGTCCTGGTGGTGCGCCGCACCGGCGGCAAGACCGGCTGGGCACCGGGCCGCGACCTCTGGTATCACCAGGAAATCGCCACGGTGAAGCCGGAATGCCCACCGGTGAAGATGAAAGCCGAAGATCCGCTGTTCATCCTCTACACCTCGGGTTCGACGGGAAAGCCGAAGGGGGTTCTCCATACGACAGCGGGCTATCTCGTCTATGCGGCGATGACCCATGAGTATGTCTTCGATTACCATCCCGGCGACATCTACTGGTGCACGGCCGATGTGGGCTGGGTTACCGGACACTCCTATATCGTCTACGGGCCTCTTGCGAACTGCGCGACGACGCTGATGTTCGAAGGCGTGCCGAACTTCCCGGATCAGGGTCGATTCTGGGAGGTCATCGACAAGCACAAGGTCAACATCTTCTACACCGCACCCACCGCGATTCGCTCGCTGATGGGCGCCGGCGATGATTTCGTCACGCGTTCATCGCGGTCGAGCCTACGTCTTTTGGGAACGGTCGGCGAGCCGATCAATCCGGAGGCATGGGAGTGGTATTACAATGTCGTTGGCGACAAGCGTTGCCCTGTCATCGATACCTGGTGGCAGACGGAGACCGGTGGCCACATGATCACGCCATTGCCTGGCGCAACCGATCTGAAACCAGGATCGGCCACCATGCCGTTCTTCGGCGTCAAGCCGCAGCTGGTCGACAATGAAGGCAAGGTGCTCGAAGGGGCTGCCGACGGCAATCTCTGCATTACCGACAGCTGGCCGGGCCAGATGCGGACGGTCTACGGCGATCATGAGCGCTTCATCCAGACCTACTTCTCCACCTACAAGGGGAAGTATTTTACCGGCGACGGCTGCCGGCGGGACGAAGACGGCTATTACTGGATCACCGGTCGAGTCGATGACGTGCTTAACGTGTCCGGCCATCGGTTGGGTACCGCCGAAGTCGAATCGGCGCTTGTTTCGCACCAATTGGTGTCCGAGGCAGCTGTTGTCGGATATCCGCATGCGATCAAAGGTCAGGGCATCTACTGCTACGTGACCTTGATGGCTGGGAACGAAGGTTCCGACGAGCTGCGCCAGCAACTTGTGAAGCACGTTCGTTCGGAAATCGGCCCGATTGCCGCGCCGGACAAGATTCAGTTCGCTCCAGGGCTGCCGAAAACGCGGTCCGGAAAAATCATGCGCCGCATCCTGCGCAAGATTGCGGAAGACGATTTCGGCTCGCTCGGCGACATCTCAACGCTCGCTGATCCTGCTGTCGTCGATGATCTCATCGCGAACAGGCAGAACAAGGCAACAGCCTGAGTCAAAAAAGAGCTGATCCGATCTTCGGGGCGGCTTTACTCCGCGTCACGGCAAGGCGTTTCCGCCTTCCGCCCACCGTCGTAGGCCCTGACGATGCCTTCATCGAGCAAGTCTCGAGCCGGATTGCTGCCGTCCTCTAGGGTGACGTCCGCCAGGATACGTCCGAAATACTTGTCACCGGAGATCTGCGTCAGGCTTATCCGAGGGGACGCGCCCGCTAGTTCCTCAAGGGCGTGACGCGCATCGACGCCTGCGCGCCTGACACTTGCGCACTTGGAATGCATCTCAGGTGCGTCGATTCCGCGTATGCGCACATAGACTTCGATCTTCTGTTGCGGCCATGGCCGCGCTTCCACCAGCAACGTATCGCCGTCGATAACACGGAGAATTTCAGCCGCAACGGGCCCGTCGATCTCGTCGCGTGCAATGGCGGCGGCCGGCATGACGATCAGCACTGCGAGAAAAAACGAAAATGACTTTGCCATATCAGGAATAAATTCCGTTATTGTGGCAAAGTCAATAGGAATATTTACTTAGAAATCGATGGCTCGGCCGTTGATTTCCCAATCCCCGAAGCGAGCAGGGTCAGCGCCGCCTCGCCCACCGATTTCCGTCGGCAGATCCGCGGGTTTCTCATTCCTGCGGCGTTCCTCTGCCTCGGCGAGCGCGCGCTTGGCGGCGGGCGACAGCATCTTGCGTGGTGGTTCCGAGCCTTCGGCCGGAATTTCCCTGTTGTCGTTGTCCGCTGCTTGCATCCCGCGCTTCCGCCTGAAAATATTGAAAATGGCTACCGAGTAACCAAATCATAGTGCGCCGACCGCGCGATTGAAACCCTTTCGTGTTTCTGGAACTCGGCTGGAGATGGAGAATCCGATGAATCTTGTCCGCACCGCCATGTTGCTGGCCTTCATGACCGCGCTGTTCATGGTCGTCGGCTTTATGATCGGCGGTCGCAGCGGGATGATGATCGCGTTCGTTATGGCGGCCGGAATGAATTTCTTTTCCTACTGGAATTCCGACCGGATGGTGCTCTCGGCTTATCACGCCAAGGAGATCGACGAGCGCAATGCGCCGGAATTTTTTGCGATCATTCGAGACCTATCGCGGAATGCCGGCCTTCCGATGCCGAAGGTCTATCTCTACGACAGCCCGCAGCCCAATGCCTTCGCGACAGGTCGAAATCCCGAGAATGCGGCGGTCGCGGCCTCAACCGGCCTGCTAAGCGTCCTTTCACCCGAGGAAGTCGCGGCTGTGATGGCGCACGAACTCGCCCACGTGCAGAACCGCGATACCTTGACCATGACGATCACGGCAACGCTTGCCGGCGCGATCTCGATGCTGGGCAATTTCGCCTTCTTCTTCGGCGGGAACAGAGAGAACAACAACAATCCTCTGGGCTTTATCGGCGTGCTGTTGGCAATGATCGTGGCGCCGCTCGCGGCCATGATGGTGCAGATGGCGATCAGCCGGACGCGTGAATATGCTGCCGACAGGCGCGGCGCGGAGATTTGCGGCAATCCGCTGTGGCTTGCATCGGCGCTCGGCAAGATTGCGCGCGGCGCTGCCCAGGTGCCCAACTACGACGCGGAGCGCAATCCGGCGACGGCACACATGTTCATCATCAATCCCCTGACTGGCGCGGGGATGGACAATCTGTTCTCGACGCATCCAAACACTGAGAACCGTATCGCCGCGCTTCAGGAAATGGCGCGCAGCCCCACGAACGGCTCGACGTCGGGACTTCAGGCTGGTAGTTCCATGCGCAAATCGCGCTCGGTTCCCAATACGGGCGCCAGCCGCGGTGGTTCCCAACCGCCAAAAGGTCCGTGGTCTTGAATCCAGACGACAAGAAGAAGCCTATCCGGAAACACAAGAAGCCAGTCGCTTCGAGACCTGCCAGTGGTCCAGCGAAACCCGGGCTGCAGGTTCGCGCCGCGGCTGCAAAGATCCTGGGTGCAGTGGTTGACCGGAAGCTTCCTCTGGATGGCGCGCTCGACAATGAGCACGGAAACCCAGCCTACAAGGCGCTGAACGACGCCGATCGCGCACTCGTTCGCGCCATTCTGAATACGACGCTTCGGCATCTGCCGCGCATCGAAGCGGCGCTTTCGTCTCTTCTCGACACGCCCTTGCCCGAAGGCGCTCGCGCCCTGCAGCACATCCTTTGGGTGGCCGCGGCGCAGATTTTGTACCTTGACGTGCCCGATCATGCGGCCGTCGATCTTGCCGTTGAGCAGGCGAGCAACGATCCGAGAAGCAAGCGTTTTGCCAAGCTTGTGAACGCCATTCTTCGCCGCCTTGGCCGTGAAAAACAGGAAATACTGGCACGCGTCAGAGATGTGTCGCCAATGCCGGATTGGTTCCTGAAGAGGCTGGAAGCGGCCTATGGCCGGGACGTGGCAGTGGCCATTGCGGAGTCCCAGCTCGAGCCGGCGGCGATTGATCTCAGCGTGAAGTCCGATGCAGCCGGTTGGGCGGAAAAGCTCAACGGTCACGTTCTGCCGACAGGCGGCGTGCGTCTCGCGGCTTTTGAAGGCAATATACCAACGCTGGAAGGCTTTGCTGAGGGGCAATGGTGGGTGCAGGACGCCGCCGCCAGCATCCCCGCGCAGCTTTTCGGTGATCTGACCGGCAAGCGGGTGGCCGACCTTTGTGCCGCCCCGGGCGGCAAGACGGCTCAGCTGATCGTTGCCGGCGGGACTGTTGTTGCCATCGAGCAATCCGAAAATCGGATCAAACGGCTTCGCTCCAACCTGGATCGGCTGAAGCTCGAAGCGGAAACGATTGCCTGCGATCTGACGCAGTACGAGCCGGACCAGCTGTTCGATGCCATCCTTCTCGACGCGCCGTGCTCCTCGACCGGGACCACACGTCGTCATCCTGATGTCCTATGGACCAAGGGTCCGGAGGATATTGCCAAGCTCGCTGCCTTGCAGGAACGACTTCTGCGACACGCTGTGACGCTTCTGAAGGTCGGTGGCACGATCGTCTTTTCGAATTGCTCGCTCGATCCAAGCGAAGGCGAAGAGGTCGTTGCACGTATACTCGCCGACACACCGTCGATCGAACGAGTCGCCATCGAAGCAAGCCGCTGGCCGGGGCTGGACGCAGCTATCAGCGCCATAGGCGAATTCCGCACTACACCCGACATGTTGCGTGTTCCCACAGGCTTTGCATCCGGTCTTGACGGCTTCTATGCCGCTGTGCTTCGCCGTGTTGCTTGATCGAAAAGCAACTGGCATAGTTGAACCTCAATCACAATTTCATAGACGGCCTGCGCCGTTTCCGGACTTGTTCATCCATTCTTAACGACGCGGGTCAATTACGATAGGCATGTTGTCTGGACGGTTTTCGAGTCTTTACGTTGGAGAGGCTTGGCGGCGCATGCGTTGCCGCGCCGCGCTTTTGCGCTTGCGCCTGTTTCGGCACGGATCCTATGCGCCAGATCGCCTGATCGTGGCGCCCACTGACCTGCGTGCGATTGATCCGCATGTTGCCGAAGAGATCCTGAGTGGCCGCTTTCCGCTTGCCGGGCGCCTGCTTGAGACCGGCGGCAAGTCGCCCTTCACTTTCAGCCTGCCGTCGCGCTCGTTTGCATTGCGCCTTCACAGCTTTGGTTGGCTCCGGCACATGCGGACCAAGAAGAGCGACCTTCATTCGAATGTGGCACGCGCCATCGTCGGCAGTTGGCTTTCCATTCACGGCGGGCGTATTGAAGGCATTGCCTGGGAAATTGATGTTACGGCGCAGCGCGTCATAGCGTGGCTCTCGCATTCGCCGGTCGTCCTGTACAATGCGGACCGAGGCTTCTATCGGCGCTTCATGCGGTCGCTTGCGTTCCAGATCCGGTTCTTGCGACGCATGGCGCAATATGCCCCTCCCGGGGAGGTCCGGTTCCGATTGCGCATCGCGCTTGCCATGGCGTCGATCGCCATGCCGGCGCGAGCGAGTGTGCTGCGAAAGGCGGCGGACGCCCTAGACCTGGAGTTCGATAGCCAGATTCTTCCCGATGGGGGTCATATCTCGCGCAATCCGCGAGCGGGGCTGGAGCTCCTTCTCGATCTTCTCCCGCTTCGCCAAACCTATGTGAATCTTGGACACGACCTGCCGCAGAAGCTGATATCGGGTATAGACCGAATGTATCCGGCCCTTCGCTTCTTCCGACATCAGGACGGCGACCTTGCCCTCTTCAACGGTGCAACGTCCACACAGGCGAACGAGCTCGTTTCGTTGCTGCGCTACGATGAGACAGCCGGCGAGCCATTCAAGGCGATGCCCCACTCGCGCTATCAGCGCCTATCGGCGGGGCGTACTGCGGTAATTGCGGATACCGGCGCGCCGCCGCCGGGCAGGCAATCTCAAACCGCGCATGCCGGCAGTCTTTCGTTCGAAATGTCGTCGGGCCGCCATCGCTTCATCGTCAATTCAGGTTCGCCGAAGTTTGCCGCGCGGCGATACATCCAGATCGCGCGGACAACCGCCGCCCACACCACAGTGACACTCAACGACACGTCATCCAGTCGCTTTGCTCCATCGGAGTTCGTTGCGAATGTGATTGTCGATGGTGTGCAGAACGTCAACGTCGACCGTGCGGTTGCCGACGACGGCCGCGATGTCATCAAGGCCAGCCACGACGGTTACCTGAAGATGTTCGGCGTGCTGCATGAGCGCGAGCTCACGCTCAACGCAACAGGCTCGATCCTGACGGGGTGCGATCGGCTTATCATGCCGGAGGAGCGCAAGCGCGATGAGCCGTTGCGCGCGACCGCACGCTTCCACGTTCATCCTTCGATCAACCTGAACAGGATGGATCGGGAGTCGGTGTTGATGACGGCGCCCGACGGAGAAGCTTGGCTGTTCTCCACGCCAGGCAATGAAGCCCTGATTTCGGACGATGTGTTCTTTGCCGACGCCTCCGGCGTCTGTGGTTCCGATCAGATCGAAATCAGCTTTTCCTACCCGGAAAAGCCGGAAATACGCTGGTTTTTATCCCGCAGAAGCTAGTGGCTGTTTGCGTGGAAGCAAAGCTGTGGTAACGCGGCGCCATAATCCGTGCACCCTTGCCGGATGTCTCCTGAAGACCCGAACGGAGAAGCCTCATGGCCGTTGTTTCCAAAAAAATCCCCGCCCCTGACAAAGTCAAAGTCAACACCGCCTTGCTGTCCGTGTCGGACAAGACCGGCATCATCGAGCTTGCACGCGCGCTTGCCACACAGGGTGTCCGGCTGCTTTCGACTGGCGGCACGCACAAGGCTATTGCCGCTGCTGGCCTCGACGTGACAGATGTTTCCGAGATCACGGAGTTTCCGGAGATCATGGACGGACGTGTGAAGACGTTGCATCCGCGCGTTCATGGCGGCCTTCTTGCCATTCGCGACGATGCCGAACACCAGGAAGCGATGAAGACCCACGGTATCGAGGGAATCGATCTCATCGTGGTCAATCTCTATCCCTTCGAGGATGTTCGGGCCGCGGGAGGCGACTACCCGACGGCGGTCGAGAACATTGACATCGGCGGCCCCGCCATGATCCGTGCCTCGGCAAAGAACCATGCCTATGTTGCGATCCTGACCGATCCCGCTGACTATGCTGAACTGCTGGAACAGCTGTCGTCCGATGGACAGACCGCTTATGCCTTTCGCCAGCGCATGGCAGCAAAGGCGTTTGCTCGCACCGCGGCTTATGATGCGATGATCTCCAACTGGTTTGCCGACGCATTGTCGATCGAAACGCCGCGCCACCGCGTGATTGGCGGCGTACTGAAGGAAGAGATGCGCTACGGGGAAAACCCGCATCAGAAGGCAGCCTTCTACGTCACCGGCGAGCGTCGCCCCGGTGTTTCGACGGCTACGCTCATTCAGGGCAAGCAGCTCTCCTACAACAACATCAACGATACCGATGCGGCGTACGAGCTGGTCGCGGAATTTCTGCCGGAGAAATCTGCCGCGTGCGCGATCATCAAGCATGCCAATCCTTGCGGCGTCGCAACCGGAGGCAGCCTGCTCGAGGCCTATCAGCGCGCTCTTGCCTGTGACTCGGTCTCCGCCTTCGGTGGGATCATCGCCCTTAACCGGACGCTGGATGCAGCGACGGCAGAAGAAATCATCAAGCTCTTCACCGAAGTCATCATTGCGCCCGATGCGACTGACGAAGCCAAGGCAATCGTCGCCCGCAAGGCGAACCTCCGCCTGCTCGCGGCCGGCGGTCTTCCTGATCCCCGCGCGGCCGGGCTGACGGCGAAAACCGTTTCGGGTGGCCTTTTGGTACAAAGCCGGGACAACGGCATGGTCGAGGATCTGGATCTGAAGGTCGTGACAAATCGCGCGCCGTCTGCCCAGGAGCTCGAAGACATGAAGTTTGCCTTCAAGGTCGCCAAGCACGTCAAGTCGAACGCGGTGGTCTACGCGAAGAATGGTCAGACCGCGGGCATTGGCGCCGGCCAGATGAGCCGTGTGGATTCGGCCCGCATCGCCGGACTCAAGGCAGAGGAAGCCGCCAAGGCACTCGGCCTGGCTGTGCCGCTGACGCATGGTTCGGCCGTTGCTTCCGAAGCGTTCCTGCCATTCGCTGACGGCCTGTTGTCGATGATCGCGGCGGGCGCAACGTCGGTGATTCAGCCTGGTGGCTCCATGCGCGATCAGGAAGTCATCGACGCGGCCAACGAGCACAATGTCGCAATGGTCTTCACCGGCATGCGCCATTTCCGCCACTGAGCGGACGTAAGAGTTTCTGCTACGCCCTGTCCGCTGGATAGGGCGTACGGATCAGGATGATCAGGCCGCCGGCAAGAAACAGCACGAGTGTTGCCATGCCGAAGCGGGACGAGTCGGTCATATAAGTGACGATCGAGAAGATCAGGGTTGCCATGAAGCTCGTCGCGCGACCCGACAGCGCGTAAATTCCAAAATAACGCCCGGCCTCATCGAGGCTGACGCTTCGCGCGAGATAGGATCGCGACGAGGCCTGGACCGGCCCAAACGCTAGGCCGATCAGAAGTCCGTAGCCGATATAGGCCTTTTCCGCGGCGGTCCCGAAAAGACTACCGGTATCGGCGGTCGGCAGCGCAACCAAGCCGAAGAGGGTAAAGCCAGGTCCGGTCGAAACAATCCCGGCGGTCGCAATCAGCAGCATGGTCAAGCTGACGATCACCGTCGTCTTCGAGCCCATGCGCGCATCCAGGCGACCAGCGATCAGGCAGCCGAAAATTGCGACCACGTTGAGAATGATGCCGTAAATGCCGATCTCGATCGTTGCCCAGCCAAACATGCCGGCTGCGAATGCTCCCCCCAGGATCAGAAGTCCGTTGACGCCGTCCTGGTAGATCATGCGGGCGATGAGGAAACGGAAGATCCCGCGTCGCTGCTTGAGTTCGCCAAGAGTATTCCTCACCTCCCCCAGGCCGGAACGCACGGCCGCCACGAAGGGAAGACCGCGCTTTGCATCAGGGGTGAAGAAGAACATTGGCAGGATGAAGATGAGGTACCAGACCCCTGAGATCGGTCCGGTAATGCGGGCGTCCTCGCCGGTGTGCGGATCGAGGCCGAAGAGCGGATCGATCCCGAGGATTGTCTTGCCGCTTTCGGGGCTGCCGGCAAGCAAGGCTACCACGGCGATCAGCACGATCATTCCGCCCAGATAGCCCAAGCCCCAAGCCGTGTTTGATAGCTTTCCAACGTCAGTCCTGTCGACAAGTCGCGGCATCATCGAATCGTTGAAGACGATCGAAAACTCTGCGGCAATCGACGCCAGGATCATGAAGATCATGGGGTAAATGACAGGCGACCCCGGCGCGGCACACCAGAGGCCGAAGAGGCTTGCAATCTTGACGACGGCAAAGGCGCCAATCCAGGGCTTTCGCGCTCCTGATTGGTCTGCGATCGAGCCTAGAATGGGAGACAGGACAGCGATGATGATCGACGAAATCGTCGCTGTGTTACTCCACAACGTCTGGGCGGAAACGGGGTCCTCGGTCAGCCGCGACACAAAATAGGGGCCGAAGATGAAAGTCGTAACAACTGTGAAGAACGGCTGCGCCGCCCAGTCGAAGAGCATCCAACCCCAGATGCCCCTTTTCGACGCCTTGGCAGGCCGCGTCCCGGTCCAGTCGATGCGATTCACCAATCAGCTCCCATTTTGGAAGCGGACTTTCTCACCTCGTCCCGTCTCGCGCAAGATCGGTCAGCAAACCGGCTGCGACGGTGATGCGTGCGAGATTGGGATCTCCGCCTTCGCTCAAGCTCGACAGCTCTTCGGCAATGCGGTTGATCCTGATCCGGTCGCCCGCATGCCAAGCCTGGACCGGAAGCTTTTCCTTGCCATGGTTGGAAAGCACCGCGGTGACGATGTCGCGTCTCGCGCTGGCGATCTGATCTAGGCTCCGTGCAAGCGCCAGGCTCTCATAGTGATCTGAGGTCACGATGCGGGCACCGGCGGCAAGCAACCGTCCGATCCGGAAGGTTCTCGTTACCGCGAAGTAGCTCTCGGCGGCGCGAACCAGCGTTTCGCCGGTGCGTTCGGCGATCTGCATGATCTCTGGCACCAGGGCAAAACCAAGCAGATGCGCGATCTCGGACGCCAAGCCTTCCGGCAGTCCTGCCTCGCGATACTCGCTTTGACGCGCATCGAGCTCCGGCACGACCTGACCGGCAAAAACGGGCTTGAGCTTCTTGAAGGCAGCCTGCAGTCGCTCAACGGTTTCGCCAATATTGCCCCGTGCCATCTGGGTCTTCAGCAGTAGCCGGGTAAGGACAGTGAAGATGTGGCTGATCTCTTCATGGATGCGATTTTGCATCTGCCCTGAGATCTTGCCGTCCAGAGCGTCCGTCTCGGCCCACAGTCGCCCGAGATCGAAACCGTCGCGAGCAATGATGGCCGCGCGTACCACCTCAGCTGCGGAGGTTGCCGTCGCATCCATCATGCTGACGGCAAAGCCCGGACCGCCGCGGTTGATCGCTTCGTTGGCCAGTACCGTTGCGATGATCTCACGCTTCAGGCGATGTTCCGTGATATCGGTCGCATTGGTTTTTTGCATCTTCGCCGGGAAGTAGCGAGACAGCGTTGCCGCGAAATAGGGATCGTCAGGCAGGTCGCTGGCCGCAAGGGCGTCGAAAAGCACGATCTTGGCATAGGAGAGGAGGACTCCGATCTCCGGCCGCGTCAGCGGCTTGCCGCCGGCGTAGCGCTCGGCCAGGGTCGTGTCGTCAGGAAGTGTCTCGACCTTGCGGTTGAGCTGTTTTGCGGCCTCCAGCACGGTCATAAAGCGGGCAAGTTCCAACCCGTTGGCAACACCCTTGCGTTCAGTCAGCGAGATCGCCAGCGACTGAAGATAATTGTTGCGCAGCACGAGTGCCGCTACTTCCTCAGTCATCGACGACAGAAGCTGGTCGCGCTTTGCGCGCGTCAGGCGTCCGTCATGCATGGCGGCGGCCAACGCGATCTTGATGTTTACCTCGACGTCGGAGGTGTTCACGCCGGCCGAGTTGTCGATTGCATCCGAATTGCAGCGGCCGCCCTTGAGGCTGTAGGCGATGCGACCCTTCTGCGTGACCCCGAGATTGGCCCCTTCCCCGATGACCCTGGCACGAACCTCGTCGGCACTGACACGGATCGGATCGTTCGCGCGATCGCCGACATCAGCGTCCGTCTCGGAAGCTGCCTTCACATACGTACCGATGCCGCCGAACCACAACAGGTCGACCTGGCTCTTAAGGATCGCCGTAATGATCTCGAACGGCGTGGCGACCGTCTTGTCGATGCCGGTCGCCGCTGCGGCCTCTGGCGTCAGCGTCACCGATTTCACCGAACGGGAGATGATCATTGCGCCTGGGGAGAGGATGCTCTTGTCGAAATCCTGCCAGCTTGAGCGAGCGAGATTGAACAGGCGACGACGCTCTTCCAGCGTCTTTGCCATGTCCGGATCCGGATCGATGAAGATGTCGCGATGGTCGAAAGCAGCCACAAGCCGGATCTTCGGCGACAGCAGCATGCCGTTGCCGAATACATCGCCCGACATATCGCCGACACCGGCAACGCTGAACGGCGTCGTCTGGATATCGATATCCATTTCCCGGAAATGACGCTTGACGGTTTCCCAGGCGCCGCGAGCGGTAATGCCCATCTTCTTGTGGTCGTACCCGGCCGAACCGCCAGAGGCGAAGGCATCGTCGAGCCAGAAGCTGGCTTCCTGGGCGAGTGCATTGGCCGTGTCCGAGAATGTCGCCGTGCCTTTATCCGCCGCAACGACGAAATAGGGGTCGTCGCCATCGAGCCGCACGGTATCCTTTGGTGCTAGGATCTCCATGCCGGAAATATTGTCGGTGATCGACAAGAGCGTGCGAATGTAGGTTTTGTAGGCCTCACGTCCGGAATTGAAAATCTCGTCGCGGTTGCCGCCAACGGGAAGCTTCTTGGGGTAGAAACCACCCTTGGCACCGACCGGTACGATGACCGCGTTCTTGACCTGCTGGGCCTTGACCAGACCGAGCACTTCCGTCCGATAGTCTTCGGCGCGGTCCGACCAGCGAAGGCCCCCACGGGCGATCTTGCCGAACCGCAGATGAACGCCTTCCACCTCGACGCCGTAGACGAATATCTCACGGAACGGTCGCGGCTCGGGAAGGCTATCCACGGCAAAGGGATCGAGTTTGAAGGCGAGCATCGCCTTCGCGGTGCCGTCCTCGTTGCGCTGGAAGTAGTTCGTCCGCAGCGTGGCGTCGACGACGTTGACGTAACGGCGCAAAATACGGTCGTCATCGAGGCTCGGGACCTCCGCCAGCGCCGTCTCGATTTTTCCGTGCAGTTCGGCTGCCTTCTTAATCCTGGCCTTTTCAGCAATTCGCGGGTCCAGCGTATCGTGGAACAACCGGAAGATCAGCGTGGCGATAGCTGGATACTTATCGAGCGTTGTCGCGATGTAGTCCTGCGAATAGGCAATGCCCGCCTGGCGCAGATATCGTGCATAGGCGCGAAGGACGCTGGTCTCCCGGGCCGACAGGCCGGCGGAGACGATAAGCCGGTTGAAGTTGTCGTTGTCGATAATGCCGCTGAAAGCCGACAGAAAGGCTTCTTCAAGCGCCGGACCCTGGCGCGCGAGATCCACATCAAGGCCGCCGCGGGCTTCAAGCTCCATATCGTGCAGGACGACTAGGTGTTCGGAGCCATCGTTCAGCGTCACGTCGATGTCGAAGGTTCCTTCGCTGATCACGTTGAAACCGAGATTTTCGAGCAAGGGTACGCGCCGGGACAGCGCAAGCTGGCCGCCGGCGTGGAAGATCTTCAAGCACAGCAGATCCACATCGTCCTTGCGTCGCGTGTAGAATCCGATCCGGATCTGTTCGCCTGTGGCGCAACCGGCGATGTCTTCCAGGTCGCTGAAGGTTTCCTCCGGCGGAAAGAGATCCTGGAAAGCGTGGCTGACCTGGATCCTTGGCGCCTTGGGGCCGGCCAAGGCTTCGAAGCGGTCGTCCCAGCGTGCGGTGATGACGCGGATCGCTTCTTCGAGGCGCGCTTGCGGCACGCGTGGCGTCTTGCCGCCGGAGCGTCCGATGATGAAGTGTACGCGGGCGACACCGCCCTCCGGGAAGGCGGGGTAGTAGGCGGACACGCGACCATCGTAGATCGTCTTCAGATACGTTCCGATCTTCTCGCGCACGATGGAGTCATATTCTTCGCGCGGGACGTAGACGATCACGGAAACGAAGCGATCGAAGTGGTCGATACGTGGCAGGGCGCGGACACGGGGCCGGTCGGCCAGATCGTTGATCTGTTCTGCGAAGGTTGCCAGCAGCGTCGTGTCGATCTGGAAAAGATCGTCGCGCGGGTAGGATTCCAGCGTATTGTCGAGCATGCGACCCGAATGGCTCATCGGATCGAAGCCGAAATGTTCTTTCACCTTTTCGATTTTCGACCGTAGCAGCGGAATATCGCTGGCCAATGAGGTGTAGGCCGTCGACGTAAACAGGCCGACGATGCGCAGCTCGCCGGTGACGTTGCCATCCGCGTCGAAGCGTTTGACGCCGACATAGTCCATATAGGCTCGCCGGTGGACGATTGATTTCACGTTCGCCTTGGTGACGATGAGGAAGTCCGGGCCATCCAGGAATGCCAGAATTTCGGGCGTCGTGGTCACGGCATCCTTGCCGGTACGCAGCACCAGCACGTCGGGATTGGAAAGAATGCCCAGACCCGTTCCCTTGTCGCGCTCGACTTTGGCGCTCGACCCCTTACCCGAGTAAAGATATTCGCGCATGCCGAGGAACGTAAAATTCGCATCACGCAACCAGGTCAGAAAGGCGATCGCCTCGTCTCGTTCGGCCTTCCTGCGTCCGGCTGGATAAGAGGACAGCTCGTCGATCACGGTGCCAAGCCGCGCAATCATCGGTTTCCAATCGGACACCGTCAGCCTCACCTGCTCGACAACAGCTCCGATGCGCTTGATCAGATCGCTCGCCTGCGCAGCCGTGAGCGGAGAGATATGCAGCTGGATATGGCTGACGCGATTGGCCGGTTCGCTTGGCGCGTCGGCCACATAGAGCTCTGGAGCTCCTCCGTCCTTCATGACCAGAATCGGGTGCACGGCCATGAAGAGATCGCGATAGCTACTCGTGACCTCGCCCATCACCGATTCATAGAGGAAGGGCATGTTGTGGTCGGTGACCGAGAGGATCGATACCGGGGTTCCGTTTGGCGCTACGTCAGCGACGGTCTCAATGCTGATGCGAGGAGTCTTGCGGCTCCATGCAGCAAGTTCACGAGCGCAATGAACCGCCGAAAGTGCCAGCATCTCCGGCGTATAGGCCTCGAGGTCGTCGTTGCTCGCCCGACCGAAGAGAATTTCTGGATCGATGTGACTCTCGCCTATGGCAGCGGCGATCTTGCTCGCGCTTTCGAGCTGTTTTTCCCGCTTAGGATTGTTTCGAGCAGCCATTCCAGATGTTCCCTCATGTGTTGGATTTTCGGCAGGTTAGCAGAAGATTGGACGGAAAAATCTCTAAAAGAAGGCGGAAACGGACAGCTTTCGTGCGTTTTTTCCCTCGAAGACGCCTGATTCTTAAAAAAATGCGGAACTTTTTCATTTTGCGATTGCGCCGGTTCGGAGACATCGCATGTCCGGATGAAGGACGGTTGACAGTTGCTCGTCAAAAAGGAGATCTACGGAAACGAATAGAATTCGGATCGGAAGAAGATGTCCCAGAATACAGCGGGAACTGTGATCGTGATCTCGAGCCATGTGGTACGCGGCTCAGTCGGAAACCGTGCGGCCGTATTCGCGCTGGAAACGCTCGGCCATCAGGTTTGGGCGCTGCCGACCATCGTTCTGCCATGGCATCCCGGCCACGGGCGATCTACGCGGCTAACCTTCGCCGAGGCCGATTTCGATGCCGCGATCGACGATCTCATCCGCGCACCCTGGATTGGCGAGGTCCGAGCGGTTCTTACGGGGTATTTTGGCAACGCTGCGCAGGCGCGTTCGGTCGCACGGCTCGTCGCCGCGCTGCGGGAACGAGATCCGGATCTCTTCTATGTTTGCGATCCCGTGATGGGAGACCTGGGCGGCCTCTATGTACCGGAGGCGACCGCCGAGGCCATCCGGGACCATCTTATTCCGCTGGCCTCGCTTGCGACACCCAACAGGTATGAGCTGGCCTGGCTCGCTGGCGCTCCGCTTGAGGACAATACCGCGATCATCGATGCCGCGCTGTCGCTTGGACCTTCGCGTATGCTCGTTACTTCCGCGGTACCGATGATGGCCGGCGGTACCGGAAATCTCTATCTTTCGGGACGGCATGCCCTGCTTGCCGAGCATCGCCTTGTCGAAAAGCCGCCGAACGGTCTCGGCGACCTGCTTGCCGCCCTGTTCCTCTCCCGGCTCCTGTCGGGAATGGAGGATGAGAAGGCGCTCCAGCTAGCAACGGCAAGCGTCTACGAGGTTCTCGCGCGCGCCGTTAAACGTGGTAGCGATGAACTGACGCTTGCAAGCGACGCGTCCAGCCTGGCAACGCCGATGGCCATGGTGCAGATGCGGCGGCTGCTGCATCCGGCGCAGAGACGAAAGAGCTAGCTTTCTTCGTGGCGGTGATTTTGCACTGCTATGGTTGATCTTGTCCGGTTCCCGCTGTAATCGAATGACATGCAGCGTTTTCCAAACACCCTTCTGGACGGCTATCGCAACTTCATGAGCGGGCGTTATGCCGATGCTCGTGACCGCTATAAGACGCTCGCCGAGAACGGCCAGAGCCCAAGCACCCTCGTCGTAGCCTGTTCAGACTCGCGCGCTGCGCCGGAGCTGATATTCGATGCGGGCCCCGGCGAGCTGTTCGTTGTTCGCAATGTCGCCAACATGGTGCCGCCCTACGAACCGGACGGCCATTTCCATGCCACCTCGGCCGCATTGGAATTCGCCGTTCAGGTGCTGAAGGTTTCCGACATCGTCGTGATGGGACACGGCCGTTGCGGTGGTATTCGCGCAGCGCTCGATCCCAACGCCGAACCGCTGTCACCCGGCGACTTTATCGGTCGTTGGATGTCGCTTGTACGGCCGGCCGCCGAGCAGATCCAGAGTAACGACATCATGACGCCAGGCGAGCGACAGACAGCGCTTGAGAGAATTTCGATCCGAAACTCGATCGATAATTTGAGAACGTTTCCGAACATCAAGGCGCTGGAAGAAGCCGGCCAGATCCAACTTCATGGTTCCTGGTTCGATATTTCGACCGGTGAGCTCTGGGTGATGGATGCGGAGACGCGCGACTTCGTTCGCCCCGAAATCTAAGCACAAATAAAAAGCACCGAAGTTGCCTCCGGCGCTTTGCTGAACAGGTGTGTCCTGCTTAATTGGCGTCGATCTGCTGGCCGATGTAGGCAATTGCCTGCTGGTAGACCGTGGCGGCGTTCCAGCCGGCAATGGCGGCAAAGTTCGGCTCTCCCGGCTGATAACCGGCACCGGCCTGCCAGCCGTGGCCCTTCAGGAAGTTTGCCGTGGAAGCGAGCGCATCCGCGCGCGAGCCGACCATGTCAACGCGACCATCACCATCCCCATCGACACCAAAATTGACGACGTTGCGAGGCAGGAACTGAGTCTGGCCGATTTCGCCGTGAGCGGCGCCGCGTGCCTGCGGATTGAGATAGCCTTCCGAGACCAGCTGAAGCGCTGCGTAGAGCTGATCGGTGAAATAATCGGAGCGGCGGCAGTCGTAAGCGAGGGTCGAAACAGCAGACATCGTGTGCTGGTTGCCCATGTAGCTGCCGAAGCCTGTCTCCATGCCCCAGATCGCGATCAGCGGGCCTGCCGGCACGCCGTACTTCCGCTCGATGGATGCAAACAGGGCAGCGTTGGCACGCTTCATGCCCTTGCCGCGGGAAATGATGGCTGCGCCGCCGCGCTTCTGCATGAAGGCATCAAACGACAGCTTGAAGCTCTTTTGGCCACGGTCGGCCGCGATCGTCGGGCGATTGTAAGCGACATTCGCGAAGGCTCGGTCGAGTACGGCGCGGTTTACGCCGCTGGCAGCCGCTTCCTGCTTGAAGGCGCTGACCCAGGCGTCGAAGCCAGCACCGGTGTTACCGCACTGTGCTCCTTGAGCTGCCGCTGGAACTGCGTGAAGAATGGCGGCAGCCGCGGCTGCAGCCAGCAAGAACTTTGTCATGCGCATGGAGATTTACCCCGATCCCGATCAACTTAACCTGCAACCGGGCTAAAACCCTGTTCTCGGCGATATTGTGACGCTTACGCTTTTGACAAGCGCGGGAGGCCAAAATTGGCATCCCGCACCTAGAATAAGCTGTCGCTTTAAAAGCGGGCTTAGCGCATCGTGGTTAAAAAATGGTTCAGGCAGCCTGCTTGCGAGGCTTCAAGAGACCACGATTGACGAGCAGTTCCGCGATCTGGATCGCGTTCAGTGCAGCACCCTTGCGAAGGTTGTCGGAAACAACCCAGATGTTGAGGCCGTTCTCGACCGTTGCATCTTCGCGGATGCGCGAGATGTAGGTCGCATCTTCGCCGGCAGACTCGTACGGCGTGATGTAACCACCGTTCTCGTGCTTGTCGATGACCTGGCAACCCGGTGCTTCGCGCAAGATGTCGCGCGCCTGATCGGCAGTGATCTCGCTCTCGAACTCGATGTTGACCGATTCTGAATGACCAATGAAAACAGGCACGCGCACAGCCGTGCAGGTCACCTTGATCTTCGGATCAAGCATCTTCTTGGTTTCTGCGAGAACCTTCCATTCCTCCTTCGTGTAGCCGTCTTCCATGAAGACGTCGATGTGAGGGATGACGTTGAAGGCGATGCGCTTGGTGAACTTCTTGTTTTCGATCGGGTCGGCGACGAAAACGGCGCGCGTCTGGTTGAAAAGCTCGTCCATGCCGTCCTTGCCGGCGCCGGAAACGGACTGGTAGGTCGATACGACGACGCGCTTGATCTTGGCGAAGTCATGCAGCGGCTTCAGCGCCACGACGAGCTGGGCGGTCGAGCAATTCGGGTTGGCAATGATATTGCGCTTTGTGAACTGTTCGATGGCGTCCGGGTTCACTTCCGGAACGATCAGCGGCACATCGGCGTCGTAACGCCATGCGGAAGAGTTGTCGATGACAACGCAACCCTGCGCACCGATCTTCGGAGACCACTTCTTCGAAACCTCGCCACCGGCCGACATCAGGCAGATATCGGTGTCGGAAAAGTCGTAGTTTTCGAGGTTCGCGACCTTGAGCGTCTTGTCGCCGAAGGAGACTTCGGTGCCCTGTGAACGCGAGGAGGCGAGCGCTACGACTTCATCGGCGGGAAAACCACGTTCGGAAAGGATGTTGAGCATTTCCCGGCCCACATTTCCGGTCGCTCCCGCAACTGCAACTTTAAAACCCATTTCTCAAGCTCTCTTTCTCTTCTCTCCTCTTGTCCGGTGAGGGGAAAGGCGCGAAACAATCGCGGCTTTCTGTCCCCAGCCGGGCCGGGGAGAGAGCGGCAGGCCAGAGACGTCAGACGGTTTTCGTCGTCGTTTTGGCCTTGGTTTTGGAAGAAACCGGAACGGCAATATCCACCCCGGCACTCCGTGCCCGGTCATTGCGTGCAGCAATGGCTTGTTCTTGGCGAACCATGGATATTCCCTTTTCCATCGCTGCTCATAAAAGGTTTTCCACAGGAGTCAAGGTTTTTGCTCCGTCGCGTCGGCTTGGCGAGGCTACCGTTTGTGCTCCATGCCGCGCATCCGGTCCGCGCGAACGGGGATCGGTTGCATAGGGCCATGGGCCAGTCGTGGCGGACCGTCGCGGCCGAGCTTGCGCTTACGCTCGAGATGATAGGCATAGGCAAACTGAACGACGACGCCGAGAACGACGAAGATCGGGCCGACAACCTGATCGCGGTTGTTGATGTAGAGCAGCACCTGGCCAGCCATCGCCAGTATCGTCCCAGCAACGAAGATGTTGAGGGAGTGGCGACCGAGGACGACCAGCGCGTTATCCTCGGAGCGGCGCAGTATCCGCGACATCACGGGGATGTTCAGCACCAGATAGGTGAGCGCCAGCACATGCAGAAGCCGCGGCAGCGATAGGAAGGTCTTGTCGAAGCCAGTCAGGACAGGCGGCAATCCGAGGGCCGCGAGCGCATTGCCGAAGCTCCAAAGCTGCCCGACAACCCAGACGAACGACAGAAGCACGTAACCGGCCGCGAGCGTCATGAGGAGCGGGTGGCTCGGTAGCGTGCCGCCCCGGCGCACATGCATCATCCCGACGATGCCGATCGTGAACAGGAACTGCCAGGAGAGCGGATTGAGGAACCAGTAGCCCTCGATCAACAGATTGTGAGGGGCAATCTGGTAGATGCCGGCAAGCAGCCACACGGAGCCCGACACGGCCAAGGCAAGAAGCGGGCTCTTCGCGTTCAGCAGCAGGATGATCGGCACCATCAGCATCAGGGAGCCGTACATGGGCAATATGTTGTTGTAGCCAATCTGGTGTCCGAGCAGCAGCAGCGAGGGGATGCCGGCTTTCAGATTGGTGAGAATTGCGAGGATATTGATCTCGCAGAGAAGCCCCGGCCTATGAAAGACCCAAGCGCCAACAATGAACATGGCAAGAGTCATGAACGTCGTGATCATATGGGCGAGGTAAAGGGTAAAGGCGCGTTTCGTTGCCTTCTTTGCGGTTTCTAGCCAGGCGCCAGGCTGAAAACGCGAACCATAGGCCAAACCGACCGCGATTCCCGAAATGAGGACGAATGCCTCGGCAGCGTCCGAGAAGCCGAAGTTCTTCGTGGTGAGATTCTCGAAAATCTGGCCGGGAACGTGATTGATGAAAATCGTGATCAGAGCCAACCCGCGCAAAACATCCAGGCGGGTATCGCGTTTGGACCGCATGGCAGTCGCAAAACTGCGACCTGCGCCGAAGGTTCTCTCGGGCGTTGTTACCATTGACCTCTCCTGCTTCCGTATTGCAAACGCGGTTGCGGCCAAAAGGTTTCCCCTTTGGCCGCAACGAATCGCCGGATCATAAGCGTCAGCTGGTGCTGTTATCCGACCGGATATCCCTCATCGGGATCAGGGACTTCGCGTCCGTTGATGGCGACATCGTAGCCCCTCTGATGGGACGATTTTGAGACCGAAATGAGGTATTTGCTACCGGCATGTTCAATCTCTGCAGAGAAGCCGTCCCAGGCGCCTGGAAGTGCCGGGCGAACATGAAGCCGCCCATTCTTCAGCCGGATACCGAGAAGGCCTTCCACCGCTGCGCGGTAGAGCCAGCCGGCCGACCCGGTGTACCAGGTCCAGCCGCCACGGCCGGTCAGGGCACCTTCGCCGTACACGTCCGCGGCGATGATGTAGGGCTCGACGCGGTAGCGTTCGGCTGCCTCCAGGTCGCGTGCGTGGCTGATCGGGTTCAGCAGTTCGAAGCAGCGTAGCGCGTCGTCGCCGCGGTTGAGTTCGGCAAGCGCCATCACCACCCAGGTTGCCGCGTGGGTATACTGGCCGCCGTTCTCGCGAACGCCCGGAGGATAGGCCTTGATGTAGCCGGGATCCTTTGCCGAATTGGCGAAGGGCGGCGTAAACAGGCGAATGATCCGCGCCTCGTTGTCGACCAGCTTGTCGAGCACCGATTCCATCGCCTTGGCTGAATGAGCGGGGTCACCCTCGCCCGATAGCACACTCCAGGACTGCGCGATCGAATCGATCTGGCACTCGAGGCTTTCCTTCGAACCGAGCAGGCTGCCGTCGTCAAAGGTTCCGCGACGATAGTAGGAGCCGTCCCAGGCGGCGGTTTCGAGCGCTGTCTTGAGCTCCCCGAGGTGCTGGGTCCAGCGGTCCAGGCGGGCGGTGTCGCCGCGTTCTTCAGCATAGGCGCTGAAGGAGCGCAGTGCACCGGCGAGGAACCAGCCGAGCCAGACGCTCGTGCCCTTGCCGCCAATGCCGACGCGGTTCATTCCGTCATTCCAGTCACCGCCCAGGAAGAGTGGCAGACCGTTGCTTCCTTCGCGGGCGATCGCCAGGTCGAGTGCGATGGCGGCATGTTCGTAGACGCTGACCGTGTCTTCCGAGACTTCCGGCTTGTAGAACGAGTCGTGCTGGCCCTCGAGCAAGGCAGGACCTTCGATGAAGGCGAGCTGCTCGTCGAGGACGCTCTTGTCGCCCGTCACCGTGCAGTAGTGATGCACGGCGTAGGCAAGCCAGACGACGTCGTCCGAAATCAGCGTGCGCACGCCGGCGCCCGTTCCCGGCAGCCACCAATGCTGCACGTCGCCCTCGCGGAACTGGCGGGACGCGGCGTTCAGGATCTGCTTGCGGGCAATCGACGGCTCGTGCAGCACGAAAGCCAGCGTATCCTGGAGCTGGTCACGGAAGCCGAAGGCGCCGCTTGCCTGGTAGAACGCCGTGCGTGCCATGATGCGGCAGCCAAGGCTCTGGTACGGCAGCCAAGTGTTGATCAGGTTGTTCATGCTCTGATCCGGCGTCGAAATCTGAAGCTTGCCGGTAAAGTCTTGCCAGAAGGCGCGGTTTGCTTCGACCACGTCGTCGAACTGGGTTGCACGAATATCCGTGATCAGCGCTCTCGCTTCTTCGCGTGTCTTCGTGTCGCCCAGGAACAGCACGACATCGCGTTCTTCGCCGGCCGCGATCTCGATATCGATCGCCAGTGCCGCTGCGGGATCGCCATCGAGCTCGGTCGCGCCCGAAAGTGCCGCAGCAGCCTGCAGGGCCTTCGGCGAGTGGATCGTACCGGTCTTGCCGATGAACTCGCGGCGGCTCGCCGTGAAGCTCGACAGTTTTTCGCTTGCGGCGAAGAACGCGACGCGGCCTGAATAATCGATGCTGTAGTTGTTGCCGGCAAACAGAGCGCCCGTTTCCGCATCATGCTCGGAGAGAATGAACGGCGCGGTTTTCTGCGTATTGTTGCCGAGAACCCATTCGACGTAGCCGTAGAGCCGCAGCTTGCGGGCGGTCGAACCGGTGTTGCGCAGACGCAGGCGCTGGAGTTTCACCGGTCGTTCGCGATCGACCGTCTGCGTGAGTTCCAGGCTAATGTCGTTCTGGTGGCTGGAGAACACCGAATAGCCAAGCCCGTGGCGCGCTTCGAACCGGATGTCCGGGCGGCGCGATAGCGACGCGTACGGCGTCATCACGGCACCACTGTCGCGATCGACAACGTAGATGGCCTCGCCGGGACGGTTGATCACGGCGTCGTTCGACCAAGGCGTCAGCTGATAGTCACGCGAGTTGGTGCTCCACGTGAAACCAGCACCTTCCGCGGACACGTGGAAACCGAACTTCTCGTTCGAGATCACGTTGATCCAGGGCTGAGGCGTGAAATGACCGCCCGGAAGACGCACGACGTACTCGCGGCCATCGTTGGAGAACCCGCCGAAGCCGTTCCAGAAGCTGAGATCGCCCTCGTCCTCAATCACCACCATGGGTATGGCGGGCGGTACGGCCGGCGTGGCTCGCTTGCTGTGGGCCTTTGCGCGGTCGGCACGCTCCAGCTCCTGCTGCTCTTCCTTGGACGGTGCAAGCAGCGCCGCAGCACGGTTGATCTGATCGATGATCTTGCCGTTCTTTGCATGGAAGGTCACCCGCGACGCCGAAATCAGCGCGTGGTAGGTCGCCTCCTCCATCAGGTCCTTGCGGACCGTGAAGATATGCTGGCGCAGCCCGTCGGCTTGGCCGAGACGGCGAACATTCTCTGCCAGCTGATCGACGGCGTGCTGCATGTCCTGGGCGTACGAGGACGCGCGCTCGTTCATGATGACGAGATCAGCCGTCACGCCGCGTGAACGCAGATATTCCTGGGCCAGCAGCGCCTCGCGGGCGATGTCGAGGTCCATGTCGTCGTTGATGCGCAGCGTGAAGATCGGGAAGTCACCCGAAATGGCCAACGGCCAGAGGGATGACTGGGACTGCATGCCGGCTTCGACCGCTGCTGCATCCGCGCGCAGATGCATGTCGGGGTAAACCAGATGGCGGCCGAGATGCTGGAAGGCGGCGGCCTGCTGCGAGGTCACGCCGACGTGGCGCATCTGCACCTGGGTGCGGGTCCATGCCTGGACGAGTTCGTGGTTGAACGCATCGGCATGGCGATACCGGCTGACGGCCTGATCGACCTCGTGTCGGCTGGGTGCAGCAATCGTCCAGAAGATGACGCTGACCTTCTTGCCGGCCGGGACACGCACCGTGCGGCGAAGCGAAAGAACCGGATCGAGGGTAAAGCCGTCTGTGCCCGAGAGCGTCGCGCCCGGGTCAAAGGCTGCGGCGTTTGCAAGACTTCGGCCGCGACCGAGGAACTTGCGACGGTCGGTTTCGAACTCCGTGTGACGGGTTGCGCCGGCGTTGTCCACGATGAGATGGGCGACAGCCATGTTCGGCTCGTTCGGATCACGCTTGTTGCGTTCGGCGCGAATGACGTCGCCGCGCTTGCCGATTTCCGTCTTGACGAACATCCGGGCAAAAGCGGGATGCGCGTTGTCGGCGTCGTCGGTGGCGAGCACCGGCTCCAGGTACGAGGTCACTTCGATGAAGCGATCTTCGAGGCCAGTGTTAAGCAGCGTCAGACGACGTCCTTCGGCGTCGTGCTCCGTCGCAACAATGCACTCAACTTCGCTGGTCAACTCACCGACCGTTTTGGTGAACTCGGCCTTTTCGTCCGCGAACTCCACCTTGACCTGCTCGCCTTCGATGCTCTTCGGCTCGCTGGTTGCCGACCACCATTCGTTGGTCGCGGTGTCGCGCAGGAAGATGAAGGTTCCCCACCGGTCTTCGGTCGGGTCTGCCTTCCAGCGCGAAACGGACTGGCCGTTCCAGCGAGAATAGCCGGCGCCGGTCGCGGTGAGCATGAGCGAATAATGACCGTTCGAGAGGAACACGAGTTCGCGTTCGCGCGCCGCCGGATCGTAGATCTTGCGCAGCTCCGGCCGCAGCAGATCGTCCTGAATGCTTGCCGGCGTATCGGACTCGTGTTTGCCGCTCATGACCGGGATATCGCGCGGCGCCTTTTCCTGCAGCAGCAGTTCGGCCGCTTCGATGACAGGATCGGAGTGGAAGAGCTCGCGCAGGTGACCGTTGAAGGCGACGTTGGCGACAGCCGCGATCGACATGCCGTGGTGGTGGGCATAGTAGTTGTACACCACCGCGCAGGTCTTTCCTTCCGGTACGCGCGTCGGCGTGAAGTCGACGGCGTCATGGAAGCCGTACTTGCCGAGAGCACCGAGCTTGCGCAGACGCTCGAGGTTTTCGATCGCTGCCGGCGGATTGTATTGGCTGGCGAGGATCGATGCGTAAGGCGCGATGACAGCGTTGTGGCCAAGGCCGCGCTTCAGGCCGAGCGAAGGTACGCCGAAGTTGGTGTACTGGTAGTTCAGGTTGTGGTCGCGGGCGTTGAAGGCCGCTTCGGAGATGCCCCACGGGATGCCCAGCTTGCGGGCGTAGTTCATCTGCTCGACGACCACGAGATTGTTGGTCTGGTTCAGAATGCCACCGCCGCGCTCCTGCATGACCAGAGGAGGCATGAGGTATTCGAACATGGAGCCCGACCAGGACACCAGCGCGCCGCGCGAGCCAACCGGAACCACCTGGCGGCCGAGGCGATACCAATGCTCCGTCGGCAGATCGCCCTTGGCGATGCCAAAGAGGCTGGTCAGGCGGCATTCGGATGCCAGAAGGTCGTAGCAGGCCTGATCGAGCTCACCGCTTTCCACGCGGTAGCCGATCGACAGCAACCGGCGCTCCGGGCGGAAGAGGAAGCCGAAGTCCATCGAGAAGGCGAGGTCGCGTGCCTTGTCGCGAAGTGCGATGAGGCGCGGACGCAGCGCGTCGATATTCGCGAGATCGAAGGTGCTGTCGGAGATATGAGCTTCGCAGACCTTGACCAGCGATTCAGCCCAACGGGTAACCTCGGCGCTCAATGCCGATTTTACTTCGTGGTCGAGATTCGCCGCAAGCTTCTGGATGTCGCGTGCCAGAACCGAAAGGTTGATGATGCGGATGGAGGCGAACTCGTGCTCGCGCTTGACGGCGGCCAGTGCGTTCTGGAAGCCGATAATGCGTTCTTCCAGGCGGCGGCGAAGCGGGCGGACCGTCTTGCGATCGTCCGGCAGCTCGGCGAGCACCTCTGCGAGGATGCCGGCCGTATCGCCAACACCGTCGAGATTGCCTTGCATGTGTGCCGAGGGCGCTTCCGCCCAGTTTCGGCAGGCGGACGAGATCGCAATCAGATGACCAGCGAGGTTGCCGCTGTCGACCGCCGAAACGTAGCGCGGGCCGAGTGTCTGCAGCGTGTCCGTGTGGTACCAGTTGAACAGGTGGCCGCGGAACTTCTCCATCCTGTCGATCGTCGCAATCGTCTGCTCGAGACGCTCGATCGTTTCTTCGAAGGAGAACCATCCGAAATGGCGACCGGATACGACAGAGAGGAGATAGACGCCAATATTGGTTGGCGACGTACGGGTCGCGACGATGACGTGAGGCGTTTCCTGCACGTTATCCGGCGGCAGGAAGTTCTGTTCGGCCGTGGTGAAGGTTTCGAAGTAGCGCCACGTGCGGCGCGCGATCTTGCGAAGCTCGTTCGAAACCGAGTCGGCAACTTCCAGACGGTCTTCCGTTTCGGCGGACTGGCTCACGTAATAGGCCACCACGGGTGACAGGATCCAGAGGACGGCAAAGGGAATGCCGACCAGGAAGGCCTTGTCGCCGGAGAGATAGGCAAAGGCGAGCGCCAGCACGGCCAGAACGGGCGCGTGCCACATTGCCTTGTAGTAGGAGAGGATCGTTCCCTGTCTGCCGGCCTGAACGCTGGCTGCGGTGCGCCACTGCAGCATCAGCTTATGGCTGAAGAACAGGCGATAAAGGGAGCGACCGATCGCATCGGCCATCATGCAGGCGGAGTCGGCGATGAAGACGATCCGCAGAGCGACCTGGGCGTTGGCGGCGCGAATGTCCGACCAGACCGTGTAGAGATGGGCGCGCGCAACGATATCGCTTGTGCGCGGGATGATGCCATTGATGAGCGAAAGGGTCGGAGCGACAAACAGGCAGAAGATCAGAAGAATCTGCCAGATCAGGGCGCCGAGCGGGTCCATGAAGTACCAGCCGAGCACGGATGCGAAGAACCAGGCGATCGGCGTCAGCGAGCGACGCAGATTGTCGAACATCTTCCAGCGGCCGAGGGCCGTGACGCCATATTTCGGATTGAACATATACGGCAGCAGCTGCCAGTCACCGCGCGCCCAGCGATGCTGACGCGAGGTTTCGACTTCGTATCGGGTCGGGAAGTCCTCGACCAGTTCGAGATCCGTCACCAGCGCGCAGCGCGCCATGGAACCTTCGAGAAGGTCATGGCTGAGGACAGAGTTCTCTTCGATGCGGCCTTTCAGCGATGCTTCGAAGGCATCGACATGATAGAGGCCCTTGCCGGTAAAGGTCCCCTCGCCCGCAAGGTCCTGATAGACGTCGGACACCGTGAAGACGTAAGGGTCGAGGCCGCGGTTGATGGAGAATACGCGCTGGAATACCGAGGCATCCTTGCCCGTTGTCAGCGATGGCGTGACGCGCGGCTGCAGGACGCCGTAGCCGCTTTCGACGCGTCCGGTCTCGGGATTGATCACCGGGCGATTGATCGGATGGTAGAGCTTGCCGACGAGCTTGGTGACGGCATCGCGCATCAGGCGTGTGTCCGCATCGAGCGTCATGACGTACTGGACGTTCTCGGGCACGATGTTTGCGCCCGGAAGGTAGGTCGTGTCGCGGTCGCCACGCAGCAGCAGGTTCAGTTCGTGAAGCTTGCCGCGCTTGCGTTCCCAGCCCATCCATGCACCTTCCGACGGATTGTACAGGCGGCGGCGGTGCAGCAGATAGAAGCGGGTCTTGCCGTCATAGGCGTAGCGTGCCGACAGATTGGCAACTTCGCGCCGCGCATAGTCCAACACTTCCAGGTCGGCTGCGGTTTCCTCAACCTGGCTGTCGGGCCAGTCGCTGAGGAGCGCGAAATAGATCTCGCCCCGCGGGTTGGCGAGGTAGTGGACTTCGAGGTTGCGGACGAGTTCATCCACGCTATCGCGGTTGGAGATGAGGCACGGTACGACCAGCAGCGTGCGAGCGTCTTCCGGAATGCCTTCCTTGAATTCATAGCCAACGAGGCGAGCGGGCGTCACGAAGAATGACAGCACCGTATTGAAGAGGCCTGTTGCGCCTTCAGATGCCGGCAACGAGAACATGATCAGCAGAAGAACGATTTCCGCCGGTCCCATACCCGCATTCGCCATGAAGCGGCCAACGATCACCATCGCGAGAATGGTGAGCAGCAGGACCGGAACGGCGATCGACAGCCAGTTGAACTTGCGTACGGTTCGGACGAAGTGCTGCGTGATCGTCGGACGGTAGTTCGACCGCGCCTCCAGTTTCGGTCGGTGCATACCGGTCAGGAAGCCGCCGACATTGGGCTCGTGTGGTTGCTCTTCACCGGAGGTCTTGGCTTCTTCCGTCATGTCGAGCGCGAGCTGTGCGATCTCCATTTCCGTCATCGTCGAGCGCTTGGCCAGCTTCTCGATCTGCTTGCGGTACTTGTTGCGCGAGCCGGAATCGAGATCGCCGTAGTCGGAGTGATCCCACAACAACTTGTCGACATGGCTGACTTGCTCGACCCATACCGACCATTCGGTGTCGTCGATCTCGCGCAGGCTGCGGATGATGTTGCCCATGGTAACGTTGCCGGAGGACAGACGGCTGTGTTCAGCCATCGTGGTCTCTTCTGTGTCACGTCCAAGGCTTCCAAGCCGTTCGTCCAGCCACGCGATTGCGACGCTTGACGCCTGCGAACCATCACGCATGCGATAGAGGAACTGCGTCGAGAAGGTGTTGTCCTCGGCAAGCGGCTCCAGCGTCTTGAGATATTCGGCGGCCTTGGTAGGGTCGGTCAGCCGCACAAGTTCATCCGCAGCCTCGTTGGCGCGGCGGCGCATCCGCCGACTGCGCTCGACGCGAATTGAAATCCGACGAAGATTTTCGACCAGAACGTAGCGTACCAGCGACGGGAGAGCCCAGAGCTCGCCAATCCGCAGTGTCTCCGTTGCCTGGAAACCGTCTACCAGTGCGGTCAGGCTCTCCTGGGAGATGGTGCTGTGGGTGTGGGCGACATAGAGCCAGGCCAGTGCGAGCGTGCGCGGGATCTGGGTGCCGTTCAGGCTGATTGTCGGCAATTCGCGATAGAAGCGCTTCGGAAAGTCGCGGCGAACTTCCTGGATTGCTTCCTCGACGATGTAGTGGTTGTCCAGCAGCCATTCGGCGGCAGGCGTGATCGTCTCACCGGATTCCACATCGGCCGCGGTTGTGCGGTAGACGCGCAGAATCTCTTTTTCGTTTTCCTTGTGCCGCGCGAAAAAGTCGAATGGCGCAAAGGCTGGCAGCGAACTCACGCCGTCCGTCGCTATGGACGCGCCCATCGCCTTAATGTCTTCGATGGAAAGATAGGTCGATCGGATCGAGTCGTTGTGATCGATCTGCTTCGATTCAGACTCGCGGGACGGAGTCGCAGGCGTGGCGGATATGGACATGGTTCGGTTCTGGATCCAAACGAAGTTGTGGTAATTGTTTCGCCTTTTGCACTGCCAAGTATGACTGCCGCATGAACGACGCTGAGCTATGTCAGCGGGGGACAGCAACAAAGCCAACGGCAATCAACAGACGATGCGAATCGATTTAGACGCGGACTGTCGAGCAGATGGGGAGAGAATCTGGTTAATGGCGTGTTCTCCCCCACAGAGCCAATCCGGAAAGTTGGACACTATTGCAATAATTCAAGTCAAGAGCTTTCGCTGAGGCTGTCTCTCGAGCATCAAATTGATGAAGTGGGGGTCTGCTGGACATGAAAAATCCGGCGCCTTTCGGACGCCGGATCTGTCTGATTTTGTTGTGATCAGGCTCTGCGCATCAAGCGAGCGATCAGCGAAACGACAAACAGAATCAGGAACAGGAAGAAAAGTACCTGGGCTATCGAGGCTGATGCGCCTGCAATACCGCCGAATCCGAGGACACCAGCGATAAGCGCTACAACAAGAAACACCAGTGCGTAGTAAAGCATTGCGTTCTCCTTGGTCATTGATGACAGGATAACGGCGACCGGTGTTTTTGGTTCCACCTTGGGAAAGAGGATGTTTTTAAAGTAGAAAAGCGGGTTCCAACGGCGCGCAGCCGGCTTAGCCGATCAATCCGCAAACGACAGCCGCCACGAAAACGAATGCCGCTGCAATGAGCGTCGTGTGTAAGACGCGTTGAATTCGGCCGCCAGCTGTCGCCGGCTTCTTCGACCGCACGGAACCATATTGGTTCACATGAGTATGCGAAATACCCAAGTCTGCCATGTGTCGCCTCCGTGTTCTCCAAGCTTCTACGTGGAGCTTATTTTCTTATATTGTCTATCTAGTTGGTAGAGATAAAATTCCACCACCCGCATTGCGATGAGAAAATCGTTTCGTGCCAGCGTTCTAGCAGAGCGTTCTCCAGGCCCAGATCAGCGAGCGTTCAACGACGTTGTCTTGATGGGCGATGTTCGATGTGTCGAGCAGGCGCCGATCGCGTTCGGCGGGGATCGATGCCGCGCTTTTCGCGTCCTTGTCGGCCTTGGCCGGAGGCGCGAGGTATCCCATGGTCATACCACCGAGAAAGAACATGCCGCATCTCCATGATCACGAAAATTAACGCTCGTTAACGGGATCATGACAGAAGTAAGGCAGCTGTCAATAGTCTAGTCGAATGGTCGTGTTTTAACGGGGCGTTATCCCTAACGCCCCGCGGTCGTCCAAGAAATTCAATGACTTGAAAATACTGGCTTTCAGGCCTTCACGAAGCCCTTGCTCGCGAGCATCAAATTTTTCGTGTAATCTTCGTGAACCGCGGCCTGCGCCAACTCCGTTGCCGTCAGTCGCTCAACGACCGCGCCATTGCGCATGACGGCAAGCCGCTCGCACATGTGCGTGATGACGCCGAGGTCGTGGCTGACCATGACGAACGTCAGCTTCCGGTCGCGACGGACCTGTTCCAAGAGGTTCAGAACCTCTGCCTGCACGGAGGCATCGAGCGCCGATGTCGGTTCGTCCAGCAACAGAATGGACGGCTCGACAATGAGCGCACGGGCAATGGCGACACGCTGCCGCTGACCACCGGAGAGTTGATGCGGATAGCGAAAACGAAAGCCGTTGCCGAGCCCGACTTCGTCCAAGGCACGCGCGATGCGGGTTTCGCTGTCGCCGATACTATGGATCGCCAAAGGTTCGAGGAGGAGCCGATCGATGGTCTGCCGCGGGTGCAGCGAGCCATAGGGATCCTGAAAGACCATCTGCACTTGCCGATAGAAGGCCTTGCTGCGTTGCGCGCCGACCAATTGTTCGCCGTGTATCCTGATCGCCCCGCTTCTCACTGGTGCCAGGCCGGCCACCGCACGCAGCAGAGTCGACTTTCCTGATCCGGATTCTCCCACGAGCCCGAAGGATTCACCGGGCTTAATATCGACGCTGACATTCTTCAGCGCGTGGAAGTGGTCGTAAACGACGCTCAATGCCTCGACGGAGAGTGCTTCGCTCATGCGGCCCACTCCGGTTTACGGTCCAGCACCGGCAGCGGATGCCTGTTCTCACCAATCTGCGGCATGCAATTCAAGAGACCTTGGGTATAGGGGTGCTGGGCGTTGCGCAATTCGGACGCCTTGAGTTCCTCAACGACCTTGCCGGCATACATCACGATGACGCGGTCGCAGAAGGAAGAGACGAGGCGCAGATCGTGAGACACGAAAATCAGGCCCATGCCGCGTTCCGCCACCAGCCGGTCCATGATCCTGAGCACGTCGAGCTGGACGGTGACATCGAGCGCTGATGTCGGTTCGTCGGCAATCAGCAGTTCCGGATCGGCGATCAGCATCATGGCGATCATCGCGCGCTGCCCCATGCCACCCGAGACCTCGTGCGGATAGAGATCGAAAACGCGTTGCGGATCGCGGATCTGCACCGCTTCCAGCATCGCCAGCGCGCGATCACGCGCCTCGCCCTTGCCGACCTTCTCGTGCGTCCGGAGCGTTTCACAGATCTGCCTGCCGATGCTCATGACCGGATCCAACGAATACTTTGGATCCTGCAGGACCATGGCAATGCGTTTGCCGCGGAGAAGGCGACGCTGCTTCGCCGGTGCGGACAAGAGGTCGATGCCATTGAAATCCAGCGTATCGGCGGTCACGATGCCATGCGGCGGCGTGAGGCCCATGATCGCGCGCCCGGTCTGGGATTTTCCTGAGCCGGATTCGCCGACGATGCCGAGCCGCTCCTTGCCGAGCGTGAAGGATACCCCGCGCACGGCTTCGATGACGCCGGTACGGGTGGGATAGCTGACCTTGAGGTTCTTGACTGTAAGAAGCGTGGTCATCGTCCGCTCTCCTTCGGGTCAAGCGCATCACGCAATCCGTCACCCAGCAGGTTGAAGCCAAGGCTGACGATCAGGATCGCTATACCGGGCATAGCCGCCACCCACCACTGGTCGAGGATGAAACGGCGTCCTGACGCAATCATCGCGCCCCATTCGGGGAGCGGAGGCTGGGCGCCGAGGCCAAGAAAGCCGAGGCCGGCGGCCGTGAGGATGATACCCGCCATGTCGAGCGTTACGCGAACGATCAACGAGGAAATGCAAAGCGGCATGACGTGGCGAACCACGATCCGAAGAGGAGAGGCCCCCATCAACTTGACCGCCGAGATATAGTCGGAGCGGCGCACGGTCAGGGTTTCGGCGCGTGCGATACGCGCGTAAGGCGGCCAAGAGGTGATTGCGATCGCGATGATGGCGTTCTGGATGCCGGGTCCCAGCGCAGCCACGAAAGCAAGCGCAAGCACCAGCTTCGGGAACGCCAGAAAGATGTCGGTGATGCGCATCAGCACGGCGTCGACCCAGCCGCCGGCGTAGCCGGATACCGTGCCGACGATCAGTCCGATGGGTGCTGATATGATGGCTACAAGAACCACGACCAGCAGGGTCAAGCGCGAGCCGTAAATCAGTCGCGAGAAGATGTCGCGTCCCTGGTCGTCTGTTCCAAGCAGATAGCCGGCAGTGCCAGGCGGGAGCAGGCGGGCGTTCTTCAGGTCTCCGACGACGGGCGAATGGGTGGCGATCAGATCGGCGAAAGCCGCGACGAGGAGCAGGGCGACGATAATCAGCAGCCCGACAACGGCCAGTCGATTGGCGGTGAACTGCCGCCACGTGACATAGGCGCGTCCAAGGCGTGCCTGCGTGCGCGATTGCGGGCGGTCGGAAAGCAACCACTCGCGGCGGCTCAATGGCGCTGTTTGGTTTGGAACCGTCATCGGTTTCGCGTCCTTGGGTCAAGCGTCCGATAGAGAAGGTCAGACAATAGATTGATGCCGATGAAAACCGTGCCGATGACAATCGTGCCACCGAGGACTGCGTTCATGTCCGCGTTCTGGAGCGAATTGGTGATGTAGAGACCAATGCCCGGCCAGGAGAAGACCGTTTCCGTCAGGACCGATCCTTCGAGCAGACCGGCATAGGAAAGGGCAATGACGGTGACCAGCGGCACGGCGGCGTTGCGGAGCGCATGGCCCCAGATAACCCGGGTCTCGGACAGCCCCTTGGCGCGCGCGGCAACCACGTATTCCTGGCTCAGTTCGTTGAGCATGAAGCTGCGGGTCATGCGGCTGATGTATGCGAGCGAGAAGTAGCCGAGCAGCGATGCCGGCAGGATGATGTGGCGGAAGACGTCGTAGAAGACATCCCACTGGCCCTGCATGGCGCTGTCGATCAGATAGAAGCCGGTAATCGGTGTAAATGTGTATTCGAACACGATATCGATACGGCCCGGGAAAGCGACCCAGCGCAGCTGCGCGTAGAAGATGACGAGCGAGATCAATGCGAGCCAGAAAATCGGCACCGAATAGCCGACCAGACCGATCACGCGCACGATCTGGTCGATGAAACTACCGCGCTTCACAGCCGCCAGCACGCCAAGAGGCACGCCGATGACGGAGCCGATGATCGTGCCGAGCGTCGCGAGCTCGACCGTGGCCGGAAAGGCGCGGCGAATGTCGACCATCACGGGGTTGGTCGTGAGCACCGAGGTGCCGAAATCTCCCGAAAGGATGCTCTTCAGGTAGATGTAGAACTGCTGATAGAGCGGCAGGTCGAATCCGAGCTCGTGGCGCACACGCTCGACAACATGCGACGGTGCGCGATCGCCCAGGATCGCCAGAACCGGATCGATCGGGACAACCCGGCCGATGAAGAACGTTACGGCCAAGAGGCCGAGATAAGTGGTTACGGCGGCGATGAGGAATCGCCCGACCGCCTTTGCAAATGGAAGAGCACGGCCCTGTTTGGGCCGCGCCTCCGTCGTTGTTTCGACGATGCTCAATGGATCAATCCTGCCGGATCATTCCTTGCCGATCGGACCGACATAGTTCGTGTCGAAGCTCGGGCCCAGCTTGAAGTCCTTGACGCTCTTCCGATAGCCGGCCACTTCCGTCTGCTGGAAGATGATCACGAACGGGCTGTTCGCCAGGAACTTCTTCTGGATGTCTTCGTACATGGCAGCACGCTTGGCGCTGTCACGCTCGAGAAGAGCTGCCTTCGTTTCCTTGTCGAGTTCCGGTGCTTCCCAGGTGTTGCGCCAGGCAAGCGTCTTCACCGTGCCCGCATCCGAATTGTCGGGGTTGGTGGTGAAGGTATCGGCGTTCGAGTTCGGGTCGAAATAGTCGGAGCCCCACTGACCGATGTACATGTCGTGTGTACGCGCGCGATACTTGGTCAGGGTCTGCTTGCCGTCGCCGGGGATGATTTCCATCTTGATGCCGGCCTGGGCGAGCGACTGCTGCATGGATTCCGCGATGCCGGTTACCGGCTGCGTGTTGCGAACATCCATGGTCACGGAGAAGCCGTCCTTCAGGCCGGCCTTCGCCAGGAGTTCCTTCGCCTTGGCGACGTCGAACTTGTACGGGTTCTCGTTGAGCGCGCCAAGCTGGCCGGTCGGCAGGAAGGTCTGGTGGATCTCGCCGATACCCTTGATAAGCGTCGAGCCGATTGCGTCGTAGTCGACCAGATACTTGAAGGCTTCCTGGACTTCAGGCTTCTTCAGGTTCTCGTTCTTCGAGTTGAGGCTGACGTAGTAGACGGTGCCCTTCGGCGCGCTTGCGGAGGCAAGGTCCGGGTTCTTGGCGAGCGCTTCGAGATCGCCCGGCTCGAGATTGCGGGCGATGTCGATATCACCGGCTTCCAGGGCGAGGCGCTGAGCCGAGCTTTCCTTCATGAAGCGGTAGATGACGCGGTTGAGCTTGGCCTTGTCACCATAGAAGTTGTCGTTACGCTCGAGAACGACCACTTCGTTCGCACGCCATTCGCGCAGCTTGTAGGCGCCCGAACCGGCATAACCGGTCTTCAGCCAGTCGTTGCCGAAGTCGTTGTCGTACTTGTATTCAGCGGTTGGCGTAACCGGCTTGACGTGGTCGAGGACAAGCTTCTTGTCGACGACCGAGGCCACAGTCGCGGTCAGGCAGTTCAGGACGAAGCTTGGTGCGTAAGGCTTGTCGACGGTAAAGACGAAGGTGTTCTCGTCCGTTGCCTTGGCCTTTTCCGTTACGTTGTCGCCGGTGATGCCGAACTGCGTGATGATGAAGGCCGGGCTCTTGTCGAGCTTGACAGCGCGCTCGAAGGACCAGGCAACGTCTTCCGCGGTGATCGGATTGCCGGAGGCGAACTTGAGGCCGGACTTCAGCTTGAACGTATAGGTCAGGCCGTCGTCGGATACCGTCCAGCTGTCGGCGAGATCGCCCTTGATCTTCGAGGTGTCGCTCATGTCGAGGCGAACGAGCAGGCTATAGGTGTTGCTCGTGACTTCGGCGGTCGAGAGTTCGAACGCTTCGCCCGGATCCATGGTGATGATGTCGTCGATCGCGAAGCCTTCGACGAGCGTATCCTTCGGCGTTTCAGCGAAGGCAACTGGTGCAGCAGCCATCAGGATGGCGAGCGCTGCGCTTGCGGAAAGCGCGCGGAAAGATCGGTTCATTTTATTCAGCATCATAATTTTGTTCCCCTGTTTTTCAATTTAAATACAAAGATATCAGTCCTAGGCGCCCTCTTCTCCCCACGCCGAAGCCAGAATTCGAAGCCAGTTTTCGCTGGCGATTTTTTCTAGATCGCTGCCAGAATATCCCGCGCGCTGGAGGGCTGCAATCAGCCTTTGGTTGCCGGCTGCGTCGCCGATTTCGTCGGGAATCGTCGCCCCGTCGAAGTCCGATCCGAGAGCCACGCAATCGATGCCGACGCGCTCGACGAGATAGTCGATGTGGCGGATCATGTCGCTCAGCGGCGTATCGCCATCGGAGCGGCCATCGCTGCGAAGCATTGCCGTTGCATAGTTGATCCCAACCAGGCCGCGGCTTTCCTTGATCGCGTCGAGCTGCTTGTCCGTCAGGTTGCGGGCGACCGGCGTCAGCGCGTGGGCGTTGGAATGGCTGGCGACAAGCGGTCGGTCCGTTGTCTTTGCCACATCCCAGAAGCCCTTTTCAGTTATGTGGGCGAGGTCGAGCATGATGCCGAGACGATTGCACTCGCGCACCAGCGCAAAGCCCGCATCCGTCAGGCCGGGAGCCGTATCCGGCGACATCGGAAATGCGAAAGGAACGCCGTGCCCGAAGATGTTGTGGCGGCTCCACACGGGACCGAGCGACCGCAGACCGGCGGCATGGAAGACCTCGAGCGCGGCGAGATCGGCGCCGATCGCTTCGCAGCCTTCCATGTGCATGACGGCGGCAAATACGCCGTCCGCAATCGACCTCCTGATATCCTTGACCGTGCGGCAGAGGCGCCAGGCGCCGGCGCGGTCGAGGCGCAGCGCGATCGCGGCCATTTCGTTAGCGATCCTGAGCGACGGCAGCGGATCGAGCGGCGCGGCGAGCGGCGTTACATAGTGGCCGTTCTTGTCGGGATCCGCAAAGACGAGGTCGCCCGATGGCACGTAAATGGCGCAAAGCCCGCCAACGAGCCCGCCTTCCCTTGCACGAGGTGCATCGATGTGGCCCGAATCCGTTCCGTTTGAAAACTCAGCGACTGGATCGCCGCCCTCTCGTTCATGTGTCCAAAGCCGGAGAAGAACGTCGTTGTGTCCGTCGAATACGAATTGCATTTGTGTTCCTGTGTGCCCGGGCGGGCGATACCAAGCGGGCAGAATAGAAAAGATGGCGGAATACGCCACCCCCCTTCTCGAAAAATTTTTCATCGGAAAGAGGGTAATCGGGGTGGTCAAACCGCTTTCGGAGGCGTGGCGCGAAGTAAAGAGATCCGATCGCGGGCGCCCGGTGAAAATGTCGTATAGGCAGCCTATATGTCAGCGCGGCAGCGGCAATCGATCGACTGCCTTTATGGAGAGACAGATGCCCATTTCGATGTATCGCTTGACCGTACCATTGTTTCAGCGGGGCCTGGACACCCTCGATGCCTATCTCGACAAGGCAGAGAAATTCGCCGGCGAAAAAGGCACGGATCCTTCCGATCTGGTCGCCGTTCGCCTCGCGCCAGATATGCTGCCGTTCTCGGGTCAATACCAGCGTGCCACCGACAGCGCGAAATTTGCGATCGCGCGCCTGACCGGAACGGACGCGCCGAAGTTAGATGATAATGAAACGACGATCGCAGCGTTGCGTGAGCGGGTGGCGAAGACTCGTGCCTATCTGGCGACCGTTGCCCCGGATGCGCTCGAGGGAACCGAGACGCATGAGGTCGTCATCTCGCCCGGCGGCAACAAGACCACGTTCCGCGGAGACGAATATCTCGCGACATTCGCGCTGCCGAACTTCTATTTCCACATTTCGATGGCGCACGCGATCCTGCGAAACCAGGGCGTCCCGGTCGGCAAGATGGACTATCTCGGTCGGTTTTCCTGACCTGTCAGGGCCGGTGTGAAACCGGCCCTCTTTCCGTCAGTTCGGTGTAGGCGAGTGTCTGATCGAGGTGGCGCGCACGAAGGGACAAGAGCTTCTCGGCGTAGGCCAGCCGGATCGCGGTATAGGCCGGATCGGCTGCGAGATTGTTCAGTTCCATGGGGTCGCTTCGAAGGTCAAAAAGCAGCGGAGGCAGCGCGGTGAAGTGGACGAACTTGAACTGTTCGTCGCGAACCACCGCAAGGCTGCATTCGTTGGAGCGAAGCCCGAAATGGCGTTCAGCCGTCTGATGGACGATGTCGCGGAAATCGAACTCCCAAAACGCGGCGTCACGCCAGCCATCGCTTCTGCCCGATTGAACGAAGGGCATCAAGGACTGCCCGTCCAGACCGTTGCGGGGCACGATATCCAGGCGGTCGCAGAGCGTCGGAAAGATATCGGCGGCGCTGGTAAACTCTTTGACTGTCGTTCCCACTATTGCCGATCGCGGATCACGGATGATCAGGGGCACGTGGTAGCTTCCGTCGAAGAAACCGCCCTTCCCGAACGTCCAGTGATCCCCAGCCATCTCGGCATGATCCGACGTGAATATGATGACGGTGTCTTCCCAGGCGCCCGAAGCTTTCAGTGCCTGCCAGATTTGTCCAAGCTGGAAATCCACTTCGGCGATCATGCCGTAGTAGATGGCGCGGATTGCCGAAAAGTCGGCGGCATTCCAATCGCTGATGGGGCCGGCGCCACCATGCATCGCGCTGCCCTTGCCGACCCTGGGCATCGCGTAAGACAGGTAAGGGTGAGATTTTTCCTCGGCCTCCCGGTTTTCGGCGCGGGCGAAGGCCGGTCCGTCGCTCGGCGCGAACATGCCGTTGAACGGGCTCGGCGCAGAAAAGGGCGGGTGCGGACGCAGGAAGGAAACGTGGGCAAACCACGGCGCTTCCTGCTCGCCAAGCCAACGTATGAACTCGCCTGTGAGAAACGCGGTTTGTGTCTCGTCCTTGGAATAGGCTGTCGGCGCGCTGGAAATCTCGCCCGGACGGGCGCCAACCGGAATATGAATGTCTCGGCTGGTTGCGTCCGCATGCCCCCGCATGCGCAGCCATGATAGCCATTGCTTCTCATGCTCTGGCAAAAGCTGCCGTGCAGTGAAGCCGGGGAGCAGGCCCTCGTAGGTCGTCAGATGCGGATCGCTATTGTCCAGCGCCCGCGGGTCGGGCGCCGTGTCGGTATAGCCGAACAATGTGGGATCATAGCCTGCGCGTCTGGCAGCCAAGGCCAGATTATCGAAGCGCGCATCCAATGGGGAACCGTTGCGGCAGACGCGATGGTTCATTTGGTAGAGACCGGTGTAAAGCGTCGCCCTCGCCGGCGAGCAGGGCGCAGTGCCGGCATAGTGGTGGGCAAACAGCGTGCCTTGCGCCGCAAGTGTGTCCAGGTTCGGGGTTTTTACGCAGGCGTGGTCGACTGCTGAAAGGCAATCACCGCGCCATTGGTCCGCGGTGATCAGGAGAACGTTGGGTTTGCCGGACATTTGCGGCGCTCAATGCTGGTTTGATTTCGCGTGCCAGTTCCAGGCCGAGCGGATGATTTGCGACAGATCATGCTGCGGCACCCAGCCGAGAACTTCCCGGGCCTTGTCGTTGTTGGCGACCAGCGTGTGGGAATCGCCTTCGCGGCGTCCGACATACTCGACCGGGAACGGCCGTGCCGACACCTCTTCGATGGTTGAAAGCAGCTCCTTGACGGTCGTGCCGGTCCCGGTTCCCAAATTGAGCGCGACAGACTCTCCTCCCCGCAGCAGATATTCGACCGCGCGAACGTGAGCGTCCGCGAGATCAAGGACATGGATGTAGTCGCGCACGCAGGTGCCGTCACGCGTCTCATAGTCGCTGCCGAAGACCTTGAAGCCTTCGCGCCGACCGAGCGCAGCATCGATTGCCAGCGGAATGGCGTGGGTTTCCGGCTGATGCCATTCGCCGATTCGCCCCTCGAAATCTGCGCCGGCCGCGTTGAAGTAGCGCAAGACCACGGATCGAAAGCCCGTGTACCGGTCGTAGTCGGAAAGCGCCTGCTCGACGATATACTTGGTGCGTCCGTATGGATTGATCGGCACCTGTCGATGTGTCTCGTCGAGAGGGACGCTTTGCGGAAGGCCATAGGTGGCGCAGGTCGACGAGAAAACGAACGCCTTGATGCCTGCGTCTTGGGCGGCTGCCAGCAGTGTCAGCGTGCCGATGACGTTGTTTTCATAGAAGGCGACCGGATCCTTGACCGATTCGCCCACTTCGATCAGCGCCGCAAAATGCAGAATGGCCGCTGGCTTGTGCTTGGCGAGGACTTCATCGAGGCGGCTCCGATCGCGAATGTCCCCCTCCTCGGCGGGACCCCATTTGACGAACTCGCGATGTCCGTTCGAGAAATTGTCGAAAACGACCGGCTTGAAGCCCTTGTTCGCGAGATCGAGACACGTGTGCGAGCCGATATACCCAGCACCGCCGACGACCAGAACTGTTTCACCTGCCATGTACCACCTTCTGTTGCCGCATAAAAACAGACGTAGGAGTAGGGCAGCTGGATGGCGATAAAAAGAAGAAACTGCCCTGCGACGACATTCTTTTCGTCTTGTTATCGTTGGGATTAGCAAATTGCCTTTTCGGAAGAAACTCCGAACGGCGATTTTTCTGATGGTGGCGTTGCGTAACAAGAAAATTGAAGTATCGGCAACGCTCGCGATCTATTCTGTCTCTCTTCAGGTCATGAATTTTCGGTGTTTTTGGTTGAAAGGTATGTTGTTCTGCTGTTTGCTTCTTACCATTCGTTGCATTTGTCTTGAAATGCGAATTGGTTTCGCCGGTGAGATCGAAAGTACTTTCCGATGGATATCGCGCTTCGAAAATTCATATTTCGCGATCTGCGAGCGATAAAGGGCTACATAGATCCTCCGGATGCGCTTGTCTTTCTTTCGCTTTTGCGCAGCCAGGAGGCGGCTGGTCTCAACGGAGCGGTCGCCGAGATTGGCGTCTACTTTGGCCGGTCTTACTTTCTCTTCCGGAAACTATGCGGCGGCGGCGCAAAAATTGTTGCGATCGATCCGTTCGACATTCCCGGGCGCGAAAATGGGCGGGGTCAGTATGAGGCTTTTATCGAGAACGGCCGCCGATTGGGACTGCCGGTGGATGAGGAGCTGGTCATCAAGCGTGACAGCACGCAGGTAAACGCGACTGACATCACGGAGAAGGCCGGCAAGGTCCGTTTCTTTAGCATCGATGGGGGCCACATGCTTCGTCACGTGCTGTCAGATGCCCGCTTGGCAGCGGAATCGCTAGCCGACCATGGGGTCATCGCCTTTGACGATACCTGCAATCCTGCGTGGCCGGAGGTAACGGTCGGTGTTGCCGACTTTCTGAGAGAACAGCAGGGTCGCTTCGCGAGCTTCTGCATGACCAAGTACAAAACCTATGTCTGTCGGCAGTCGTTTCACGGGCTCTATTCGCAAGCAATCGCGACATCGCCGGATCTTCTCGCCTTTGGCCATGTGCAGACCGAGTTCCTGGGATCGCAGGTCACCCGACTTGAGAATCCGATGCGGCGCCGGATCATGCATGAATTTCTGGTTCGTTCGGGAATGGGCGGGCTATCCGAGCGGGCCTACCGATAGCAAGAGCAGAGCTATAAAGGGAAAAGCGCCTCGCCGAAGCGAGGCTAGTCCAAGGCCGCTTCGGGGAAAAGAAGAAGCAGCGCGGTTGTTCTATGGCGATGTCGTTTTGCTGCAAAGCGCAGTTTCGCCCATTTTGGTACGCTTCATGTCAATGCTTGGCGTTATCCGCGTTGAGCCGGCCAATGAGCGTGCGGCTGCGACGTAGGGCCGTCACCGCCGCGCCTATTGCAACCACCAAAAGGGCTATGATCAGGACTTCGTTGCGGCCTCCCCAAATCGGCTCGAGGACCGAGAGGACCGCTGCTGCGGTGATGGTCGCCATGCGATGCTGCTTTGCCATCGGCCCGGAGAAATCGCTGGACATTCCCGTCGCCCGGCCGAGTTCGCGGACATAGGCGGTTAGCACCGCGAACGCCGCCGCGGCCCATCCAAGGCCGGGCATGCCCGCGCCCATGCCTGCCCCCGCGAAGATCAGGATGTCGGCGACGCGGTCGGGAAACTCATTCCAGAACGGTCCGTCAGGCGCACCTTTGCCGCCTTCTACAGCGACCATGCCGTCGAAAAGGTTGCATAGCAATCTGAGTTGGCAGAAGGCGGCTGCGAGCAAAAGCAGGACTATGCGTGTCGGTCCGAGGCTCGTTCCGGCAAGAAAGAATGAGCAACCGGCCAACGCCGCCGCAACCATACTGGCCTGGGATATCTGGTTGGGCGTCACGGATTTCGTGACGAGCCATTGTGCGATCGAGCGCGCCCAGTGCGTGTCGCGGCTCGCCAGTGGTCTGCGGTCACCCGATTGCGTCATTGGATCCCCTCTTTCGGTATAGCGAATAATTGTAGATCGCAGCGTAGCTTGTCGACACGGTCAGCGGGAGCGCGACCGTCTTCAGTATCTCCGGTGTTCCGCTCATCGCGTGGATTGCGACCAAGGCGGCCGCGGATGCCGTGCAGGCTATCAGCGGCGGCGCCCAAAGTGCCGGAACGCCCGAGAAACGCTTTGAAAGGTGCTCGATGACGGTTTTCAGAAACAGCGTCAGGCAGGCTGACAAGGCGCCCTGCACCAACCCCGCAAGGAGAGCCTTCGGCAGAGAGTGCGCTCGGTTGGCGAAGACCGCCCAGCCGCCCATCGCAAGGAACGCAAACAGGACGTGCGTTACCGTGCTGCGCGCGATGCGATCGAAGGCCGTGTCGCCGCTCACGTGCTCGACCACCAGTATCGAACCAGATGGAAGAAGATCGGCGCGGAGAACACGACCGAATCGAGCCGATCGATGAGGCCCCCATGCCCCTCGATGAGGTTGCCCCAATCCTTGACGCCACGGTCGCGCTTGATGGCGGACATGACCAGCCCGCCAAAGAAGCCCATCATCGTGATGACAAACGCAAGCAGCCCCGCCTGGAGCGGCGTAAACGGCGTGATCCACCATAGGCCGGCACCGATCAGCGTGGCGCTGGCGACGCCACCCACGAACCCTTCGACGGTCTTTGAGGGGGATAGTTTGGGCGCAATCTTCGTCCGGCCGAAAAGCTTGCCCCAGACATATTGAAGGACGTCGCTCAGCTGAACGATGATCACCAGGAAGGCTATCAGCAGGACGTTCCGGCCCTCGTAGCCGGCTATGTTCAAGGTCAGCAGAGCCGGTACGTGCGAGGCGCAAAAGACGCAGATCATCAGCGCCCATTGCACTTCGGCGATCCGGACAAGAAATCGCTCCGTATCGCCGCGCAGGACCGAAATGATCGGCATAAGCAGGAATGCGTATACCGGGATGAAGATTGAAAAGATCCCGTACTGTCTCTCCCAAAGGAGAAAATACTGAAGCGGCAGGACCACGAAGAAAGCGGCGGCCAACGCCCAGTGATCTGCTCGCTTGGTGTTTGTCAGCGTGATGAATTCACGCAGAGCGGCAAACGAGCAGAAGCCGAACAGGAGCAACACCCCGATCCGACCGGCGAGAAAGGCAAGGCCGATCAAGGCGGCCATGATCCACCATGCCTTGATCCGGGCGTTGAGATTCTCGATCGCGGCATTCGAGCCGTTGGGCGAAAGACGGTGGTGCAGGATATAGCCAACCGTCGATGCGACACAAAGCACGCCAATAATGCCGAGCACGAGTGTCCATAGATCGGAGTTTACCTGGCTCATTCGTTATCGCCTGTATGTTTCGGACAAAGGGCAAGAAGGGCGTTTCGCGTACGCTCGAGGAAGTCCTCTTTGCTTTCGCCTGCGGCAAGGTGCATGGGGCTGCCGAAGGCGACGCTGCACATGAAGGGGATCGGCACGATCTCTCCCTTCGGCATGACGCGATTGAGGTTGTTGATCCAGACCGGCACTAAATGGACATCAGGGCGCGCGGACGCGAGATGAAAGAGGCCGCTCTTGAATGGAAGGAGGGTCGCGTCGGTCTGATTGCGCGTTCCCTCGGGGAAAAGAATCAACGAGGAGCCGGCGTCCAGCGCCGTCGCCATGACCTCGATCGGATCGTGAGTGCGTTTGTCCCGATCGCGCTCTATCAGCACCGCGTTGAAGACATCGCGGCCGATGAACCTGTTTATGGAGGATTTGAGCCAGTATTCGGCGCCGGCGACTGGCCGGGCAGACTTCCTTATGCGCGGCGGCAGGACCGTCCACACGAGAATGAAATCGCCGTGGCTGCAGTGGTTGGCAAAATACACGCACTGACCGTCGGGAATGCCCTCGCTCGGCCAGATCGCGCGGACCGCGGTAATGGCGCGCGCAAAGAGAACAATTGCCGTGGCTACAGGCTTCGCGATGACCGCGCGCATCAATCCCCCTCATTCCCTTGATGCCGCTGACGGCACGTGAAAGGTGTAATCCTCTTTGCAAGCGAGCAAAAGCCCCCGCCCCACCATTGTGCTGGCCGCGAGAGGAAAGCGTTAACCATGCTTCGGTAGGAATGAGGTCGACGCGAAACGGAACGAATCGATGCCAGTACCATCACGCAAGACCTTGGACGCAATGACAACGAGCGAAATCGTGCTTTTTCCGGTTGCCTCGCGCGCCGGCGACATCGAACGGTGTGCAGCCGAGCTGGAACATCGCCATGGCGAGGAAGCGGTTCGCTTCTGGAAATCTGAATGCCGCAGGCTTGCCGACCAGCTCGAATCGTTGGGCTTCTCCGAAGCCGAGGTGCGTGAGCAGGTGATGATATTCCAGGCTGAGGTCCAGAACGATCTGGTCCGGCGTCACGAAGCGCGGGCCATCGCTCAAAGTCGCAGCGGTCGCGCGGTCAAGCAGTAATCGATTCGGGGTCCAGGCGGGTCCCGATCGCCGTTTTTACGAAGATGTCGCGCCAGCGACCTATTCTTTTCACTTGATACGTCCAGCATTCCCTCTTGGTACGGAAATTCCGTGCTCCAAGTGGTAGCATGATGGGGCGCACCGATGATCCAGAAGATCAACCGATGCGCCTGAAAAGTCATCGCTGCTATCTTGGGAGGAGAGCAGATGCTGGCAAGAAGCGTATCGCTCGACGACAAGTATACTGCTACCGACGGTCGGGTGTTCATTACCGGGCTGCAGACGCTGGTCAGGCTGCCGATGACGCAGATGCGTCGCGACCGAGCTGCCGGCCTGAATACGGCGACTTTTATTTCAGGCTATCGCGGTTCGCCGCTTGGCGGCTATGACCAGCAATTGATCAAAGCCAAGCCCTATCTTGATCAGTACGACGTCACCTTCCAGCCGGGCATCAACGAAGATCTTGCGGCGACTGCCGTTTGGGGCACCCAGCAGGTCGGGCTTTACCCCGGCGCACGCAAGGACGGCGTGCTTGGGATGTGGTACGGTAAGGGTCCCGGCGTCGACCGATCCGGCGACGTGTTGAAACATGCCAATGCCGCGGGAACCTCGCCTCATGGCGGTGTCCTCTGCATTGCCGGCGACGATCATTCGGCAAAGTCTTCCAGCATCCCACATCAGACCGATCACGATTTCATGTCAGCGGTCATTCCTGTCCTCTATCCATCCTCCATCCATGAATTTCTCGAGTATGGCCTGTTGGGCATTGCGATGTCGCGCTACTCGGGCTGCTGGGTGGGCATGAAAGTCATCGCCGATACGATCGAGACGACGGCTGCCATCGATCTGGCCGGCGAAAGCCGCAACTTCGTCCTGCCTACGGATTTTGAAATGCCGCCCGGCGGCCTCAACCTGCGCTGGCCGGACCCGCCGCTCGTTCAGGACGACCGGCTGCAGACCTACAAGGCGTATGCCGCAATCGCTTTTGCGCGCGCAAACCGGGTCGACCAGGTGACGCATGACGTCCCGAACGCCCGCTTCGGGATCATATCGTCCGGCAAGGCCTATGAAGATGTATTGCAGGCGTTGCGGGAGCTTGAGATCGGCCAAGCCGAAATGGCGACGATCGGCCTTCGCATCCTCAAGGTCAGGATGCCTTGGCCACTGGAGCCGGAGGCGGTCCGACATTTTTCAGAGGGCCTTCAGGAGGTCCTCGTCGTCGAGGAACGGCGTGAGATCATCGAGAACCAGATAAAGCAGCAGCTGTTTAACTGGCGCGCAGACGTCCGTCCGCGGATCGTCGGCAAGTTCGATGAGCACGACAAGCCCTATCTCAGCCTGTCGGCCGCGCTGACAGTCGGTGCCGTTGCCCGTGCAATCGCCGGGCGGGTGCTGCTCCTCGACATCGATCCGAGCCTGCGGGAGAAAATTGCCGCGAAGCTTGCCTACCTCGCCGACCGTGGCCAGATTGCGCGGACACATGTTCCGCCGGTATTGCGAACGCCGTTTTTCTGCTCCGGCTGTCCGCACAATACATCGACGCGCGTGCCCGAAGGCAGCCGTGCCACGGCGGGTATCGGATGCCATTACATGACGATCTGGATGGATCGGAACACCTATACCTTCACGCAGATGGGCGGCGAAGGTGTGCCGTGGACGGCTATTTCGCACTACACGGACGACAAGCACATCTTCGTCAATCTCGGCGACGGAACCTATTTTCACTCGGGTATCCTGGCGATCCGGCAATCGGTGTCCGCCAAGGTCAATGTGACCTACAAGCTGCTTTACAACGACGCGGTGGCGATGACGGGTGGCCAGCCGATTGATGGCTACATGACGCCCGAGCTGATGACGAAGCAGCTACAGAACGAGGGCGTATCGCCGATCTACCTGCTTTCCGACAATCCGGATGCCTATAGCCCGTCCATGCTCGCGCCCGGTGTCAAAGTACTGCATCGCGATCACCTCGATCAGGTCATGCTGACCTTGCGGGAAACCGAGGGCTGTTCTGCCATTGTTTACGTGCAGACCTGTGCCGCCGAAAAGCGGCGACGCCGCAGCCGTGGATCGTTGGAGGATCCGCCGAAGCGCGTCTTCATCAATGCTGCAGTGTGCGAAGGGTGCGGAGACTGCTCCGTGCAATCGAACTGCATCTCCGTCGAGCCTCTGGAGACCGAATTCGGGCGCAAACGCCAGATCAACCAATCGAGCTGCAACAAGGATTTCTCCTGCGTCAAAGGGTTCTGTCCTTCCTTCGTGACGGTGAACGGAGGTCAACGCAAGAAGCGCAAGGGGCTGGAAATCGGTGATATCGATATTCCGCTGCCCACCCTCCCCGTCGTTGGCGAGCGTCCATGGAACGTGGCGATCGCGGGTGTCGGTGGGACCGGTATCCTGACGATCGGCGCGATCCTGGGAATGGCCGCCTATGTCGACGGCTATGTTCCGATGATCCTCGACATGGCCGGCCTCGCCCAGAAGGGGGGCGCTGTCATGAGCCATTTGCGGATCGGAAGGCAGCAACAGGATGTAACCTCATCCCGCATCGTCAACGGCGGTGCCGATTTGCTGCTTGCGGCTGACGATATCGTTGGCGCATCGAAAGAGGCGGTCACGCTTTGCAAGCCCGAACGAACCATGGCGATCGTCAATACTGGCCTGATGCCGGTTGCCGACTTCGTTCGCAATCGCGACTTCGATTTCAAGACGGGATCGGTGGTGCATACAATCGCCAAGACGGTTCATGACGGTTCCGTCTTTCTGGATTTCGGCCATGTCGCGACGGCGCTTACGGGCGATGCCATCTCTACCAACATATTGCTGACCGGCTTCGCATGGCAGCGCGGCCTGTTGCCTCTCACGCTTGAGGCAATCGACAAGGCAATTGAGCTGAACGGCGTTGCTGTCGAGCAGAGCAAGGCGGCGTTCCAATGGGGCAGGATGCTTGCTCACGATCCGCATGCCGTGGATCGGTTGATCGGCGAGAAGCCTGCGGCCAAGACCTTGGCGGATATGGATCTTCGCGAGCTGGTGGCGCACCGCAGTTCCCATCTCACAGCCTACCAGAGCCGACGCCTGGCAAAGCGTTATGCCGCCTTCGTCGAGCGGGCGACGGCATTCGCGGAGAAGGCTCGCCTCTCCGACAGGGTCGCCTATGCCGTTGCCGTGACATACGCACGGGTACTTGCCTACAAGGACGAGTACGAGGTCGCGCGGCTGCTGACGGATCCGGCATTTGAAGCTGATCTTCGCGAGGAAATGGAGGGTGAGTTCAAGCTCCTCTTCAATCTCGCGCCGCCGTTCATGGCCGGCAAGGATCCGAATGGCCGCCCACGCAAGCGCGAGTTCGGGGCATGGATACTGCCCGTGCTTCGACAGCTGGCACGCTTTAAGGGCCTGAGGGGCACTCCGCTCGATCCGTTTGGCTATCTGCCCGAACGAAAACTCGAACGGCGGCTGATCCGGGAATACGAAACCGCCGCCACGAAGGTGCTGGGCGGCCTTCGCCCGGATAACGAATTGGAAGCGCTTGCCATTCTTACGCTCTTCGATGAGATTCGTGGCTTCGGTCCGGTGAAGGAGGCTGCGGCCGACAAGATCCTGGCGCAAATCGCCGAGCGCCTGACGACATACGAAAAAACGGGAGAGACTGCGCGCATGCCGGACGCCGCGTAACTGCGTCGGACAAGGGAGGTAGGCATGTATTCAGGTGGGTTGAGTTTTGCATTGGCCGACGAGATCGAAGCACTGCGCGATGGTGTTCGCCGTTTTGCGGCTGAGCGCATTGCGCCATTGGCGAACGAGATCGATACCAGCAACAGCTTTCCGCATTTCCTCTGGCGGGAAATGGGCGAGATGGGATTGCTCGGCGTGACCGCGGAGGAGTGCTACGGCGGGGCTGGTCTCGGCTACCTCGCGCATTGCGTGGCGATGGAGGAGATCAGCAGGGCATCGGCCGCGATCGGCCTCAGCTATGGCGCTCATTCCAATCTCTGCGTCAACCAGATCAGCCGCAACGGGACCGTACAGCAGAAGGAGCGCTACCTACCTAAGCTCATATCCGGCGAGCATGTCGGCGCGCTTGCGATGTCCGAACCCGGATCCGGTTCCGACGTCGTCTCGATGAGGCTGCGCGCCGAAAAACGCGGTGACCGGTATGTCCTGAACGGCAGCAAGATGTGGATCACCAATGGTCCGGATGCCGATGTACTGGTTGTCTATGCGAAGACGGACCCGGACGCCGGGCCGCGTGGCATCTCGGCGTTTCTGGTCGAGAAGGCATTCAAGGGATTCTCGACAGGACCGAAACTCGACAAGCTCGGCATGCGTGGCTCAAATACCTGCGAGCTGGTCTTTGCCGATTGCGAGGTCCCCGAGAGCAACTTGCTCGGTAGGGCGGGAGGCGGCGTCGGCGTTCTGATGTCGGGGCTCGATTATGAGCGGGTCGTGCTGTCCGGTGGTCCACTCGGCATCATGGCCAGTTGCATGGATGTTGTCATACCCTACCTTCATGAGCGAAAGCAGTTCGGCCAGCCGATCGGCGAGTTCCAGCTGATGCAGGGCAAACTTGCCGACATGTACGTGACCATGAACACGGCTCGCGCTTACGTCTATGCGGTGGCGAGGGCATGCGATCGCGGCGAGACGACGCGCAAGGATGCAGCCGGATGCATTCTCTACGCGGCCGAGAAGGCAACCCTCATGGCCCTGGAGACGATCCAGGCTCTTGGAGGAAATGGCTACACCAACGACTACCCCGCGGGGCGTTTGCTGAGGGATGCAAAGCTCTACGAAATCGGTGCGGGGACTTCGGAAATAAGGCGTATGCTGATCGGACGCGAACTCTTTGCGGAGACGGCCTGACCACGAAATTCATCGGCAAATCTGATCCTGGTGACGAATGACGGTACTGAAGTCGCAGATCTCCACGAATTCGGACAGTTTCAAGGCGAACCGAACGGCCATGGGAGAGGCTGTCCGGGTGGTGGAGGAGGCCGTTGCCGCCGTGATGCAGGGCGGCGGGGCGGCGGCGCGAGAGCGCCATCTCAGCCGAGGCAAGATGCTTCCAAGGGATCGAATTACAACCTTGATCGACCCCGCTACGCCGTTCCTGGAAGTCGGGCTGACGGCGGCTCATGGCATGTACGGCAACGAAGCGCCCGGAGCCGGCTTGATCGCCGGCGTTGGCCGGATTGCGGGCTGCGAATGCATGATCGTCTGCAATGACGCGACCGTAAAAGGCGGCACCTATTACCCGATGACGGTGAAAAAGCATCTGCGTGCGCAGGAGATTGCGGCGCAGAACAACCTTCCCTGCGTCTATCTCGTGGACTCGGGCGGTGCCAATCTTCCGAACCAGGACGAAGTCTTTCCCGATCGGGATCACTTCGGGCGGATATTCTTCAATCAGGCAAACATGTCAGCGGCAGGCATTCCGCAGGTCGCCGTGGTCATGGGGTCGTGCACCGCAGGGGGCGCATATGTCCCCGCGATGTCGGATGAGGCGATCATTGTCGAAAAGCAGGGAACGATCTTTCTTGCGGGCCCGCCTCTGGTCAAAGCTGCAACAGGCGAGGTTGTCTCTGCCGAAGATCTCGGTGGCGGCGACGTCCATACAAGGCTGTCCGGCGTTGCCGATCACCTCGCCCGAGATGACGCTCACGCGCTCGCGTTGGCACGACAATCGATCGCCAATCTCAATCGTTCGAAACCGGTGGCCGCCACGCAGGCATCAAGTGAACCGCCACTCTACGATCCGGCCGAGATTGCGGGCGTCGTCCCCTCTGACCTGCGGACCTCCTATGACGTCCGGGAGGTCATTGCGCGTATTGTCGACGGCTCACGCTTCGATGAATTCAAGGTCCGGTACGGCGCCACGCTGGTCTGTGGATTTGCGCATGTCCACGGAATGCTGGTTGGCATCATTGCCAACAATGGCGTGTTGTTTTCCGAGTCGGCGCAGAAGGGAGCGCATTTCGTCGAGCTCTGCTCGCAGCGCAAGATCCCACTCGTTTTCCTGCAGAACATCACCGGCTTCATGGTCGGCCGAAAATACGAAACCGAGGGCATCGCCAAGCATGGCGCCAAGCTCGTCACCGCGGTCGCCACGACGAATGTGCCAAAGATCACGATGCTGATCGGCGGCTCCTTCGGGGCTGGCAACTATGGCATGGCCGGGCGCGCCTTCTCGCCACGTTTTTTATGGAGTTGGCCGAACAGCCGGGTTTCCGTGATGGGCGGGGAGCAGGCGGCCAGTGTGCTTGCAACCGTGCGCGGCGAGGCACTTGCCCGCGCCGGCACGCCATGGTCGCCGGAGGAAGAGGCCGGCTTCAAGCAACCCGTGCTGGATCTCTTTGAGCGTCAGAGCCACCCGCTCTACGCGTCGGCGCGCCTGTGGGACGATGGGGTCGTCGATCCTGCCAGGAGCCGCGATGTGCTCGGGCTGTCCTTGTCGGCGACATTGAATGCGCCGATCGAAGATACGCGCTTCGGCCTGTTTCGGATGTGAGGGCGGCATGTTTCACAAGATCCTCATAGCCAACCGGGGTGAAATCGCCTGCAGGGTCATCCGCACAGCTAGGCGCATGGGCATTTCGACCGTCGCGGTTTACTCGGACGCGGATGTCGATGCGTTGCATGTGGAGATGGCCGACGAGGCGGTGCGCCTTGGCCCTGCAAGCGCGCAGGAGAGCTATCTTTCTATCGAACGGATCCTGGCCGCGGCCGAGCGGACGGGCGCGGACGCCATCCACCCTGGCTACGGTTTTCTATCGGAGAACGCGGATTTTGCCGAGGCCACGGAAACAGCCGGGATTGTCTTTATCGGGCCGCAATCCTCCTCAATCCGCGCCATGGGTCTCAAGGATTCCGCAAAGGCGATCATGGAGCAGTCCGGTGTGCCGGTTGTTCCCGGTTATTATGGGGCTGAGCAGGATAACGGCTTTCTCGCGGATCAGGCGGCAGTGATCGGTTATCCCCTCCTTATCAAGGCGCGAGCCGGGGGCGGCGGCAAGGGTATGCGGCGCGTCGATCGGGAGGAGGACTTTCTGGAGGCGCTGGAAGCGGCGCGGCGCGAGGCAAAGGCGGCCTTCGGTGACGACGGCGTTCTTCTGGAGCGCTACTTGCTGCAACCCCGCCACATCGAGTTCCAGATCTTCGGCGACCGGCACGGCAACGTCGTTCACCTGTTCGAGCGCGATTGTTCTCTTCAGCGCCGCCACCAGAAGGTCGTAGAAGAGGCGCCGGCGCCAGGCATGACCGATGAGATGCGCCGGGCGATGGGGGAGGCAGCCACGCGCGCGGGCCGGGCGATCTCCTATCAAGGCGCCGGTACGGTCGAGTTCATTGTCGACATGTCGAACGGTTTGCGGCCCGATCGGTTCTATTTCATGGAAATGAATACGCGGCTGCAAGTCGAGCACCCGGTGACAGAAGCCATCACCGGCGTTGATCTCGTGGAATGGCAGCTGCGGGTGGCAGCCGGCGAACCGTTGCCGAAAAGGCAGTCCGAGCTTGAGATCTATGGCTGGGCATTCGAGGCGCGGATCTATGCCGAAGATGCGTCCAAGGGGTTTTTGCCAGCGACGGGGATAGTCAGGCAGCTTGGCTTCCCCGATGTCAGCGTTCGTGTCGACACCGGCGTGCGCCAAGGGGATACCATATCGCCGCATTATGACCCGCTGATAGCCAAGATGGTTGCACATGGGCCGAACCGCGCGACTGCGCTGTCTCGCTTGTCGAGAGCGCTGACGGCCTCCCACATCGGCGGTGTCACAACCAATCTCGGCTTCCTGGCACGCTTGGTCGGTGTGGACGAGTTTGTGGCTGGGCGCCCGGACACTGGCCTGATCGAGCGCGATCTTCAGTCACTGGTGACGACCGAGCGTCCGCAAGACACCGTCGTCGCCCTTGCCGGTGTGCTGTCGCTCGGCGCTTTTACAAAGCCCGACGGCCGCGATCCCTGGCAGGCACTGGGGTACTGGCAGCTCTGGGGCGAGATGCAGCGCATCGTCATCCTGGAGCATGAGAGTGGTCATGCAAACCTGAGGATCGCGGCCAAGGGCTTCGACTTCTTCGCGGTTCATGATGGAAAAAGAGTGATCCCGGTGAAAATCGTCAGCCGCTCCGACGATGGATGTCGAGCCGAGATCGAAGGACGCCAGATCGCAGCGAAGGCGAGCATGACGGGGCATCATCTCGCGTTAACGCTGGACGGCCAGACCCATGTTTTTCGCGCCGCGGATCCGCTCGATGGCGATCTCCAGAACGGTCCGGGCGGCGACAGGGTGATCGCGCCGATGCCTGGTTTTGTCAGGATCGTCCGCGTTCACTCGGGGGCGGAGGTCGCCGAAGGACAGGCCCTGATCGTCATGGAAGCGATGAAGATGGAGCTGACGCTGACGGCGCCACGAAACGGCATCGTTGAGACACTGGAGGTCAGCGAAGGCCAGCAGGTCAGCGAAGGCGCAGTGTTGCTGATATTGCAGCCGGAGGAGGCGTGATGCAACCAGGCGTCTCATCCTTGCTCGCGCGTGATGTCTCCATCGTCGAAGTTTCCCCGCGCGATGGTCTGCAGAACGAAAAGGATCTTGTTCCGACCGCTGACAAGATCGCGCTTGTCGATATGATCTCAGAATGTGGTTTCGAGCGGATCGAGGTGACGAGCTTCGTTAGTCCAAAGTGGGTGCCTCAGCTTGCCGACGCCGCGGATGTCATGGCGGGCATCAAGCGTAGACCCGGTGTGCGCTATGCTGTGTTGACACCGAACAAGAAGGGATTCGAAGCGGCGATGGCGACGGGTGCCGACGAGGTGGCGATCTTCACGTCGGCATCGGAAAGTTTTTCGCAGCGGAACATCAATTGTTCGGTCGCCGAGAGCATCGAACGATTCCGCCCGGTCGCACAGGCGAGCCGAGCGGCGGGTGTGCCGCTCCGTGGCTATGTCAGTTGCGTCGTGGAGTGCCCCTACGAGGGGGCCGTCGAGCCTGATGCGGTTGCCCAAGTTGTCGAGCAGCTTCATGCGCTCGGCTGCTATGAAATCAGTCTGGGTGACACCATCGGGCGTGGGCGGCCGGAGGCGGTCGACCGGATGTTGCTGACCGTCCTCTCCCGCGCGCCGGCGACCATGCTCGCAGGCCATTTCCACGACACAGACGGCTGGGCTCTCGACAATATCGGCGTGTCGCTGGAGCACGGTGTTCGTGTTTTCGATTCATCCGTTGGCGGTCTTGGGGGCTGTCCGTTTGCGCCGGGGGCCCAAGGCAATGTCGATACGCTGCTGGTTGCACAGTATCTTGCCCGGAAGGGATATCGGACAGGTCTTTCGACGGAAAAGCTTGAGCAAGCGGCCGCCTTTGCCCGCAAGCTCAGGAGCGCGCAGTGAACCCGGAGACGCTTCAGATCACGATCGATGACCGCGGAGTAGCCCGTCTGACGCTCGCACGTCCGGACAAGCACAACGCAATGTCAGCACGGATGATCAGCGAACTCACGGAGGCCGCGCAAGCGCTCGGATCAAACGCAGATGTTCGGGCGGTCGTCATCCAGGCTCTCGGCAAGAGCTTTTGTGCCGGGGGAGATCTTGAGTGGATGCGTGCCCAGTTTTCCGCCGACCGTGCGGGCAGAATCGCCGAAGCTCGGCGATTGGCAATGATGCTCAAGGCGCTGGACGAGCTTCCGAAGCCGGTCATCGCGGAAGTCCGTGGAAATGCCTTCGGCGGCGGTCTTGGCTTTATAAGCGTCTGCGATATGGCCGTCGCCGCCGAGACCGCGCGCTTTGGCTTGACGGAAGTCCGGCTGGGTCTCATTCCGGCGACGATCAGCCCCTATGTCACCCGCCGGATTGGTGTTTCGGCGGCGCGACCGCTGTTCCTGTCGGGTAAGATGTTCGATGCCCATCATGCAGCGGCTATTGGTCTGGTCGATGCGGTGGTGCAGGCGCCAGACCTAGAAAAGGCCGTCGAAATCGAAATCAAAGAGTTCCTTGCGGCCTCGCCACAAGCAGCGGCTCGTGCAAAAGTCCTGGCGCGCTCTTTCGCTCCACCGATTTCGGACGAGATCATTGACGCTGTTGTAGCCCAACTCGCTGACAGCTGGGAGACGGCAGAGGCAAGGGAGGGCATTTCCGCGTTCTTCGAGAAGAGAAAGCCGCAGTGGTAGCAGATCGCGCATCGCTGTTCGTCGGTTCTGCGAGGTTTTGAAACGCCTCAGATCACCAGTCATCTGTGAGCATAAGCTCGCGCCTAGGTTCTGGCGGCGATCAAAGTGGAACGTCAATATGAGATTATGGCGGAGAGGGTGGGATTCGAACCCACGATACGGTTGCCCGTATGCCGCATTTCGAGTGCGGTGCTTTCGACCACTCAGCCACCTCTCCGCTTCGCTGGTCGGCGCTTGTTCGGCGCGGGCTGTCTCATAGCGATGAAATATCCGGCTGGCAAGACGAAATTCAAAGCTTTTCATCCTTTTGCCTTGACAGTTTTTTGGGGCTCGCGTATCTGCCCAAGCCAATAGGTGTGGATAAGTCCGCGCCTTGCCCGCCTTGCGCCCGCGCAAGGCATCACCGGCAGACAGAGTTCCTGGGCGAGAGCCTCTGAAATCCCTGCTTAACATCGACTGATAAAAAGACGGCCACCTGTTTTGACGCGGGTTGAGCCGGAACGAACATGAAAGGATAAAAAATGTTCGCAGTCATCAAGACCGGCGGTAAGCAGTACCGTGTGGCAGCAAACGACGTGCTGACCATCGAGAAGCTTGAAGCAACCGCTGGCGACGCAATTGAATTCACCGAAGTCCTGGTCATCGGCGAAGGCGCCGACGCTGCGATCGGTGCTCCCTTCGTCAAGGGCGCTTCCGTCAAGGCCGAAGTGGTAGAGCACAACCGCGGCAAGAAGGTCATCGCCTTCAAGAAGCGCCGTCGTCAGAACTCGAAGCGTACGCGCGGCCATCGCCAGCATCACACTGTTGTCCGTATCACGGACATCGTGGCTGCTAAGTAAGATCACGGGACTTAAGGTTTAAAGGAGAACTCCAATGGCACACAAAAAAGCTGGCGGTTCATCGCGCAACGGTCGTGATTCCGAATCCAAGCGCCTTGGCGTGAAGAAGTTCGGCGGCGAAACCGTCATCGCAGGCAACATTATCGTGCGTCAGCGCGGCACGCAGTGGCACCCGGGTTCCAACGTCGGCCTCGGCAAGGATCACACGATCTTTGCTCTTACCGCCGGCAATGTGAACTACCGTACGAAGGCCAACGGCCGCGTATACGTATCCGTGATGCCGAAAGCGGAAGCAGCGGAATAAGCCGGTAGCGCTTTATAGCAGCCGGTGTCTCATCGACCCGGCTGAGCGTACAAGGTTCAGTCAAGACAAAAGGGGAGATGGGACACCACCCATCTCCCCTTTTTCTTTACCCTCAAGGAGGACTGAACCATGCAAGGCGAATTGTTACGGAGAGACCAAAGGTCTCCCCGGGAAGACCAGCGGTCTTCCTTGGAGCGGCTGAGGCCGGAGCGGTTAAGGACCGATTGCCCTGTCTTACTGTCGGAACGGCTCGTCATGCGCGCGCCGCACGAAGAAGACATCGACGCCCTTGCCCATCTCGCCAACAACGCCAAAGTCGCCACAATGGTGTCGCGCATGCCGCACCCGTATACGGCCAATGATGCCGCCGACTTCGTGCGACGCACGAAAAATGGCGAGATTGGCAAGTGCGTCTATGCGATTACGAAAGCCGAAAACGGTGCCTTTGTCGGGTGCTGCGGGGTCGAGCCTCATCTGGACGGTCGGACCGTCGAGATCGGCTACTGGCTCGGAGAACCGTACTGGAATCAAGGCTTTACCACGGAGGCGTGCCATGCGCTCGTCGACATGGTGTTTCGTACGCGGCAGGATGTCGACCAGATCGACGCCCGTTGCCGGGTGATGAACGTCGCCTCCAGGCGGGTGATCCAGAAGTGCGGCTTCCAGTTCCAGGGCTCCGGGCTTGCTGCCTCGCTGGCACTTGGCAGCAATGTGCCGGTCGAATGGTACAGGCTTGATCGCAAGACCTGGATGTCGTTGAGAAGCTGGGGGAGCGTCCTATGAACGCGATCAGCCTCGAACGGCCCAAGCCCACGGTCCCAACCGCCGGATCACAGCCGATCATAGCCACGCAGCGTCTGACGCTGCGTCCGCACCGGCTGAGCGATGCCGACGCGATTGCGGAATCGCTGTCGGATTTCGCGGTCACACGCATGCTGGCCCGGGTTCCCGCACCTTATGATCGGCAGGACGCGCTGGACTGGCTGGTGCCGGCCACGGCGGGTCGCCTGCCCGACTGGCAGATGGCGATCACCAACGGTGATGACGCGCATATCGGCGTGGTGTCGCTCGAACTGCGCCATGGCCGCTGGCATCTTGGTTACTGGTTGAACCGCTACTATTGGCGGCGCGGCTACATGACGGAGGCGGTTGCGGCGACGCTCGAGCGGTTCTCGCGCCGAATGCCCGAGACGATGGTGCATTCCGGCGTGTTTGCCGACAATCCTGCATCGCTTCGGCTTCAGGAGAAGCTTGGTTTCCGCATGACGGGCTGCAGCGAAATCTTCAGTTTCGCGCGCAACACGATGGTCACGCATGTCGAGACTGCGCTGAAGCCTGGCACGCTGCAAAACCAGAGCGCCTGACGAAACAGGAAGCGCCCCGGCATATGATCGGGGCGCTTCGTTCAGATGTCGATCTCTACCCAGACGGGAAAGTGGTCGGACCCCGCAGCAGTCGTGTCGACCCTTGCGGATCTTAGCTGGCTTTCAAGGCCGCAGCTGACGAAGACGTAGTCGAGATGCATGCGTTTGCCGTGATCCGCAGGGTCCATCCAGCTATAGCTTTCGGGCGCGTAGGCGTTCAGCGCGGCAAGCGCGTCGATCGGCGTGCCGATACGGGCCGTGCGGCCGTAATATCCGTCGCTGGCGCCGGCGAAGCTGCAGTATTCCGGCGATTCCGGCACCATGTTGAAGTCACCCATGACGATATAGTCCTCGGGCAGCGGCAGTTCGTCGATGTCGAACTCCAGCGAACCGGTCACCGATCCGCCTTCGCGGGTGAAGGCGTTGATGCGTTCGTTGAGATAGGCGAGCTGGCGGATGCGCTCGTCGTTGGAGACGTGGTCGAGGTGGACCGAATAGACGCGAAGAGCGCCGCCTGGAACAGCGACGACCGCTTCGGTTGCGCCGCGCTGCAGGTTGAGCTTGGACAGGGTTCGGCTGCGCGGCAAAAGCAGCATCCGGTTGGAAAGAATAGGCCAGCGCGACAGGATCATGTTGCCGAACTGCAGGCGGGTATTGCGGGGGGCGGGCCTGTCATTGATCCGCTCCACGTGCAGGTCGCACGCCGGGCCATACACCCAGAAATAGTCGGGGAACAGCGCGGTGAGATCGGCCTGCATGTCCGCATAGTCGTTCCTCGAGAAGCCTCGAGTGACCTCCTGGAGCGCGATCACGTCGGCGCCTTTGAGACTGTCGGCGATTCGTTCGAGATCGTAGCGCCCGTCGAGACCGAAGCCGTACTGTATGTTATAGCTCGCAAACCTAATGATAATCTTTGACCTCCGGCTGAACGGCCTATATCGATCAGGCCAAGACGGGCGTCCAACTGACACCGAATGATGGAAGTAAAATGAAATTTCTCGACGAAGCAAAGGTCTATATCAAGTCTGGAGACGGCGGCGCGGGTGCGGTGTCCTTCCGGCGCGAGAAGTTCATCGAGTTCGGCGGTCCCGATGGCGGTGATGGCGGACGCGGTGGCGACGTGTGGGTCGAGGCCGTCAACGGTCTCAATACGCTGATCGATTTCCGGTTCCAACAGCACTTCAAGGCTCAGATCGGCACGCACGGGATGGGTCGGAATCGCACCGGTGCCAATGGTGGCGACGTCACGCTCAAGGTTCCTGTCGGCACGCAGGTTCTCGAAGAGGACAAGGAAACGCTGATCTGCGACCTGACGCGGGAAGGGCAGCGCTTCCGGATCGCGGCGGGCGGCAACGGCGGCTTCGGCAACGCGCATTTCAAGACGTCGGTCAACCAGGCGCCCGACTGGGCCAACCCGGGTCTCGCCGGCGAAGAAAAGACGGTCTGGCTGCATCTGAAGCTGATCGCAGACGCCGGCCTCGTCGGTCTGCCGAATGCCGGCAAGTCGACCTTCCTTGCCGCCGTTACGCGCGCCCGGCCGAAAATCGCCAACTATCCCTTCACGACGCTGCATCCGAATCTCGGCGTTGCCACCATCGACGGGCAGGAGTTCATTCTTGCCGATATTCCCGGCTTGATCGAAGGGGCCCATGAAGGCGTCGGGATCGGTGACCGCTTCCTCGGACATGTCGAGCGCACCCGCGTGCTGCTGCATCTCGTCTCCGCACAGGAAGAGAAGGTCGGCAAGGCCTATACGACGGTGAAGACGGAGCTTGAGGCGTACGGCAAGGATCTGGCTGAAAAGGCCGAGATCGTCGCGCTCTCGCAGATCGACGTGCTCGATGACGCGACACTGAAGAAGAAGACGAAGGAACTCGCCAAAGCCTGCGGCAAGACGCCATTCCAGATTTCCGCGGCTACCGGCAAGGGCATGACGGAAGTCCTGCGTGCGCTCCGAGATGTTATCGTGGAAGCCAATGCCGGGGTAGAGAAGCTCGCGAAAGTGCCGAAGATCAGGCATCGCGACATTGCGGAATCAGGTGACGGAGAAGACGTTGATGGGCAATCGTAAGCCTCTCGACAGCTATCGGCGCATTGTTATCAAGATCGGTTCCGCCCTGCTTGTGGATCGCAAGGCCGGACTGAAAAAGGCTTGGCTTGATGGCGTCTGTGCCGATATCGCGGCACTGAAGGCGAAGGGCGTGGATGTACTTGTCGTATCGTCGGGTGCCATCGCTCTTGGCAGGTCGGTTCTGGATCTGCCCGCCGGCGCGTTGAAGCTGGAAGAAAGCCAGGCTGCAGCCGCGGTCGGCCAGATCGCCCTTTCGCGTGCCTGGTCGGAAAGCCTGTCGCGCGACGATATCGTCGCTGGCCAGATCCTGCTGACGCTTGGCGACACCGAGGAGCGTCGCCGCTACCTGAACGCTCGCGCCACGATCAAGCAGCTTCTGAAGATCGGCGCCGTGCCGATCATCAACGAGAACGATACCGTTGCGACGAGCGAGATCCGCTATGGCGATAACGACCGCCTGGCGGCACGCGTTGCCACCATGACCGGAGCGGACCTGTTGATCCTGCTGTCGGATATCGACGGCCTTTACACAGCTCCGCCGCATCTCGATCCGGACGCGCAGTTTCTTGAGACGATCGGCGAGATCACACCTGAGATCGAAGCGATGGCTGGCGGAGCAGCATCCGAGCTGTCCCGTGGCGGCATGCGCACCAAGATCGACGCCGGCAAGATCGCGACAACAGCCGGTTGCGCGATGATCATCGCGTCGGGCAAGACGGAAAGCCCGCTATCGGCTATCGAAAACGGCGCGCGTTCGTCGTGGTTTGCTCCGTCCAAAACGCCGGTCACGGCGCGGAAGACCTGGATTGCGGGCCAGTTGCAGCCGGCTGGTGAACTGCATGTTGATGATGGGGCCGTCACGGCGTTGGGTGCTGGAAAGAGCTTGCTTCCCGCTGGCGTCAGAAAGGTGCTTGGCATCTTCAGTCGCGGGGATACAGTTGCAATCATCGGTCCCAACGGTCGAGAAATCGCGCGGGGCCTCGCCAGCTACGATGCGGACGAGGCGCGCCAGATCACCGGCCGGAAGTCATCCGAGATCGAAGCAATCCTTGGCTATGCCGGTCGCACGGCGATGATCCATCGCGACGATATGGTTATGACTTCCCCGGTAAATTCCAAATCGGAAAGGCAGCAGAAGGACGCAGCCCATGCTTAATACAGTTGTGCAGAGCCCGGATATTGACGTGCTGATGAATGACATCGGCCGCAAAGCCAAGGCTGCTGCCCGACCGTTGGGGTTTGCCTCTTCCGAGACAAAGAACCGCGCGCTGAATGCGATGGCGGATGCGATCCTCGCTGGCAAGGACCACATTCTTGCTGAAAACGCCAAAGATCTGCGGGACGTTGCCGGTACAGAGATGCTCGCGTCCTTCGTCGATCGACTGACGCTGAACGACAAGCGCGTGGCGGACATGGCGGAAGGAATTCGGGCCATCGCTGCGCTGAAGGATCCGGTTGGCGAGGTGATCGCCACATGGGACCGGCCGAATGGTCTCAAGATCGAGCGCGTACGGACCCCGCTTGGCGTGATCGGTGTCATTTTCGAGAGCCGGCCGAATGTCACGGCGGATGCCGGTGCACTTTGCCTCAAGGCGGGCAACGCCGTGATCTTGCGCTGCGGCTCGGATTCGCGCCGTTCATCGCAGGCTATTCATGAATGCCTGGTCCAGGGCCTGAAGGCGGCCGGGTTGCCCGAGCACGCCATCCAGCTGGTGCCGGTGACGGACCGCCAAGCGGTTGGCGCAATGCTGCGCGGGCTCGACGGCGCTATCGACGTGATCGTTCCGCGTGGCGGCAAGAGCCTGGTTGCGCGGGTCCAGAGCGAAGCGAGAGTGCCGGTTTTCGCCCATCTCGAAGGGCTTTGCCATATCTACGTGGATGCGTCGGCCGATCTGGCGATGGCGAAGGAGATCGTCGTCAATGCCAAGATGCGCCGCACGGGCATCTGCGGGGCTGTAGAAACTATCCTAGTCGACAGCGCCGTTGCCGGCAGTCACCTCCAGCCAATTCTGGAGGTGCTTTCTGCGGCCGGTTGCGAGATCCGGGGATCGTCCGCCGTTGTGGCGGCGGCTGCCGGCATCACGCCTGCGACCGAGGAAGACTGGTCGACGGAATATCTGGATGCGATCGTATCGGTGGCGCTTGTCGACGGCATTTCCTGCGCGATTGCGCACATCCAGAAATATTCGTCGAACCACACCGAAGCCGTTCTCGCCGAAGATCCTCAGGTCGTGGAGCGTTTCTTCACGGAGGTCGATTCCGCCATCCTGCTGCACAATGCGTCGACACAGTTTGCCGATGGCGGTGAGTTCGGCATGGGGGCGGAGATCGGCATCGCCACCGGCAAGATGCATGCGCGCGGCCCGGTGGGCGTCGAGCAGCTGACCTCTTTCAAATACCGCGTGCACGGCACCGGACAAACCCGGCCCTGACGTGAACGAAGAGGAAATAGACCGGCGCTATCTCCGCATGCCGCACGCTGAGCGCGGCATGATCGTCGGTCTGTTTGGCGGCTCTTTTAATCCGCCGCATCAGGGGCATGCGCTTGTTGCCGAGATCGCCATCAAGCGGCTGGCGCTTGATCAGCTCTGGTGGATGGTGACCCCCGGTAATCCGCTCAAGAGCCGCAGAGAACTTCTGCCGCTCGCCGAGCGGATCGCGCTCAGCGAGCGCCTTGCCAGGCATCCTGCCATCAAGGTGACTGCGTTCGAGCGCAATTTCGGAACCAGCTTTACCGCGAACACGCTGGCGCGCGTCAAGGCAAGCAACCCGCATGTGCACTTCATCTGGATCATGGGCGCGGACAGTCTCAAGACGTTTCATCACTGGCAGCGATGGCAGGATATTGCCCGTACCTTTCCGATTGCGGTGATCGATCGCCCTGGTTCGACGCTTTCGTTCCTGTCGTCGAAAATGACGAAAACGTTTGGCTTTGCACGCATCGATGAGGATGATTCACGCGCCCTTTGGCGAAAGCCGGCACCTGCCTGGACCTTTATCCATGGGCCGCGATCCCGCCTGAGCTCGACGGCAATCCGCGCAGAGCGCGGGGCAGCGAAGTAACCATTTCGTCATCGGCCCAAAAAGTAAAAGCCCGACGGGGGAGGATCCGTCGGGCTTTATAAACTTGATCGACAACTGGGAGGAGGAGTGTCGCCGATCCGTATCGAACAGCTTTGGGAGGAGGAGATGCCGTTCGATAAGTCAGTTGTACCAGAATCCCCGAAATCTTGAAGCGGGTTTTATTGCATCGCAGCATTGCATGTTGCGCATGCGTTGACGGACCGGAGTTCACTTGTTGCTGATTTATTTGGCAGTAGTGGCGCTTCATTTCCGACATGATTTCCGGCGCGTGAGGACGACACCGCGTTCAGCCGCGCTGGCCGAGCGGTTGTGTTTCTTAAAATATAACGCTGGCCAAGCTGCCGGCGCCGCTATATTCCTACGGATATTTCGAATCTGGGGAGCAATTCATGCACAGCCGCCGTCATTGGATGAAAACTGCAATTGTCGCGGTATCCGCGCTCTGGTTTGGCGCGGTGGCAACACCCGTCTTAGCCGCTGAAAAGGTAACGGTCTTCGCGGCCGCGAGCCTGAAGAACGCGCTCGACGCGGCAAATGCCGCCTGGGCAAAGGAGAGCGGAAATGAGGCTGTGTCGTCCTATGCGGCCAGTTCGGCGCTGGCGAAACAGATCGAAGGCGGCGCACCCGCCGACGTTTTCATCTCCGCCGACCTCGATTGGATGGATTACGTCGCCAAGAAGAACCTGATCAAGGCCGACACGCGGTCCAACCTGCTCGGCAACCGGATCGTGCTTGTCGAGGCAAAGGACAAGGTGAAGCCGGTCGATATCAAGCAGGGCCTCGATCTCGCAGCCTTGCTCGGCGACGGCAAGCTTGCCATGGGTGAAGTCAAGTCGGTTCCAGCTGGCAAATATGGCAAGGCTGCGCTTGAAAAGCTCGGCATCTGGTCCTCGGTCGAGAACAAGGTCGCTGGTGCGGAAAGCGTGCGTGCCGCGCTTGCGCTCGTTTCGCGCGGCGAAGCGCCCTATGGCATCGTTTATCAGACCGATGTGACTGCCGATCCTGGCGTGGCCATTGCTGGTACGTTCCCCGCGGACTCCCATCCGCCGATCATTTATCCTGTTGCCATTCTTGCGGAGAGCAAGAATCCGGCTGCTTCATCGTACTTGGAGTTCCTGAAGTCGGAGAAGGCGGCACATTTCTTCGCGGATCAGGGTTTCACCATTCTGAAATAATTGCGGATTTCCGTTCAGCAGAATAGCGTGGAGGCCCGCTCTAGTGGGCCTTCTATATTTTTAAGGACAAGAATATTTGGAATCGCTGGGCCTAAGCAGTGATGAATGGACCGCAATCCTGCTTAGTCTGCGTGTGTCGATCGTCGCCATGCTGGCGAGCCTTCCGTTCGGTATCATTGCTGCGCTGTTGCTCGCGCGCGGTCGCTTCTGGGGGAAGTCGATCCTCAATGGGATCATCCACCTGCCACTGATCCTGCCACCAGTGGTCACCGGCTTTATTCTCCTCGTTCTTTTCGGGCGTCGCGGTCCGATCGGAAGCTTTCTTGACCAATATTTCGGCATCGTTTTCTCGTTTCGCTGGACCGGCGCGGCGTTGGCATGCGCCGTCATGGCTTTTCCGCTGATGGTCCGCAGCATCAGGCTCTCCATCGAGTCGATCGATCGGAAACTGGAGGAGGCGGCCGGGACGCTCGGCGCCAGCCCGCTCTGGGTCTTTCTTACGGTCACCTTGCCGCTGATCCTTCCCGGAATTATCGCCGGCATGATCCTGGCGTTTGCCAAAGCCATGGGGGAATTCGGCGCAACGATCACGTTCGTCTCCAATATTCCAGGAGAAACACAGACGCTCTCTGCTGCGATCTATTCGTTTACGCAGGTGCCGGGCGGTGACGCGGGTGCGTTCCGATTGACGCTTGTGGCCATTGCGATCTCCATGGCTGCCCTGCTGGCGTCGGAGTTTCTATCCCATGTCGTCGGACGGAGGATCGATCCGGAATGACACTGACGGTGGAAGCAAGGCACAAGCTCGGGGCGTTTACGCTCGATGCGGATTTCACGTCGCAACGCGGCATCACGGCGCTGTTCGGTCGATCGGGTTCCGGCAAGACGTCGCTGATCAGAATCATCGCCGGGCTAACGCGCCCGGATGAAGGGCGCGTCCTGCTTGATGGAAAGGCACTCACCGATACAGGCCGTCAGATCTTCATCCCGAAGCATCGCCGCAGGTTTGGTTATGTTTTCCAGGAGGCGCGGTTGTTTCCGCATCTCAGCGTGCGCAGCAACCTTGCCTATGGTCGTTGGTTCGCGCGGGGCCGGGGCACACCGGAAAACCTGGACCGCATTGTCAGTTTGCTCGGCATCGAGAAGCTGCTCGAGCGCAGGCCGGAAAAGCTTTCTGGCGGAGAGAAACAGCGCGTTGCGATCGGTAGGGCCCTTCTGTCGTCTCCAAGCCTGCTGCTGATGGATGAGCCGCTGGCAGCGCTCGACGAGGTTCGCAAGGCGGAGATAATGCCTTACCTGGAGCGTCTGCGCGACGAGATGGAAATCCCGATCGTCTATGTCAGCCACTCTATCAGCGAGGTCGCCCGCCTCGCTGACCAAGTGGTCGTCATGCACGAGGGGCGGGTGGAGGCCTTCGGGCCTGCGGCGGATGTCCTCAGCCATGCGTTGCCGTCGCTGGATCGGCGTGAGGTTGGAGCGCTGATCGAGGGCCGGGTCGAGAGCCTGGACGAGCGGCACCAGCTGTCTACCGTTGCGCTGAAATCTGCGCGGCTGCATGTGCCAGGAACCATGCTGCCAGCCGGCAAGGCGGTTCGCGTTCGTATTCCTTCGCGCGACGTCATGCTGGCGACGACGCGTCCGGAAGGGTTGAGCGCCTTGAATGTGCTACAAGGCACGGTTCAGGCGTTAATGCAGGACAATGCCACGGTAGAAGTTCTTGTCGATTGCGGGGGCAACGCAATCCTTTCCAGGATCACGAGCTTCTCCGCCGAGCGATTGGGGCTGGCCGTCGGGACGCCCGTCTACGTCATCATCAAGACCGTGGCTCTGGAGCCGTAGTTATTCGCCGCTGACGGTCCGCGGGGCCCGGTTGCTTTCCAGCCAGGCGAGATCGCCGGCAAGGCTCGAACGCAGGGCACGTTCCATGTTGCGAAAACGCTCGACCAGCTCTTCTCCAAACGGGGTCAAGGCTGCACCTCCTCCCTTCTGGCCGCCGCGCTGTGATTCCACCACGGGCTCGTTGAACATCCTGTTCAGTTCGCTGACCAGCAACCAGGCACGGCGGTAAGACATATCCATTGCGCGGCCGGCCGCCGAAATCGAGCCGGTTTCCCGGATGCGCTCGAGCAGTTCCATCTTTCCACGACCCAGGCGGTCGTTATCCGGAAAACTGATGCGGAGAATGGGGACAAGCCGGTCTTCGGTGGCGCTCTTCATGGAAATCTTCAAGTCTCGGTGAATGCCCGGCACTTTACGCATTGCCGCGGCGCCTGTACACAGCGCCATATCCGGTTACTGGCGCCTGCTCATCGCTGCCGCGCCAAATCGGCCGTTCATGCTTTGTGATAGCGCGCGTCTTGAAACCTTAATGGTTTGGTGCCTATCTTAACTATGATTTGGTTCGCCAAATCAGTGATGTGCATGTTCTGTCATTCCGAGAAAGGGAAAGCACTGACAACAGTACACGCCAAGGGAAGAACGCTTGCCGTTGTCCCGAAGAGCCCGGAACGTGGCGTTGATGCCGCTGCCCGCGCCCTGCACGCCGTCCTCGTAAGCTTAGAGGATTCCAAGGCTGAAGATATCGTCACCATCGACATTGCCGGAAAATCGGCGCTCGGAGACTTCATGGTTGTTGTCTCTGGCCGCTCGAACAGGCACGTGATGGCAATCTCCGACCACCTCCTGACCGATCTGAAAGACGAGGGCTTCGGTAATGCCCGCGTCGAAGGTCACGAGAGCGGCGATTGGATCCTGATCGATACCGGCGATATTATCGTGCACGTTTTCCGTCCAGAAATCCGTGAGTTCTACAACATCGAAAAGATGTGGGCGGCTCCGGATATGGATGAGGAAACGCTGCACTAACAGGTAGCCTGGACGGTACGTCCGCTACCTGATAGACGGCGACGACTTGGGCCGGAGAGTTTACCGGCCCCGTGGTTTCTTGCGCTGCAGGACGCCGAAGAGCGGGAGCAGGACGAATGCGCATAGGCCTTTTTGCTGTGGGGCGGCTGAAATCCGGCCCCGAGAAGGATCTTGCCGCACGCTACTTTGATCGCTTTTCAAAGGCAGGCCCGGCAGTCGGGCTCGAGTTTTCCCGTATTGCCGAGGTGGCCGAGAGCCGCGCCTCGAACGCTGAGACGCGCAAGCGCGAAGAGGCAGCGATGCTGCAAAAGACGCTGGCCGAGGGTAGCGTTCTCGTCCTGTTGGACGAGCGCGGCAAGGCACTGGACAGCGAAGGCTTCGCAAAACTTCTTGAAACCTATCGCGACCAGGGCAAACGCGACCTGCTGATCGCGATCGGTGGTGCTGATGGTCTGGATCCCTCGCTTTACGACAGGGCGGACGCGACATTGTGTCTGGGCAAGATGACCTGGCCGCATCAGCTTGTCAGGACCCTCATCGCCGAGCAGCTTTATCGCGCTGTCACAATTCTTTCCGGCCATCCCTATCATCGTGTATGAACGGCTCCAGCGCTCACGCAAGCTTGTCTTGCGCTCTCGGCGTCGATCCGCAATCTTATGGAAAAGCATGCCAAATCACCTTAGTGTTCGCGCGATTTGAGAGGATTGCTCAGCACGCATGCCGATGTCCGCGTTCCAGCGAAAATATCTGATCCTGCCGGCGTTTGCCGCCGGCTTGAGCGCGTCATCTATTGGCATCTATTCGTCTTGGACGATTGATGCCGTAGCGCAGGAGGCAGCGGTCGATGCGGCTCCTTCCGTGCCCGCTGCCGGCGTGACGGAGCAAGCCGTTCCAGACCCTGCGGCGGAACTGGAAAAGAAACGCGACCAGACACGCGGTGAACTGGATGCGCTGTCGAAGACCATCAGCCTTTCTTCCGACAAGGTCGCAGAGCTTCAGAAGAGTATCGCCGATCTCGACAAGAGCACGACCAGCGTTCGCCAGGCGCTCATAGATTCGGCTGCGCGGCGCAAGTCACTGGAAAAGCAGATCCTGGACAGTGAAAAGAAGCTTGCGGAGATTGGCCTCAAGGAGGATGCCGTCCGTCACTCGCTGCACGATCGGCGTGGCCTTCTGGCCGAGGTGCTTGCCGCTCTCCAGCGGATGGGCCGCAACCCCCCGCCCGCGCTTCTCGTCACGCCTGACGATGCCCTCGCCTCGGTTCGAAGCGCGATCCTGCTGGGTGCCGTCGTTCCCGGCATCCGCAAGGAGACCGACAAGCTTGCAGCCGATCTTGCGGATCTTGCTTCGCTTCAGGCGGCCAGCGTTGCCGAGAAGACCAACCTGACGGCGACGATGACCAACAGTCTTGAGGAGGAGCGGCGAATGGATCTGCTCCTTGCGGAAAACGACAAATTGAGCCGCAGCAATGCCGCCGAGCTCGATGCCGAAAAGAAGAGGTCGGAGGATCTTGCGAGCAAGGCAACGAACCTTGAAGGCCTCGTGGCATCCATGGAAACGGAGATCGCTTCCGTTCGGGAAGCGGCTGCGGCTGCGCGGCAGGCCGAAGAGAATCGCAAGCTGCTGTCCGACGAGCAGCGGGCGCAGGCCAAGGCGCTGGCCGACAGCGGGGTGCCCGATAAAAACCGCATTGCACCGGCATATGCCTTCGGAGATTTGAAGGCGAAGCTTGAGCTGCCCGTGGCAGGCGACATACTGCGCCAATTCGGTGATGCGGACGGAACTGGTCACGAGGCCATGGGAATGACGCTTGCGACCAATCCGGAGACGGTGGTCACTGCGCCGGCGGACGGTTTGGTCGTCTATGCAGGCGCGTTTCGCAGCTACGGCCAGATGATCATCCTTGATGCTGGCGACGGTTATCACCTCGTTCTCTCTGGAATGGAGACAATCAGCACGCGCCAGGGAAAGTTCGTTTTCTCGGGTGAACCGCTGGCGACGATGGGCGCAAAAAGAGTGGCAAGTGCGACTGCATTGGCGCTGGAAACAAACCGCCCAACGCTTTACATTGAATTTCGAAAGGACGGTAAACCGGTCGATTCCCGACCGTGGTGGACCGCCAAAGACACTGGAAAGGCACGCAATGATTCGTAGGGCTTCTCTTGTTCTGGTTGGCGCATTGATGGGTGCGACGGCCATGAGCGTTATTTACTCCGCGGGGGCGCCTGCGGAGGCTGCGGGAGCGTCCACCTACAAGGAGCTTTCCGTTTTCGGTGATGTCTTCGAACGTGTCCGTGCCCAGTATGTGACGCCGCCTGCCGAAGACAAGCTGATCGAAAATGCCATCAACGGTATGCTGTCTTCGCTGGATCCGCATTCAAGCTACATGAATGCCAAGGACGCCGCCGACATGCAGACCCAGACCAAGGGTGAGTTCGGCGGCCTCGGCATCGAAGTCACCATGGAAGACGAGCTCGTCAAGGTTATTACCCCGATCGACGATACACCGGCTGCGAAGGCTGGCGTTCTCGCCGGCGACTACATCTCGGAGATTGACGGCCAGTCTGTTCGCGGCCTGAAGCTCGAAGACGCTGTCGAGAAGATGCGTGGCCCGATCAATACGCCGATCAAGCTAACGCTCATCCGCAAGGGCGCGGACAAGCCGATCGAGCTGACGATCGTGCGCGACATCGTCGCCGTGCAGGCCGTTAAGTCGCGTGTCGAGGATGATGTCGGCTATCTCCGCGTCATTTCCTTCACGGACAAGACCTATCCCGACCTGGAAAAGGCGATCGAGAAGATCAAGAAGACCGTTCCGGCTGACAAGCTCAAGGGGTATGTCCTTGACCTTCGTCTGAATCCGGGCGGCCTGCTCGACCAGGCAATTCAGGTTTCCGACGCGCTTCTCGAGCGTGGCGAGGTGGTGTCCACCCGCGGCCGCAATGCCGACGAGACACGTCGCTGGAACGCAGGCCCGGGTGACCTGACGGACGGCAAGCCTGTGATCGTTCTGATCAACGGCGGCTCGGCTTCGGCTTCCGAAATCGTCGCTGGCGCTCTGCAGGATCTGCGCCGTGCTACTATCCTGGGTACGCGCTCCTTTGGTAAGGGATCTGTACAGACGATCATCCCGCTCGGCGAAAACGGCGCCCTTCGTCTGACGACGGCTCTCTACTACACGCCGTCGGGTCGTTCGATCCAGGGAACCGGGATCACGCCTGACATCAAGGTCGAAGAACCCTTGCCGGACGATCTCAAGGGCAAGATGGTGACCGAAGGCGAATCCAGCCTGCGTGGCCACATCAAGGGCCAGAGCGAAACGGACGAAGGCTCCGGTTCTGTCGCTTACGTGCCGCCGGATCCGAAGGACGACGTGCAGTTGAACTACGCGCTTGACCTTTTGCGTGGGAAGAAGACCGACCCGTCCTTCCCGCCGAATCCTGATAAGGCCGTCAGCGCAAAGTAACCAATGAGACAAGGCGTCAGGCCGGATTTTGTCCGGCCTGACGCCTTTTTGCTGCCCTGATGCCCGAATCCAGGAAAGAACGTTGAGGACCGACCTACACGCACCGTTGGGACAGAATCAGAAAAGCGGACGCAAGCGGCCGGGCGTGTTGCGCATGGGTCGAATCGCTGCTGGCCTCTGCCTTATCCTTGTCGGTGGCTTCTCATTCTATACGGCCCTGCGCGACGATGGGCTGAAGCAGGAAGAGCCGAAGGAAAAGACTTCTCCGGTGCCTACCGAGACCGCACAGAAGACCGACGAACCTCAGACGCCGGCGGACGCCGGCGGCGTGACGCGATCGGGTCCGCAATCCGGTGCCAATGTCGAACAGATGATCGCCGGTGATGGTTCGGTCGTGACCAAATACAGTCCCAAGAGCCGGGAGGGCGACGGGCCGGTTCTGGTCGATGCGACGCAGATCGGACAAGACCCGCGGATGGCGGCCATTCCGAATGATGCCCTGCTGGAAGATACGCCTCAGGGACGGCTGCCGATTGTCGGGCCGGATGGACGGCGACCAATGGACCAGTATGCTCGGCCGTGGTCCGGTGCGCACGGAACCAAGATTGCGATTGTCGTCAGCGGCCTTGGCCTCAGCCAGACCGGTACGCAGCGCGCGATCCAGAAGCTGCCCGAGGAAGTGACCTTTGCCTTCGCCGCAAGCGGCAACAGCCTGCAGCGATGGATGCAGGATGCCCGCCGCGGTGGCCACGAAATATTGTTGCAAGTCCCATTCGAACCCTTCGGTTATCCGGCGAATGATCCTGGCCCCGGCACGCTCCTGACCTCGAAATCCGTCGCCAAGAATCTCGACAGTCTTCACGAGGCGATGGGCGGGATTACCAATTACACCGGCATCATGAACTACCAGGGCGCGCGCTTCCTCTCTGACGTCAATGCGATGGAGCCGGTGATGCGCGACATGAGCAAGCGCGGGCTGTTGTTCCTCGATGACGGGACGTCTGCGCAGTCAAAGACCGCCGTTCTCGCGAAGGGAACGGAGCTGCCTTACGCACTTGCCGATGTTCAGCTGGACAAGCAGCTCGATGTGAACGCAATTCTGCAGAAACTGGACGAGCTTGAGCGGGTGGCGAAACGCAACGGTCAGGCGATTGGCGTCGCATCGGCCTTCGACGAGAGCATCGATGCCATTTCGCAGTGGACCGAAGAAGCGGCGATGCGGGGCATCGAGATCGTCGGCGTCTCGGCGCTGGTCAATGATCCCAAGAAACCGTGAACCGAGACATTCGATGAGCAACCGTATCGTAAAGCCAGAAGATCTTCCCTATCGCCCATGCGTCGGTGTCATGATCCTCAATCGTAGTGGTCTCGTGTGGGCGGGGCGGCGGATACCCGAGGAGAACTCGGAGTATGACGGATCGCCGCAACTCTGGCAGATGCCGCAGGGCGGTATCGACAAGGGCGAGGAGCCGATCGATGCAGCGTATCGTGAGGTCTACGAGGAAACGGGCATTCGGACCGTCACGCTACTTGCCGAGGCGAAAGATTGGATCAATTATGATCTGCCTGCGCATCTGGTCGGAATAGGCTTGAAGGGAAAGTTTCGCGGCCAGACCCAGCGTTGGTTCGCATTTCGCTTTGAGGGAGATGAGAGCGAGATCGCGATCAATCCTCCGCCGGGCGGCCATGCGGCGGAATTCGATGCGTGGGAATGGAAGCCCATGGAAGCGCTGCCTGATCTCATCGTCCCTTTCAAGCGTCAGGTCTACGATCAGGTGGTCAGCGAATTCCGGCATCTGGCGGGGTTGAGCGCCGCAGAGTAGCTCTGGCCGCGGAAGCGGCCAGAACCATGTTGTGACGTATTATTCCGCCTCGTTGGCGGAATCGGCGTTAAGCTGGCCGTATTTCGCTTCGCCAATCTTGCCGAGGAGTTCGAGCTGGGTCTCGAGGAAGTCGATATGACCTTCTTCGTCGGCGAGCAGTTCTTCAAACAGTTTCATAGAAACGTAGTCGCCGGCCTCATGACAGATGTCGCGCGACTTCTTGTAGGCAGTGCGGGCGTCGTACTCGCCGGCAAGGTCGGATTCCAGAACTTCCTTTACGTTCTGTCCGATGCGCAGAGGTGCGAGCGTTTGCAGGTTGGGGTGCCCTTCAAGGAAGATGATGCGTGCGACTAGGCGGTCGGCGTGATGCATCTCTTCGATGGATTCCGCGCGCTCCTTCTTAGCGAGCTTCGTGTAGCCCCAATCTTCAAGGAGTCGATAATGAACCCAGTATTGATTGACTGCGCCGAGCTCGAGAAAGAGGGCCTCGTTAAGCCGCTCGATGACTTTTTTGTCGCCTTTCAATGTCCGCTCTCCTGTTTTCTTCATGGAAGTTTCTGAGGCGAGACATGAAATCAAATATTTCCGCTTCCGTCGAGTGGTGACGAGCGTGATATTCTTCTGTCGTTTGAATGATGATGTCGACGACGTTCGGGAAGCAACCGCAGCAACGGCCCCGTTTTTCCATCGCGTGATAGACCTTCGCAGGCACGATCAGCTGCCAACAGTCCTGATCGAGAAGCTCGTTGATGACTTCCCGGATTTCGTGATCCGTTATGTAGTTACAGCTGCAGACAAGCACGTCGTCATTCCAAACATGACATTCACTATCTGCTTTTCTGCAAAAGAAGACGTTGGTTGTCAAGAAAAATTCACACATCGGAGCGAGCGAGCTGTTCGAGTTTAGCATCGGATTTCAGCGGACTAGATCGTGCTATTCCTTAGACTCCGTCGAAGTCCGAGGCCGTTCGATATTGAAAATCAATGAAAATTACGGCCCTTCGGCATGACTTCGGCAGTGCCCGAACTGGGTCTTTGGTGCTCCTGCGACAGCATACGTTTTTCTCTCACTGTCTTCTCCACATGGTCGGCCAGCTTACGTTCCCGTGGGTCCGCCGTTGGTCTCAGTGCTTCGTCGGAGCGATCACAGACGCCAAACCTTTGTGCCTCCTTCTGCAAAAGCCCGAGCGCAGGCGTCATGTCTTCGATGTGGTCGACCACGGTGTGGATCACGCCGTTCTGGCTCTGCAGCTTTCCCCGGATCTTGACCAGCCGGGCCCCCATGACAATGGCTCGGTATTTCTCGAAGGATTTCGGCCAGACGATGGCGTTGGCAACTCCTGTTTCGTCCTCCAGCGTCATGAATATGACACCCTCGGCCGAGCCCGGTCGCTGGCGCACCAGCACGAGGCCTGCAATGGTGACCCATGCGCCGTTCGCCACCTTGAGCAGATCGACATTACGGGTAATGCCGATGCTGCGAAGCTCGTCGCGCAGGAAGGAAACGGGGTGCGCCTTGAGCGACAGGGACAGGTATCGATAGTCCTCGACCACCTGCTCTCCTTGCAGCATTTGCGGTAGCTTGGTCTGCGGCTCGACCTGCAGATCGAGATGCGATACCTGATCGAACAGCGGCAACCGCTCCGCCGCGCTTTTTACGTCGAGCGCTCGTACCGCCCAGAGCGCTTCGCGCCGGGAGAGGCCGATACTGTTAAAGGCATCCGCGTCCGCCAGACGCTCGATGTCAGGCTTGTCGAGGCCGGATCGCAGCCAGAGATCTCGGATGGAGGTGTAGCCGCTTCCCCGGTTCGCTACCAACCTTTCCTTGATTGTTGTCTCGGACAGTCCCTTGACCTGGCGAAAGCCAAGGCGTACAGCGCGTTTCGCCTTGATGATGTCGCTCATCTCGCGATGGCGAAAATCGATGCGGCGGCTGTCGAAATGTCCTTTCTCCAGCAGGCAGTCCCAATCCGAACTGTTGACGTCGACCTCGCGGATATCCACGCCGTGTTCCCGGGCATCGCGAACCAATTGCGCCGGCGCATAAAATCCCATCGGCTGCGAGTTGAGCATGGCCGCGCAGAAGACGTCGGGATAGTAGGCCTTGACCCAAGAGGAGGCATAGACGAGCAGGGCGAAGGACTCCGCATGGCTTTCGGGGAAGCCGTATTCGCCGAAACCCTTGATCTGGTTGAAGCACTGTTTGGCAAACTCGGCAGTGTAAATGTCTCTTGATACCATGCCGTCGATGAAGCGCCTTTCGAAATTGCCGATGGTGCCGGTTCGTTTGAAGGTCGCCATGGCGCGGCGCAGCTGGTCAGCTTCGGCAGGCTTGAAGCCTGCTGCGGTAATGGCGATCTGCATCGCTTGCTCTTGAAAGAGTGGCACGCCAAGGGTTCGCTTCAGGACATCCTTCAGCTCTTCGCTTGGATATTCGATCGGAATCTTCCGCTCCTCTTGTTCCCTGCGCTTCAAGTAGGGATGGACCATGTCGCCCTGGATGGGGCCAGGTCTCACGATGGCAACTTCGATGACGAGGTCGTAAAACCGCCTTGGTCGCAGACGTGGCAGCATGCTCATCTGTGCCCGGCTTTCGATCTGGAAGACGCCCAGCGTGTCGGCCCGGCACATCATGTCGTAGACCGGCTTTTCGTCCTCATGCGTGTCGTTACCAAGATCAGCCAGCGTCTTCTTCACGTCGTAGTGCAGTAATAGAAGATCGAAGGCCTTGCGCAGGCATGTCAGCATTCCGAGCGCCAGGACATCCACCTTGAGGATCTTCAGATTGTCGAGATCGTCCTTATCCCACTCGATCATGTAGCGACCCGCCATGGCCGTGTTCATGATGGGCACGACCTCGTCGAGGCGGTCCCTTGTAATGACGAAGCCGCCGACATGCTGGGTGAGGTGGCGGGGGAAGTTCAGAAGCTCGGACGCATATTTCAGGACATTGTTGGTGATGGGATCTTTCGTATTGAGGCCGGCGGCCTTGGCTTCCCGCTCAGACAGCGTGTCTTCTGACCAACCCCAGACCAGACTACCGATCGCCGACTGTATATCCTCCGACAGGCCGAACGCCTTGGAGACCTCGCGCCCGGCCGAACGCGCCCGATAGCTGGTGACCGCGGCTGTCAGGCACGCATGTTCCTTGCCATATCGGTTGTAGATATGCTGGATGACCTCCTCGCGTCGATCATGCTCGAAATCGACATCGATATCAGGCGGCTCGTCGCGGTCGGTGGACATGAAACGATCGAACAGAAGCGTGCTTTTCTCCGGATTCACCTCAGTGATCTCAAGGCAGTAGCAAATGATCGAATTGGCTGCCGAGCCGCGCCCCTGGCAGAGGATGCCGAGCTCGTATCGGGCATGCATGATGATCCTGTGAACCGTCAGGAAGTAGGGGGCGTATCTCTTCTCCTTGATGAGGCCGAGTTCGGAATCGATCTGCTTCTGGACATTCGATTTGATCCCGCCAGGGAAGCGCTTAGCGGCGCCGGCTCTGGTCAGGCGGTCAAGCGTTTCATAAGGGGTCTCGCCCTCGTCGTTTTCATCGGGGTAGTTGTGCTCCAGATCGTCGAGACGGAACGACAGCCTGGCAAAGAATTTTTCCGTATTGGCCATGGCTTCGGGATAATCCCTGAAAAGCCGTGCCATCTCGACCCCGTCCTTGAGATAGCGTTCTGCATTCGGCGCCAGTAGAAAACCGGCTTCGGGGATTGGGACATGTTCGCGTATCGAGGTGACGACATCGGATAGGGGGCGGCGGGCGGTCTCGTGATAGAGCGGCTGATTGGTGGCGATAAGAGGCACGCGGTTGCGGGTGGCGAGCATGGCAAGCACCGAGAACATACGCTTGTCGCGGCCGTCATAGGCTGGCGTCAACGTCATATAGAGCTTGTCACGGAACCTGCCGCGCAGACGCTCGAGACAAGTTTCGAATGCCTGCAGACGAAGGGGATCATCGGCAATGGACGGGTCAGGAACGAGGGCCAGCATCATCTGGTCACCCCATTCCACAAGATCCACCTCCCACAGGATGCAGTTTCCCTTCTCCGTGCGCAGGTTGCCGGCGCTCAGCAATCGGCATAGATGCGCCCAGCCTTCCCGGTTCTGCGGGTAGGCCAGAATGTCAGGCGTGCCATCCGAGAAGACGAGCCGAGCGCCAGGCTGGAGAACGACCGGGTCGAGGATGTCTTCAGGCTTCTCGTCCTTTTCCAGAAGTCCTTGCTCCTTTCTCTCGAACTTCTTTCTGAGTACTTTTGCCTGGGCATGCGCCCTGACGACGCCGGCTACCGAGTTGCGATCGGCAATGCCTATGCCTCCCAGCCTCAGGATCGCGGCCTGCAGTACCATCTCTTCAGGCCTGGATGCCCCTTCCAGAAAGGAAAAGTTCGTCTTGGCGCCGATCTCGAAGAAGACGGGTGTCATGCGAACATTCCATGCATGTACCAACTCTGCCTCTCGTCATGGCCGTAAAGGCCCTTACGATAGATCCAGAAGCGGTGTCCCTGATCGTCCTCTACACGGAAATAGTCGCGGGGCGCGGTATCGCTGCCGTCGATCCACCATTCCATGGTGAGACGCTCCGGTCCTTCGCTTTTGACGATATGGTGGCGCATACGACGCCAGTGAAAATTGGCGGGCGCGCCATCCGGTACGTCAATGGCAAAGGCGTCCACTGGCTCCGGCCTTTCCAGGAGGCGGACGGGTCTTTCGTTGCGTGACGGGGGAGGATTCCCTTTCCTGGCCTTTGACGCAGACAAGGCGTCGATGGCGGGAACGGCAAGAACCGCCCTTTCTGGCAGATGGCTTTCGCGCAGCTGGAAGGATTGAAGACAGTCGGCGCCAAGCCTTGCGGAGACGCGATCGACAAAGGCGGCCAGCGATGCATACTTCTGCTTGTGTCCTTCGAAATCGCTTTGCGTCGTATCGAAGGCTTCGTAGCGCAGGACATTGAGGCGCAGGATTTCAAATCCATAGCCGGCATCAAGATCGTCATATACAGCCTGCAAACGTTCTGTGAAAAGGGCAGCGATGCGCCTGGGTTCACGCAGCGGCTGGGCTGTGCCGGCGGAGATTCGGAAAACTCGACCATCGACACGGAACAGGACAAGTTCGAAAATGCGTCCGCCAGCGCCACGAGCCTCCAGCGACGGTTTCAGTGCCAAAGCGATCTGATCGGTAAGCGCGAGAATATCTTCTTCCGCGCCGATCGGCTCCATCAACCGGCGTTCGGCCGAGAGGCTGGCGACCGGCAGGCGTGGCGAAATTGGTTCCTCGTCCGTGCCTAGAGCCTGATCTAGCCGAAGAAGCACTGTTGCTCCAAAACGGCGCGCAAGCGGCGCACGTGGTGTTTCCATGAGGTCGCCGACATATTTCAAACCCATTTTTCGGAGCAAGGCGACGGTATCGTCGGCAAGGCGCAGTGCTGTGACGGGGAGAGGGGCGACTACACGCTCAGCCTCTATTTCATCAATGACGCCACCCTGACCGAAGCGACTGACGGCCCAGGAGAGGCCGGGCGAGGAGGTGATGGCGCCGCGGACGTCGAGTCCCATTTGAAGGAGCCGCGATAGAATATCCTTGAGGAGAGCCTTCTCGCCACCGAACAGATGGGAGCAGCCGGTAATATCGAGAAACAGGCCATCCTTGCCGTCGAGTGCGACGAGTGGCGTATAGCGATCGCACCAATCGGCGATGCCTTCAAGAAGGCGCAGGTCGGCGGCAGGATCTTCTTCGATTACTTCGAGCGTCGGGAAGATGGCGCGGGCTTCGGCAACGCCCATGCTCTTACGAAGGTTGATCGCTTCCGCGGCTTCGTCGAGCGCCGTCAGCCGCATGCTATTGGCGTAGCGGCCGGAGCAGACGATGGGTGGAGCCTTAGGACGATCATGCAGACGCCAGGAAAGCCCCCATCTTTTTCTTGATATCCGGTCGGTCGGCAGATGCGGGAAGTTCAGCGCCAGAATGCGCTGCGCGCTTGGTTGGAACGCGAGTGTCGGCTGATGGGCGGACAGGGAAAAACCGGCGGTCATGGGGGTTCCACTCCAGAAGAACGGAGAGCGGAGCCGGATTGCGGCTCTTCTCCAGGGTGAGGCGAAAGATCGGATTGCCGATGCTGCCGCCCAGCATCGAGCCATCCGGCATTGGCCGCGCCCGGGTTGACGCGGGTTCGGCCAGGAAGCGGAAAATGGCGCTGCTTGCCTCTTCCTCTCCCGCTTGCCGCAACAGGAAAAGCGGGCGCCCGGAGGACTTTGTCCGCAGGTTGAGTCGCCGGCTTTCGGTCAGTCCAAAGGGCTTCGGATTGCCGCGAACCTCTAGAATGGTGGCAGGAAACACACCGCTGGCAACGGCGGCTTCCGCGAGCCACAGCGCATCTTCCAATTTGCGCGGTGTCGCATGCAGAAATAGCCGAGGCTCCAGGCCGAAATCCTGCAGTCCGACGGCGTAGGGGCGTCCCGCCTCGATCGAGGCCACCGTATCCGCGATCCAAAGGATCGGTAGTTTGCCTCGTCCTTCCTCCTCATCCTGTCGCTGCAGCATGGCAGCGAGCGCCAGAACGAACCCGCTGCTTGCACCTGCATTGCGCAACAACCGGGTACGGACTTCGGTCAGGCCGTCGCGCGGTACGCCTCCTTCCAAGGCGTCGTCGATATCAGGTATTCCAATCGAAAGACGAAGCGTGTTTTCGGATTTTTCTTCCTTGAAACCGGCTTCAGCCAAGGCTTCGCCTTCCGCTGCAGCCAGGGCCGGTATCGGTTTTCCTTCAAGCTTTGCAATGGTTTCGCGGAGCGCAAAAAGACGCTCGCGCGTCACGGCCGGCTGTGCCATGACGTTCTCCAACTTTCTAATGTTCCTGTTATGTTCCTATAGATTCCAAAGGTCGGCCGAAGAGTCAACAGCCATATGATGTGAATTTATTCCTGCCTTTGATTCCGCTCTCGAAAATCGTGCGTAAAGGTTCTATATGGGCCGCAAAGGAAGGGAATTTTTATGGCCCGCATAGACCAGAGCGATAATTGGCAGGACCGCCACGCTCCGACGATCAGCACTTTCGAGTCTCTGGCGATGGAAGCTTACAGCCATCTGCCGGACGAATTTCGTGCGCTGACCACCAATCTGACGATCGAGATCGAAGACTTTCCTGATGACGACGTGTTCGAGGACATGGCGCTGGAAACGCCGTTCGACCTGCTCGGGCTTTTCGAAGGGCGCGGGATTTCGGAACGTTTCACCATGGAAACCGGCGAATTGCCGAACCGTATCCGCCTCTACAGGCGCCCGATCCTCGATTACTGGGCCGAAAACGACGAAACGCTGGGCGATATCATCACCCATGTTCTGATCCACGAGATCGGCCACCATTTCGGCCTCAGCGACGACGACATGGAGCGGATCGAGGAAAGTGCCGAGGAAGCCGCCGAGCGGTAGGCTTTACCTTATTGCTCGGAGAGTTTCATATCCGGGTGATAGTCCTTGCCTTCAACGTCTTTGACGATTGCCTGGCCAGCCATGACCTGGCCGGTTTGCGCATTGAAGGTGAGCGAGGGCGATCCGTGCAGAACCCAGCCCTTGTTGAGGGCATCGGTCACGCGATGGCAGAACGCGGCATCGTCCTGGCCGGTCAGAAGGCGGTAAAGCTTCATAAAATCGTCTTTCATTTCGCCGTTTGGCGCTCTGCGATCAGGCGGGCTTTATGAACCAGACTTTCGGCCTGGACAAGATGCAGCCGCTCGATCATCCGGCCATTGGCGTCGATGACATTGAGCCCATCGGTGGCCGGATCAGCGAAGGCGGCAATGATCGCTTCCGCCTCGGCGACGGCTGATGCGTCCGGACCGAAATGGCGGTTTGCCGCCTCGATCTGCGCCGGGTGGATCAGCATTTTTCCGTCAAACCCCATGGCGCGGGCCTCGGCGCATTCGGCGTCGAAGGCAGCTGCATCCTTGAAATCGTTGAAGACGCTGTCAATCGCGTCGAGGCCGTAAGCGCGCACGGCAAGGATGACCTGCATCAGCCACGGCACGAGATAGGTGCGGCCCGGCTGCGGCAGTACCCCTGTTTCCTTGCGCAGGTCGTTAAGGCCCACGACGAAACAATCCAGCCTTGAGCCCGCGGTTCGTCCCGCTTCGGCGATTGCTGCGGCGTTCAGTATGCCGCGCGGCGTCTCGATCATCGCCCATATGCGGAGGGTTTCGGGGGCATCGGCATCGGCGAGGAAATCGCTGACCGTCATGACATGCTGTGGCTCGTCCACCTTTGGCAGCAGCACCGCATCCGGCTCGAGCGCGGCAACCAGCTCCATATCGGCACGGCCGAAGTTGGAGGAAAGCGCATTGACGCGGATGATGCGCTCCTTGCCCTGAAGCGGCGCGCCGGCGAAGAAGGCGGCCAGATTTTCCCGTGCCTCGGCTTTCCGTTCAGGTGCCACGGAATCCTCGAGATCGAAGATCACGGCGTCGCAGTCCAGCAGGCGGCTCTTTTCAAGTGCGCGAGAATTGATGGCTGGAACGCTCAGCACCGAGCGCCGCAAACTCATTGAACGGGTCAGGGGATCTTGGCTCATCACGAATGTGTGCCAAGCTTTGTGACAGCTGGCAAGACAACAAAAAGCCATGCTCATCTTGCAGAGAAGGAAATGAAGGACCACATTCCTTTCCGAAGAAAGGTTTTAAACCCATGCAGAATATCCGTGCCATCTTCCTCTTGCTCGCAGGCATCACCGCCTTTGTTGCACTGGCGCTTCTCACCTTTTCGGTGACGCTCGCCGTCGGCGGCATCCTGACGGTGCTTATGGTTGGCCGCGCGCTTTCGATGAAGATGAAACCGGCACCGATCCGCGCTACGGCTAAGGCAAAGCCTCGCTCCGGCGAAACCATGCGCATCTGGAACGACGGGCGCGGCACGATCATCGATCTCTGATCAACATCGGCCCTGCATTAAATTTTTCCGAAGCTGTCGGCTTGCGCCATTCTCCTGCGTCCTTGAAGCAGCAAGGCATTTTGTCTGCTTCAAAACCCAAGCGAATGGAGGACAAGCATGGATACCGATACCCAGACGAGCAAAATGACGTTGCCGCCTGTGAAGAACAGCCTTCTGCCTTACATCACGGTCGATGGCGCCCTGAAGGCTGCGGAATTCTACAAGCAGGCTTTCGGTGCCGAAGAAGCCTATGTCGTTCCCGTTGATGAAAACGGACGGACGATGCATGTTCATCTCTATATAAACGGCAGCTCGCTCATGCTGAGCGATGCCTACCCCGAACACGGGCATCCGTTCCAGAAGCATCAGGGCTTCTCGCTGCAGCTCATCGTCGACGACATCGATTTCTGGTGGGATCGGGCAGTTGCTGCCGGTGCGGAGGTCGTCATGCCTGTCGAGCTGATGTTCTGGGGCGACCGCTATGGCCAGCTGCGCGATCCGTTCGGCGTCAGCTGGGCAATGAATGCGCCGGCCAAGACGAAATGACGCATAGGGCTGGCTTCGCCGAATCCGCGAGGCCAGCGCCATGGCGCAAATTTTCCTTCATTTTGGCGGAAAACTGGACTAAACGCTGATCAACACACTACGTCTGCTGAAATTGGAGGCCAGGCCATGGATAAATTCGTAAAGCTGACGGGCGTCGCTGCCCCTCTGCCGGTCGTCAACATCGACACCGACATGATCATTCCGAAGGATTACCTGAAGACGATCAAGCGCACCGGCCTTGGCAAGGGCCTCTTCGCGGAAGCCCGTTACAATGAAGACGGCTCGCCGAACGAAGATTTCGTTCTCAACAAGCCGGCCTACCAGAATGCCAAGATCCTCGTTGCCGGCGACAATTTCGGCTGCGGCTCCTCGCGCGAACATGCGCCGTGGGCGCTTCTCGATTTCGGCATCCGTTGCGTCATTTCCACGAGCTTCGCCGATATCTTCTACAACAACTGTTTCAAGAACGGCATTCTGCCGATCAAGGTCAGCCCGGAAAATCTCGACAAGCTGATGGACGACGCTTCGCGTGGCTCCAATGCGATCCTTACGGTTGATCTGGAAAACATGGAGATCACCGGTCCGGATGGCGGCATGATCAAGTTCGATCTGGACGAGTTCAAGCGCCACTGCCTGCTGAACGGTCTCGACGATATCGGTCTGACAATGGAGAAGGGCAAGGCGATCGACAGCTTCGAAAAGTCGAACGCGGCATCGCATCCATGGGCTGCGTAAGCCTCTGAAACAATGCATGAAAAAGCCGGGTCTCAGCCCGGCTTTTTCTTTGGCTAGAGCAGCCGCTCTTTCCATGCTTTCAGTTTTTCCAGCGACACGCCAATGCCGCCGCAAACCTCGATGAGGGGATTTTTGAAGCGCGCGAGAAGATCGGGGTGCACGTCGGCGACCGCCAAGGCCGCGCCGCAGGCGGGTTCGACCAGAATGCGATAGGCATCGGCGAATTTCAGGCAGGCGGACACCGCCTCGGCATCCGTCACCGTCACGGTTTCGATCGGGTGCTCCTTCGGCAGGTCGAAGACGTGCTGGGCGACTTGTCGCGCGCCGAGCGACGTGGCGATCGAGGTGATGGCGGGTAGGGTGATGCGCTCTCCTGCCACGATACTTGCATGAAATGATGCTGCGCCTTCGGTTTCGACCGCGATGACAGGCACATGCGACAGCCCGTTTCGCTTGAGGCCAGCAACAATTCCAGCCAGCAGGCCGCCACCGCCGACGCTGGCGATCACGCAATCGAAGTCAGCTCCTTTGGCGACGACTTCGTCAATGAGCGTGCCGTGACCTTCCCATAGAAGGGGGTGGTCGAAGGGGTGCACGTAGGCGGCCTTGCGTTCTCCGGCGAGACGGATGGCATGTGCGTTGGCCTCGTCGAAGACCGAACCGTGGACGAGAACGGTTGCGCCGGTGGCGGCGATCGATTGGCGCACGTCTTCCGAGGTTGTTTGCGGCACGACGATGGTGACGGGTATGCCGAGCGCGCGGCCGGCATAGGCGGCAGCGATGCCGGCATTGCCACCGGAGGCGCAGAAGATCTCCCTAGCGCCGTTTTCCACCTCATGCTGGCAGAGCCTGCCGACGCCGCGCAGCTTGAAGCTTCCCGATGGCTGCACCGCGTCGAGCTTCAGCCAGAGCGGTCTGTTGCTGGCGCTGTATGCGGTGGACGTCCGAAAGAGTGGGGTGTCGAGATGAAGCGGGGAGGCAGGCATTGATGATTTCCGGATAGCGGTCACGATGCCTTCTTGTTGCTCAAGGAGATACCGTGGTCAACTCAATCGAGATTGATGGCAAGTGGTGGCCAACCGTACCGAATCGGCCTCTAACTCGCTTGAAATGCCTGATCCCGAGGGCTAATAAGCCGCAACTTGTTTTTCCCGGAGGGTTTCATGACGACGCGCAATCTTTTCCTGCTGCCGGGTGACGGCATCGGTCCTGAAGCGATGGGCGAGGTCCGCAAGATCATTGCCTATATGAATGAGGAGATGAAAGCCGGTTTCGTCACCGACGAAGGTCTCGTCGGCGGCAGCGCCTACGACGCCCACGGCGCGGCGATCTCGGAAGCCGACATGGCAAAGGCGCTTGCCGCCGATGCGGTCCTGTTCGGCGCCGTCGGCGGCCCGAAGTGGGATGACGTTCCCTATGAAGTGCGCCCGGAAGCCGGTCTGCTGCGCCTGCGCAAGGATCTCGAACTCTTCGCCAACCTGCGCCCTGCCATCTGCTATCCGGCGCTGGCAAATGCCTCGTCGCTGAAGCCGGAGCTGGTCGAAGGCCTTGATATCCTGATCATCCGCGAACTGACCGGCGGCGTCTATTTCGGCGAACCGAAGACCATCACCGATCTCGGCAATGGTCAGAAGCGCGCCATCGACACGCAGGTTTACGACACCTACGAGATTGAGCGTATTTCGGCGGTAGCCTTCGAAATGGCCCGCACGCGCCAGAATCGCGTCTGCTCGATGGAAAAGCGCAACGTCATGAAGTCGGGCGTTCTGTGGAACCAGGTCGTCACCGCGACGCACAAGGACAAGTATTCCGACGTCAAGCTCGAGCACATGCTGGCGGATGCCGGCGGCATGCAGCTGGTGCGCGCGCCGAAGCAGTTCGACGTCATCGTCACTGACAACCTGTTCGGCGACATGCTGTCTGACGTCGCTGCCATGCTCACGGGTTCGCTCGGCATGCTGCCGTCCGCTTCGCTCGGCGCGCCTGATGGCAAGACCGGCAAGCGCAAGGCGCTCTACGAGCCGGTACACGGTTCGGCACCTGACATCGCCGGCCAGGGTATCGCCAATCCGATCGCCATGATCGCTTCGTTCGCCATGTGCCTGCGCTACTCCTTCGGCATGGTCACGGAAGCCGACAACCTCGAGAAGGCGATCGCCAACGTTCTCGACAAGGGTATCCGCACCGCCGACATCATGGCCGATGGCGCCAAGAAGGTCGGAACCGTGGAAATGGGCGAGGCGATCCTCACAGAGTTCAAGGCGCTTTCTGCCTGATATTTCACGTGAAACACGTTTCAGGCCCTTCGCATCTGAGGATGCTGAGGGCCTTTGCATTGAAGGGGCTTGTTGCAGCCCCTATCTCCCTCCTGATTGAGAAGAGATCGGGAGTGGAATGAGCGAGAGCGCCGATGACAGGCTGAGTTTCTGGGCCTATTTGAGAAGGCGCTATCAGGCGCGCCGCACCGTCCATCGGCGGGTTCCCTGGAAAGGCTTCGCGTTTTCCGCGATCAATGCCATTGCCATTGCCTTCTTCGTGTTCGACCGTCCGCTCGGACAAGCAGCCAAGGGGCTTGCGCCACCGCTGATCTCGATTGCCGGCGATGTGACCGACATCGGCAGATTGGTCTGGATCCTCTGCGGTCTCTGCACCGTCTTTGCCACTGCCTATCTCGTTCGACGACGGCTATGGAAGGTGCGACGACGATTTCGCCTGATCTATTTCGGGCAGATGACAGCCTATGTCGCGCTGTCCGTGCTGTTTACCGCCATCGTCGCCAATCTGTTGAAGTTCGCGATCGGGCGGGCGCGGCCGTTGATCTATGATCAGGAAGGCATCTTCAGCTTTGCCCCTTTCAACATGGATTTCCTGCATCAAAGCTTCCCTTCAGGACATTCGGCCAATATCGGCGCGCTGTTCGTAGCGCTGGCCCTGCTCTTCCCCAGATTCCGTCTGGGCTTCATTGGTATCGGTCTCTGGCTTGGTGCGACGCGGGTGATCATCGGCGTGCATTATCCGAGCGATGTCGCGGCCGGGTTGGCGCTCGGGGCATGGCTCGCCTTCGCGACATCCATCCTGTTTGCCCGTTTCGGGCTAGTCTTTTCGATCGGGCGCGACGGTGACTGGCCAACGCCTCGGCTCAGCCGCTTGCTATAGCGGCCGTAAAAAATCTGTGTCCTGTCTTTGCTAGGTCTCGGTGGTGATCGATAAACCCTGAAGCGGACGGCCGGCAGACATGAAATCCATCTTCGCGTCACTTGAGAAACGCAGGCGCCGTTGCTCTGGCTGCATGCCACACCTGCGTTGGCAATCCTGTCTGTTTGTGACGGTCAATGCCGTGATTATCTCACTTCTGCTGTTCGATGGTCCGGTCGGTGGAGAAAACGTGCCGGCCGCCATGCGCCGTGTTGGGTTGATGCTGACGGATTTCGGCAAGTCCGACTGGATCATCGTGGTCAGCGCCTTCCTGCTGTTTCAGGGGTGGGCATCGTCACGGATTGCAGCAACCGCCCGTGACCGCCTTCAGGCTCTTAGTATCAGCTGTATCGGAGGCTATCTTCTAACCTCGATTGCGCTTTCCGGGCTGGTTGCCAATCTGCTGAAGCGGCTGATCGGGCGGGCGCGACCGGAACATTTTCAGGAATACGGTATCTTCTCGTTCTCGCCCCTCTCGGGCCATTCCTTCGAAAGCTTCCCTTCGGGTCACGCCACGACGATTGGCGCGTTCTTCGCAGCCTTCGCACTGCTCTTTCCGCGTTATCGCATCGCTTTTCTTGCCTGCGCTCTGTGGCTGGGCATGACGCGGGTGATGGTGGGAGCGCATTACCCGAGTGATGTCATCGCCGGTCTGGCGCTTGGCGGCTGGTTTTCGATGATGCTGGCGACGGCCTATGCCCGCCACGGCTTTCTATTTCGGCTGGACGGTGCGGCTGGCTGGCCGCAGCCGAAGAGACTTTTTCCGGCATTAAAAAACCCGGCGCCTTTCGAGCGCCGGGCCTGGTCTGTCGTATCCGGGATGATCAATCCATGGCGTGGATATCTCGGTCCTTTGTTTCCGGCAGGAAGATCAGGCCGATGACCAGCGTGATGGCCGCGAAGACGATCGGGTACCAGAGGCCGAAGTAGATGTCGCCGGTGGCCGCACTCATCGCAAAGGCCGTTGCCGGCAGCAAGCCGCCGAACCAGCCGTTGCCGATGTGGTAGGGCAGCGACATGCCGGTGTAGCGGATGCGGGTCGGGAAGAGTTCGACCAGCAGGGCCGCGATCGGGCCGTAGACCATCGTGACGTAGAGAACCAGCACGAACAGGATGGCGATCGTGCCGATCCAGTTGACGCGTGCTGGATCGGCCGCCATGGCGAAGGTACCGCCGCCGGCGATGTTGTAGACCGCCATATCGGTGACGCCATTGGCTTCATCCGCCGTCAGGAGCTTGCCCGCTATCAGCTTGTCAGCCGGCATGGTTTCCTTGGTGCCGGCGCGGATCGCATCTGCGTTCAGCGCAAGCTCGGGATTGGCAGCAATGAAGGCGTCCAGCTTGGCATCCGGAACCTTGATGGCGCCGCGGTTGAGCGGGTAACCGCCGTCATGAAGGGCGATGTTTGCGCTCTTTTCGAAGGCTGCTGTCAGACCCTTTGCCTTGTCTCCGGCAGCCACCGCGTCGAAGCTGGTGATGGTCTCATCGCCGATCTTCACCGTTGCCGGTTGGCCGGCAGGGCCAGGAACAACGTCGTAAGGCACCGAGTTCTTGGTCAGGAAGGCTGTCGCCACGTCGCAGGAACTGGTGAACTTGGATGTGCCCGTCGGGTTGAACTGGAATTTGCAGTCAGCCGGATCGGCCGTCACCATTGCGCGGACGGAGGCCTGGGCTTCCGCAAGTGCAGGGTTGGCGGTCCAGGTCATTGCCTTGAAGAGCGGGTTGTAAGTTACCGCCGCAATCAACAGGCCAGCCATGATGATCGGCTTGCGGCCGATCTTGTCGGAGAGCCCACCGAAGACAACGAAGAAGGGCGTGCCGAGGATGAGGGCAATGGCGACCATGATGTTTGCCGACTGCAGATCCACCTTGAGCACGTTCTGCAGGAAGAACAGGGCGTAGAACTGCCCGCCGTACCAGACGACTGCCTGACCCATCGTGGCGCCGAGAAGCGCAATCAGAGCGATCTTGGCGTTCTTCCACTGACCGAAGGCTTCGGTCAGCGGCGCCTTGGAGCCCTTGCCTTCCGCCTTCATGCGCTGGAACGCAGGTGACTCGTTCATCTTCAATCGTATCCAGACGGAGACGCCGAGAAGGATGACCGAGACCAGGAACGGAATACGCCAGCCCCAGGCAGCGAAGGCGTCCTTGCCCATGATGAACTGGACTCCGACGATGACGATCAGCGACAGGAAAAGGCCGAGCGTTGCTGTGGTCTGAATCCAGGAGGTGAAGTAGCCGCGCCGCCCATTCGGCGCATGTTCGGCCACGTATGTCGCGGCACCGCCATATTCGCCACCAAGCGCCAGACCCTGCAGCAGGCGCAGGCCGATCAGGATGATCGGGGCGGCGATGCCGATGGTCGCTGCACCGGGCAGGACACCGACCAGGAAGGTCGAGAGGCCCATGATCAGGATCGTGACAAGGAAGGTGTATTTACGGCCGACGAGATCGCCGAGGCGACCGAAGACAAGCGCGCCGAACGGGCGCACCAGGAAGCCGGCAGCAAAGGCCAGCAACGTGAAGATGTTGCGGGTGGCTTCGGGATACTGGGTGAAATAGGTTGCGCCGATATAGGTGGCGAGCGAACCATAGAGATAGAAGTCGTACCATTCGAAAACGGTACCGAGCGACGAGGCGAAGATAACCTTCTTCTCCTCGCCCGTCATCGGACCGGCTTTCGCGCCGTCGACGCTTGCGACATTTGCCATTTTCTGTCCTCCGCAGAACGATGTGAAACGCGGCGCGCGACCATACTCTCCTCAAAGCATACCCCGGGTCGCGGTTCGCCTGACAAGAATGTGACAGAAAAACACCCCCTTAAAGAGAGCGGCTTTGGGATTATGACTTTAGTCTAATGCCTTTAGACGGGTTACGCGTGTGCACGCCGGCAATCGAAGGCGACATCTCCCGCGTGCTGTTTGCATAGAAAAAGCCGGATGGCAGGACCATCCGGCTTTATTGTTTCGTCTTGCGATTTCTCAGGCGGCTTCTGTCGTATGTGCCTTGCGGACTTCTTCGTCCGTCAGGATACCGCTGGCGCGCAGCAAGGCGGCGAAGCGGCCGTTGCTCTGGCTGAGCTCGTCGAAGCTGCCTTCTTCGACGACGCGGCCGTTGTCGAGGAAGAGAACCTTGTCCGCCTCGCGAACCGTCGACAGACGGTGAGCGATGATGAAGGTGGTGCGGTTCTGACGCAGATTGTCGATCGCAGCCTTCACGCGGTTTTCGGTCTCGACGTCGAGCGCGCTCGTCGCTTCGTCCAGTACCAGGATCGGCGCATCCTTGAGGATGGCACGGGCGATGGCCACGCGCTGGCGCTCACCGCCGGAGAGCTTGTTGCCGCGCTCGCCGACATGGGTGTCGTACTGGTCTTCGCGGGTCTCGATGAAGTCTGCCGCGGCGGCAGCTTCAGCTGCACGGCGCATGTCTTCATCCGAGGCATTCTCCCGGCCGAGGCGAATATTGTCGCTGATCGAACGGTTGAGCAGGCCGGCGTCCTGGAAGACGGTCGCGATATAGCGGCGTAGCGACTTGCGGGTGATCTTCGTCGTATCGTGGCCGTCGACGAGAATTTGGCCACTGTCGGGGTCGTAGACGCGCTGCAGCAGATTGATCATCGTGGTCTTGCCCGAGCCGGTCGGGCCGACGATCGCAACCGTCTGGCCAGCCTTGGCGGTAAAGGACACGTTGTGCAGGCCCTGTGCCGTATTGCCGAAGCGGAACGACACGTTGCGGAACTCGACTTCACCCTTCACGTCGGTGATGTCGGCATTGCCGGCCGGCTCTTCACGTTCACGAACCGAGTCTTCGAGAGCGTAGAAGTCCTCGAGCTTGGAGCGTGCTTCGAAGATCTGCGAAGCGAACTGGCGCATCTGGTCGAGACGCGAGATCAAAAGGTTGGCAAAGCCGATGAAGGCAATGACGTCGCCGATGCGCAGCTCGCCGGACTGGACCATGAGCGTGCCGATGACGAGGATGACCATCATGGCGATCGTCGATGCCATGCGGTTCATCGCACCCGCCAGGGCCCACCAGTCGAGCACCGGATACTGAGCCTGCAGAAGGCGGTCGGCAAAGGACTTCAGCGCCTTGGTTTCTGCTTCGATACGGTTGTAGCTGTGCAGGACGGAGACGTTGCTGATGGAGTCGCTGACATGCGAGAAAACCGTATGATAGTGGTTCTCGACCGACGCCTGGCCATCCTTGGTGCGGCTCATGACGAGGCGACCGATCAGCCAGTAGGCAATGCCGAGAACGACGAGCACGCCGGACAGGCGCAGGTCCATCGAGATCGCGGTGGGGATCAGGATCATGATGGCAACGGCAGTTGCCAGGTGATTGCGCATGAACTCGAGCCACAGGCCGAACAGCGTTTCACAGGCGCGCAGCAGCGTATGCAGCGCGTTGGATGTGCCGCGCTGGTGATGCCACGACAGCGGCATGGAGATGATGCGGCCGAAGGCTTCGGTCAGCAATGTGGCGCGGCGGCCGTGAGCCAGCCGGTCCGCCTCACGAGCGACCAGAACGAATGCAATCGTATTGAAGACGGCGAAGGCAGCCCACATAAAGAGGATAGGCTTCACATCACCCTTGCCCGAGATCGCATCGATGATGCGACCGAACAGTACGGGCTCGGCGATGGTGATCGCGGCTAGAACGATGTTCGCGATAACGACCAGGGATACGCGGAGCTTGTAGGCGCCCAGATAGCGCAACGCTCTTGCATAGACCTTGAATAACGACACGGCGATACCTCTTGTGCATCTGCGAAATAGTAGATGATGCAATGCTACTAAAAGCTATCTGAACCGGCGATTAACGGCCGTTCAGGGATCGCTCGAAGGGCGAAAATCGAGGCCACTCGCCCGCGATTTCAGGAGGAAGCACCCAAAATTTTTCAGCGAAAGGCGAAATAATCGCAATTATCACTTGCGTTGCAGGTTCAGACTGGCACACCATAAAATATATTACCTAAGTACGTTTTCAGTTGCATCGGCGACCGTTGAGGTGCCGGCGGATTTCAATGCGGCGATCTGAGTGACAACGCCCAGTCTGACAGGGGCATATTTTGAATATTCATTCGTTAATTCAATTCCTTGTTGTTCTGGAGGAATGTCGCAAGCCGGAGACCGTGCTGAGCGAGTTTTCCCACGTCGTCACTTCCTATGGTTTCCAGTATTATGGCCTTCTTCGATACACCAAGCAGACCGACGACCTCGCTAGCATGATGCTTGTCGGCCATTGGCCGGAGAAGTGGCCACAGGTCTACATCTCGAAGAAGTACGTGCTCATCGATCCAGCCGTGCGCTATCTCGCGCATGCACAAAGACCGTTTCGCTGGAGGGAGAGTTTGGCCGCTTTCCGAAAAGACCCTCATTATCGCCGAATGGATCAGATGGTGGCGGACGCTCATTCGCATGGCCTCAAGGACGGCTACACTTTTCCCATCCATGGACGTAGCGGCATTATTGGCAAAATGAGCGTCGGCGGTCGTTCCGTAGACTTGTCGCCGGTCGAAATATCTCTGTTGGACGCGGTTGCGCGTAAGCTGTTCTGGCGCCTTCTCGATCTTCGCGGAGAGTCGTCCCTGTTTGAAAGCCCTCTCGGGGTCGATACGCGCATGACGCGCCGGGAAATGGAAATATTGCAATATCTTGCAGAGGGGCTGACCTCTGTCGAGATCGGCAAGCGTCTCCAGATTTCCAATCATACGGTCGATTGGTACATGAACGGCTTGCAAGACAAGCTTAAAGCCAAGAACAGGCAACACGCAGTCGCGGTTGCCTTCCGCCATGGACTCATCATGTAGTTCCGGAGAAATTCGATTTGAGGGCCGTCGAGGAAATTGAACTTTCCGTGACAGCGCGCTAAGACTTCTCTTCGCGGGTGCAGCATTGCCCGTTTCGATGCCGTGAGGAGACTGCATTGCCCATTTCCAAGATACTTGTCGCCAACCGTTCCGAGATTGCCATCCGCGTGTTCCGCGCAGCCAACGAGCTCGGAATAAAAACGGTCGCAATATGGGCGGAAGAGGACAAGCTGGCGCTGCACCGCTTCAAGGCAGACGAAAGCTATCAGGTCGGCCGCGGCCCGCATCTTGCCCGCGATCTGGGACCGATCGAAAGCTATCTGTCGATCGATGAGGTCATCCGTGTCGCCAAGCTTTCCGGCGCCGATGCCATCCATCCCGGTTACGGCCTGTTGTCCGAGAGCCCCGAATTCGTCGACGCCTGCGACAAGGCCGGCATCATCTTCATCGGCCCGAAGGCCGATACGATGCGCCAGCTCGGCAACAAGGTGGCGGCCCGCAATCTCGCCATCTCGGTCGGCGTTCCTGTCGTTCCGGCCACCGATCCGCTGCCCGACGATATGGCGGAAGTTGCCCGCATGGCCGACGAGATCGGCTATCCCGTCATGCTCAAGGCCTCCTGGGGCGGCGGCGGCCGCGGCATGCGCGCCATTCGCGATCCGAAGGATCTCGCCCGCGAAGTCACCGAAGCCAAGCGCGAGGCGATGGCCGCCTTCGGCAAGGACGAGGTTTATCTCGAAAAGCTCGTCGAGCGCGCCCGGCACGTCGAAAGCCAGATTCTCGGCGACACCCACGGCAATGTCGTGCATCTCTTCGAGCGCGACTGCTCGATCCAGCGCCGCAACCAGAAGGTCGTCGAGCGCGCGCCAGCTCCCTATCTCAGTGAAGCGCAGCGCCAGGAGTTGGCCGCCTATTCGCTGAAGATCGCGGCGGCCACTGGCTATGTCGGCGCCGGCACCGTCGAATATCTGATGGACGCCGATACCGGAAAATTCTACTTCATCGAAGTCAATCCGCGCATCCAGGTCGAGCACACGGTCACAGAAGTCGTCACCGGCATCGATATCGTCAAGGCGCAGATCCATATCCTCGACGGCTTCGCGATCGGCACCCCGGAATCGGGCGTTCCCGCACAGGCCGATATCAAGCTCAACGGCCATGCCCTGCAGTGCCGCATCACCACCGAGGATCCGGAGCACAACTTCATCCCGGATTACGGTCGCATCACCGCCTATCGTTCGGCGTCCGGCTTCGGCATTCGTCTCGATGGTGGCACGTCCTATTCGGGCGCGATCATCACGCGCTACTACGATCCGCTCTTGGTCAAGGTCACGGCCTGGGCGCCGAGCCCTTCGGAAGCGATTTCGCGCATGGACCGCGCACTGCGCGAATTCCGCATCCGCGGCGTCGCCACCAACCTGACCTTCCTGGAAGCGATCATCACGCATCCGAAGTTCAAGGATAACAGCTACACCACCCGCTTCATCGACACGACGCCGGAACTCTTCCAGCAGGTCAAGCGTCAGGACCGCGCGACGAAGCTCCTGACTTATCTGGCCGACGTCACCGTCAACGGCCACCCAGAGGCCAAGGACAGACCGCGCCCGACGGCGGATGCCGCCGAGCCCGTCGTGCCCTACACCAACGGCACGACGATCAAGGACGGCACCAAGCAGCTGCTCGACACGCTGGGCCCGAAGAAGTTCGGCGAATGGATGCGCAACGAAAAGCGCGTGCTGATGACCGACACGACGATGCGCGACGGCCATCAGTCGCTGCTGGCGACCCGCATGCGCACCTACGACATCGCCCGCATCGCCGGCACCTATGCGCATGCGCTGCCGAACCTGCTTTCGCTGGAATGCTGGGGCGGCGCCACCTTCGACGTTTCCATGCGCTTCCTGACGGAAGATCCGTGGGAGCGCCTGTCGCAGGTCCGCGAGGCAGCGCCCAACCTGCTTCTCCAGATGCTGCTGCGCGGCGCCAACGGCGTCGGCTACAAGAACTATCCTGACAATGTCGTCAAATACTTCGTTCGCCAGGCAGCGGCCGGCGGTATCGATCTCTTCCGCGTCTTCGACTGCCTGAACTGGGTCGAGAACATGCGCGTGTCGATGGATGCGGTCGCCGAAGAAAACAAGCTCTGCGAAGCGGCGATCTGCTATACCGGTGACATCCTGAACTCGGCGCGCCCGAAGTATGACCTGAAGTACTATACGGATCTCGCTGTCCAGCTCGAAAAGGCCGGCGCGCATATCATCGCGCTGAAGGACATGGCGGGCCTGTTGAAGCCAGCCGCCGCCAAGGTGCTGTTCAAGGCGCTGCGCGAGGCGACCAGCCTGCCGATCCACTTCCACACGCATGACACCTCGGGCATTGCGGCCGCGACCGTTCTCGCAGCCGTCGACGCCGGCGTCGATGCCGTCGATGCGGCCATGGATGCGCTGTCGGGCAATACGTCCCAGCCGTGCCTCGGCTCGATCGTGGAAGCGCTGCGTGGTTCCGAGCGCGATCCGGGTCTCGATCCGGAATGGATCCGCCGCATCTCCTTTTACTGGGAAGCGGTGCGCCACCAGTACGCGGCCTTCGAAAGCGATCTCAAGGGACCGGCCTCGGAAGTCTACCTGCACGAAATGCCGGGTGGCCAGTTCACCAATCTCAAGGAACAGGCCCGCTCGCTCGGCCTCGAGACCCGCTGGCACCAGGTGGCACAGGCCTATGCCGACGCCAACCAGATGTTCGGCGATATCGTCAAGGTGACGCCGTCCTCCAAGGTGGTCGGCGACATGGCGCTGATGATGGTCTCCCAGGATCTGACGGTTGAGGATGTTGTTAATCCGGCCAAGGACGTGTCCTTCCCCGAATCCGTCGTCTCGATGCTGAAGGGCGATCTCGGTCAGCCGCCGTCTGGCTGGCCGGCAGCGCTGCAGAAGAAGGCGCTGAAGGGCGACGCCCCCTATACGGTGCGTCCGGGCTCGCTGCTCGAAGACGCCGATCTCGATGCGGAGCGCAAGACGATCGAAACCAAGCTGGAGCGCGAGGTCAACGACTTCGAGTTTGCCTCCTACCTGATGTATCCGAAGGTCTTCACCGACTTCGCGCTGGCATCCGACACCTATGGCCCGGTCTCGGTTCTGCCGACGCCTGCCTATTTCTACGGTCTTGGCGACGGCGAGGAGCTGTTTGCCGATATCGAGAAGGGCAAGACGCTCGTCATCGTCAACCAGGCGATGAGCGGCACCGACAGCCAGGGGATGGTCACGGTGTTCTTCGAGCTCAACGGCCAGCCGCGCCGCATCAAGGTTCCGGATCGCGCCCATGGTGCAACCGGCGCCGCCGCCCGCCGCAAGGCGGAGCCGGGCAATGCCGCCCATGTCGGCGCGCCGATGCCTGGCGTCATCTCCCGCGCCTTCGTCTCGGCCGGCCAGACGGTCAGCGCCGGCGACGTGTTGGTGTCGATCGAAGCCATGAAGATGGAAACGGCGATCCACGCCGAGAAGGACGGCACGATTGCCGAAGTTCTCGTCAAGGCCGGCGACCAGATCGACGCCAAGGATCTGCTCGTCACCTACGCAGGCTGATTGATCATTTGATATTGGAGGGGCGGCTGAGAGGCCGCCCTTTTTCCGTTTGTGTCTTTAATTGGAGAAAGAGTGGATATGAGTAAGCTAAAGATTGCCGTTATCGTTGGAAGCACGCGCATCGGTCGTTTCGCCGATCATCCCGCAAAGTGGATTGCCGAGATTGCTGCGAGCCGTCCTGAGCTTGAGGTCGAAGTCCTCGATCTGCTGGACTACCCGATGTCTTTTCTCGGTGAGGCAAGCGCCACCGAAGCTGAAAACGAAACAGCCGAACGCTGGAAGAAGAAGCTGCGCGAGTTCGACGGCTATGTCTTCACCGCTGCCGAGTACAATCATGCTCCGACCGCCGTTCTCAAGAACGCGATCGATCTGGGCGAGTTCATCCACAAGCCGGTTGCCTTCGTCGGTTACGGCGGTGTTGGCGGCGCCCGCGCGGTCGAGCAGTTGCGGCTGATCTTCGTGGAAATGAGCGCTGTGTCGGTGAAGACCGGCATTCATATCTCGTTCCCGGAATATCTTTCCATCCTCAAGGATGGCAAGGCCCTCAACGACTATGCCCACCTCGTCGAAGCCGCAAAGAACCAGCTCGATCAATTGATCTGGTGGGGCAGTGCCCTGAAGGCCGCGCGTTCGGCGTAAACCGAAGACTACCGCCGCCCACCCTTATATGTCGTAGGTGTGGGCGGCGTTGATCGTCGAGATGAAGCGCTTGGTCCGCTCGCGCTCCGGCGCGGTAAAGATGCTCCTAGCGCTGCCGGTCTCGACCACACTTCCTGCCTCGAGGAAGACGACATCATTGGCGATCTTCGAGGCGAGTCTCAGGTCGTGGGTTGCCATCACCATGGTCGTTCCCTCGCCGGCCAGACGGCCAAGCACATCCACGACTTCGGCGGAGAGTTCAGGATCGAGCGCCGATGTCGGCTCGTCGCAAAGCAGCACGCGCGGTGATGGAGCAAGGGCGCGGGCGATTGCCACGCGCTGTTGCTGCCCTCCGGAAAGCGTTGACGGCCAGGCATCAGCCTTGTGAGCCATGCCGACCTTGGTCAGCAGTTCCATCGCGCGGTCGTGAGCCTTCTGCTTCGGCCACTTCAGCACCGTAACGAGGCTCTCCATGACGTTCTCAATGGCGGTCTGGTGCGGAAACAGCTGAAAGTTCTGAAACACCATCCCGGTCTGTCGGCGGATCTTCTGGATTGCCTGCCAGCTCGTCTTTTGACCCGGCTTGAAGGTCAGCCTTTCTTCGCCAAGCTGGATCGTGCCGGCGGTCGGGATTTCAAGCAGGTTGATGCAACGCAACAGCGTGCTCTTGCCGCCACCCGATGGACCGACGAGGGCGGTGACGCTGCCTTCCGGAATACGGATGCTGATATCCTTCAGGATGACGGCGTCGCCGAAACGCTTTTCGATGTGGGATAGCTCGATCATGCGTTGGCCTCCAACATGCCGCCATAGCGGGCGAAGCGGCGCTCCAGCCGCACCTGCAGGGCCGATAGGACCGAGCTCAGAGCCAGATAGATCAGAGCAGCCTCGATATAGAGAATGAGAGGCTCGTAGGTTGTCGCGACGATCCGCTGCGCGGCCTGAAACAGCTCCGGCACGGTGATCGCGGCGGCAAGCGACGTGTCCTTGACCAGCGAAATGAAGGTATTAGACAGCGGCGGCACAGCGACGCGCCCCGCCTGAGGCAGGATGGTGCGGCTCATCGCCTGGCGCCAGCTCATGCCGATCGAATAGGCGGCTTCCCACTGACCCTTGGGCACCGAGGAGATGACGGCACGTATGATCTCGGAGCTGTAGGCGCCGATGTTGAGCGTAAAGCCGATGAGGGCGGCGGGGAAAGCATCAAGCAGGATGCCGATGCTGGGCAAGCCGTAGAAAATGACGAAGAGCTGGACCAGAAGCGGCGTGCCGCGAATGACCCAGACGTAAAAACGCGCGATTGCCACGATGGGCGCCGCACCGAACAGGCGCGATATGGCTGTGATCAGGCCCAGAATGAGACCGAAGGTGAATGACAGCAATGTCAGCGGAATGGTGAAGATCAACCCGGCCCACAGAAGGGGCACAAGCGAATCCGCCATCAATTGAAGCCAGTGCGGCACGGGCGCGTTCCTCAAAGAAAGAGGCGTCCAGCGAGATTTCGCTGAACGCTTTCAAAGGCACATATAGAGGATGTAGAGGCGGCGGGAAACTCCGCCAATGACGCGTTACTTCGAGACGTCCTGGCCGAAGTACTTGTCGGAGATCTTCTTGTAGGTACCGTCAGCCTTGATCTCGGTCAGCGCCTTGTTGATCGCCTCGAGAAGTTCCGGCTCGCCCTTGCGGATGATAATGCCGGAGTAATCAGCGTTTTCTTCCTGGGCAACGATCTTTACCGGCGCGTCCGGCTTGTGCTTCTTGAAGTCGAGGAAGGAGAGGCTGTCGTTGATGGTGGCATCGGCGCGCTTCGTCAGCACCAGCTGGATCGACTGATCAAAGCCATCCGTACCGACAAGTTCAGCGCCGGACTTTTCCGCCAGCTTGCCGAAGTTGCTGGTCAGCGACTGCGCCGACTTCTTGCCCTTGAGGTCGGCGAAGGTCTTGATGCTGTCGTCGCCTTCGCGAACGATGAGCACAGCCTTCGATGCGATGTAGGGCTCGGAGAAGTCGTACTTCTGCTTTCGCGCGTCGGTGATGCCGACCTGATTGATCACGGTATCGTAGCGTTTTGCGTCGATGCCGGCGATCAGGCCATCCCACTTGCCTTCCACGAATTCGGCCTTGACCCCGAGTTTGGCGGCAACGGCTTCACCAATCTCGACGTCGAAGCCGACCAGCTTGCCGCTGTCGTCATGATAGGTGAATGGCGCATAGGTCCCTTCGGTGCCGATCTTCAGAACGCCTGCGGACTTGATGGCGGAGAGGTTTTCGCCAGCGAGCGCCGGCATCAGGACTGCGGCCTGGATCAATGCGGCGGTGGCGAGGGTCTTCAGGAGGTTCATTTTTCTATCCAATTCACCAGGTGTGTCGATGGGTGGAAAATCGCAGAAAAGCGCATGCCGGGATGCGTAGAAAACTGCAGAAAAAATCGGCAGTTGCGAATATTTTTCTCATTTATCACGAATCTGGCGTGCCGTGTTTCACATTGTGAAGTAAGCGATGATCGCGCCCACTTGTTTGCGTGTTCGTATCGGTTTATGCGTGTTTTTACCGATTTACCCTTGATGTGACGAAAACCGGCATGAACATGAACGAACTTCTTCTGCAGGAGCGGCAAAGCGCGATCTCGCGCAAGCTGCAAACCCACGGTCGGGTCTTGGCGGCCGAGCTTGCGGCGGAGTTCGGCGTTTCTGAAGATACCGTTCGTCGCGATCTGCGCGAAATGGCAGCCGCGGGTCTGTGCGAGCGTGTCTATGGCGGTGCTCTTCCGATCTCGCCCGCGGGCGGCAGTCTCAATCATCGAGCCGGCATCGCGCGGGATCGCAAGCAGTCCCTGGCCGCCGCCGCCGTATCGCAAATCGTGCCTGGATCGACGGTGTTTTTCGATGCGGGGAGCACGAACCTTGCCATTGCGACCGCGTTGCCCATCGATATGACACTGACAGCCGTAACGAATGCACCGGCAATTGCGGCAGCGCTGATCGAGAAGGCGGCCGTCCAAGTGATCCTGATCGGCGGTCTTATTGATCGGCAGGTTGGCGGTGCGATCGGCGCGAAAGCAATGCGCGATATGGAGTCCCTGTCGCCGGATCTTTGCATTCTCGGTGCTTGCGGCATTGATCTCGCCGCCGGCGTGACCGTCTTCGGATTCGAGGATGCCGAGTTCAAGCGCTTCGCCGCATCGCGTAGCAGACACGTTCTTGTTGCCGCAACGTCCGACAAATTCGGCACGACTGCGCCTCATGGTGTGGTTGCGGCGTCGCAATGCCAATGCCTCGTGGTCGAGCGCGATACCGATGGGGCCATGCTGGCGCAGTATCGTGATCTTGGCTGCAAGACGATCGTCGCCGACCCGGCGGCATAAACATCATTCAATCCGGCGCATGTGGGAGTGCAGCGCCAAGGCATATTGGGAAGAGACATGGATAATCATGTGAAGACAACACCGGTCGCCAAGAGCGGCTTCCTAACCAAGAACAGGGTGGCTGTGTCGCTGCTCTTTCTGATGAACGGCTTCATGGTCGGTTGCTGGGCGCCGAAAATTCCTGAATTCGCAGAGCGGCTGCAACTGAGCAAGTTTCAGCTGGGCTTGATGATTCTGGTCTTCGGTGTCGGATCTCTGACGCTTATGCCGATTGCAGGGACGCAGATCGCTCGCTTCGGGTCGCGATGTGTTGTTCAGGTCGCGGCGCTCGGCCTGTTGCCGAGCCTCCTGACGCTGACGCTGTCGCCAAACATCCCAACGGCGGTGATCTCGATCTTCCTCTTCGGTGGCTTCATGGGCGCGATGGACGTGGCGATGAACGCGAACGCCGTTGCCGTCGAGCAATCCATGCGGCGAGCGATCATGTCCTCATGCCATGCCTTCTGGAGTCTGGGCGGACTGATCGGCGCGGGCCTCGGTGGCTTGCTGATTGCCAAGGCCGGCGTCCTCGTGCATGCGCAGATCGCCACCCTACTTGCCGCGATCGTCATCGGCATCGGCTGGCGCATCATTCTTGTCGACCAGCCTCATCCCGACACGAAAAAGGAAAAGACGCGGCTGCCGATGCTGCCGCTGCCATGGCTTCTCGGTCTCATGGCACTGCTTTCCATGATTCCTGAAGGTGCGGTGCTGGACTGGGGTGCGCTTTACCTGCGCCAGGAGCTCGGTGCATCCGTTGCTCTCTCCGGCTTCGGCTTCGCGGCGTTCTCGCTGACCATGGCAACGATGCGTTTCGGGGGCGATCTCGTTCGCGATCGGCTCGGCGGGGTCAAGACATTGCGGATCTGCACCTTGTTTGCGATATCCGGCATGCTGCTTGCCGCCTTCGCGCCGAGTGCGGAAATTGCCATCCTCGGCTTTGCGCTGTGCGGTATTGGCATTTCGAACATGGTGCCGATCGCTTTTTCCGCTGCGGGCAACATTCCGCACCTGAAGGCGGGCATCGGTCTCTCCGTCGTCACCACCATGGGCTATTCCGGCATGCTGGTGGCGCCGTCGGCCATCGGCTTTGTCGCTGAGCACATTGGCTTCAGCGTGGTGTTCATGGTGCTGCCGATGCTTCTGATCGTCGTGCTGCTGCTCTCTAATCTGGCGCGCTACGCAGATGGCATTTCGGGTGGCGGCCACTAGCGACACTGCCAAACAAAGTGAAGGCGTGGGCGGTTGACAAGCGGGCGGGCATGATCCACCTGAAAGGCACGAAATAAGCGTTCAAAGAGCTCTTCATGTCTTCTGCCACCGATTTTGATCCCAAACCGCGCCGCGCTTCCGTGGCCGTCGATGTCGGCGGTGTCATCGTGGGTGGTGGTGCGCCGGTCGTCGTCCAGTCCATGACCAACACCGATACGGCCGATATCGACGCGACGGTCGCCCAGGTGGCCGCGCTGTTCAAGGCCGGGTCGGAACTCGTTCGCATCACGGTCGATCGCGATGAAAGTGCGGCTGCGGTGCCGAAGATTCGCGATCGGCTGTTGCGCCTCGGCATGGATGTGCCGTTGGTCGGCGACTTCCACTATATCGGCCACAAGCTGCTTGCCGATCATCCTGATTGCGCCGAAGCGCTGGCGAAGTACCGCATCAATCCCGGGAATGTCGGTTTCAAGGACAAGAAGGACAAGCAGTTCGGCGACATCATCGAGATGGCGATCCGCTACGACAAGCCGGTGCGCATCGGGGTGAACTGGGGTTCGCTCGATCAGGAATTGCTCACCGCGCTGATGGATCAGAATTCGGCAGCCGGCTCACCATTGTCCGCGCGTCAGGTCACGCGCGAAGCGATTGTCCAGTCGGCCCTGATTTCGGCTACGCTGGCCGAAGAGATCGGCCTGCCGCGCAATCGCATCATTCTCTCGGCCAAGGTCAGCCAGGTACAGGACCTGATCGCCGTCTATTCCATGCTGTCCGAACGTTCGGACCACGCCTTGCATCTCGGCCTGACCGAGGCGGGCATGGGAACCAAGGGCATCGTCGCCTCGTCTGCTGCCATGGGATATGTCCTGCAGCACGGCATCGGCGACACGATCCGGGTGTCGCTGACACCGGAGCCGAATGGCGACCGCACGCGCGAAGTGCAGGTGGCGCAGGAAATCCTGCAGGTCATGGGCTTCCGCCAATTCATTCCCGTCGTGGCTGCTTGTCCCGGCTGCGGCCGCACGACCTCCACGGTCTTCCAGGAATTGGCGCAGAATATCCAGAACGACCTGCGCAAGAACATGCCGGTCTGGCGCGACAAGTATCCAGGCGTCGAAGCGCTCAACGTTGCGGTCATGGGCTGCATCGTAAACGGCCCCGGCGAGAGCAAGCATGCCGATATCGGCATTTCGCTGCCCGGTACGGGCGAGAGCCCGGCGGCTCCCGTGTACATCGATGGCCAGAAAGCGATGACGCTGCGCGGCCCCAATATCGCCGGCGATTTTGAAGCGCTGGTTGCCGATTACATCGAAAAGCGGTTTGGCCAGAACAGGACGGCGGCGGAGTAATCCGCGCGGCCCTCGACCTCAGATGCGGCTTGTCAGGAGCTTCAGGCCCGCAAAGCAATAGAAGGCGGCCATGGTGCCTTCGATCCAGCGGCGAATGCTCCGGTAAACCTTGAGGGCGTGCGGCGTCGAAAACAGCAGCGCATAGCCCATGAAGACTGTGAAGCCCGTTGCCATGCAGACGCCGATGATCAGCGCGGCGACGGATGGCGGAGCGCCCTGCGGCATGCCGAGCGCGATGATTGCCAGCCACGCGAATATCGCTTTCGGATTGGTCACGTGAATGCCGTAGCCACGCAGCAGCAGTGCGCGCGTCGACAGGGTCGTCTTCTGTTCTATGGTCTGAGGCAGGTCGCCGTTGGACCGCACAGCCTTGAACGCCTTGTAGGCGAGATAAAGCAGATAGATGCCGCCAAAGACCTTGAGGATCTCCAATGCGATCGCATAGGTCTGCAGGATCGTCGCCAGGCCGAGAGCGGCTGCGCATGCCCAGGTAAATGAGCCGGCGAAGATGCCCAGCGAGATCGTCATGCCCGCCCTTCGGCCATGCGTCATCGATGTCGATACGATTGCCATGATGGCGGGGCCGGGGCTGATGACGGCGATCAGATAGGCGATGTAGGCGGGAACGATCTGCGGCAGGTAACTGAGGGTGTCGTGCATTGTCGTCTCTTCTTCCGTCGGCAAGAATGAACGCACGACGTCGAAATTCAGCTTATGCTCGGGCTTATCCGACTGCTGCCGGAATATTGTCGCGGTGACGCTTTTTAGCTGCTGCGCTCGGCAATGAACCGCGCAGCATCCTTAAGCACGGTGGCTCGTTCACCAAACGGGGCCAAGAGGGCTTCAGCCTGGTGCACGTGCTCCGCGAGCGCTTTCTCGGCCCAGCTCATGCCATGAAGACCGACCAGCGTTCCCTTGCCGCGAGCGGCGTCCTTGCCCGTTGCCTTGCCCATTGTGGCCGCGTCGGCGGTCAGGTCAAGCATGTCGTCGGCGAGCTGGAAGGCCAAGCCAATTCTTTCGCCGAAGTGACGCAACCTTGTCCGATCTTCGGCAGAAGCGCCGGCTACAATCGCTCCGGCTTCGCAAGCAAAGCGGATCAGGGCTCCGGTTTTCATCGCCTGCAGGATGACGATGCCTTGTTCATCAGGAGTCTGTTTCTCCGCAGCGAGGTCCAGGGCCTGTCCGCCTGCCATTCCGCCGATACCAGCGGCTCGCGCCAGCGCCAGGACGAGGGCGATCTTGCTCGCCTCGGGCAGCGCGGTTTCGGCGGATGCGATGATGTCGAAGGCATAGGTCAACAGACTATCGCCGGCAAGAATTGCCGTTGCCTCATCAAAGGCGATGTGGGTCGTCGGCTTGCCACGGCGCAGCTTGTCGTCATCCATGGCCGGCAGGTCGTCGTGGACCAGCGAATAGCAGTGTACGCATTCGAGAGCCGCGCCAACTCTCAGGGCGGCCTGACGGTTGCCGTCGAGCATCGTCGCCGTTTCGACGACAAGGAACGGTCGCAGGCGCTTGCCGCCGTTCAGAGCGGCGTAGTGCATCGCTGCGCGCAGCCGTTCCGGGCGTGCGATTTCGTCATCCAGTAGGTCTGTCGAGAGCAATGCATCGAGAAAGGCCTCGATTTCACGAGCGCCTCCGGCCAGACGATCTTCGAATGTTTTGAAATGTGCGTCCATGGGGCGCTCTTTGGCATGAGCGACCTTCGGCTTGCAACGGAATTGTCGATGGAGTGGCCAAGATTCCCTTTGTCGCTGGTCATGCCCGTTCGCAGACGATATGGAGAAGGAGGGAACAAACTGGGTCGGGGAATTGGACGTAACACCTGAGAGAGAGGAAAGCATGGCTGTGCCCTTTCATAGGCACGTGATGCTTTGGCTGACGGATCGCCCGATCATGATGCGCGTCGTTCTGGCGATTCTCGCCCTTCTCATTCTGCCGTATGTGCTGATCTTCCTCTATGTCATCCCCTTTATTCATCCGGTCTCGACGCTGATGCTGCGTGATCTCCTGCTCCTGCGCGGATACGATAGGCAATGGGTGTCCATCGACAAGATTTCTCCTGTCCTGGTGCAGTCCGTAATGATGTCGGAAGACGGACAGTACTGTTTTCATGGGGGCGTTGACTGGAGCGAGATGCGGATGCTTCTCACGGATACGCTCGGAGGCAAGTCGACGCGCGGCGGCAGCACGATTCCCATGCAGACCGCCAAGAACCTGTTCCTGTGGAACAGCCGTTCCTTTGTGCGCAAGGCCATGGAATTGCCGCTGGCTGTCGCTTCCGACTTCGTATGGTCGAAGCGCCGGCTGATGGAAATCTACCTGAACATCGCCGAATGGGGTCCGGGCATCTACGGGATCGAAGCCGCGGCGCGGTATCATTTCAAGGTGCCGGCCTCGAAGCTCACAAGCCGACAGGCGGCGCTGCTGGCGGTTTCGTTGCCCAACCCGATCGATCGCAATGCTGGCAAGCCGGGCAGGGGGCTCCGCAGGCTGGCTGCCGTGATCGAAAGACGGGCACGCAATTCCGGCGAATACATCAGATGCATTTATGATTGACATCAAAACATGTCGTTGGCGGTGAGTGGCGGGATCGGGCATTCGTTCTGCCGATAGCGCCTGGGCGTCCGGTAAGCCGGATCCGGCGTACATGTGGTAGAATGCGGCCGCTGGCTTCCCATTGGGATCACGCTTGCCGCCAGCAAAACGGAGAGGGTCGTTGGACAAGCTCACGCTCTATATCGGCAACAAGAACTACTCCTCGTGGTCCCTGCGCCCATGGATAGCCATGACGGCGGCGGGTATTCCGTTTCAGGAGAAACTGGTTCCTTTTGATTTTGCTGCGGGCAATGCGCATTTCAGGCAGTTTTCGCCCACCGGCCAAGTGCCGGTCCTGCATCATGGAAGCCTTCGTGTCTGGCAGTCGCTGGCGATCATCGAATATGTCGCCGAGCTCTTTCCCGAGGCAGGACTCTGGCCGAAGGAACGGGATAAGCGCGCCGTCGCAAGAGCAGTCTCCATGGAGATGCTGGCCGGTTTCGGCGCTCTTCGCAACGCCTGCCCGATGAACATCCGGCGCCCAAAGGGCAAGATAGCCCTTGCCGATGGCGTCATGGGCGATGTCGCCCGGATCGAGACGATCTGGCGGGACCTGCGGGCGCATTCCGGCGGACCGTTTCTGTTCGGCGCCTTCTCCGCGGCCGATGCGATGTTCGCGCCGGTCGTCAACCGCTTCGACACGTACGAGCTGGTGACTGCCGGCGATACGCTGAGCTACATCTCCGCTGTCAAGGCGCATCCTGCCTGGAAAGCGTGGGAAGATGCCGCGCGCGCAGAACCGTGGATCGTGCCGGAGGATGAGGTTTGACCGCGGAATCGCCCGATTCTCAAAAAATAACTGTGGGGACTGGTCAAGCCCCTTCAAGGCATGTATAAGCGCGCAAAATTTCCGAAATCGCGATACGTCGTTTCGGCCGCCAGTCTGGCCGTTGGATATGTTCGCCCGTGAAGTGGAGTAAGAGAAATGGCTGTACCGAAGAGAAAAACGAGCCCGTCCAAGCGCGGTATGCGCCGCTCTGCTGACGCGCTGAAGGCTCCGACCTATGTTGAAGACAAGAACTCCGGCGAACTGCGCCGCCCGCACCATATCGATCTGAAGACCGGTATGTATCGCGGCCGTCAGGTTCTGACGCCGAAGGAAAGCGCATAATATTTTATGCGTTCTGCCTCAGCAGGCTTCAAGAGGTCGGCCCAGTGCCGGCCTTTTTGCTTTTCAGCGACAATATATTCTTTGCTATCTTGAAGTGATATGGCGGTTTGCGGCACTATTCTTCATCGAGGGAGAATATGCCGTATGCTCAAAGCTGTTCCGCTGATGATTATTCCTTTCATTCTCTATAATCTGGCGATGTTTGGATTGATGGGCAGTGGCGGTCTTCCGTCGTTGCAGAACGATGTGATCGTCCTTTCGATGATTTCAGGCGCAATGTGGAGCATGTCGCTCGGCGATCTTTTCATCGTCATCGCGCTCGCCGTGCTGTTCTTCGAGATATTGAAGGCGACCCGCAATGCCGGCGGCAACCTGGCAAATCATATGCTGTCGATGCTGGTGTTCATTGCTTTCCTGGTCGAGTTCCTTCTCGTTCAGGATGCCGCGACACAGGTCTTTTTCATCTTGCTGACAATTGCGCTGATCAATGTCATAGGCGGCTTTGCGGTATCGATCCGCAGTGCCGGGCGCGACGTTTCAATCGGGCTTTAGAAAACCCGCTCGGTGCATGCCTTCTGATTTGTGTCAGAAGTCATGCGAAACCGGCGATCGTTGCGTTGGACTTAGAGGCTGTCGAGCTTGCTTTGAAGCGCGCGCAGCTGCTCTTTCAGTTCATCGATGTCTTTTGCTTCGGCCTTGCGGCTTTCCTTGGCCGGCGGCGTCATGAATGGCGAAAACATCTGCATCGCCTGCTGGAACATCTCAGTGTTTCGGCGAACCTGGTCCTCGACCATCTGTATCGGCAGTTGCAGGTTCTTGCCGAGCGGCGTTTCGCCAAAGGCACGGGTCACCTGCTCGCGCATCTGCGTCTGCTGTTCGGTGAACGCGCGCATCGAATGTTCGAGAAAGCTCGGAACGACCATCTGCATCTGGTCGCCGTAATAGGTGATCAGCTGGCGCAGAAATGAAATCGGCAGCAGCGTGTTTCCTGTCTTGGATTCCTGTTCGAAAATAATCTGCGTCAATACAGAGTGAGTGATGTCATCGCCGCTCTTGGCGTCCTGGACCGTAAAATCCTCCCCCTTCTTGACCATCTCCGCCAGGTCTTCCAGCGTCACGTAGGTGCTGGTGCCCGTGTTATATAGGCGGCGATTAGCATATTTCTTGATTACGATCTGACCGTCAGTCTTCGCCATATTACTCTCCCGAAGCCCGTCTGTTTGTTATGGAAGCTCCTCCACTTGGAAGTGTAGACGCAAAAGAAGGCCGGTGACAATCTCTTTGTGCGATGCGGCAAGCCCTTTTGCGACAGGCATAATTTGGCGGAATGTAAGCGACTCCAAAAATAGCAGATAGATTATTGTCGTTTGACTTGGCATCGAAGCTTTGTCAGTTTCACTCATATGCGTGAGGCGCAAAGAGGAGACCGACATGTCCAATTCTTCCATCGTCATCGCCAGCGCCGGCCGTACCGCGGTTGGCTCATTCAACGGTGCATTTGCAACCGTTCCTGCCCATGAACTGGGCGCAGCGGTCGTCAAAGGTGTACTGGAACGCGCGAACGTCGATGCGTCGGAAGTCGACGAGGTCATCCTCGGTCAGGTTCTGCCCGCGGGCGAGGGCCAAAATCCGGCTCGACAGGCTGCCATGAAGGCCGGAGTTCCCAAGGAAGCGACCGCCTGGGGTGTCAACCAGCTCTGCGGCTCTGGCCTGCGCGCGGTGGCGCTCGGCATGCAGCAGATCGCGCTCGGCGATGCAAAGATCATTGTCGCGGGCGGGCAGGAATCCATGTCGATGGCTCCGCATGCGGCGCATCTGCGCGGCGGCGTCAAGATGGGCGACATGAAGATGATCGACACGATGATCAAGGACGGGCTCACCGACGCCTTCTATGGCTACCACATGGGCGTCACGGCGGAGAATATCGCCCGCCAATGGCAACTGTCGCGCGAAGAGCAGGACCAGTTTGCCGTCGCTTCGCAGAACAAGGCGGAGGCGGCGCAGAAGGCCGGCCGGTTCAACGACGAGATCATATCCTATATCATCCAGGGTCGGAAGGGCGACGTCACGGTCAATGCCGACGAGTATATTCGCCATGGTGCCACGCTCGATGCCATGACGAAGCTCCGGCCCGCCTTCGACAAGGAAGGCACGGTGACCGCCGCCAATGCGTCTGGTCTCAATGACGGCGCCGCAGCGGCCGTGCTGATGACCGAAGCGGAGGCATCGCGGCGCGGTATCCAGCCGCTCGCGCGTATCGTCTCCTGGGCGACAGCGGGCGTTGATCCGCAGGTGATGGGCACGGGTCCGATTCCAGCCTCGCGGAAGGCGCTGGAGAAAGCAGGATGGTCGGTCGGCGATCTCGATCTGGTCGAAGCGAACGAGGCGTTCGCTGCGCAAGCCTGCGCCGTCAACAAGGATCTTGGTTGGAACCCTGACATCGTCAATGTCAACGGCGGCGCAATCGCGATCGGACATCCGATTGGTGCTTCCGGCGCACGCGTCCTCAATACGCTTCTGTTCGAAATGAAGCGCCGCGGCGCCAAGAAGGGATTGGCTACCCTCTGCATCGGCGGCGGCATGGGCGTTGCGATGTGCTTCGAGGCACTTTGAATAACATGTAAGTGCATTGTGATCGGAACCGCGCAGCATAGCGCGGTCTTACAGGGGAGCGGAACATGAGCAGAGTGGCTGTCGTCACTGGGGGTACCCGCGGCATTGGCGCGGCGATTTCCGTGGCTTTGAAAAATGCCGGTTACACAGTTGCCGCCAACTACGCGGGCAACGACGAGAAAGCCAAGGCTTTCCATGACGCCACCGGCGTCCCGGTCTTCAAGTGGGATGTGTCCGACTACGCCGCTTGCGGCGAGGGGATCGCCAAGATTGAAGCCGAGCTTGGGCCTGTCGAGGTGCTGGTTAACAATGCCGGCATCACCCGGGATGCCATGTTCCACAAGATGACTCCGCAGCAATGGCACGAGGTCGTCAATACAAACCTGACCGGCCTGTTCAACATGACCCATCAGGTGTGGGTCGGTATGCGCGAGCGCAGTTTCGGGCGTATCGTCAACATATCGTCGATCAATGGTCAGAAAGGCCAGATGGGACAGGCGAACTACTCCGCCGCCAAGGCAGGTGACCTCGGATTTACCAAGGCCCTTGCCCAGGAAGGGGCCGCGAAGAACATCACGGTGAACGCGATTTGCCCCGGCTACATCGGCACCGAGATGGTTCTGGCCGTTCCCGAGAAGGTCCTCAACGAACGGATCATCCCGCAAATTCCCGTGGGCCGTCTCGGTGAACCTGAAGAGGTTGCGCGGTGCGTGGTTTTCCTTGCGTCCGATGATGCTGGGTTCATCACCGGGTCGACGCTGACCGCCAACGGCGGGCAGCTTTTCGTCTAGGCTCGGGGCTTTCGGAACCGGATCATCGGCTTGAGAAACGCTCTCGCTGCTTCTCGCGAGAGCGTCTTATGTGTTTGCAATAATGAGGCGCAGCGAGCCCTCGAAGAAGGGCTGGGTGCGCAAGTGCCCATGTTGCTTGTCCCATGTGCCGTCGTTCAGGTCGCGGCTGAGTTCCGCGACGAAACGCTCGGCGATCGATCCATCGACAAAACTCCAGGCGGAATTCGCCAGGCGAGCACCCGGATCGAGAAGCCGTTCGGGACGGCCATAGTACCCTTCGCCAAAGCCATCGGTGCACTGTAGCGGGATCGGCACCTTTTTGACTTCGACCGTGCCGCCCAGCAGGTCGGCGATCGATGCCATCGACGGATAGCGGCTCGCCTCGACCGCGATCATCTCGGGCGCATAGATCTGCAGCCAGCAGCGATACAGTTCATCGGGATCGCAGCTCAAGATGACGACGGGCCCACGCGTGACCCGGCGTATTTCGGCAAGCCCTGCTGCCAAATCCGACCACTGATGCACGGTGAATGTTGCCATGCTGGCGTCGAAACTGTTGCCGGCGAATGGAAGCTTTTCCGCGGTCGCATCGATTGCAACGGGAAGATGGGCCGGTCTTTGCGCGCGCATGGACGCCGAGGGTTCGACCGCCGTGACGGTCCGGTCGACCGGTTCGTAGGATCCGGCGCCGGCGCCGACGTTTAGAACGGTCTCGGCGTCACCCAGTGCATTTCTGATGAAATCAGCGATATGCGGGTCGGGCTGGCGATAGTTTGTGTAGTTGGAGCCGATGACGCCATAGTTTGCATCGCCGGCGCTTCCGTCCTTGTGCCTCATGTTCATATGAAATCCTTTGCTTGCTGGTTGACCGATCCGGCAAAGCTTCGCCATCCCTCGAAATCGCATTGATTCCGAAAATGATTGTGCGCCTGGCGCCGATGCTTTGCTCTGTTGCCGGTAGAAAACATCATGAAGCGCAAAGAGAAAACCGATATGATTGAACAGACAATGTTCGGAAAACTCACATGGCTAGGCGAATTCCCTCACTCAACGCGTTGCGAGCCTTCGAGGCCGCAGGTCGACACGGGCGCATGACGCTGGCAGCTGAGGAGCTGAACGTGACCCATAGTGCGGTCAGCCGGCAGATCCAGCATCTGGAGGACGTGCTCGGTGTCCCGCTGTTCGAAGGGCCGAAGAACAGGCTGCGACTGACAGATGCGGGATCGACGCTTCTCACTGGTCTGGTGGCAGCTTTCGACCAGATCGATCTGTCTGTGCGGGCCGTGGCCGATACCGAAGACGGGCCACTTGATGTCTCGTGCCCGGGCACTTTCACGATGCGCTGGCTCATACCGAGGCTCTATCGCTTCCAGGCGGAGTATCCGAATATTGATGTCCGTCTGACTGCATCGTCGCGGCCGGTCGATTTTTCGCGAGACGGGTTCGATGTTGCGATCCGCGTGGGTGTAGCCCCTTGGCCAGACGGGGCCGAGGTGATCGGGCTGTTTCCGGAGCAGACCGGACCGGTCCTTTCTCCTCTGCTGAGAGATGTCGTCTCCAGTCGCTTCGGTGGGATGTCGCTTCTTCATACGCGAACACGACTGCGTGCCTGGGACGATTGGCTCGCTCGGTCGGGCATTGCCGTCGATGGCGGTGCACGCGTGGAATACGAGCATTTCTATTTCATGCTGGAAGCGGCGGGTGCAGGGCTTGGCGTCTGTGTCGCGCCATGGCCCTATGTTACCGATGACATTCGGAACGGGAGATTGGTGGCGCCGCTCGGCTTCATCGAAAGCGGCCACGAGTATGTCGCTTTGCGGCGCGCGCGGCGCAACAGGAAGTCGAATTTGTTCTGTGACTGGTTGCGCGAGGAGGCTAACACCTTTTCGGCCTCCCACCCTGCGAAGACTAGAGAAGGGGGCGAGCACCCGACTATCTCAAGCACGATAGCAAACTAGACGCGGCGCGATATCGGTCTGAAAAGTGGCAGGTTACCGGATGGATGCCGTGTGATTCTCGTCGCGGCTGTCGGTCTGATGCGAATAGCCGCTGGACGGCGTGCGAACCTCATAAGGATGCAGGGAGGCTGCGTAAGCTGCGAGCGCGATCGTCAGGAATGCCGCCGCGCCAATTATTCTCGTCATTGTTGCCTCCCCTGTGCTGGTGACCGCATTCGTCGTTCAGGTCGGTGTCGATATTTGGGCCGATTTGAGGAAAGATTGAGTTGTTACGTCCTCTGTGGATGACGTCGCGCTCTTGCCTTCACGGGCACCCTTTGAAGCGCGGTGTTTTCGCCGCGCAGGGCGGCAATTGCCGTCGTAACGAATGCAGCGGCGCTCAATATCGCCACCGCCGAATTGAGGATGATCTGAGCCATGCGAGTATTCCCTTTCCAGAGCTTGGCGAGGTGTCTGTCGCCGTTCGCTGTTCATGAAAGGAATATGCGCCCGTCTCAGGCCGTTCGATAGATTGGCGTTTCGCAACCGACTGTCAGCGTGGTGTTGACAATCGGTCGCGTCCGTCAATTCGGCTTGCCGCTGATCCAGGTCTTGGTGACCTGAATACCGTCCGTGAGATGCACCAGGTCGGCACGTAGCCCCGGCGATAGGCGGCCGCGATCCTGCAGTCGCAGGAACCTTGCCGGATAGAGTGTTGCCATCCGCAGCGCTTCGGCCAGGCTCAAATCGAGATACGTGATTCCGTATCGGATGGTCGATGCCATATCCACGTCCGAACCGGCGAGCGTCCCGTCGGCAAGCACCAGCTTGGAGCAGAAGCCGCCCTTCTCACGCCGCACGACGCGGCCGTTGAGCATGAAGGTGTCGCTTTTCGATCCGACCAGCGACATCGCGTCGGTTACGAAGAAGAGCTTGCCCTCGCCGCGCTTTGCGCGAAGTGCGACGCGCAAAGCCTTTGGATCGACATGGTGGCCGTCCGCAATGATACCGCACCAGACGGCGGGATGATCGATTGCAGCTCCGGCCAGGCCCGGAGCGCGGTGCCCGATCTGGCTCATTGCATTGAAAAGATGCGTAACGCCGCGCGCGCCGGCATCGAATCTGGCTTCGGCTTGCTCGCTGGAGCAGTCGGAGTGACCAATGCTGACGGTGACGCCGGCTTCACTAAGCTCGCGCACCTGCCGCGCTGTGACCTGCTCGGCTGCCATCGTCACCAACAGCGTACCGATCGATTGCCTGGCTGCGACCAGGGCTTTGACATCCTTGTCTTCAACAGGGCGCATCAGTTCGGCGAGATGGGCTCCCTTGCGCGCGGGCGCAAGGTGAGGTCCCTCGAGGTGCAGCCCGGCAACGCCTCGATTGGCCTTCGCGGCTTCCTTCGCAGCCTCGATGGCCGCAGCCGTTGCCTCGCCGGTGTCCGTGATCAGGGTTGGCAGAAGCGACGTCGTTCCGTAGGGCCGGTGGCCGTCAGCGATGAGGTACATGGATGCCGTCGACGGTTCGTCATTGAGCATCCGTCCGCCGCCGCCATTGACCTGGGCATCGATGAATCCAGGCGCGAGGATGCCGCCATCCAGCAAAACGGTCTCGCCTTCCGGCAGGTCTGTTTTCGCGGAAATCGCCTCGACGAGACCATTGGCAACGAGAAGCGCCTTGTCGTCGTGGAAGCGCTCCCCGTCAAAGATACGAGCGCCGACGTAGATCTTGCGCGCCATCATATCGTCTCCGTCACCTTGAGCAGGTTCGCGGGCTTATCAGGGTCGAAGCCCTTGCGGCGGGTTACCGATTCGATCATGCGATAGTAGACCAACAGGGAAACAAGGGGATCGAGCAGGCCGTTGCCGGTGGTCGGCACCTGCAGATTGATGCCCGCCTGCGGCTTGGTCGAGAAGGGAACGGTCGTCGCGCCAAGCTTCTGCAGGCGTTCCAGCGCCTGAACGTTGTTGTCGTAGGCCGGATCATCCGGTGTGAAGGCGAGGATCGGGAATCCGGGTTGCACGAGGCGCATCGGGCCATGCATCAATTCGGCAAGCGAGAAGGCTTCCGCATGCAGTCCGGCTGTTTCCTTGGCCTTCAGTGCTGCCTCGAGCGCGATGGCGAAAGCCGGGCCACGGCCTGCCGTGTAGAGCGACGTTGCGTTGAAAAGGACATCTTCCGCCGCGCTTGTGTCGATACCGCTAGTTCCGGCGAGTGCTTCAGGAAGTTTGTCCAGCGCTGCGTGGAGATCGCGCTTGGCGCCGATTGCAGCCGTGACGCCGGAAAGCGCCGCAACGGACGCAATGAAGGATTTTGTGGCGGCAACGCTTTTCTCCGCGCCCGCATTGAGGCCGACGACAACGTCGGCCTTCTGGGCGAGCGGGCTGTCGGTCACGTTGACCACAGCGATGGTCGTGGCGCCGCCGCGCTTGGCGGCTTCCTGCAGTGCCACGATGTCAGGGCTGGCGCCGGATTGCGAAACGGTGAAATGGATGCCGCCCTGGAGGTGCAGCGGTGCGCCGTAGACCGAGGCGATCGACGGGCCGACGGAGGCGACCGGTACGCCGCAGGTGATCTCGAACAGATACTTGAAGAACGTCGCCGCATGGTCCGACGACCCGCGGGCAGCCGTGGTTACGACGCTCGGCGCCGAGGACGAAAACAGCTTGGCGATCTCTTCGAAAACCGGCTTTTCCTTCTCCAGAAGCGTTGCCACCACCTCCGGCGACTGACCTGCTTCCTGCAACATCAGCGATTGGGCTTCACTCATAGTCGTCTCCAATTCTCAGTTCTGCGACAAAATCATATGCATCGCCACGGTAGTGCGAGCGGGTGTATTCAACGACGCGCTGGTCATCCAGGCGCGAGATGCGTTCGATCAAAAGTGCAGGTGCGCCCGGCTTGACCTCTAGGGCGGTGGCCGAAGACGGATCGAGCGTGACCGCGCTCAGCCGCTGAACGGCGCGAACCGGCCGATGGCCCTTGGCCGCCAGTGCGTCATAAAGCGAGCCTTCTCCGGCGGCGTCTTCATTCAGGAACTTGACAGGGACGACCGACCGCTCGATGGCCAGCGGCAGCCCGTCCGCAAAGCGCAAACGGTCGAGACGAAGCACGGGTTCATCAAGCTGCAGCCCGAGAAGAAAGGCTTCCTCGGGCGACGGTGCGCTGACGCCGCGCGCCAGGATCTTCGCGGCTGGCACCCGCCCGCGTGAGCGCATGTCTGCGGAGAAGGAGTTCAGCCGCCAAAGCGACTGCTCCATTCGCTCGACCTTGTTGGACACGAATGTGCCACTTCCGTGCTTCGAGTCGAGCGTGCCGGCATTGAGAAGATCGCGGTAGGCGGCGCGAACCGTGACGCGACCCACCTCCAGCGCCTCGGAAAGATCGCGTTCGCTTGGAAGCGCGGCGCCCGGTTTCAACAACCCTTCCTGAATCAGTCCCGTCAGCGCCTGCGCGAGCCGCTTGTAGAGCGGGCCGGCAACGGTCTCGCCACGAAGGCCACGGCTGTTGAGTTCCGCTATCAGACTGGTTCTATCCATGGGCCAAACAATAGAACCTATTTGGAACCAATTACAAGGTGCAAAGCAATAGCCGCGGACAGAAAAACCCCGCGGTCGCCTGCGGGGGTTCAAGGTAGATCCTTGCGTCCGAAAAGCGGACGTCAGTTCTTGGAGAAGATGTAGTCGGTTTCCTGGCGCAGTACCTCGCCCGGGCGAAGGACCGCGTTCGGGAAGTTCTCGTGGTTGATGGCATCAGGCCAGATCTGCGTTTCCAGGCAAAAGCCCGCAAAAGGCCCATACTGGCGGCCATCGATGCCTGATACCGGCACGTCCATCTTGAAGCCCGCGTAGAACTGAATGCCGGGCTCGGTCGTGCGCACTTCCAGCGACACCCCGGAATGCAGGCTACGTGCGAGCGCGACGGAGCGCTTTACTGTGCGTTCAGCCGAGAGGCAGAAGTTATGATCGTAAAGCGCCTGCTGATCTCCATCGAAACGCTTCATCGGCGCCATTTCGCGGAAGTCGAAAGCGGTTCCCGCCACAGACCGGACCTCGCCAGTCGGGATCTGCAGCTCATCCGTCACGAGGTAGCCGTCGGCGGCAATCATGATGTCATGCTCGAGCGCATCGTCGCGTCCATCGAGATTGAAATAGGCATGCTGGCAGACATTGGCGAGCGTCGGCTGATCCGATGTCGTTTCATAGGTAACGGAAAGCTGACCGTTGCCGTGCACGCGATAGGTTGCCTGAATCGTGCAATTGCCGGGGTAGCCGCCGCGTCCGTCCTGGTCGACGATCTTGAGGACGACGTGATCGGTGTCGTGTTCGACGATTGTCCAGTTGCGCACGGCGATGTTGTTGCTGCCGCCGTGAAGATGGGTCACGCCGTTTTCGTTCAGATCAAGCTGGTATTGCTTGCCGTCCAGGGTGAATTTGCCATGGCCGATACGGTTGGCACAGCGACCGGGTGTCGCGCCAAAATAGGGCGAATGCGGGGGGTAGCTCTCGAAATTGTCGAAGCCCAGCGTGAGCGGCGCAACATGTCCGTCAAGACGGAGATCCTGGATCACCGCGCCCCAGGTAATGACCTTCGCTGTCAGCCCGCCGCCGATGATTTCAACCCGATGAACGGTTTCGCCCGTTTCGGTGTGCCCAAAAACTTCCCGCTCCAACATGTCCTCCTCACGACCGCCTGTCTGTTTTTCCGAGGCCCGGAACCTGCCCCCATTTGCCGCAATTCGCAACCGCCGTGCGATAAAAAAGAAGCGCCACCAGATCAATGGTGGCGCTCGATCTTGCGATGCAAGAACCTTCAGCTGTTCTTGCCGATCTCCTCGAGATCGTAGGGCGTCGTCTGGTACATCTCATTGATCCAGTTGCCGAACAGCAAGTGCGCGTGGCTGCGCCAGCGATTTTGCGGGGCAAGCGACGGATCGTTATGGGGAAAATAGTTCTGCGGCATCTTTATCGGAACGCCGGCATTCACGTCGCGGAAATACTCGTCGGACAGTGACGTTGAATCGTACTCGACGTGATTGAAAATATAGAGCCGCTTACCCTTCTTCTCATGCACGAGGCACACGCCCATCTCGCTCGATTCCATGAGGATCTCGAGGCTCTCCGACTTTTCGATATCGGCGCGGCGCACCTCAGTCCACCGCGAGACCGGGACCTCGAAGTTGTCGGAAAAACCGTTCAGGTAGACGGACGACGGTGCGAGGTTCTTGTGGCGATAGACGCCGAACGCCTTTTCCTTCAGTTCGTGCTTGGGAACGCCATGGAAATGGTAGATCGCCGCCATCGCGCCCCAGCAGACGTTCATCGTCGAATGGACGTTTGTTTGCGTCCAGTCGAAAATCTGCTGCATTTCGCCCCAATAGTTCACATCTTCATATGGAAGGGTCTCGATCGGCGCGCCCGTGATGATGAAGCCGTCGAACTTCCGGTGCTTAACCTCTTCCCATGTCTGGTAGAAGGAGAGGAGATGGTCTTCCGAGGTGTTCTTTGCCTTGTGGTTTCCGATCCGGACGAGCGACAGTTCGACCTGGAGAGGCGAGGCGCCGACGAGACGCGCCATCTGCAGTTCCGTCTTGATCTTGTTCGGCATGAGGTTGAGAAGCCCGATCTGCAGGGGGCGGATGTCCTGGCGAATTGCCGCCGTCTCGGTCATCACGCGTACGCCTTCCTGAACCAGGGTTTCAAAGGCGGGCAATGTATCGGGAATCTTAATGGGCATTGCGGTCACTCGACAAGAAAAACGAAATATCGCTATCGGTCCGCACGCGGCCCTTTAGCAACTTCTTTAACGTGGCTGCAAGCCGGCCGGCCAAATCACCACGGAGTGCATTAGATAGCGCTACTCAGCCCGCGAATCAATGTCCGAAACGGTACAGGACGCTTCCGGACGATAACTGCCGCATTAATGGTTGCTAGAATCTGTTGCTGGACAGGATAGAAGGCCATGTTATTCAGGTGAGATGGGTGGTTTAGGAAAGCAAATGAGAGATGATGTAAAAGGGAGGCAGAGCATCCAGGCGCAGGATCGAGTGGGTTACGAGTTGAGCCTGATCTATCGCTTGAAGGTGATGTTTGCCGCCTTCTGGAGTTCCCGCGTGCGCACCAAGGTCCTGCTTATCGGGCCGGCGCTGATCGGTGTCATCCTGCTGACTGCCTATGCAACGGTGCTCCTGAACCAGTGGAATGCGCCATTCTACGACGCCATTGCGCGTCGCGACCTGCCGGGATTCTTTCATCAGCTCAAGATCTTTGCCCTGATCGCCGGTCTGCTCCTGCTACTGAACGTCATTCAGGCGTGGTTCAACCAGATGACCGCGCTCTACATGCGCGAGGGGCTAACCCGCGATCTGGTCGATCAGTGGCTGCAGCGAAAGCGGGCATTGCGCTTGTCCGCCAGCGGGCTCATCGGTATCAATCCCGACCAGCGTCTGCATGAGGATGCGCGAAATCTTGCCGAAAGCACCACGAGCCTGATGATCGGGCTGGTCCAGTCGACCATCCTCCTGGTGAGCTTCATCGGCGTGCTCTGGGAATTGTCGAGCGGTTTCGTCTTTCATTTCGGCACGCACAGTTTTTCCATTCCTGGCTATATGGTTTGGGCGGCTGTCTTCTACGCAGCGTCCGCCTCCGTTCTTAGCCAGCTCGTCGGTCGCAAGCTTGTTCGATTGAACGCCGACCGCTTCTCCAAGGAAGCCGAGCTTCGTTTCGCGCTGATGCACGCAAACGAAAACATGCCGGCGATTACCGTCGCGCGCGGCGAGGAGAACGAACGGCTGCGCATCAATGGGGACATCAGCGGCGTGCTTGCTGTTCTCAGAAGGTTGGCGATGGCCAACGTGAACCTGACCTGGGTTTCCGCCGGTTATGGCTGGCTGGTCGTGGTCATCCCCATCATCGTTGCGGCCCCCGCCTATTTCTCGGGCGGCCTCACGTTCGGCCAGCTGATGATGTCGGTCGGCGCGTTTAACCAAGTCAACACCGCGCTTCGCTGGTATGTCTCGAACTTCGGGCCGATTGCCGAATGGCGCGCAACGCTAATGCGCGTCACCGATTTTCGTCAGGCGCTGACGAGCATGGGCGACGATCACAATCTCAAGGAAGGTATCGACTATGAGAAGGAGGCTTCCGATACGCTGACGCTCGACCGGGTGCAGATCGCGGCCAAGATTGGGGAAGAAATCGACCAATGTGGTGGCTTCCGGGTGCACGAGACCAGCGTGACCATCAAGGCCGGCGAGAAAGTCATGATCAATGGCGATCATAGCGTCAACCGACGCCTGCTTTTCCTGGCGCTTTCAGAAATATGGCCGTTCGGTTCCGGCAAGATCGGGTTGCCGTCTTCCGGTGAGATGCTTTTCGTTCCGCAGTCGGCCTACATACCCGGCGGCACGCTCCGCGAGGTTCTTGCTTTTCCCGAGCCGGCCGGCACCTACAACAATACCGACGTTGAAGCTGCGCTCGGAACGGCTGGGCTCCAGCACCTGATTGCACGCCTCGACACGCAGGCGCGCTGGGACAAGCTGCTCGACTCCGACGAACAGAAAGCCATTGGCTTCGCCCGTCTGCTGCTTGTCCGCCCGCGCTGGATCGTCTTTGACGAAGTGCTTGAAGGCATGGAGCCGGCGTGGCTGGTCACGATGATCAAGGTGCTCGAATCCATGCCCGAAAGCACGATGATCTATATCGGCCGCTCCGAGGCCTATGTCGAAGCGCTGCAGCCGCGCATCCTGCATCTCGAGCCCCTTCTGGGGAGGCCGGAACCGGTAGTCGTTGCGAAGGTGCCGAACTCGCCGGCGCCAGCCATCTGAACGACGCGCGAAAGCGTTCGCAGCATGGCTGAACGCCATGCTGAGGAGCTAGGACCGCCCGTCCTCAAATGGAAACGGTTCTATTGGCTCAAGGGAGTCGGATAGCCCGGCCGGCGCGCGGCGTCGCCCAGTTCCACGACCAAGTCGGCCGAGCGATCAGCCGGCCCGTTTCAACCAACCTGGTGGCTTGCTTCGCAAACCAGCTAGGGCTCGGTGTCTTTCCGTCGGGATCAGGCGATCGAAGCATAGCGCCAATTGATGGGACGAGCGTCCGTGGGTTCGGCTTATGCGTTCAACAGGCTGGCTGAGGAGCAGGAAGTGATCGCTCTGCGATCTCGTCCCTGAAGGATGATCCGGCTGCCGCCAGTTCGGCTGCAGCCGGTCGATGCCGCATCCGCGGCGGCTCGAAGCATAGGCGTAGGCGGCAACCGCCGTACGATTTCCTTAAATCGTTCGGACCGAACGGTTTCCTGCCTCTTGCTTTCTCACGTGAGTGCGGCTCGCAATCACGTGCGCGGCTTCAGGTTCTCCGGATCGTAGATCGGCTTGTAGCCGACGCTGACCACTTCGACCGGATAGGTCTCGGCGAAATATTCGACATTCAGCTTGCGGCCTACCTGGCAGTATTCCTGCGGCAGGTAGGCGAGCGCGATGTTCTTGCCGACCGTCGGGCCGTAGGCGACCGAGGTCGTGTAGGAGATGCGGCCGAGGCTATCGACCAGCGTCTTGCCTGTTTCCGGATCCATGACTGGCATGGAGCCGACGGGGTAGCGCTTGACGCCCTTGCTGTCGGTGTTTTCGGTCATGACGAGCGTGCAGAGCATCGCCGGCTGGTGTTCGCGGGCCTTGTATTCCAGGTGCTTGGCCTTGCCGCGGAAATCGGCTTCCTTGACCTTCGGCCGGGCGAGGTCTGCTTCCAGCAGATTGTACTGGGTGAGCAGGTCGCCGTTCTGCAGGCGCAGAGACTTTTCCATGCGGCGCGAGTTCGCGTAGGTTTCGACACCGAAGGGCATGACGCCGGTGGCGCGGAGCGCATCCCAGACGGCTAGGCCATCCTCGTACTTCATGTGCAGCTCCCAGCCCTGTTCGCCGACATAGGAGATGCGGAAGGCGGTGACTGTCTTGCCCGCGATCTCGATCGGCTTGATGGCCGCGAAGGCGAAGTTTTCAGGATCGAGCGCTGCCGGTTCGGCCACGACCTTCTTCAGCGTGGGCCTAGCGTTCGGGCCCCAGATGCCGATCGTGATGAACTTTTCCGAGACGTCGGTGATGGTCACGTCGAGACCGCGATCCTCGGCGACGCGCTTCATGTAGTGGAAGTCGCGCGGGCCGGCATCGGCGCCGTTGATGAGGCGGCAGCGGTCGGCCATGCGGATGACGGTGAAGTCGGCGCGGACCATGCCCTCGTCGTCGAGGAAGTGGGTGTAAATGCCTTTGCCGATATTGGCGTCACCACCGATCTTGGCTGCGCAGAGCCACTCAAGCAGCTCGACATGATCGGGGCCTTCAAGGTCGACCATGTGGAAGTGGCTGAGGTTGACGATGCCGCAATCCTCGCTCATCGCAAGATGCTCGGCGTTGGAGACGCGCCAGAAGTGGCGGTTGTCCCACTCGCTTTCACGCACCGGAACGCGATCGGCGTATTTCTCCAGCAGATGCTCGTTGGCCTTGTAGCCATGCGCACGCTCCCAGCCGCCGAGCTCCATGAAGTAGCCGCCGAGCTCCTTTTCGCGCTCGTAGAAGGGCGAGCGCTTGGCGTTGCGGCCCGACGCATAGGGTTCGCGGGTGTGGACGGCGGGGAAGTAGATCTTCTGCGCGGCCTCATAGCAGCGGCCGGCGATGAAGTCCTCGGTCAGCTGGTGCGGGTAGAAGCGGGAATAGTCGATCGAATTGTGGTCGATCTCGGTACGGCCGTCGGTCATCCAGTCGGCGATCAGCTTGCCGTAGCCCGGGCCGTCCTTGACCCAGATGGCAACGCAGTACCAGAGGCCGCGCACCTTCTGGCTCTCGCCGCAGGAGGGGCCGCCGGCGGCGGAGACCTGCAGCAGGCCGTTGAAGGAGTGGCCTTCATTATAGCCGAGCTCGCCGAGGATCGGCGTCAGTTCCATGGCCTTTTCGAGCGGCTCGAGGATCTGTTCCATTTCGAGATCGCGCTGCGAGGGCGAGAGGCGCGCCTCGTGCTTTTCCAGCAGTTCGCGCGGGTGGCACATGCGCGGATTGGTGGTCTCGTAGTAGCCCCACTCGATCTGGCCGCCTTCGGTGGTCTTCGGGTCGCCGGTGTCGCGCATATAGGCGGAGTTGCCCTGGTCGCGCAAAAGCGGGAAGCCGATTTCCTTGCCGGTGCCTTCGAACTCGTTATAGGGGCCGAAGAAGGTGAGGGGATGATCGACCGGCATGACCGGCAGGTCTTCGCCGACCATTTCGGCGATCAGGCGGCCCCAGAGGCCGGCGCAGACGATGACGTGATCGGCCATGATGGTGCCGCGATGGGTGACGACGCCCTTGATGCGGCCACCTTCGACGATCAGCGACTGGGCCGGCGTGTTGCCGAACATCTGGAGCTTGCCGGATTTTTCGGCGGCATCGACCAGCTTGCCGGCAACGGTCTGCGAGCGCGGAATGACGAGGCCGGCGTCGGGATCGAACATGCCGCCCTGGACCTGATCTTCCTCGATCAGCGGGAACATTTCCTTGATCTCAGCGGGCGAGACGTAATGCGCCCGGGTGCCGAAGGCCTTGGCGGAGCTGAGCTTGCGCTTGATCTCTTCCATCCAGGCATCGTCGCCGGTACGCGCGACTTCAAGGCCACCGATGCGGGAGTAGTGGCCCATCTTCTCGTAGAAATCGATCGAATACTGGGTGGTCCAGACCGAGAGATAGTCGTGTGACGTGGTGTAACAGAAGTCCGAGGCGTGGGCGGTCGAGCCGATATCGGTCGGGATACCCGATTTGTCGATGCCGACGATGTCGTCCCATCCTCGTTCGATCAGGTGATGGGCGATCGAGGCGCCGACGATGCCGCCGAGACCGATGATGACGACTTTTGCCTTGGTTGGAAATTCCGCCACGTGCCGGTTCCTTCTTGGTTCTTCGACGAATGTGTCACGCCACATCCGTTTTCAATTCTCACTCAGATCTCTTCGCATACAGACCACGGTATTGGGCAGCTTATGATCGTCATCGGGTCCACCTCCCGCGACATCGGTGTAGTCGCGCCAGAGTGAGGCCTGATCAAACCCGATATCGCCGATCACCTTAGCTTTCCGGTCAGTGTTGATGTGGCCGTCTCAACAGCAATCAACTTGTGCCATTTCAGGCTAACCGACCGCTGCCAGAACGACGTCAGCTTGAGCGGCCTTGCGATCGATATCAAGAGGCCCAGGGAAGGTTCATCTCGAGATTGGCAAGCACCCTACGGGCTCTGCTCTTCTCGATCACTCTGGTCAGGCAACGCAGCAGCGTCGACTTGCCCGACCCGGGCAGGGACCGCAAACACGAGGCCGGGTTACCCTGCTAAAAGCTCGGGTACTGTCCGTCGCCCCAGGCGACTTGCCGACCGGTCGCAAGGTCCAGCGCACAGCCGATCTGGTGCTCTATAAGAAACGTAATGTCGTCGAACGTTACTTCTGTACACTCAAGCACTTTCGGCGCGTGGCAACACGTTTCGACAAGGTCGCCAGGCACTTCCTTGCCGAAGTTATGCTCGCCTCAGCCCCCATATGGCTCAGAAATTGGGAGCTCGCCGCCTAACCCTCTAGTTCCTCGCGGAGCATCTCAAGCTCAAGCCATTCCTCTTCCATTTTCGTCAGGCCGTCGCGGAATTTCTCCATTTCCGCGGCCAGCCGGTTGAAGGTGGCAGGATCCTTCGTGAAGAGATTGGGGTCGGCCATCTTCTCTTCGCGCTTGGCAATCTCGGCCTCGGCCTTGGCCATTTCCTTGGGCAGGTTCTCGAGAGCGAACTTTTGCTTGAAGGACAGCTTGCCCTTGGCCTTTGCCGGTTCGGCGACGGCGGTGTCCTGCGCTTTCGCTTTTTCCGCCCGCTCAGCCTTCTTGCGTTCGTCTGCGGCACCCTTGCGCTGTACGAGCATGTCGGAATAGCCGCCGGCATATTCGATCCAGCGACCGTCCGGTGCATCGGGAACGGCTGGTGCGATCGTCGATGTCACGGTGCGGTCGAGGAAATCGCGGTCGTGGCTGACGAGGATGACGGTGCCCGGAAAGCCAGCCACCACTTCCTGAAGCAGATCCAGCGTTTCGATGTCGAGATCGTTGGTCGGCTCGTCGAGGATGAGTAGGTTCGACGGGCGCGCCAGCATGCGTGCCAGCATCAGCCGGGCGCGCTCGCCACCTGAGAGGTTCTTGATCGGCGTACGGGCCTGCTCCGGCTGGAACAGAAATTCCTTCATGTAGCCGGTCACATGCCGCTGTTCGCCATTGACCAGCAGGTTTTCGCCGCGACCGTCGGTGAGATAATGCGCAAGCGTATCATCCAGGTTCAGGTCTTCGCGCTTCTGGTCGAGCGTTGCGATTTCGAGATTGGTGCCGAGCTTGATCGTGCCGGTGTCGGGAGCAAGCTGCCCCGTCAGCATCTTCAAGAGCGTCGTCTTGCCGGCACCGTTCGGGCCGACGAGGCCGATACAGTCACCACGGTGAACGCGGATGGAGAACGGCGTGACGATCGGACGGTCACCATAGGTCTTGGTGATCTTGTCGGCCTCGATGACGAGCTTGCCGGATTCCTGTGCGTCGGAAATGGTTGCCTGCACGGATCCCTGCGGGCCCTTGTGTCCGCGATATTGCGAGCGCATTGTCTGCAGCTCGCCGAGGCGGCGCATGTTGCGCTTGCGCCGCGCTGTCACGCCGTAGCGCAGCCAGTGCTCCTCGCGCTCGATCGCCTTGCCGAGCTTGTGTTGCTCCAGCTCTTCCGCCTCGAGGACCTGATCGCGCCAGGCTTCGAAATGCGCAAACCCCCGGTCGAGCCGGCGCGAGGTGCCGCGATCGAGCCAGACAGTGGCAGTCGAGACCTTTTCGAGAAAGCGGCGATCGTGGGAGATCAGAACGAGGGCGCTGCGACTCTTCTGCAATTCGCCTTCCAGCCATTCGATCGTCGGGAGGTCGAGGTGGTTGGTCGGCTCGTCGAGCAGCAGGATATCCGGCTCGGGAGCGAGAACGCGGGCGAGTGCCGCGCGGCGGGCTTCGCCGCCAGAAAGGTTCTTCGGATCCTCCTCGCCGGTCAGGCCGAGATGCGACAGCAGGTAGGTCACGCGGTACGGATCATCCCCAGGCCCGAGACCGGCTTCGGCATAGGCCTGAACCGTCTTGTAGTCAGCAAAATCGGGAGCCTGTTCGAGATAGCGAACCGTTGATGCCGGGTGCCGGAACACCTCGCCGGACTGGGCCTCGACAAGGCCGGCGGCAATTTTCAGCAATGTCGACTTGCCCGATCCGTTGCGGCCGACCAAACAGATCTTGTCGCCGGGCTCCACTTGCAGGGCGGCGCCCGCCAGAAGCGGCGCGCCGCCGAAGCTCAGGAAGATGTCATCGAGTTTAAGGATGGGGGGCGCCAAAAATCAGACTCCGGAAAGATCGTAGGGACGGGCGAGGATGATCGCGCGGCCGCTTTCAAGCGAAAAGCGCACAGGGCCTTCCGCGACATTGGAAATGGTGCGCGACGAGCCGAACGGCAAATGGAAATTCATCAGCGGATAGCGCGCGTTTTCGATGTTGAGGCCCGCGAGTTCGCTGAAGCCTGGAACGGAAAAGAGGCATCCCTTCGGCAAATCCAGATCGATAGCGCCGGGAATGAGCGGCACGGCTTCTTCGGTGCCAGACGTCAGCAGCACGTCGAAGCCCGCTTCCGCCAGGCTGACCGCATAGAGAAGATGCTGGAGCTCGTGATCGGATCGCTCGCCGGCCAATGCACCGGCAAGAACAAGTCGCCGGGCGCCAAGCCTGATGGCTTCCGATACGGCGATCTCGCCGTCGGTCGATGCCTTTGCCGCCGGATAGGGCTGCTTAGGCACGCCAGGGAATGAGTCATCGAGATCTGTCGGCGTCGAATCGAAATCGCCAACCCAAAGCTCGGGTACGACGCCAAGTGCGAGCGCATGGCGCATGCCGCCATCAGCCGCAATGAAGCGCGTTCCCGCGACCTCCTTTTGCAGGCGATCGGTCAGTCGCAACTCGCCGCCCAGCAGAATGGTGAAGGTGGATTGGTTCATGGCATTGCCCATAGCGCAAAGCGGGGGGCAAGGGAAAGGCGCTTGTTAGCCGTCCTCGGCCACATCCTTCATACGTGCCTGAAAAACCGCTTCGAAGCCGGATATGTACCTGTCGAAAAGCGTTCCGAACATTTCGACATCATCATTACTCCAGTCCGCCACGATCTCGGAAATGATCGCGAGTTTCTGCGCCTTGACCTCAGACATCAGGCGCTGGCCAAGCGGCGTCATGACGACGACGATCCGCCTCGCATCAGCCTGGGAGGCCTTGCGGAGCAGGATGTTGCGGCCGACCATCTCAGAGACCACGCGGCTTGCACGCGACGGATCGATGCGCATCGCTTCCGCGATCGCGCCGACCGTGACTTCTCCATCAGGCTCGGCGCGCCGGACGGCCTCCAGAACGTCGAGATGCGACAGTTCGAGGCCGGGAACAATGCTCTGGATCGCCAGTCGACCGATCAGACGTCGCCCGGTCATCAGTCGCATGCGCGACATGCTTTGGCCGATGTAGGAGACACCTTCCCGGACCGTGTCGTCGTCTTCAAGTTTGGCTGCGGTTTCGCTCATGTCGAAATCATATCAGAACCAAATGGGGATGAGAATATGCGCCTGTCATCAATGTGACATTGACAAATATATGCTGATAGCACATAAAATCGCTCACCTTCCAATTGGAATGATTTCTTCATGGATATGCAAGCTGCCGTCGTGCCGCTCGTGACGGATCATCGTCGCAGGCTGGTGCTCTTTCTTTTCCTTATGACGGCCATGTTCATGGCCACGCTGGACAACCAGATCGTCGCCACCGCGCTGCCCACGATCGTTGGTGAGTTCGGACATCTCGAGCGGTTCAGCTGGGTAGGCTCCGCGTATCTGCTGGCGGTGAGCGCCGTGATGCCGCTCTACGGCAAGCTCGGCGATCTCTTCGGCCGCAAGTACGTGATGATGGCCGCCATCCTGATCTTCACGGTTGGCTCCGCCGTCTGCGGACTGGCCGTCTCCATGAATACGCTGATTGCCGCGCGCGTTCTCCAGGGATTGGGCGGCGGTGGCATCATGGTGTCGATCTTTGCGGTGAACGCCGATCTGTTCGAGCCGCGAGAGCGCGCTCGCTACCAGAGCTATTCCAGCCTCGTGCTGATGGCATCAGGCGCGATCGGCCCGGTACTTGGCGGCGCGATGAGCGACCTGTTCGGCTGGCGTTCGATATTTCTCGTCAACGTGCCGATCGGTGTTGTCGTATTCGCCGGGCTTATCTTCATGTTGCCCTATCGCAAGCCGCATCGCCGCCCCAAGATCGATTATGCCGGTGCTCTCCTGCTTGCCCTGACGACCACGAGTGTCGTGCTTGCAGCCGATAGCAGCGAACTCTTTGGTTCCCTCGTCTCGGTGCCTGCCCTTTCGATCATTGCTGTCGGCGTCCTGTGTGCGGTGCTGTGGGTTCTCGTCGAGCGCCGCGCGGCCGAGCCGATCATTCCGCTGCAGCTGTTTCGCAATTCGACCTTCGGGCTGATGCTTGTCATGTCGATCATGAGCGGCGCGATCGGTATAGGCATGGTCAACTATTTTGCTCTTTTCCTGCAAACGACCACAGGTCTTTCCCCGTCGAGCGCCGGCGGCCTGTTCGTATTGCTTACGGGTGGCATCGTCTGCGGTTCGTTGTCTGCCGGACGGATCATCGCTGCAACGGGACGCTACAAGCCTTTTGCGGTCGCAAGTCTCGCCTGTAGCGCACTCGCATTTGCGATGCTGACGCAGGTGCATGCGGGAACGTCGGTGTTCGTGATCGGTGCGATCATGGCATTCCATGGATTGGGCGTTGGTCTCGCGCAGCAGGTACCGGTGATCGGCGTTCAAAATGCGGCTCCCGCCCGCGATGTCGGCGCCGCAACTGGCTCCGTGACACTCTCGCGCATGGGTGGCGCATCGATCGCGATTTCCATCTACGGGGCAATCGTCGCCTCGCAGCTTGGCAGGCATGGCACTTCTATTTCCGGTATTGCCGATATCGAGCAGTTGACACCGAAGATGATGGCGGCTCTGCCGGAGGCCGCGCGCGAGGCGGTTGCAGACGCTTATGCCGGCGCGTTTACGCCGCTGTTCATGACATCCTGCGTGATTGCACTGATCGGTCTTGCCGCAGCGTTGATGCTGGAGCCTGTTCAATTGCCGCGCGCTGGTGAAGTCAAGCAGCCGAAACCCGCTGCCGAAGCGGCAGAATAATCAGCTTGAGGCGGGTCACGCCGCCTCTTGTCATAAACCCATTACGACGGTACATCTCTTCTCGCTCTAACGGGGTGCCCCTGTGTCTGTCCGACGCACGGCTGAGAGGCGCGTAAAGCGCTAACCCGCGGAACCTGATCCGGCTAACACCGGCGGAGGGATTAGACGCGTGACACCAGGCACCGCCCATTCCCCTTCATGTGCGTACACCAAGAGGAGAGGTGCCATGTTCAATTTTATGACCAAGACTCGCATGCTTCTTGTCGCCTTGCCAGCATTTCTTGCCGTATCGGCGGCAGATGCGAGCGCGGCCGGCAAGACGCTGACCATCTACACCTATGAGAGCTTCACCTCAGAATGGGGACCCGGCCCCAAGGTGAAGGAAGCCTTTGAAAAGACCTGCGATTGCACGGTCAATTTCGTGAGCGTCGCGGACGGTGTTGCCCTTCTTTCGCGCCTCAAGCTCGAGGGTGCAGGCACCAAGGCCGACGTCGTGCTCGGTCTGGACACCAATCTTGTCGGTGAGGCCAAGGCGACGGGGCTGTTTGATGCGAGCGGTGTCGATACCAGCGCGCTCAAGGTTCCCGGCGACTACAAGGACGACGTCTTTGTACCTTACGACTATGGTCATTTCGCCGTGATCTACGACACGCAGACGATCAAGAACCCGCCGCAGAGCATGAAGGATCTGGTCGAAGGCGATCCGTCGCAGAAAATCGTGATCGAAGATCCGCGCACGTCGACGCCGGGCCTCGGTCTGCTGCTATGGGTAAAGTCGATCTATGGCGACAAGGCCCCGGAAGCCTGGGAAAAGTTGAAGAACCGCGTTCTCACGGTGACGCCTGGCTGGTCTGAAGCCTATAGCCTCTTCACCAAGGGTGAGGCACCCATGGTCCTGTCCTATACGACTTCGCCGGCGTACCATATGGTGGCGGAGAACACTGATCGCTATCAGGCTGCTGCTTTCTCCGAGGGGCACTACATTCAGATTGAGGTTGCCGGCCTGATGAAGAACGCGCCGGAGAAGGACCTTGCCCATGATTTTCTGAAGTTCATGGTAACGCCCGGCTTTCAGGATACGATCCCGACCAACAACTGGATGATGCCAGTGTCCGCGACGTCTCAGCCGCTACCGGATGCCTTCGGCAAGCTGGTCAACCCGTCGAAGACCTTCCTCATGAGCTCGGACGAAGTGGCGAAGAACCGCAAGGCCTGGATCGACGAGTGGCTGGCCGCCATGAGCATGAACTGATGCTGCAAACCACGGCTGAGAAGCGGTGGGCGATGACCGGCGGGGTGTTGAGCCTCGCCGCTATCGTTTTCTTCGTCAGTCTGGCGACATTGGCCCTGCTGGCGGCGAGCGGCCCATTGGCAATATCCGAGGTGCTGTTCGATCCCTATGTTCTGAGAGTTGTTCGCTTCACATTGGTGCAGGCGGTTCTGTCGACCGCTCTGTCGATCGTCTTCGCCATTCCGCTAGCGCAAGCGTTGGCGCGTCAGCCGCGCTTTCCCGGCCGGATCTGGGTCATTCGCCTTCTCGCGGTGCCGATGGGCTTGCCTGTCCTGATCGGTGCGCTGGGTCTGATCGGCATCTGGGGTCGGCAGGGTGTCTTGAACTTGATCCTCACCGAGATTGGCCTTGCGGAGCCGATTAGCATCTACGGCTTGTCCGGCATCCTGCTCGCCCACGTATTCTTCAATCTGCCGCTGGCCGCCCGGCTCATGCTGGCTGCGCTCGAGCGCGTGCCAGGAGAGTATTGGCTGATGGCGAGCAGCCTCGGCATGCGGCGGGGTTCGATTTTCCGGTTTGTCGAATGGCCGGTCCTGCGCTCGGTCATTCCAGGCGTCGCCGGTCTCATTTTCATGCTGTGTGCCACCAGTTTCACCCTGGTACTGACGCTCGGCGGCGGACCGGCCGCAACGACCATAGAAGTCGCGATCTATCAGTCTCTCCGGTTCGATTTCGATCCGCCGAAGGCGGTTGCGCTTTCATTGTTGCAGATCGCATTGACCGTTGTCGTGCTTGGGGCATTGTCGCTCCTTCCTGCAACCGGCGACGAGGGACTGACGACCGGCAAGACGATCAAACGCCCGGACGGGGTATCGCCTGGCGCACGACTGGCCGATGGTGGTTCGGTTCTCCTCGCTACGCTATTCCTGGGGCTGCCGCTTGTGTCGGTGATCGTGGCCGGTTTGCGTGCCGATCTGGTGAAGCTTCTGGCTGAGCCGATCTTTTGGCGCTCGGTTGCAACGAGCGCGGCGATGTCGGTTTCCGCCGCCCTGGTATCGCTGACTCTTGCTTGCGCCCTCGTGCGCGCACGCCACACGATCGCCTCGGCAGGCATGCAGGAACGTGTTTTTCGCTCTTTTTTTGCAGCGATGGGTGGCGCTTCATCGCTGGTTCTTCTTGTTCCGCCGATCGTTCTTGCTACCGGTTGGTTCATGGCTCTGCGTGCTTTCGGCGATGCCACCACCTGTGCCCCTGTTCTCGTAGTCGCGATCAACGCTCTGATGGCCTTGCCGTTCGTCATGCGGGTTCTTGAGCCCTCCTATGCCATTCATCAGAGGCGGACGCAGAGGTTGAGCGCGAGCCTTGGCATTTCCGGCTTTTCCCGCCTTCGCCTCGTCGATTGGCCCGCGCTGCGTAAGCCTATCCTCACGGCCTTGTCGTTCGCGATGGCGCTGTCGCTTGGTGATCTGGGCGCCGTCGCCCTGTTTGGCTCGGATAGTTTCGTGACGTTGCCGTGGCTGGTCTATAGCAGGATGGGTAGTTATCGAACGAATGATGCGGATGGATTGGCGCTGATCCTCGGCATTATATGCCTGCTGCTGACGATCGCCGGCACGATGAAGCAACCGCCGCGACGGGAGGTCGCCTTGCATGGGTGACGGGGTTGAAATGCAGAATGTCTCGCTGACGCTTGGCGGGCATGATTTCCTTTTCGATTGCAAACTTCCAGCCGCGGCCGTGATCGCGGTGACTGGCGCCTCGGGGGCTGGAAAATCGACCTTTCTCAATTTATTGGCCGGCTTCGACGTGCCGGCGCAGGGAGGCATCTTCATCGCGGGGATGAATGTCACCCGAGAGCATCCGGCGAAGCGGCCTGTTTCATTGGTCTTTCAGGACAACAATCTTTTTGCTCATCTCGATGTCTTCACCAATGTTGGGCTGGGCGTTGATCCCGGGATGAAACTCTCTCAGTCCGATCGGCTGTCGATCACGGCAGCGCTTGCGAAAGTCGGACTTGCCGGTTTTGAGGGGCGCATGCCGGCAACGCTATCGGGTGGAGAGCGCCAGCGCGTGGCCTTCGCCCGCGCGCTTGTGCGAAAGCGACCTGTGCTCCTGCTTGACGAACCGTTTGCAGCGCTCGATCCCGGCTTGCGCAACGAGATGGCTGCACTGCTTCTCGACATGCACAAGGAAACGGCGAATACGGTGATCATCGTCTCGCATGATCCCGACGAGGTTCGTCGCATTGCAGACTATGCAGTCTTCATCGATCGTGGCCGCATCGCAGTGGCGGCCCCGATTGGCTCGTTTCTGAGCCATGAGGGGCATCCAGGTTTGCGTCAATTTCTCGACAACTGACGAATCTGGACTGTGCAACGGCACTTTCGCCATAATTTCAAGCGACCCAAGCAACTCCTTAACCACGTTACGCTTGCTAAAATACAACGGCGCTACATTTAAGCAGAGTCTCGCTATGCAACCGATGCGGAAATCAGTTACAGCAAAGACTTACGTCCTCGATTGTGCACTGCAGAAGCGGGGACGGACGCCTGTTGACCCTTGATGAAGACGGCCGGTTCGCTAGGAGCCGACCGACAAGAACGATGACTTGGAGAGCCCGCCTGCACAGCATGACGACGTGGAAATGGCCCGCGACCTCCAGTGATGTGTTCTTTGCAACGTGCCGTTGGGCACGAAGGCTGTCGCTTGTCTCTTTTGCAAGCGTCGCGCTGTACGGCTGCCAGTCCGCTTTGGAACAATCCTATCAACCGAGCGTCGGCCCGTCCTCAAATCCGCAGATCGTCGACGAGGTGCAGAAGAACGATCCGCGCGCTGCCATGGGCGCTCGCGAACATCCCCGTATCGTCGCAAGCTATGGCGGCGAATACAAGGATGCGAAGACCGAGCGTCTGGTTGCGCGCATCGCCGGCGCGCTGACTGCGGTGTCCGAAAATCCCAGCCAATCCTACCGCATCACGATCTTGAATTCCCCGGCTATCAACGCCTTCGCCCTGCCTGGCGGCTATCTCTATGTGACCCGTGGCCTGCTGGCGCTCGCCAACGATGCCTCGGAAGTGGCGGCGGTTCTGTCGCACGAGATGGGCCACGTCACCGCCAATCACGGCATTGAGCGACAGAAGCGGGAAGAAGCTGAGGTCATCGCCAGCCGTGTTGTCGCTGAAGTTCTGTCGAGCGATATTGCCGGCAAACAGGCGCTGGCACGCGGCAAGCTGCGTCTTGCGGCCTTCTCACGGCAGCAGGAACTACAGGCTGATGTCATCGGTGTGCGGATGCTCGGCGAGGCTGGCTATGACCCTTACGCGGCCGCGCGCTTCCTTGACGCTATGGCGGGATATAGCCGCTTCATGTCTGTCGATCCGGATGCCGACCAGAGCCTCGACTTCCTGTCGAGCCATCCGAACTCTGCCCAGCGTATCGAGCTCGCGCGTGACCATGCCCGCGCTTTCGGCCAGGAAGGCAAGGTTGGAGACACTGGCCGCGACTACTATCTCGATGGTATTGATGGGCTTCTCTATGGCGATAGCCCCGAGGAAGGCTATGTCCGCGGCCAGACCTTCCTGCATGGCGGTCTTGGCATTCGCTTTGACGTGCCGCCCGACTTCAAGATCGACAACAAGGTCGAGGCGGTCATGGCAACCGGACCCAACGATGTTGCGATCCGTTTCGATGGCGTTGCTGACAACGAGAACCAGTCGCTGACCAACTATATTTCGAGTGGTTGGGTGACCGGCCTTGATCCTTCGACGATCCAGCAGATCACGGTCAACGGCATGGAAGCCGCTACCGCCCGGGCTAGCGCAGATCGCTGGGACTTCGACGTTACGGTCATTCGCAACAAATCGCAGATATTCCGCTTCCTGACTGCAGTGCCAAAGGGCAGTCCGAGCCTGCAGCAGACGGCCGATGTGCTGAGAGCAAGTTTCCGGCGCATGACGCCTGAAGAAGCGGCGTCCCTGAAGCCGTTGCGGATTCGCGTCGTCACCGTCCGCCCGGGCGAGAACATCACCACGCTCGCTTCGCGGATGATGGGTACGGATCGCAAGCTCGATCTCTTCAAGCTCATCAATGCCCTTCCAACGGGTGCGTCGGTGGCTGTCGGCGACCGCGTTAAAATCATCTCGGAATAAAAGAAGGCCCGGCTTGCGCCGGGCCAGTTGCATCACTGGGGGAGTAATTCTGTCAGACCGATGCGGCCATATAGGGATCGGCGCTCACGAGGGCCGACCGAAGCTTTTCCATTGCCCGGCTTTCGATCTGTCGAACGCGTTCCTTGGAGATGCCGAGATCGGCACCGAGCTCTTCCAGCGTGGCGCCGTCTTCCGCCAGCCGGCGGGCACTGATGATCTTCATCTCGCGCTCGTTCAGGCGTGTCAGGGCCGATGCGAGCCAGACGCGACGACGTTCGCCGTCGATCATGTTTGTCACCTGTTCGTCCGGGAGTGGCTCGTCGCTGACGAGGAAGTCCATCTTCTCGGCACTATCCGCGTCACCGGAGACCGAGGGGGCCTGGAGCGACGCGTCGTTGCTTGAAAGCCGGGCATCCATGGTCTGAACGTCCGCAAGGCTCACGCCGAGGGCACCGGCGATCTCCTGATGGATGGATTGTAGCGTCAGCTGCGTATCGCCCTTTGCGAGCTTCGCGCGCAGGCGCCTCAAATTGAAGAAGAGCGCCTTTTGCGCGGAACTCGTTCCCCCGCGAACGATGGACCAGTTGCGAAGGATGTAATCCTGTATGGACGCGCGGATCCACCAGCTGGCGTAAGTCGAAAAGCGAACGTCACGTTCGGGTTCGAAGCGGGCGGCTGCTTCGAGCAGGCCGACATAGCCTTCCTGCACGAGGTCACTCATCGGGAGACCGAAATTGCGGAACTTCGCTGCCATCGAGATAACCAGGCGCATGTGCGCCATTGCGATCTGGTTGCGCGCGCCGCGATCCTCGTTGTGCTTCCAGCGGACAGCCAGGTCATGTTCTTCTTCTCGGGCAAGATAGGGCGCCGCCATGGCAATTTTGATCATGCGCCGGTCTGCAGACATGTTCTTCATATCGATCTCCTGAACTTACGCTTGGGCCCTCGACGGGGCAAACAATGTTCAATTCCGGGCGTTGCACCCAGATCAAAATCTTGGCTTGAAGATATGAAGGCCCCGAACTCTGGACGTTTCAGCAGGAGGCCCTACTTTAACGTTATGCGTCGGAAATCCGGCGAAGAGAGATCAGTCTTGTCACGTTGCCGATCTGGCAAATTGTGGAACGCATAATCCACTCCTCATCGAACGTAGACCCAAAAGCGAACGTTCGATCGGGGTGATAGCCCCGTAGACATTCGCAACAGCAATTCGATAACGCGCGAGGCTGGAAAAAGTTCCAAAAAAAACCCGGCTCGAAGGCCGGGTTTTTGATAGGGGAAGCGGGCCGCTGTTTAGGCAGCTTCGTCCTGAGATTCGTCTTCTTCAATCGCCTTGCCGCGCTTGGGACCCTTGTTCAGGTTGGTCTCAACGAGGCGAACGGCTTCGGTTTCCGACATCTTGTTTACGGCAGCGATTTCGCGAGCCATACGGTCAAGCGCAGCTTCGTAAAGCTGACGTTCGGAATAGGACTGTTCCGGCTGGTTTTCGGCACGGTAGAGGTCGCGCACGACTTCAGCGATAGAGATAAGGTCGCCGGAATTGATCTTGGCGTCATACTCCTGAGCGCGACGGGACCACATCGTACGCTTTACGCGCGCCTTGCCCTGCACAACCTTCAGTGCCCGATCAACAAAATCGGTTTCAGAGAGCTTGCGCATACCGATGCTCATGGCCTTCGCGACCGGCACCTTCAGGCGCATTTTGTCCTTCTCGAAATCGATAACGAAAAGTTCGAGCTTCATGCCTGCAACTTCTTGCTCTTCGATAGCGGTGATGGTACCGACGCCATGTGCGGGGTACACGATCGATTCACCGGTCTTGAAGCCGTGACGTGCGGAAGAAGGCTTTTTCTGCTGGGTCGTCATTCTATTCAAAAACTCCCTGTTACGCTTCCGGCGGCGGCCGGAGCCGGGTCAGTCAGGCCCGGGTTAGACGGTGCAACCCGTCGGGTGACTTTGCTTCTGTTCCGACCGAACGGAAACAAACACAATCACGCGCACGATTTCGGGACCTCACAGCTCAAGGCGTTGATATGTCACGGAAACCGCGTGTGGATTTGTTTTGCTTTCGTGGTGGTTTTGGGCACGCAAAATGCCGCAAATGGATCAGTGTTGTAAAGCTACCACAAAAATATGAGGAAATCAATAATTTACTGAGCCTGAGTCATGCAGGCAACACATGTCACCCATATGATTCAAGCAATTTCCTGTGCATCAGTGGACGCATCCCGCACTTTTTTGATCGGCGGGTTTTGCCGGTCGATCAGTCGCCTGCGCCGGGCTTTTCCGAGAAGTACTTTTCGAACTTTCCGGTCTCGCCGTCCAGCTCCTTGGCCTCCGGCATCGCGTCCTTCTTGACGGTGATGTTTGGCCAGATGCTTGCGAACTCGGCATTGATCTTCAGCCACTTGTCGAGGCCCGGCTCCGTATCCGGCTTGATCGCCTCGGCGGGACATTCGGGCTCGCAGACGCCGCAATCGATGCACTCGTCAGGATGAATGACAAGGAAGTTTTCGCCTTCGTAGAAGCAGTCTACTGGGCACACTTCGACGCAGTCCGTGTATTTGCAGCGAATGCAGTTGTCGGTCACGACATAGGTCATGAAGAACTCCAGGATTTCCACGCAGTGGGGCGGGCAACCTGGAACGTCGCGCCTTTCCCCTGGCCGGACTGGGGCGTGGACAACTGTGCGAAGCCTCACGTAATCCGGCAAGTCGAATGTGAAGTATCGGTTCTGATGGCGGATTTCAAGAATAAACCGATCGCAAAACGGGGCCGTTGAGAGACAGTTTTCTAATCGTCGTCAGACATTAGCCTGTCGATTGCTCTGCGCTCTTTTTTCGTCGGCCTTCCGGCGCCAATCGCACGCGTTGCCTGCTCGTAGAGGGAAAGCCGTTTCGTCTCGTCCGGAGGTGGCGTCAGATCCTCATATAGGAGTCTGGCCTCTTCGTAGGGGCCGCGCCGATCTCCCGCCGCCTTGACCACAAGGACGAGATCGCGCCGTTCAAGCGCGATTTCCACCTTGTCGCCGGTCTTTATCATATGGCTGGGCTGGGCGACGCGGTCGCCATTGATGCGCACGTGGCCCGCCTGGATGTGGCTTTGCGCCAGCGAGCGCGATTTCACCATGCGCGTGAAAAACAGCCACTTGTCGATGCGCTGCCGCGAATCGCCGGATGGCTGTCTTTCTCCGCTCATTGGTTACTTCTTCATCTGCTCCTTCAAGGCAGCGAGCTTGGCGAAAGGAGAATCCGGATCAATCGGCTTTTCCTTGCGTGGCGGCTTTGCCTCGAAGCGCAGCGGCTGCGGGCCGCCGCGATTGTTGTTTCTGTCCTTGCGGTCGCCACGGTCCTGGCGATCGCCGCGCTGTTCGTTGCGATCACCGCGTCCTTGCGGCTTTCCGCCGTCCTTGCCGCGGTGCTGGCGGTTGCCGTCACGGTTTTCACCGCCTTCTCGGCCCTCGCCACCTTGGCGACGCTGGCCCTGGGCGCGTTCTTGACCCTGACCACCACGACGCTCGCCGTGATTGCGCGGCTGGCGTTGATTGTCGTTGCGACCACCGAGGCGCCAAAGGAGAACAGGCTTCGGTTCTTCGGTCTCGGCAGCGTCGGTTGCCTCGGCGGCGTCTTGTTGCGTGGCAACAGCCTCCGTTGCACTGGCTTCCGCGGCGGGTTCTTCCGCTGAGCTGTCCGCATCGTCGTGATCAGCCTTGTCAGCCGTCTCTTCCGTCGCACTATCGGACGGTGGCGTGGACGAAGCATTCTGGGTGGAGAGATAGGCAGCTGCTTCCTCGGCCTTGACGGCGTCAGCGCGGTAGCCAAGTCCCTTCAGGATTTCTTCCATGTCGTCGAGCGTCGCACCGAGAATGGAGAGCATCGCCGTCGTCGTCGTAAACCGCCGGCCGTCGTAGGCGCCTTCCGGACGGTTGGGTTGACCGGGCTTCCACTGCAGCAGCGGACGAATGATGTCGGCCAAACGCTCGAGGATATCGATTCTCACCGCACGCTTTCCGAGGAAGCGGAAGCCGGCAAGCTTGTAGAAGGTGCGTTCAAAACCAGGGTCGGTGACAACCGAGGTGCGGCCGGCGGCCAGAACCGGAATGAGGTCGCCGTAGCCCGGCTTGTCGAGACCGTCGTTCTTCAGCGCCCAGAGGAGGGTGATGAGCTCGGCCGGTGCCGGCTTCAGCAGCGCAGGAACGAAGATGTGGTAGGCGCCAAAACGAACGCCATAGCGGCGCATCGATGCGCGCGCATCCTGATCCAGCGACTTCACTTCTTCTGTAACGTCGCGACGGAACAGAACGCCGAGATTCTCAACCAGCTGGAAGGCGAGACCCTTTGCGAGGCCCTGCAGATCCTCGGCACGCGAAAGATCGTCGAGCGGCTTCAGAGCCGTGCTGATGTGATGGTTCACAAAGCGCTCGATGCGAGCAGCCACGTGATCACGAGCATTGCCCGTCAGCTGCTCGTCGGCAAGCAGCAGAACGCGCGGTCGCATGATGTGATCGCTGCCCGCCAGGCGCGCAACAGGGTCGCCGAGCCAGCGGATCAAGCCATCCGAGCTGATTGCCAGATCGCCATTGCCAGCCGCATGCAGACGCGCGGCGCGCGCCTCGAATTCAAGAGCAAGCGCCTTTTGCGAAGCAGTCTGAACTGCCTTGGCGTCTGGTCCATCCGCTCCCGAAACAGGCGTGAACCGGAATCCCGACAATTGTCCCACATGATGTCCTTCAACGAAGACATCGCCATTTACACTGATTTCTGCTTCCAGCATCGCATTCTCTCTCAGGCGCTTCATGAGCACAGATGTCCTGCGATCAACAAAGCGTTTCGTCAACCTTTCATGTAACGCATCGGACAATCGATCTTCGATTTCCCGCGTCTTTTCCTGCCAGTGTGTCGGATCAGCAAGCCAACCAGGCCGATTCGACACATAGGTCCACGTTCTTATCTGCGCGATTCGCGCCGAAAGCGTGTCAATTTCACCGTCTGTTCGATCAGCGCGATGCACCTGCTCGGCAAGGAAGTTCTCGTTTACCGTGCCATAGCGCACAAGATCCGAAAAGAGGGTGGATATAAGATCGGCATGTTGTGCCGGTGTAATACGACGATAGTCGGGTAGGGCGCAGGCTTCCCACAACTTTTCCACGCGTTCGGGCGTGGTGGCAAGGTCGGTGATTTCGGGATAGCGCGACAGCTGCTCCAATGCCTGCTGATCCACGGACGGAAGCGCGCGCGTCAGCCCTGATACGCGTGGCGCGGTCTCAAGGCTGGTCCGCAATCTCTGGATCGAGGCGAAGTCGAGGTCTTTCGTCCGCCACTGCAGCACCTTGACGTTGTCGAACTGGTGAGACTCGATGCGGTTGACGACCTCGTCGTCGAAAGGCTCGACCTGTCCGGTGACGCCAAAGGTACCGTCACGCACATGGCGCCCGGCGCGGCCCGCGATCTGGCCAAGCTCGGCTGGGTTGAGATTGCGGAACTGGTAGCCATCGAATTTACGGTCCTGCGCGAAGGCCACGTGATCGACGTCGAGATTGAGGCCCATGCCGATGGCATCGGTCGCAACGAGATATTCGACGTCACCCGCCTGGTAGAGGGCGACCTGAGCGTTGCGCGTTCGCGGGCTGAGCGCGCCGAGAACAACTGCCGCACCGCCGCGCTGGCGCCGAATAAGCTCGGCGATCGCATAGACCTCGTCAGCGGAAAAGGCGACGATGGCCGAACGCTGGGGCAGGCGCGTGATTTTCTTCTGGCCGGCGTAGAATAAGTGCGAGAGGCGGGGCCGCTCGACAACGGTGATGCCAGGGAGGAGTTGCTGGAGGATGGGGCGCATGGTGCCAGCGCCAAGCAGCAACGTCTCGTCACGGCCGCGCAGATGGAGAATGCGGTCCGTGAAGATATGGCCGCGTTCCAGATCACCCGCCAGCTGCACTTCATCGATGGCAACGAAGGCCGCTTTCGTCTCGCGCGGCATGGCCTCGACGGTGCAGACGGAAAATCGTGCATTGGGGGGCGATATCTTTTCCTCGCCCGTCACCAAGGCGACGTTCTGAACGCCTACCTTTTCAACGACACGCGTATAGACCTCGCGAGCCAGCAGCCGCAGCGGCAGGCCGATGACGCCGGTACCATGGGCGACCATGCGTTCAATGGCATAATGCGTCTTGCCGGTATTGGTGGGTCCGAGCACCGCGGTCACGCCGCGCCCGGACAATATCATGGGCTGCGATGTCAGTTTCTTGGTCCTGAAGGTAAGCGGGATGTCCCGAGGGTCGTTCAGCTCCTCTCTGAAGCACACCACACATGGACAGCCAGCCACCCAAACGCAAGGGTCGATTTTGAATTTGATGTCCTGAATGGATGCGCGAATAGCTTGCAGAATGCGCGTATTCCGATTCGGAACAGCTTGAGAACGAATCAGCGACGAATCGATGACTCCAGATGATTCAGTGTTTGTTCACGGCTAAGTATTGATTTTGAATCACTTTTTCCACAAGATGCTGAATCTCAAGATTCTCGCATTGCGGGTGTTCGAACGCTACCAAGCCATGTCAATGCTGATTCAGCTACGGCTGGGTTTTACTGATGTGACTGGCAAGCGAGCGGTGTTTTTTACGCCGCGATTAACGTCTTGATCAAAAACGGAACAAACGGACGACGAATCAGCGACTTTCGCGTTTTCGGCATTTGTTCACGGCAACATATTGTATTTAAATTGTTTTTTAACCATATGATTAGGTGGAAAAGTTGTCCCTCCCGCACAATTCGGCTAGTCGCCGTTAAGAATTAGCCGCGCCCGGATATCGCTTGATGCGCAGACGGTGGTCGGGAACAAAAATGTGACAAGCGTGTTTCATGTTCATTGAAACTCGAAATTCGCTGAGGCTACGAAACATGCTCGGAACCATACTTCTCATTATCCTTATTCTGCTTTTGATCGGCGCCCTACCAAATTGGGGTTACAGCCGCGCATGGGGCTATGGACCTTCCGGTGGTTTGGGGCTAGTTCTTGTAATTATTGTTATTCTTCTGCTGATGGGACGCATCTAGGCGCCCCAAAAAAACCTGGGAGATCTATGTCATGATGAAGAAAATCGTTCTCATTGGCGCATTGGTCGGCGCACTTGCAGCTTGCACACCGACCGAGCAGGGTACGGCGATTGGCGCCGGTAGCGGTGCCATCATTGGTGGCGCGATCAGCCACAGCTGGGGTGGTGCTGCCGTTGGCGCCGTAGCTGGTGGTCTCGTTGGCGCATTGATCGGCCGCTCGACTGAAAACCGGGGCTACTGCGTATACCGCGACAGATACGGTCGTCGTTACGAAGCACGTTGCCCGCGCAACTATTACTAAACTGAGCCGCGCGGTTACCTCCCGGTTGCCGCGCGCTGCCTGAGAATAAGAAAAGCGCTGGCATTTGCTGGCGCTTTTTGTTTGGTGGAGTGCACATAGAAAAAGCCGCGTTAGAGATAACGCGGCTTTTCTTGAATTGCGATCTGACGAAAATCAGTCCTTGGCGCGCTCGACGTAGGAATTGTCTTCCGTTGCGATAACGACGCGCGTACCGGCGTTGATGTGCGGCGGTACCAGGGTGCGGATGCCGTTCGACAGCATGGCCGGCTTGTAGGAGGACGAGGCCGTCTGACCCTTGACGACCGGTTCCGTCTCGGTGATCTCGAGGGTAACGTGACGCGGCAGTTCGAGTGCCAGCGCGATGCCTTCATGCATGGAGAGAATGCAGGTCATGCCTTCCTGGAGGTAGGCCTTCTGGTCGCCCATGGTGTCGACGTCGACGACGACCTGATCATAGCTCTCCGGGTTCATGAAGTGGAAGCCTTCGCCATCTTCATAAAGGAACTGGTGATTGACGTCCTCGACGAAGGCACGCTCGACCTGTTCGGTGGTGCGCCAGCGTTCGGAAACCTTCACGCCATCGACGATGCGGCGCATGTCGACCTGGGTGACCGGCGTGCCCTTACCGGGGTGAAAGTTCTGCGCCGTCAGGACGACATAGAGCTTGCCGTCCACATCAAGAACGTTGCCCTTGCGGACAGAAGAGGCGATAACCTTGACCATAAGACTTCCTTGTAACTCGGCTTTTGGCGTCGTAGAGGACTGTTCGTATGGCCCCGGAGACGCAATTGATTGTTCTTTGGGGGCGCAACTAACCTAAAATCCGGCAAATAGCCAGCCCTCGCGTTGGTCCATCCGGCTGAGACCCAATCGTATGAAACCCTCAATCGCCAGAGCATCTCCGTGGTGGACGCCAAGCGTTCATGCCGATCGCCGACCATTCCTGCTTGGCAGAAATGCAATTCAGGCGGCGTTGCGTGGCTATTTTGCGCGCGAGGATTTTATGGAGGTGGACACGGCCACGCTTCAGGTGTCCCCCGGCAATGAGGCGCACCTGCATGCCTTTGCCACGCAAGCATTGACGACGGACGGTCAGGCTGCGCCATTCTATCTGCACACCTCGCCTGAGTTCGCCTGCAAGAAGTTGCTTGCTGCCGGTGAAGAGCGCATCGTGTGCTTTGCGCATGTCTATCGCAATCGCGAACGAGGGCCGCTGCATCATCCGGAATTCACGATGCTTGAATGGTATCGTGCCGGTGAAAGCTACGAGAGCCTGATGATGGACTGCGTGCGGATCCTTGCGCTGGCGGCAGAGACGACGAAGACCGCCAAGCTTAACTATAGAGGCAAAGAGTGCGATCCGTTCAATGGTCCGGAACGGATCAGCGTGGCGGACGCTTTCAGACAACACGCGAACATCGACCTACTGGCCTCAGTCTGCGCCGATGGATCGACCGACCGCGACCATCTCGCAGCGGAGGTCCATCATGTGGGCATGCGTGTGGCTGATGACGATGGCTGGGCCGACCTATTCAGCCGCGTCCTTGTCGAAAAGGTGGAGCCACATCTCGGTTTTGGCCAAGTCACCATTCTTGACGAATATCCGGTTTGCGAGGCGGCGCTGGCGCGACCATCGGCACGCGATCCTCGTGTGGCCGAGCGCTTCGAGGTTTATGCCTGCGGCGTGGAGCTCGCAAATGGCTTTGGTGAATTGACAAATCCCGTCGAGCAACGCCGCCGTTTCGAGATTGAAATGGCGGAGAAGGCGCGTATCTACGGTGAGACCTATCCGATCGATGAGGATTTTCTGGACGCCCTTTCAATCATGCCGGAGGCAAGCGGTATAGCCTTGGGCTTCGATCGGTTGGTGATGCTCGCGACCGGTGCCTCCCGGATCGATCAGGTGTTGTGGGCGCCGGTGGCGGAGTACGGGCGGTGAATATTGTCAGGCCGATCAAGAGCGTTGAAGATCTGGGCGATGCCGGACTGATTGCGGAACGCGATCGGGCCGCATTGAGTGAGGTCGCGGCGCGCTATGCCATTGCGCTGACGGCTGACGTGGTGAAGCTGATCAACCGCGACGATCCTGCCGATCCGATCGCTCGCCAGTTCGTGCCGGATGCGGCCGAACTCGTGGTGACTGCCGAGGAGCGGGCCGACCCGATCGGCGATCATGCGCACAGCCCGGTCGAAGGTATCGTTCACCGGTATCCGGACCGGGTACTGCTGAAGGCCGTTCATGTTTGCCCCGTCTACTGCCGTTTCTGTTTTCGCCGCGAGATGGTGGGGCCGCAGGGTTTGGGAACGCTCGATAGCAACGCCATGAAAGCTGCGTTCGATTATATCCGGGAACATAGCGAGATATGGGAAGTCATTCTCACGGGTGGTGATCCGCTGGTTCTGTCGCCGCGCCGCCTCAAGGAAATCCTTGGCGAGCTGGCATCGATCGAACACGTCAAGATCGTTCGGTTCCACACACGCGTTCCGGTCGTGGATCCCCACAAAGTGGATGCTGCGCTGATCGATGCGCTGAAAGCGAGCGGAAAGACCGTTTACGTGGCATTGCACGCCAATCACCCGCGCGAGCTCAGTGCGGAAGCCCGCAGCGCATGCGCACGCTTGGTGGACGCAGGCATTGTCATGTTGAGCCAGTCTGTATTGCTTAAAGGTATAAATGATGATCCGGCTATACTTGCGGATTTGATGAAAGCCTTTGTCGAGACGCGTATTAAGCCGTATTATCTGCATCATCCCGACCTCGCGCCCGGAACCAGCCATTTCCGGCTGACGATCGAGGAGGGGCAGAAGATCGTTTCCGCGTTGCGGGGCCGCATTTCCGGCCTGTGCCAGCCGACTTATATTCTTGATATACCAGGCGGCTACGGCAAGGCGGATATCGGCGAGCGGGCAATTCGCAAGGTCGATGAAGGGTCTCATCTGGTTTCCGACTACCGCGGTGGCGAACATCGGTATCCGCCCGCCGAATAACGCGAAAGGGTGCTAGAAGGCGTACTAATCTTGGACAATTTGCCACACGCCAAAAGTGCGGCTGTCGGCAAATTCCGCATAAGCAATTGCTATTGCTATATTTTTTCTGATATGTTTCGGTTTTGTTAAATTTATATTCGTTGTTATTAACGTACTTTAACTACGTCATTTAGGGGAATCTTGGGTTTTCAAGATTAGGGATATTGTATTGCAAGAGGCGTGCTCGCCCTCGGGATATGATCATCTTGGAGATGTTATAGAATGAATACGACAATCCGCGAACTCTTGGTCAAATTCGGAAAGCTCCCGATCCCGGTTGATCAGGTGGCGGATGATGCCGATCTTTACGGCGCCGGCCTGACGTCCTTCGCTTCCGTTCAGCTGATGCTGGCGATCGAAGAGGCCTTCGACATCGAATTTCCCGATAATCTTCTCAATCGCAAGTCTTTTGCCAGTGTCTCGGCGATTGCCAAGACGATCGATCAGATCAAGGACAGCCGGAAAGTTGCCTAAATGAACTTCCCTGTCAAAATCACGGAAGAAAGTCTGACTGCAAGGGTGGCTCGCGTTGCCGCGATCGCGGCGAAGTGCGCAGACGCCGTTGATTTTGAGGGACGGTTCCCTCAGGAGGCTGTCGATGCGATGAAGGCCGAGAAACTGCTCGGCATTCAGGTTCCATCCGAGTTTGGTGGCGAAGGCGCGACCATCGCGCAGATCGCCGAGCTATGCTCGCTGCTGGGTCAGTCCTGCGCGGCTGCGGCCATGGTCTTTGCCATGCACCACATCAAGCTATGCAGCCTCGTCGAGCATGGCGGCGCCAGCGACTGGCATCGCGACTTCATGCGACGTGTCGCCGGCGAACAACTGCTTATCGGCTCGGCCACGACCGAAGGCGGCATCGGCGGGAACCTCAGAAACAGCATTTGTGCGATTGTCGTGGATGGACCGATCTGCCGTCTTGAGAAAGATGCGACGGTCATCTCCTACGGATCGTATGCAGACGCAATCATGATTACATCGCGGGCACATCCTGACGCTGCACCGTCCGATCAGGTTCTGACGGTTTTTCTCAGCACACAATATACGCTCGAGAAAACGCATGCGTGGAACACGCTTGGCATGCGGGGCACTTGTTCAGACGGGTTCCTGTTCAAGGGTGAAGCGCCTGCCGAACAAATCCTGCCGAAGCCCTTCGCGGAGATTGCTGCGCAATCCATGCTGGCATCGTCACATCTTCTCTGGAGCAGCGTCTGGTACGGTATCGCCGTTGATGCCGTTGCAAGAGCCCAGGCTTTTGTCAGGGCCGCTGCGCGTAAGTCGCCAGGCGTGACGCCACCCGGCGCACTTCGATTGGCGGAAGTCTCCAACCTGCTTCAGATGGTGCGGTCGAATGTCGTCGCCGGATTGAAGGCCTATGAGGACGCCAAGGTCGACGTCGACAAGCTGTCATCGATGGGCTTCGCCGTTGCGATGAACAACGTGAAGATCGCGTCTTCGGAAACAATTCTCGAGATCATCAATCATGCCATGCTGATCTGCGGGATCATGGGATACAAGAACGGTACGCCGTTCAGCGTCGGACGCCATCTCAGGGATGCTCATTCCGCGCAGCTCATGATCTCGAACGACCGCATTCTCGGCAACACGTCGAGCATGCTTCTTGTCCACAAGCAGGACACTAGCTTACTGGGGTGATGACATGGATGCGCAGACGACGTTTCTGGACAGGCTTTTTGAAGCCGGCCTGTTGATCGATACCGGTGTTGACGGCCTTTATGGCCGCAGCGGACAGTTTGAAGATGTCATCGCGGCATTCGAGCGTCTGATCGATCGGTTCGGCGGCCCGGATGGCGCAGAAGCGATGCGTTTTCCGCCGGGCATGAACCGCGACATCTTCGAGAAGAGCGGCTACATGAAGAGCTTTCCACAGCTGGCCGGAACGGTCCACAGCTTCTGCGGCAATGAACTCGACCACATGAACTTGCTGCAGTGCATGGAAGTCGGCGACGACTGGACCAAGGGCCAGGAAGCGACCGAAATCGTGCTGACGCCGGCCGCTTGCTATCCGCTCTATCCGACGGTAGCCCGCCGCGGCAACCTGCCTAAGGACGGTGCGCTGTTCGATCTGCAATCCTATTGCTTCCGCCATGAGCCGTCGCGCGATCCTGCCCGCCAGCAGCTGTTCCGCATGCGCGAATATGTCTGCATGGGTACGGAAAAGCACGTTACCGATTTCCGCCAGAACTGGATGGATCGCGGCCTTGAAATGATGAAGCTCGTCGGCCTCGATGTCACCATCGACGTCGCCAACGATCCGTTCTTCGGCCGCGCCGGCAGGATGATGGTCAACAACCAGCGTGACCAGAATCTGAAGTTCGAGCTTTTGATCCCGATTACATCGACAGCCAATCCGACCGCCTGCATGAGCTTCAACTTCCATCAGGATTCATTCGGCCAGAAGTGGGGGCTGAATCTTGAGGATGGCAGCGTCGCCTTTACAGCCTGCGTCGGCTTCGGGCTTGAGCGCATCACGTTGGCGCTGTTCCATCACCATGGTCTGGATGTGAAGGAATGGCCGGCCTCCGTGCGGCAGGCGCTGTGGGGCTAAGCGATTTGACAGCATCCGTTTTCCCGGGGATCCGCCCCGAGACCTATGTCTCGCATGCACTGCATTCGAGCGAGCGCATGTGGCCGGAAACCAATTGCTATGTCGATCTTTGGATCGAGGTATTGAGCGCGCTGAACGTAGCGCCAGAAGCGATGCTGGGGTTCACCCTCACGCAGGATTTCGAAGGCGACCAGTTCACGTTCTTCAAGGTTCCGCTGGAAGATCTTGAGGCGCTTTACGACATTCGCGTCACCGAACTGGCGATTTTCGATCGTGTGGAACGGCATCTCGACGTGCAGATCGAGCGTGGGCGCCTATGCCTCGTCGAGATGGACTCGTTCTACATGCCCGATACGCAAGGGACGTCGTATCGCACCGAGCACGGTAAAACCACGGTCGCAGTCAATCGGCTCGACGTGGCCGGCAAGCGCATCGAGTATTTCCACAACGGCGGTTACTTCGCGCTTGAAGGCGAAGATTTCGACGGGCTTTTCCAGGTTCATTTGGCGGACGACGCCCCTCCGTTCCTGCCCTATACGGAATTCGCAAAGTTTCCCGCGGCGCCGAGCGATCCGAACCACGTTCGGGCAACGTCGCGGCAGCTGCTCAAGCGACATTTCGATCGCCGCCCTTCGGTTAATCCGATCCGCACCTTCGCCAATGTCTTTCCCAGGCAGGTCGAAGAGGTGGCCGAGCGGCCGTTCTATTTCTTCCACAAATATGCGTTCAATACGCTGCGGCAGTTCGGCGCCAACTTCGAGCTCGCGGGCGATCATCTGGCGTGGCTCTCCGCGAACGAGTTCTCGGAGGCGGTCGAACAGGCGCGCCGGATTTCGGAAGTGGCGAAGTCCGTACAGTTTCAGCTCGCTCGGGCCGTCACGCGAAAGAAATACGAGCCGCTGCTGACAGCACTTGATCCCGCAGTTGATGCATGGGATGCCATGATGGCTTCGCTCGCGGAGCGCCTGTGAAGCCGAGGGCATGAGCATGCAAGGCAGGTTGGCAAGCATCGGAGCGGAGGAGATCCGGCTTTCTGAGGGATGGAACCTCATCCTCACGGAGCCCGGCGCCTGCCTCAATCCTCACGATATTCCACTGTCCGCCAAGGTTATCGCCGCAGAGGTTCCGGGGACGGTCGCGGCTGCGCTTGAGAAGGCCGGGTTGTTCGATCGGGAGAATCCGCACCCGCTTGATAGCGACGATGCATGGTACATCTGCCGGCTGTTCGACGCCCAGCCCGGTGATGCCATTCTGCGATTCGAGGGATTGGCAACACTTTGCTACGTGTTCCTCAATGGTCAGGAAATCCTGTCGTCGGAAAGCATGTTCACGGCGCACGAGATCCCGGTGACGCTTCTCGGCGGCGATGAACTCGCGCTTTGCTTTCGAGCACTCGCGCCCCGGTTGGCCGAGAGCGGCCCGCGCGCGCGGTGGCGGCCACAGATGATAACGCCACAGGGATTGAAGAACGTTCGCACGACGCTGCTCGGACGGATGCCCGGCTGGTGCCCGGAAATTCACGCGGTGGGCCCGTGGCGGCCGATTACGCTTGTTCGGCGCGATGTCGTTTCAATCGACGATGTTTCGGTGCGAGCCGTTCTCGAGGGCGACGGCACCGGACGATTGAGCGTTTCGCTGCATGCCGATGTCGACAATCCCGACCTGTCGCTTCGCTGCGGCGGGATCGAGCAGCCATTCGAAAAGGTCGGAGACAAACATTATTCGGCGATTCTGCGCTTGAAGGATGTTGAAACCTGGTGGCCGCATACGCACGGATCGCCGGCGCTGTATGATTTTTCGGTCGTCGTGGATGGTGTCGAGCATCCTGTCGGCAAGACGGGTTTCCGGTCCATTGAGGTCGAGCGCGGGCCGGACGGCGACGATTTTGCGCTTCGCATCAACGGCCAGCCGGTTTTCTGCCGTGGTGCGGTCTGGGCGACCGCCGATATCGTCCGCTTGCCGGGCGACCGTGCCGACTACGAACCATTCCTGCGCTTTGCTGCGGAAGCCGGGATGAACATGATCCGCATTGGCGGAACGATGGCTTATGAAACGCCGGACTTCTTCAGGCTCTGCGACGAACTCGGCCTGCTGGTGTGGCAGGACTTCATGTTCGCCAACTTTGACTACCCGAAGAGTGACAAGGCGTTTACGGCGCATGTCCATGCGGAAGTCGAAGAGTTCCTGCACGGCGTTCAGTGTTCTCCGTCGCTGGCTGTGGTCTGCGGCGGCAGCGAGATCTACCAGCAGGCGGCCATGCTTGGTTTGCCGAAGGAATTCTGGACCAACCCGATTACCGAAGAGATCATCCCGGCGATCGCATCGCGCATGCGCCCTGATGTGCCTTACGTGGTCAACTCGCCATCAGGCGGGTCGATGCCGTTCTCGCCCGACGCCGGGGTCACACACTATTACGGCGTCGGCGCCTACATGCGACCGCTGACCGACGCGCGCCGGGCAAATGTGCGCTTTGCGGCGGAGAGCCTCGCATTCGCCCATGTCCCGCAGCAGAAGACGCTTGAGCGTCACCTTGACCTGCCGCCAGTCCATAGTCCGCTATGGAAGGCGCGTGTCCCGCGCGACCGCGGTGCCTCGTGGGATTTCGAGGATGTTCGCGATTTCTATCTGGCTGAACTCTATGATCTGGATCCGGCGCGGCTTCGGCGCGAGGACGTCGGACGCTACCTCGATCTGTCGCGTGCGGTCACAGGCGAAGTCATCGAAGAGACATTTGCCGAGTGGCGCCGCAAGGGGTCGCCGTGCAATGGCGCCCTGGTCTGGACGCTGCAGGACCTGCTGCCGGGACCTGGCTGGGGTGTGATCGATTCGACGGGCGAGCCCAAGCCGGCTTGGTACGCAATGCGCAGGGCCTTCCGGCCGGTTCAGGTGTTGTTGACGGACGAAGGGACCAACGGGCTTGATGTCCACGTCATCAACGAAACCGCCGATGCTTTGCAGCTCGACCTCGAGCTCGTCTGCCTGCGGCAGGGTCGGCAGCATGTTGTCAGTGGTGGGCGCATTCTGACACTGGCTCCGCGAAGCCAGCAGAAGTTTGCGAGCACGGACCTCTTCGGCGCATTTTTCGACACGACCTATGCGTTCCGCTTCGGACCGCCGTCACATGATGTCGTGGTGGCGCGGCTGCGGCTGCCGGATGGGGGTGCCGTGGTTGCCGATGCCTTCTATTTCCCTCTCGGTCGCTCGAAGGCGCTTCACGAAGCGGAGATCCAGGTTTCCGTTACCCGTAGTGAGGACGGATGGGTCGCCGACATTGGTGCCGACAGTTTCGTCCAGTCCGTTCATGTAAATGCCAACGGCTACCAGACGAGCGACGACTGGTTTCATCTGGCCCCCGGCGGTGCGAAACGGGTGCGGCTTCTGCCACGCCCGGGTACCAACATCGATGACCTGCCCTCGGGCGAGGTGCTTGGTCTCGGCGGCTCGCGCCCCGTCATCTTCTGACAGGTCGCCCGAAGCACGCTCGCAACCAAATTCGAAAGATTTTCACACTAGCATGCGCGCTGGATAAGCGGCGCCAAGCGGAAGAAGTATGTCAAAAGGGATTATTGCAAACTCAGTCATGAACGGCGCCGCGGGAATGCTGTTGCTGCTGACCGGGTTCCTTTCCTCCATCATTACCGCTCGTCTGCTGGGGCCGGAGGCCAACGGGATCGTTGCGTTTTCACTCTGGCTGGTGGTGACGGGCGCATCCATCGCCGAGCTTGGCTCAAGCATCACGCTGTCGAAGACGCTGCCGCAATTGCAGGCGGAGGGCTTTGACGCGAAGAGGCGGCGCGGTTTCGCTTCGCTGCTTGTCACCCTGATGCTGTTTTCGACCTTGGTACTGCTTGCGCTGTACGCGCTGTTCTTCCTGACCTCGGAAGAAATGCATTGGGCCGAGACGGCACCGTCGGTTGCCTATGTTACGGCCGCGCTGTTCTTCGTTCAGGCGATCGGATCGTTCGTCAAGTTCTACCTGATCGGCGAGCGCCGTCTCGGTGATTTCATGCGGCTGGCAACGCTCGTCTGCGTCCTGCAGCTGGTTGGCGTGGCCGGTGGCGCGATACTCCACGGCGTGGAAGGCGTCCTCGTCGGCTATCTGCTCGGACAGCTGGTCTTCTTCGTGGCCACGGTGCCGATCCTGCTGACGCCGCGCGATCGATGCGGCGTGCCGCTCAAGCTTCTTGCTGCATCGTCCGTGGTGCTGTCCGCGCAATTCATCATCGACTCGATCTTCCTGAATAGGCTGGAGATCCTCTTTCTCCAGCAGTTCTGGTCCGTCGAGATGGTTGGCTTTTATGCCGTCGGTCTTTCGATCGCCAATATCGCCTTGCAGCTGCCGATCCAGATGACGGGCAGCCTGTTGCCCTATTATTCCGAGCGTCGTCACAACAGCAGTGACCGAAAGCTGCCGGTCGAGGTCTTCGCGGCCGTTACCCGCAGCATGGCCTACATTATCCTGCCGATGAGCTTCGGGCTGGCGGCAATTTCGGGCGACCTCGTGCGCGCGGTATTTGGTGAGGCGTTTCAGCGAAGCGGCACGGTCGTGGCGTTGCTTGCGCTGGCGGCGCCCGCCTATACCTTCATGCAGACGCTCAGCCTCTATCTTCTGTCGATGGACCGCGCTCGCGACCGTCTCTGGGTCAGTGTCATCGGCGGCTTTGTCATGGCTGTCGGCTGCCTTCTGGTCGTGCCGTTCTTTGCCGCCGAAGGCGCTGCCGTGGTTCGCATCGGCGTCTTTGTCGTGATGTGCGTGATCATGGTCAGGCAGACCGGTTTCGGCAATCAACTGTCCGGCTTGTACGTAAGTCTTTCGAAGACGATGACGGCGGCCGTGTTTTGCGCTTGTATTGCCTTTGCAGTTTTACAATTTCTAAATGGTTCTATTGGACTTTTGGCCGCAATAGCGGCCGGGGGGCTTGGCTATATCATCGCATTGAAGATGCTGGCTGTTATCCCACGCGAGGATGCCGAGGTTATGTTGTCTATAGTTGGGAAAATGCCTGCAGCGTTACAGGGGCCTGCTAAAGCGGCGGTCGGATTTGTTTCGCCGGCAGGCGTGGTTGATGCAAACGTAGATACGTCTTCCGAGGTGTCTTTCACGGATCAGGGGGAAGGTGCGGGTCGCGATGCGGCTTTGCCTCTTGCCTTTGACGGTACGATCGGGCTGTTCAAGCCAGAGAGCCCCGGCGTGCAGAAGCGATCTGCGGCGGTGCTCTTTGTCAGCCCCTGGGGTTTCGAAGACATGTGCAGCCGGAAGTTCTTCCGCGTGGCGGCAGAGCATTTCGCCGACGTCGGGGTACCCAGCCTGCGCTTCGACTATCCGGGAACGGGCGACGCGCTTGAGGTTACGGACGCGCCTGTCACGCTCGCCGTTTGGGAAAGCGCCATTCGTGGTGCCGCGGAAAAGCTCAAGAGCCTGAGTGGCTGCAGCCGGATCATTCTTGTGGCCCAAGGGCTCGGCGCAACGCTCGCCCAGCGCATGGGCAATACGATCGAGGACGTGGACGCCATCGTCATGCTTGGTCCGGTTCTGAACGGGCGCGCCTATCTGCGCGAACTCAGCGCCTGGTCCAAATTCATCAACCATCATCTCGGCTTGGGTGAACACCACGTCCCAGACGGCCAGCATGTGATCGCCGGGCTGGTGATGCCCGCGGGTGTCGCCGCGGAACTGTCGAAGGTGAATATCTCCTCGCCAGAGCACGTCGCTTCTTCGCGCTATCTCATTCTTGAACGGCCGGCACGTGCCGACCAGACGACGTTCGCCGACAATCTGCGCGCGCTGGGGGCCAAAGTCGAGCAACGCGTCTTCGAAGGCTACGACGAACTCGTGACCGATCCGCTCTTTGCCAGGACTCCGATGGCGGCCGTAAACTATCTGGCGGATTGGATGGCAACGCATGTTCCGGTGGATTCGGAAGCAGCCGGCCCGGCCGTTGCAATCGAACCGGGTTCCATGAAGGGCGACGGGTTCGAAGAGGTTCCTGTCCGCTTCGGCGAACAGAACCATCTTGTCGGCATCATTAGCCGCCCTCTCGGTGCTTCGACGGGGAATGCCGTTCTCTTCCTTTCGACGGCGTATGACCGGCATTGCGGTTGGGGTCGAACGATTGCCAACATGGCGCGAGATCTAGCGCGTCAGGGCATCATTTCGCTTCGCTTCGATTCCGCAAATGTCGGCGATAGTCCTCCGCGGCTCGATGCGCCGGACCAGATCCTCTATGCGCCGTCGCAGAGCGAGGACGCCCGCGCCGCCATCGACTTTCTCGAGGGTTTTTCGCATCGACCGCTCATGCTCGCGGGACGTTGCAGCGGTGGCTATCTCGCCGTTCGTGCAGCGGCAGACGACGAGCGGGTGAAGGCGGCGGTTTCAATCAACCCCTTCGTCTACTATTGGGATCCGGAGCAGGCCGTGCAGAAGAAGCACGTCGTTTCCGTTCCGCGCAGCTTCGAGGATTACGGACAGCGGTTCAGCCTACACACGTTCAAGCGCATCATTCGCGGCGAAATCGACGTCAAGGCGGCGGCCAAGAATGTGATCATCGCATTTGCGCGCCGTATGTCGGTCAGGGTTGCGCCATTGCTGGAGTATCTGCCCAGCCGGCGGAAAACGACGGTCGAGGTGAGGAATTCCTTCACGACGTTCGGCAAGCGCAAGCTGCCGCTGACGCTGATCTACAGCGAAGGCGATGTCGGGCTGGAGCACATGTACTTCTACTTCGGCCCGGGGGCGCGCAAGCTGGCACGTCACCCGAACGTGCGATTGGTCATGTTACCCGACGCAGATCATAATCTGACGCCGCCTGAATCACGCAAGACGGTGTTTGCGGAGATTGCCCGCCTGGCGAAGAGCTAAGAGCTTGCCTGGCTTCGGTCAGGCGCCCAGCAATTCCTCGTAGACCGCGATATAGCGGTCTGCAACGACGTCCCACGAATAGGTGCGCGCATCGCCAAGAAGCTGTGCTCTTAGCGATGGCCCATGCGTCTGCAGACGCTCGAACGCGGTTTCGATCGTTGTGGCCGTTGCCGTTGCGTCGGAGAAGTCGGCAAGGAAGAGTTCGTTGTGGCGTTCCGCCAGCGTCTTGAACGCGTCGTTTCCGTTGAGGACCGGCAGAAGTCCTGCGCTCATCGCTTCCAGAGCCACGAGGCCGAAGCCTTCATAGGCTGATGCCGACGCAAAGATCGAGGCCTGTGCAATAATGGTCCGGATCGTCTCGTTGTCCGGCGAGACATGGATCGATACGGAGTCCTCAATCTTCAGCCGGGCTATATGACTGAGCAAGTCCTGGCGGTTGAGATCATACTCGACGCCGACGATATCGAGATGCCAATCGGGATTGTGGGCCTTTAGCGCTGCGGTAACCTCAAGAAGGTGGTCGAGGCGCTTGTTTACCGAGAAGCGGCCGATGGTGAGCATCCGGCGGCGCGCGTTCTTCGAGGCCATGTCGGCGAATTTGCCTATATCCGCGCCGTTCTCGATCAGGATGCTGCGTGTCGGGGCAACCTGCGAAAACTGCCTCAGGTCGGAAACACTGCATCCGATGACCTTCCGATATGCCCGCGCCGACAGGCGCGTCACCGTCTGGAACCAGATCTTCTTGATCGCCGCATAATTCGTGGTGTGGAAGAAGCCGCCATGCGTCGTGACGACCATCGGCTTGCCATGCAGAAACCGTCCCCAGGCCAGTGCGTCAAAGAAGAAATCGATGGCGTGGACGTGGATGACATCGGCGTCACCGAGGTGACGGAAGACCTGCGGAGCGATGGGATAGCGGGTGCTGCCGGACCAAGGGATGCGTACGACCTCAATACCGGCAATCACCTCATGATGCGGGAGCTTCTCTTCCCGGCTGGTAAACAGCGAATCGAGCGTGATCACGCGAACACGATAGCCGCGGTCGATGGTCTGGCGCGCGAGGTTGGAGACCACATCCTCGAGTCCGCCGCGGTTCGGCAGGAACTGCCGTATGACGTGAACAATCAGCGGCCGGGAATCGGGAGACGGTTCGGCTTCGTGGACGTAGGTTTCGGCGACAGACATGATCGGACCCTTGAGGTCGCGCGCAGGCGACCGTGGCGACGGTTATATCAACAAGGCCGCCGCCAGCATTAAGGTCGGGTTTAAATGCCGCCGTCGGACAGCATTTCTCGTCGGGAAAGTTAACCGAGCGTGACTGTTCCCTCAGAACGCCTTGAAGGTCAGGGTCGTCAGCGAGCGAATAATGCCGGGGATGTTGGCAATATTGTCATTAATGAATTTTCCGATGTCCTGACCCTCCTCAATATAGATCTTGAGCAAAAGATCGTAGTCGCCGCTGGTCGAATAGAGCTCCGAGGCACGTTCGGTCTGGTAAATCGCATCGGCGACTTCGTAGGTCTTGCCCGGGGCGCATTGGAGTTGGACGAAAATCGGCTTCATTGAGGTTTCCTGCATGGAATTATGTTTGCCGCATAATGCTCGAAAGCGGCATGGAGACGCAAGCTGTTCCGTTACCCTGCTGCCTCCCGGACGATCCAGTCACGAAATGCTGCAAGCGGCGGGTAGTCTGCCCGTTCGGGCGGATAGGCGAGGTAGTAGCGTTCGTTGCTTTCCATCTCGCGGTCGACGGCCGCGACCAGATCGCCGCGTTTCAGTTCGTCCTCGATCAGGAAAGTCGGGAGAAGCGCGATACCCAATCCCGCGACGGCCGCCTGCGCCGCCGTTGCGAATTGGTCGAAGAGCATCCCGTGGACGGTCTGAAAGGAAACGCCGTTGTTTGCGAACCATTGCTCCCAGGCATCGGGCCGGGTGTTGAGATGAAGCAGCGGAACATCGAGCAGATCGGGTGCCGCGGAGATTGTGTGATTGTCGCGAAACGCCGGACTGCAAGCAGGTACGGTTCGTTCAGACATCAGGAACGCCAGTTCGGCGCCGGGCCAATGGGCATGTCCGAAGTGGATTGCGGCGTCGATTGAATCAAGGCGGAAGTCGAACGAGGAAAGCCGCGTCACCAGATTGATCGTCACACCCGGATTGGCGTTGAGAAAGCGGCCAAGGCGCGGCGCGAGCCAGCGTGTGCCGAAGGTCGGCAGTATGGCAAGGTTCAGCGTGCCGCCATGCGGGTTCGCCCGAAGATTGAGCGATGCACTGGAGATGCGGCGAAGCGCCTCGCGGATTTCGCGCGCATAGCTGTCGCCGGCCAGCGTCAGGCGTACGGTCTGCCGTTCGCGGACGAACAGTTCGACGCCTAGTTGCTCCTCCAGCGCCTTGATCTGGCGGCTGACTGCGCTCTGCGTGAGGTCGAGTTCGCGGGCGGCGGCCGTGACACTGCCGGTGCGGGATACCGCTTCGAAAGCCACCAGAAGCGACGTGGAGGGCAGAAAGCGTCGAGAGACCAGCATGGTCATTCCAATACAGAATGAGCTATTTCATAAATGTCGATATTTATGGCTTCGAGCGGCTTGTAAAGAACATTATCCAGCAGAATTGGAATGAACGTGGAGTTTCTTCGTGTCGACAGGTTTCGTTTCCGCTGACCACATTCGCTCGCTTCCACGCAGGCGCAGCGACCTGTTGCAAACGCCAATTGACTTACTTCGCGTCGCGGGTTTCCAGTTAAGCTTATTGCCTGCCGATGGTCTCACACTGTAATGGATGGTTTGATCGATGCTGAATGATCCGCGCTCCCACGGGCTATGGGAAAAAACCGCTCCGCCTGCTCTGGTCTCCTCTCACCTGCAGGGCAATGTCACCGCTGATGTCGTCGTGGTTGGCGGCGGCTATACGGGGCTGTCGTCAAGCCTCCACTTGGCGGAAGCGGGTTCGCGCGTTGTGCTTCTCGAAGCGAAGGAAATCGGCTTCGGCGGCGCGGGGCGTAATGTCGGCCTCATCAATGCCGGTATGTGGGTCATGCCCGACGATCTTCCGGGTGTCCTTGGTCCGGTTTATGGCGAACGTCTGCTCGACCTGCTTGGCAACGCACCGAAGCTGGTGATGGAACTTATCGACAGGCACGGTATCGCCTGCGAGCTTGAGCGGAACGGCACATTGCATGTCGCAGTCGGCGCCGATGGACTGAAGGAGATCGAAGATCGCGCCAAGCAATGGGGCGCACGCGGCGCTCCCGTCACGGTGCTTGACGCTGCAGAGACCGCCAGACGCGTCGGCAGCAATGCCTATACCGGAGCGCTGCTCGATATGCGCGCCGGTACGTTGCAGCCCTTGGCTTACGCCCGTGGCCTGGCACACGCCGCAGTCAAGGCGGGTGTCGAGATCCACACATCAAGCCCGGTGATCGCGACAGAGCGAAACGGCGACCGGTGGACCGTCAAGACCGCGAGCGGACAGGTGACCGCAGACTGGATCATCGTTGCGACCGATGCCTACAGCACCGGCCCGTGGGAACAGGTCCGCAACGAGCAGGTGCACCTGCCCTATTTCAATCTGGCCACCACGCCGCTCAGCGACAACCTCCGCAAGTCGATCCTCGCGGGTCGCGAAGGCGTATGGGATACCAAGGAAATCCTGTCGTCCTATCGCATGGATCAGGCCGGTCGGTTGGTTTTTGGCAGCGTCGGCGCCTTGCGAAACAGTGGGCTTGCGATCCACAAGGCCTGGGCGCGGCGGTCGCTCAAGAAGCTCTTCCCCCAGATCGGCGATGTTGAGTTCGAGTGCGAATGGTATGGCAAAATCGGGATGACCGACAACGCGCTACCGCGCTTCCATAAGTTCGCGCCGAACGTTATCGGTTTTTCCGGCTATAATGGCCGCGGCATTGCACCGGGCAGCGTCTTCGGACGCACGCTTGCGCAACACATCCTGGGGCAGCTCGCTGAAAGCGATCTGCCGCTTCCCTTGACGCCGCTTGCTGAACCGAGCTTCCGCGCCGTCAAGGAACTGTGGTACGAAGCCGGCGCGCAAGTCGCCCACTTCGCCGATGCACGATTTTAAGAACAACAGGGTTGGGAACAACGACAATGACAACCGCAACGCTCGATCTCGCCACTGAGACACACAAACTGCTCGCTGAAATGGGTGTTCCCACGGATCGTTACGCGGGTGGGACGCTCCGGGTTACGTCGCCTGTGTCAGGCAAGGAAATCGGCGCGCTCAAGGAGCATTCCGTCGCTGACGCCAAGACGGCGATCGCGGAGGCGCACAAGGCGTTCGTCGAGTGGCGCGCTGTTCCCGGTCCCAAGCGCGGCGAACTGGTTCGCCTGCTGGGTGAAGAGCTTCGTGCATCCAAGGCTGCGCTTGGCCGCCTGGTTTCCATCGAGGTCGGCAAGATCGTGTCGGAAGGCCTCGGCGAGGTGCAGGAGATGATCGACATCTGCGATTTCGCGGTCGGTCTGTCGCGCCAGCTCTACGGCCTGACGATCGCCACCGAGCGTTCCGATCACCGCATGATGGAAAGCTGGCATCCGCTCGGTGTCGTCGGCATCATCTCTGCCTTCAATTTTCCCGTGGCCGTCTGGTCGTGGAACGCTGCGCTCGCCATTGTCTGCGGTAACTCGACGGTATGGAAGCCCTCCGAGAAGACGCCGCTGACGGCGCTGGCAACGCAGGCCCTGTTTGAAAAGGCACTCAAACGGTTCGTTGCCGAAGGTGGGCAGGCGCCCGCCAACCTGTCGACGCTTCTGATCGGCGGTCGTGAGGTCGGTGAGGTGCTGGTCGACCATCCGAAGGTGCCGCTTGTATCGGCCACTGGCTCGACGGCGATGGGCCGCGTGGTCGGTCCACGCCTGTCGCAGCGTTTCGCGCGGGCGATCCTGGAACTGGGCGGCAACAATGCCGCGATCATCTGCCCGACGGCTGACCTCGACCTGACGTTGCGTGGCGTTGCTTTTTCCGCCATGGGCACCGCCGGACAGCGCTGCACGACGCTGCGCCGCCTCTTCGTCCACGACAGCGTCTATGACAAGCTGGTTCCGCGTCTGCAGAAGGCTTACGGCTCGGTCACCATTGGCAATCCACTCGAGACCGGCACGCTGGTCGGACCGCTGATTGACAAGCAGGCGTTCAACAACATGCAGTCGGCGCTTGATCAGGCAAAGGCGGCTGGTGGCAACGTCACAGGCGGCGAGCGCGTTGAGAACGGTTCGGCGGATGCCTTCTATGTGCGTCCGGCGCTCGTCGAGATGCCGTCGCAGACCGGGCCCGTCGAGCATGAAACCTTCGCTCCAATCCTCTACGTCATGAAGTATAGCGATTTCGACGACGTGCTCGAGCAGCACAATGCCGTGCCGCAGGGCCTGTCGTCGTCGATCTTCACCAACGACATGCGCGAGGCGGAGATGTTTGTTTCGGCTCGCGGTTCCGACTGTGGGATCGCCAACGTCAACCTCGGTCCTTCAGGCGCCGAAATCGGCGGTGCGTTCGGCGGCGAAAAGGAAACCGGTGGCGGCCGCGAGTCCGGTTCGGACGCGTGGCGCGCCTACATGCGTCGGGCAACGAACACCATCAACTACGGCAAGACATTGCCGCTGGCACAGGGCGTCAAGTTCGACGTCGAGTAGTTGGCCAATGACGCGAAGGGGCGAAGGCGCTGCGGCGTTGTCGCCCCTCGGGCTTTTGCGGGTTTCGGCTGCGTGATCCATTTGCGACAACAGGCTGTTGTCGTTGGCGGTGCCGTTCCCCCGTGAGTTGCGGTATTTTCTAGAATTATTCTAATTAAGTAATTATATCAATCATTTGTGATCGTCCGAGCGATCCCGAAACTTGAAATGCGAACTCAACAAAAATATAGGGGCACACATCGCTTCGGGGAACTCGGGCGAAACGCCAAGGAGGGCATGATGAAAACTTCCCTTAATCGCTTCTCGGGCGCGCTTATGATTGCTGCGTCGCTTGCTGCCACTTCGCTGACGACTGGGGCTGCGCGCGCTGCCGATTCCGAAGGAATCGTCGTTTATAATGCGCAGCACGAGAGCCTCGGCCGCGAATGGATCGATGCCTTCACCAAGGCGACGGGCATCAAGGTAACCGTGCGCCAGGGCAGCGACATGCAGTTCGCCAACCAGATCATTCAGGAAGGCGATGCGTCCCCAGCCGACGTGTTCCTGACCGAAAATTCTCCCGCCATGACTCTGGTCGATGCTGCTGGTCTGTTTGCGCCGGTCGACAAGGACACGCTGGCCCAGGTTCCCGATGCCTACCGTCCGTCCGACGGGATGTGGACGGGCATCGCCGCGCGTTCGACGGTGTTTGCCTATGACAAGACGAAGCTGACGGAAGACAAGCTGCCGAAGTCCCTGCTGGATCTGGCTGATCCAGCGTGGAAGGGGCGTTGGGGTGCAGCACCGGCCGGCGCCGACTTCCAGGCAATCGTCAGCGCCCTGCTCGAACTGAAGGGCGAAGAGGCGACTGCCGCATGGCTCAAGGCGCTCAAGGAAAATGCAACGCCGTACAAGGGCAACAGCGTTGCCATGAAGGCCGTCAATGCGGGCGAAGTCGAAGGGGCGGTCATCTACCACTACTACTGGTTCGGTGATCAGGCCAAGACGGGTGAAAATAGCAAAAACGTTGCGCTCCACTACTTCAAGAACGAAGATCCAGGCGCTTTCGTCAGCATCTCCGGTGGCGGCATTCTGAAGTCCAGCCAGCATATGAAGGAAGCGCAGGAGTTCCTGAAGTTCGTTACCGGCAAGGCCGGCCAGGACATTCTGAAGACCGGTACGTCGTTCGAATATGCGGTCGGCAACGGCGCAGCATCGAATGAAAAGCTGGTGCCGCTGACTGATCTTCACGCACCGAAGGTCGATGCTGCGAATCTGAACAGCAAGAAGGTCACTGAACTGATGACGGCTGCAGGCCTCATCTAAGGCTTTTGTGTCGCGGGTGATTGTGGGTCAAAACTATTGCTTTTGGCTCAAGAAAACCTTAGGGCATGACAAAATCCGGCAACCGCTTCCAACGGGGCGGTTGCCTTCCTTTTTCAGCGTGTGAAGGCGGCAGCCTTGCTGCAGGACAACAGATTGCTCGCATCCGGCCAAGAAGTGTCGACGGCGCGTCCGATGGTCGGACTGTATCGCTTGCGTGCCCGCATGCCGCATACGTCCGTCGTTCTCCTGGCTTCCATGGTCGCGCTTTTCAGCCTGGTGCCGCTTGGCTTTATCAGCTGGATCACCTTTGATGTCGGCTGGCAGACGGTCAAGGAACTGGTGTTTCGTCCGCGCGTCGGCGAACTTCTCATCAACACCGTGCTTCTCGAGGTCATTACGGTTCCGCTCTCCATCGCGGTTGCGGTGACGCTCGCATGGTTGACGGAGCGAACGGACATCCCGTTCGCACGGATCTGGTCATGGCTCGCGGTCGCGCCGCTTGCTGTTCCCGCCTTCGTGCACAGCTATGCCTGGATCAGCCTGATCCCGGGGATGCGTGGGCTGCAGAGCGGTGTCTTCGTCTCGGTCATCGCCTACTATCCGTTTTTGTATCTGCCGGTCGCAGCCGCTCTCCGTCGCCTTGATCCGGCAATCGAGGACGCCGCCGCCTCGCTAGGACTCGGGCCCTGGCAGGTGTTTTTCCGGGCGGTCCTGCCGCAGTTGCGGCTTCCGATTTGCGGCGGCTCGCTGTTGATCGCGTTGCATCTGCTTTCGGAATACGGGCTCTACGTGATGATCCGGTTCGATACGTTCGCGACGGCGATCGTCGACCAGTTCCAATCCGCCTACAACAGCCCTGCCGCCAATATGCTGGGCGGTGTGCTGGTGGCCTGCTGCCTGCTCTTGCTTGGCCTTGAAGTGCTTCTTCGCGGCAATGAACGCTACGCACGCGTGGGCTCCGGTTCGGCGCGTCCGGCCGATCGCCGGCGCCTTGGCTGGTTCGTCGTGCCGGCTGTGTTGCTGCCGCTTGCTCTGGCTGCACTGACCCTGGGCGTGCCCCTCGTGACACTTGCCCGGTGGCTCTATCTCGGTGGTCTCGATATCTGGCGCCTGGACACCGTCGGTAGTGCCTTTCTGCAAACCATCGTCCTGGCCGTTGCCGGCGGGATACTGGCCACCATATCCGCGGCGCCGATGGCATGGCTGTCTGTGCGGGCGCCGGGACGGTTCCAGCGTATCCTTGAGGCCTGCCACTATTATGTCGGCTCGCTGCCGGGCGTCGTTGTCGCCCTGGCGCTGGTCACCATCACCGTTCGCTTGGTTCTGCCGCTTTACCAGACCTTCGCGACCTTGGTGGTGGCCTATATCCTGCTGTTCCTGCCGCGCGCCATGGTCGGGCTGCGTGCAAGCATCGCGCAGGCGCCGGTAGAGCTCGAGCGCGCCGCCATGGGGCTTGGGCGCACGCCGTCGCAAGCCGTGCGGCAGATTACCATGCGGCTTGCCGCGCCTGGCGCTGCCGCCAGTATCGCTCTGGTCGCGCTCGGCATCACCAATGAATTGACCGCCACGCTGATGCTGGCTCCCAACGGCGTTGAAACGCTTGCGACGAAATTCTGGTCGCTGACCAGCGAGATCGACTACGTTTCGGCCGCGCCTTACGCCTTCATGATGGTCGTGCTATCGCTGCCGCTCACCCTTCTTCTTCATGCGCAATCGAAACGGACGGCCGGACAATGACGCTGCTTACGATCGACGGTATCAGCAAGCGGTACGGTCATGTCCAGGCGCTGCAAAACATTTCGATCGATGTCACCGCCGGAAGCCGTACCGCAGTGGTCGGCCCGTCCGGTTCCGGCAAGACGACGCTTCTTCGCATTATCGCCGGTTTCGAACAGCCGGACACCGGGCAAGTGACTTTGGACGGCGAACTGTTGGCCGATGGGCCCGCGGCGGTCCCCGCGCATAAGCGGGGCATCGGCATCGTCTCCCAGGAGGGGGCGCTGTTTCCGCATCTCGATGTCGCAGAGAATATCGGCTTCGGGATTGCCCGCCGGGCGCCCGACCGCGACAAGCGGATCCTCGAGCTTTTGGACATGGTCGAACTCGAGCGGAGCATGCTTGCGCGCAGGCCGCATCAGCTTTCCGGTGGCCAGCAGCAGCGCGTGGCGCTTGCCCGGGCACTCGGACGCGAGCCGCGCCTCATGTTGCTGGACGAGCCGTTCTCGGCGCTCGATACGGGCTTGCGCGAGAACATGCGCAAGGCTGTTGCGCGGGTGCTGCAGGCAGCCGGCATCACGACCATTCTCGTTACTCACGATCAGGCAGAAGCCCTGTCGTTCGCCGATCAGGTGGCGGTGCTTCGCGCGGGCTGCCTAGTTCAGGCGGGCTCGCCGCAGTCGCTCTATCTTCAGCCGCGCGACCGGGAAACTGCTCTGTTCCTGGGCGATGCCGTGATGCTTCCGGCGATCGTGAGGAACGGTGTTGCCGATTGTGCGCTCGGACGCGTCGCCGTGGAAGGCAATCACCGGGGCAAGGTCGAGATCATGTTGCGGCCGGAGCAGATACGCGTCGTCACTGATGAGAGCGAGCAGAAGTACGGCGGTCGCGTTGTCGAGGTGGAGTTCGGCGGTGCTACCTGCACGGTGGCCGTATCGCTCGATGGTGTCGCGCTGCCGCCGATCCTGATCAAGACGTCCAGCGTTGCGCTGCCGGCGCGGGGCGATCGCGTCCGGCTCGATATCGCCGGCAAGGCGCATGTCTTCAATCGCTGATCAGGCGATTTTCCGTTCCACGTCCTCTTCGTCCAGCCAACCGCCGGTAAAGCCCGCACGCTGCAAGCCTCTGCGAATGACCGGCGATTGCCGCATGAGACCCCAGATGAAATCCGAGCGGTCGTTTTCGATCGTCATCACGAGAAGCCCCTGATCGATGCCGACACAACGGTCATCGACCCAGCCTTCGGGTCGGGCCGTCTTGACCGTCGGATTGAAGCCGCCGGGAAAGCGGTCCTCGTAGAGCAGATTGGGGTAGGTCGAGAGCAGGGCGCGGACGCCGTCGATCGAGGCTTGGCGGTTGTAGGGTAGTGAAGCAAGCGCCGACCATGGCGCTATCGTGCCGTCATCAGGTCCGAGAGGCGCGCCACGAGCGGCATAGCCAAGCACATGCGGATGGCGCCCGCCACGCATGTGGCGCGTTGGCGGCGGACCGTCGGAAGCCGACAGGCCCCAGACATTCTTGTTGTAGCCGACGAAATGGCCGGGGTTGCGCTCGGCATAATCCCGTTGAACGTCGATGCAGACCTGCGTGTTGCGGAAGTAGTCCCAGTTTCGTGCCGCCATCGGGCGATCCTGGATGCCCCGGAAGTCGATCCAGGCATGAGAGAAGAAATGGATGAAAAGAGGTCCGGCATAAAGATATGCCTGCTCGCCGAACAGCATCCAGGAATAGCTGGAGGTAAAGGCATCATAGCTCGATGGGGGGATCGGATGGGTCGGCGAGGCGAGGGCGAGGGTATAGAGAAGGACGGCTTCGTCGTAACCCTGCCAGCGCCAACGCAGGAAGCCGCTCCCAGGCTTCCAGCCCATACAGACGGTCTGGCCTTTGTTGAGCGCCCAGTGCCAGTCGATCCGCTCATAGATCAGCGTTGCAAGCCGACGGATCTCTCTTTCGGCGTCGTCCTCACGGTCGAAATAGGCGGCCGCCGTCAGCACACCCGCGACGAGCAGCGTCGTGTCGATCGTCGAAAGTTCGCTGTTCCAGGCGCGATGGCCGGTATCCATGTGGAGGAAATGATAGAAGAAGCCCTTGTAGCCGATGGCATGGCGCTCGCGCCCCTGGTGGCCATTGGCAAAGAAACAAAGCGTCCTGGTGACACAGTCTATGGCATCAGCACGGTTCACCCAGCCGCGCTCGACGGCGACCGCATAGGATGTCAATGCGAAACCGACGGCGGCGATGCTGCAGGGAACGCCCGCCACCGAGGTATCGGCGACGAGGCCGTTCTCGGGATTATAGTGCTTTGGGAAATAGTTGAATGCCGCCTGCTGCAGCCTGTCGACCAATGCGGCGTCGGTTTCCTCGGTCCTTTGTAGCATGCGCTCCAAACCCAATTCGTGATCCTTTCTCCTGCTTCAACACGGGTGGGCTCTATGTGCAAATCAATCTTTTTGGAGCCCTCGATTGAGGTCCTTATTCAGGACTGTCGCCAGGTCTCCGTCGCGGTGAGCCATTGCCGGGTTCGCCGTTCCGGATCGGCATTGCGGGTGATGTCGGTCACGACAGCGGCGCTGTCAGCTCCATGGGCGAAGACGCCGTCGATACGATCGACGTTAAGGCCGCCAATCGCAACCAATGGCATGTCGCCGATCCGCGATTTCCACGTGCGCAGTTGCGACAGTCCCTGAGGCGCCCATTTCATCTGCTTGAGGATCGTCGCATAGACCGGGCCGAGCGCGACGTAATCGGGTCGGGCGGCGAGGGCGGTTTGCAGTTCGGCATTGTCATGGGTGGAGAGACCGAGCCGGATGCCGGCGGCGCGGATGGCGGCGAGGTCGGCGGTCTCAAGATCCTCCTGGCCGAGATGGACGAAATCGCAGCCTTCCTCGATCGCCAGCTGCCAGTAATCGTTGACGATCAGCTGGCAGCGGTGCTCCGCGCAGATCGCCCGAGCGTTGCGGATCTCTTGGCGCAGATCGGCCTCGGAGCGATCCTTGACGCGCAGCTGCACCAGCTTGACGCCGAGCGGCACCAGCCGGGCGATCCAGTCGGCGCTGTCGACGATGAGGTAGAAGGGATCGAGCCTCATGCGAACACCGCCTGTCCGATAACAGGCGTCGATGGCACGGCCATGTCGCGCGGTTCCAGTATCCCCGCCTCGAAGGCCTGGCGGCCGGCTTCGATCGCGCTTGAGAAGGCGGCGCCCATCAGGACAGGATCGCCGGCGCCGGCCACCGCGGTGTTGAGCAGAACAGCGTCGAAGCCGAGTTCCATGACAGCAGTCGCGTGCGAGGGGCGGCCTATGCCGGCGTCGACGATGAGCGGTACGTCGGGGAAATGGGCGCGCATGGAGCGTAAAGCCATCGGGTTGAGCGGGCCGGCGGCACTGCCGATCGGCGCGCACCAGGGCATCAGCACCCTGCAGCCGGCTTCCAGCAGCCGCTCGGCGATGACGAGGTCGTCAGTCGTATAAGGGAAGACCTGAAAGCCTTCGCTGACGAGAATGCGGGCCGCCTCGACGAGGCCGAAGACATCGGGCTGCAGCGTGTCGTGGTTGCCGATCACTTCGAGCTTGACCCAGTCGGTGGCGAACAGCTCGCGCGCCATCTTCGCCGTCAGCACCGCCTCGGAAACGCCGTGGCAGCCGGCGGTGTTGGGCAGTACCTTGACGCCGAGCGAGCGGATCGTCTCGAAGAAGGCGCCGCCATTACGACCTCCTGCCGTCTCGCGGCGCAGCGAGACGGTGACGATCTCGGTGCGGGAGCGGCTGACGGCATCGGCCATGATCGACGGTGACGGGTAGCGCGCGGTGCCGAGCAGCAGGCGCGAGCGCAGTTGCGTTCCATAGAGTTCAAGCATCGGTCAGCCTCCCTGCATCGGCGACAGGATCTCGATCCGGTCGTCATTGTTCAGCGTATGGGCCGGCCGGTCCTCGCGGTGGACGAGTTCGCCGTTGACGGCGGTCGCCAGCCAGTCGCCTTCGTAATCCATCAGCGCCAGCAGTTCTTCCAGCGTGGCGGCGGCGATTTCCTTGGGTTCGCCGTTGACGATCAGTTTCATGATGCGTGTCCTCCTGCAGTATCGGTGTTGAAGACAAGGTCGGCCGCCCGCGTCGCGATGGCGGGCGCGAGCAGAAAGCCGTGGCGGTAAAGGCCGTTCAGCGAGATCAGTTTTCCGCGTCGCTCGACGCGGGGGAAATTATCGGAAAAGGCGGGGCGGATGCCGGCGCCGGTTTCCACCACGGTCGCGTCGGCGAAGGCCGGATGCAGCGCGTAGGCGGCGTTCAGCAGTTCCATCAGCGAACGGGCAGTGATCGGCCCGGAAAACTCCGTCTCGATCATCGTCGCGCCGACCATGAACAGGCCTTCGCCGCGCGGCACGATATAGACGGGGATGCGCGGGTGCAGCAGCCGGACCGGGCGGTCGAGAGTGACCTCGTCGGTCCTGAGATACAGCATTTCGCCACGGACGCCGCGCAGCGAGGCGGTCTCACCGATGCGCGTCGCGCCGGTGCAGTCGAAGATATGGTTGAAGTCCTGCTCGTCGGGGAGCGTTTCGACGAAAGCGGCGCCGCACGCGATCAGCTTTTCGCGCAAGGCAGTCATCGCCCGGCGCGGATCGAGATGCGCTTCGCGGGGGAAGAACAGCGCTTGCCGGAAGCGACCGGCCAGGGAGGGTTCGAGCGCGGCGATCCGCTCTTCGTCGAGCCATTCGTATCCCGTCGTGCGGCCGGCGAAGCGCTTCAGCTCCGCCTGGTCGCGGGCGGGCGCCAAGACCAGCGTGCCGTTCCGTTTGACCTCGCCGGGCAGCATCGCTTCCCAGCGGTCGGGCGCATCCTTCCCCTCGCGCAGCACGGCTTCGTCGGCGCTCTCGCGCTCGCACCAGGGCGCCAGCATGCCGCCGGCGAGCGAGGAGGCGGCCGCCGAAAAGCCGGGGTTGGGATCAAAGACCGTGACCTCGGCGCCGCGCGCGGCGAGCGCATGGGCCACCGTGAGGCCGGCGACGCCGGCCCCTTTGACAAGGACGCGCATATCAGCCGGCCACCTGGCCCTCGGCATCGACGGCCATATAGAGATCGCCGCCGTCGCGGTACTTGGCCGCCATGGCGTCCAGCCCCTCTTTCTGCGCTTCGGCGCGGATATCGTGGGAGATCCGCATCGAGCAGAATTTCGGGCCACACATCGAGCAGAAATGCGCGACCTTGTGTGCTTCCTTCGGCAGCGTCTCGTCGTGGAAGCTCCGGGCGGTCTCGGGGTCCAGCGAGAGGTTGAACTGGTCCTCCCAGCGGAACTCGAAGCGGGCGCGTGACAGCGCATCGTCGCGCAACTGGGCGGCCGGGTGTCCCTTGGCGAGATCGGCGGCGTGGGCGGCGATCTTGTAGGTGATGACGCCGGTCTTCACGTCGTTTCGATCCGGCAGGCCGAGATGCTCCTTCGGCGTGACGTAGCAGAGCATCGCCGTGCCGAACCAGCCGATCATCGCCGCACCGATGCCTGAGGTGATGTGGTCGTAGCCCGGCGCGATATCCGTTGTCAGCGGCCCGAGCGTATAGAACGGCGCCTCGCCGCAGACGGCGAGCTGTTTGTCCATGTTTTCTTTGATCTTGTGCATCGGCACATGGCCGGGGCCCTCGATCATCACCTGGCAATCCTTGCGCCACGCGATTTTCGTCAGTTCGCCCAGCGTTTCCAGCTCGGCGAATTGTGCGGCGTCGTTGGCATCGGCGATCGAGCCGGGGCGCAGGCCATCACCGAGTGAGAACGAGACGTCATAGGCGCGGCAGATATCGCAGATCTCCTCGAAATGCTCATAGAGGAAGCTCTCGCGATGGTGATGAAGACACCACTTGGCCATGATCGAGCCGCCGCGCGAGACGATGCCGGTGACGCGGTTGACGGTCAGCGGGATGTAGTGGAGCCGCACGCCGGCATGGATGGTGAAATAGTCGACGCCCTGTTCGGCCTGCTCGATCAGCGTGTCGCGATAGACCTCCCAGGTCAGGTTCTCGGCAATGCCCTCGACCTTTTCCAGCGCCTGGTAGAGCGGCACGGTGCCGATCGGCAGCGGCGAGTTGCGGATGATCCATTCGCGGATGTTGTGGATGTTGCGGCCGGTGGAGAGGTCCATGACCGTATCGGCGCCCCAGCGCGCGGCCCAGACCATCTTCTCGACCTCTTCGGCCATCGAGGAGGTGACGGCGGAGTTGCCGATATTGGCGTTGATCTTCACCAGGAAGTTTCGGCCTATGATCATCGGCTCGGCTTCGGGGTGGTTGATGTTGACGGGAATGATGGCGCGGCCGGCGGCCACTTCCTGGCGGACGAATTCAGGCGTGACGTGATCGGGGATATGGGCGCCGAAGCTCTCGCCGTCGCGGACCATGGCTTCGGCTTTGATCTTGCGGCCGAGATTTTCGCGGATGGCGATGAATTCCATCTCCGGCGTGACGATGCCGGCGCGGGCATAGGCCAGCTGGGTCACGGCCTTGCCGTCTGTGGCGCGCAGCGGCCGGCGCTTGGCGGGGAATTCCGGCGTCAGGCGCTCGCCGCTGGCAAAGCCGTTGTCTTCGGGGCGCACCTGCCGGCCGTCATAGGCCTCGACATCGCCGCGGGCGAGAACCCAGTCGCGCCGCAGCGCAGGCAGACCGCGCTCGATGCTGATGTCGGCGCCTTCGACGGTGTAGATGCCGGAGGAATCGTAGACCGTGACCGGCGGCTCGCCGGAGGTGGGATGAACACTGATCTCGCGCATGGGAACGCGGATATCGGGGTGGATGTCGCCCGGAATATAGATCTTGCGGGAGGCCGGCAGCGGGCCTGTGGTGACTGTGGGGGTGATGGTCTTTGCGGCGATATTCATGGTTTGAGGCTCCAAGTTTTCGATTGGAGACCCAGTCCTCAGCCGGAATGATGAAAAGACGCCGGCACGGAATCCACGCGGGAATCCCTGCCTTTCGAGCGCTTGCACCGTCCCTACGCCAGTATGAACTGGATCAGGTTCAACGGGTCACTGCGCCACGAAAGGCCTAGGCCATATCGTCCAGCAGTATCTCAGCCCCTTGCCGGGACCCCCCTGGTGAATGCGAAAAGGGTAGAGGGCAAACCGTGAAGCTGTCAAGCGACAGTCGCGGCTGTGCGGAGGGCCAAGGTCCAAGCCATTGTCGCGTCTGAATAAAAGCTGGTGAGAAATTGTTCGGCGTATTTCAGACACGCCGGTGAGCCGCTAAATGTTTACGAAGTGTAAACAGCGTAGCGGGTTTGAGATGAGAAGCTTTGCAGGAAACATGACGGCGGGTCATCTGGAGCGGATGCTTGCCCCTTACATCGCCGAACGCCGTGCCGAAGCCGCTGCCCGTGAGGCTGGTCGCGAGCATGGCGAGGCAGACAGTGTCACCGCCAAGAGCGACAGCGCCAACAGCTGGCAAGCGTCAAGCGATCTGGCGCGCTGACAAATCAATCACAAGCGTAGAGACCCGCCGCGCAGCAGATTTGTTGCGCGGCTTTTTTCGTTGAGTCGGATTGTGAGGCGGCTGAGTGATTTTCACCAGAGCAAACATAGCCAACGACCGCCAGCGTGTCGCTGTCGGTCAAGTCAGTTTCAGTGATCATCTAGGAAAACTGGAGCGGGCGAAGGGATTTGAACCCTCGACCCCAACCTTGGCAAGGTTGTGCTCTACCCCTGAGCTACACCCGCTCAATCCGCACCGGTCCGGGGTAGTTGTGAGGACCGTGGGCGCCACCTTGCGGCGACGGGCGCTATATCGCCCAAACGATTTTCAAATGCAACAGGGAAATGACGGAAAATCGAAGAAAAATTTGCGGGGCGGTTTTGCGGGCGGCCGGAATGCCGCAAATGCAGGGCAAAGCGGCGAATGCGAACATTGCAAAATAAGGACGGGAAACGTAATCAGGGTGCGTTTCCGCCCCTCCTGCGTGTTGATGGATTCTTAGATGACTGACAAGACACCGAAAACTGCCGACGACCTGTTCGCCTTTCTCGACGGGTTGAACATCAAGCACAGCACGAAAACGCATGCGCCGGTCTTCACCGTTGCCGAATCGGTGTCCCTGCGCGACGAGATTCCGGGCGGCCATACCAAGAACCTGTTCGTCAAAGACAAGAAGGATCAGTTTTTCCTTCTGACGGTCGAAGAAAATGCTTCGGTCGACCTGAAGACGGTTCACACGCTGATTGGCGCCGCCAGTAAGGTGTCGTTCGGTAAGCCGGAAAAGCTGATGGAGTATCTCGGCGTGATTCCGGGTGCCGTGACCGCTTTCGGTGCTATCAATGATTCGGACGCGAGCGTGACCTTTGTTCTCGACGCCGACCTGATGAAGGAGGAAATCATCAACTGCCATCCGTTGTCGAATGATGCGACGACGTCGATCGCGAGCGCGGATCTTGTTCGTTTCATGGAAGCGACCGGGCACAAGCCGCTTGTCTTGAAAGTGACGTCCTGACATACGATTTTAGCGCTAGAAAAGCCGGCTGACCGGCGCGGCGGGAGATACCAATGAGCGGCAACGACAATCCTTACAGCAATTCATTTGGCCAGATGTCGGCAACGGCAAGCTATGGCGCGGCACCTGAACAGGCGGCAGGGAGCTATATCAAGGATACAACAACTGCGACTTTCGCGAAGGACGTTCTCGAAGAGTCTCGCAACCAGCCGGTTCTGGTCGATTTCTGGGCTCCCTGGTGCGGGCCATGTAAGCAGTTGACGCCGGTGATCGAAAAGGTGGTCAACGAGAGCCAGGGCCGCGTCAAGCTGGTCAAGATGAACATCGACGATCATCCGTCGATCGCGGGCCAGCTCGGCATTCAGTCGATCCCTGCCGTGATTGCGTTCGTCGGCGGGCGTCCGGCCGACGGCTTCATGGGTGCCGTGCCGGAAAGTCAGATTCGTGAGTTCATCGACCGCGTTGCCGGCCCCGCGGGTGCCGATCAGGCGGCCGAAATCGAAGCGGTGCTGAAGGAAGCTGACGAATTGCTGGCTTCGGGCGACGTCAATGGCGCTGCGCAGCTCTACGGCGCTATCATGCAGGCCGATCCCGAGAACGCCAAGGCGCTTGCCGGCATGGCGGAGTGCATGATCGCGGCGAACCAGCACGAGCGGGCGCGCGAGGCACTCACGGATCTGCCGGAAGACATGGCGAAAGACGCGTCCATCCTAGCTGTTCTCAAGAAGCTTGAGCAGATCGAGGAGGCGCGCAAGCTTGGTGATCCGGTGGCGCTCGAGCACGAACTGGCGCGCAACCCTGAGGATCATGAAGCCCGCGTGAAGCTTGCGAAGATCCGCAATGTCGAAGGCAAGCGCGACGAGGCCGCCGACCACCTGCTCTACGTCATGCGCAAGGACCGCACGTTCGACGATGATGGCGCCCGCCGCCAGCTGTTGCAGTTCTTCGATGTCTGGGGCTTCAAGGATCCCGCGACGGTAGCCGCGCGACGCAAGCTTTCGGCGATGCTCTTCTCCTAAGTTTCGGCAAAGGGACTTGCGTTTTCGGAGGCGTACCCCACATTCCCGTTAGTGCGGGCGCAAGGTGTTGCGCCCTGCCAGAGGCGCGGGACTGGACTCTATGCAAGTGGGGAATGCACGATATCTCAAACCAGGTGATCTGCCGGACTCGATCGCTGTTTTTCCCTTGAGCGGTGCGCTTCTCCTGCCGACCGGCCAGTTGCCCCTCAACATCTTCGAGCCACGTTATCTCGCGATGTTCGATGCGGCGATTGCCGGAAATCGGCTGATCGGAATGGTGCAACCGGCACTCGGTGAGGCCGACGAGAAGCCCGGTGAGGGCCATCTTGCCTCTGTTGGGTGCCTGGGACGGATCACCTCCTTCGCCGAAACCGGTGACGGGCGCTACATCGTATCGTTGACGGGCGTCTGCCGGTTCCGGCTTCTGGAGCAGAAGGATACGCACCAGCCATATCGTACCTTCCGTATTGCTCCGTTCATCGCGGATCTCTCGGCACGCGACGAGGAAGATGCCGTCGACCGTGGCGCGTTGCTGGCTGCCTTCAAGGCCTATCTCGATGCCAACAAGCTTGAGGCCGATTGGGAGAGTGTCGAACGCGCCAGCAATCTCACGCTGGTCAACTCCCTGGCGATGATGTCACCTTTCGGGCCAGCGGAGAAGCAGGCGCTGCTGGAAGCACCTGACCTTAAAACACGCGCGGAAACGCTGATCGCGATCACCGAGATCGTGCTTGCACGTGTTTTCGGAGACTCGGATACCGTTCTGCAGTAGAGTGTTGGCATGGACGAAAAACTTAGTCGCGTGGACCCCAAGCTTCTCGAATTGCTGGTTTGCCCCCTAACGAAAGGCCGGCTTTCCTATGACCGCGAGCACAACGAGCTCGTCTCGGAGAAGGCGCGCCTGTCCTACCCGATCCGCGACGGCATACCGATCATGCTGGTCTCAGAAGCGCGGCGGCTTGACGACTAGATCGCTTGGCCGGTGAGGAGGCGAGGGTTCTCGTTGGCCGCGGTGCCCGCCGCCTGACCGATGAAGAAGGACTTCAGGCCGGGCAGCCGATCGACGATCCCGAGACCGAAATCCCGTGCGATTCGGATCGGCGCCAGATCGTTGGAAAACAGCCTGTTCAGCACATCGGTCGTAACGCCCATTCGGAACGTATCGAAACGGCGCCAGGACTGATAGCGCTCGAGAATGTTTATCGAGCCGATATCCAGGCCGAGCCGGTCGGCGTCGACGATGGTCTCCGCAAGTGCTGCAACGTCCTTAAAGCCGAGGTTCAATCCCTGGCCAGAAATCGGGTGGATGCCATGCGCAGCGTCGCCGGCGAGGGCAATGCGCGGGGCGACGAATGCGCGCGCAAGTGTCAGTCCCAACGGGAAGGCGCGTTTCTCGCCGATAACCCTCAGCGCGCCGAGTTTGTGGCCGAAGCGACGCTCCAGTTCTTCCTCGAAAACAAGCTCGTCGGATCTGGCCAACCTGTCGGCTTCGTGCGTGGCCTCCGTCCAGACCAGCGAGGAACGATTTCCCTTGAGAGGAAGGACGGCGAAGGGCCCTGCGGGCAAGAAGTGCTCCTCGGCGCAGCCGTTGTGGGGACGTTCGTGCTCGACGGTCGCAACGATCCCGGATTGACCGTAATCCCAGCTGACGGTCTTGATTCCCGCCAGTTCTCGAAGATGGGAGCGGACGCCGTCGCAGGCGACCACGAGGCGGGCCGCGATGACGCTGCCGTCGGATAGCATCACCTCGGCGTGCGTGTCCTCGGTCTTCAGAGCGGTTGCGGCAACGTTGTGCCGAATTTCGATGCCAAGGCGTTCGCAGCAGCCGCGCAGCGCCCGGACCAGCTCAACATTGGGAACCATGTGCGCGAAGGGCTGGCCCTCCGCTACTTCGCCATCGAATGTGAGGAAGACGGGGCGGACCGGATCGGATGTTTTCGAATCAGTGACGACCATGCGGTTTATCGGCTGCGCCGATGGTGCGATCTCGTCCCAGATGCCGAAAACCTCGAGCATCTTCGTTGCCGCCGCGATGATGGCGGATGCCCGCATATCTTTCTGCCAGACGGCTTCGGGCGCCGCCTCCACGACGATGACATCGAGGTGGGGGGCTGCCTGTTTGACCGCGACGGCAGCCGATAGGCCAACATAGCCCGCGCCAACAACCAGCATGTCCCGCATAGCGTTTCGTTCCATTCCTTGTGAATATCGTATTGATCTATATAGATCATCGCCGCTGCACTTCCTACCGTCCGGAGCCGTACAAAATGACGCGCGACATCGAAAAACCGACCGCCATGGAAACCCTGATCGCCACGCTCGATCTCGAGCCGATCGAGGTCGATATCTTCCGCGGCACAAGTCCTCAGGTCGGTTGGCAGAGGGTGTTTGGAGGGCAGGTGATCGCGCAGGCCCTGATGGCCGCGCAGCGCACCGTGGATCGCGAGCGCCGCGTGCATTCGCTGCACGCTTATTTCATGCGACCGGGCGACCCGTCGGTGCCGATCATCTATCAGGCTGAACGGATCCGCGACGGTGCGAGTTTCAATACGCGTCGCGTCGTCGCAATCCAGCACGGAAAAGCGATCTTCGCCCTTTCGGCCTCGTTCCAGATCGAGGAGCCGGGCTTCGATCACCAGATCGGCATGCCGGACGTGCCGTCGCCGGAGGAACTGATGGACGAGCGGCAAATCAGCTCGCAGTTCCTTGCGGGCGCCCCGCCCGCCATCCGCAACTACTGGGAGCGCGAGCGTCCGATCGAGATCCGACCCGTTTCCCTCACGCACTACGTCTCGGACAAGAAGCTCGATCCCTTCCAGCATGTCTGGGTCCGTGCGACCGGTTCGGTTCCCGACGATCTGCATTATCAGACCGCGATCCTGGCTTACCTCTCCGACATGACGCTGCTGGATACGTCCCTCTATCCGCATGGGACGTCGATCTTCAACCAGTCGATCCAGGTTGCCAGCCTGGATCACTCGATGTGGTTCCACCGCCAGGCAAAGATGGACGACTGGATGCTCTATACGCAGGACAGCCCTTCTGCATCGGGCGCGCGAGGGTTGACCCGAGGTAGTCTGTTTACGCGAAACGGTATCCTGATTGCGTCCGTGGCACAGGAAGGCCTGATTCGTAAAAGAGCAGATGAATAAATAATATGCAGTCTTGTGCATTTGCGCTTTTTTTGAGCGATTATTAGGCAATCATTTGCCTGTTTATTGGTTTTGCCAAATATAGCTTTTATTTTTCAATAACTTATTTTCCATTTTGAATCTGGCACGCCCCTTGAATGTATATCCCCGGTCGCTGCTCGTTAACGTCAGCGGCAAGGAGAGTCGGCTCCGCGCCGAGGATAACGAAGGATGGGAAACCAGATGAAAATTGTGATGGCCATTATCAAGCCGTTCAAGCTCGATGAGGTGCGTGAAGCCCTCACCGCGATCGGCATTCAGGGCCTGACCGTGACCGAAGTAAAGGGATACGGGCGCCAGAAGGGACATACCGAAATCTATCGCGGCACCGAATACGCGGTCAGCTTCCTGCCGAAGCTGAAGATCGAGATCGCGGTCGCATCAGAACTCGTCGACAAGGCTGTCGAGGCTATCGCGTCATCCGCGAAGACCGGCCAGATCGGCGACGGCAAGATCTTCGTTTACTCGATCGACCATGCCGTGCGCATCCGTACCGGCGAAACCGACTCAGAAGCGCTGTAAGAACGGTAGAGCAAGGAGCTTTTCTCTATGTCAATTTCAAAGTTTTCTCCCACTCTGGCGCGCCTTGCCACTGCGTCCGCAGCGCTTCTGGCGCCGGTCGTTGCCTTCGCGCAGGATGCCGCCACCGCGGCTGCTCCGGCTGCCGCCGCTGCGCCCGTTCCTGACAAGGGCGACACCGCCTTCATGTTCATCTCGACCCTGCTAGTTTTGTTCATGATTTTGCCCGGCCTAGCGCTGTTTTACGGCGGCCTCGTGCGCGCCAAGAACATGCTGTCCGTGCTGATGCAGTGCACGATGGTCGCCAGCGTCCTGATGTTGATCTGGGTCATCTACGGCTACTCGTTCGCTTTCGGCGGTTCCGACAGCCCTTACTGGGGCGGTACGGCAAAGCTGTTTCTCTCTGGCGTAACCAAGGACTCGACGGCTGCGACCTTCTCGCAGGGCGTTGTCATTCCTGAGTTCATCTTCGCGATGTTCCAGATGACCTTCGCAGCGATCACGCCCGCCCTGATCGTCGGCGCCTTTGCTGAGCGCATCAAGTTCTCGGCTGTCGTACTGTTCTGCGCACTGTGGGCAACCTTCGTCTACTTCCCGATCGCTCATATGGTCTGGGACGCAAACGGCCTGCTCTTCAAGATGGGCGCGCTGGACTTCGCAGGCGGTACCGTCGTTCACATCAACGCCGGCGTTGCCGGTCTGATCGGCGCGATCATGGTCGGCAAGCGTACCGGCTTCGGCAAGGACATGATGGCTCCGCATTCGATGACGCTGACCATGGTTGGTGCATCCATGCTCTGGTTTGGCTGGTTCGGCTTCAACGCCGGCTCCAACCTGGAAGCTTCGGGCGGTGCAATGCTCGCAACGGTCAACACCTTCGTTGCAACGGCCGCTGCTGTGGTTTCCTGGTCTGCCGTTGAAACGCTGACCCGCGGCAAGGCCTCCATGCTCGGCGGCGCTTCCGGTATGGTTGCCGGTCTCGTCGCGATCACGCCTGCTGCCGGTATCGTCGGTCCGATGGGCGCCATCATCATGGGCCTGATCGTTTCGCCGCTTTGCTACTTCTTCGTCTCTGTCGTGAAGAACAAGTTCGGCTACGACGACACGGCTGACGTCTTCGGCGTCCACGGCATCGGCGGCATGTTCGGCGCAATCGCCACCGGCATCTTCGCCAGCGCGTCGCTGGGCGGTGTTGGCTATGCAGAAGGCGTCACCATGGGCGGTCAGGTCATGACGCAGCTGACGGCGATCGCCACCACCATCGTATGGTGCGGCGTCGGTTCGGCGATCCTCTACAAGGTCGTCGACATCATCGTCGGTCTGCGTGTGTCCGTCGAGGCAGAACGCGAAGGTCTCGACCTCGCAACGCACGGCGAAGCTGCTTACCACTCCTAATCAAAGGCATTGCGGCGCTCGTTCAAGGGCGCCGCTGAACAGCCCGTCGCGGCCTATTCGAACTGTTTAAGCCGCTTTTGGCCCGAGCCCTCACAGGTTCGGGCCTTTTTTGTTTCCGGATGCTGGATGCAGCCTGCATGGTTAACATCGCTTTAACCGTCCTTTGATTAGGTGGAGCGGACGCATTGGGCGCGAAGCGCATTGGCGATTCGCACGCTTTCAAGCATTGGACGGGTACACACATGGCAAGAAGCACATCGCCAGCAATGGATGGCCGGCCGGACCGTTTCTCCCTTTCGGGGTTCATGTTCCGGCAGGCGCAGACCCTTTTGGGCTTCGCTATCTTTTTGTTGCTGGCATTGGCGGTTGCAGCTCTCGCAACGTGGAATGTTGCCGATCCGAGCTACTCCTATGCGACAGGCAACGAGCCGACCAACATTCTCGGCTATGGCGGCGCCGCCTTCGCGGATATCCTCATGCAGTTCTTCGGGCTGGCCAGCGTCGTGGCGCTGCTGCCCGTCGTGGCCTGGGCGCTGGCGCTGATTTCCGGCCGTCGTTTTACCCGGATTCCGGCGCGCGCCGCGGCATGGGGCCTTGGCTCGGTGTTGTCGTGTGCTGTGCTTGGTTGCTTCCCGCCGCCCCTCACCTGGCCGATCCCGAATGGTATCGGTGGTGTCATCGGCGACATGATCCTGCGCTTCCCGGCGCTCTTCGTCGGCGCCTATCCGACTGGTGCCTTCGCCACAGCCGTCGGCTGTGTGTTTGCCGTTCCCTGTGTCTGGATGATGCTGTTTGCGGCCGGCATTGTTGGCCGTACCGAGGAGGAAGAGGCCGAAGAGGAAGAAGAGAACTATGCGGCGAGCCGCTCGAAGCTCCGGTCGGTCGGCGATGAGGATGAGGACGAAGAAGAAGGCGGTTGGCTTGCCTTCGGCGCCCTGACGCACGCCTGGTACATGAGCCAGGCGCGGATGCGCCGCCTGCTCGGCATGGGACCACGCAAGCGCCGGCAGGATGACTTCGAATCGCCGTACGACTTCAACGACGACGAATTCGGCAAGCTGAACGAACCCGTTCGTGCGAAGACGCCCACGGCACGTGGCGAACGGATGGATCCTTCGATGGAACCGCGCGCTGCCTCGCAGCGCCGCATCGTTTCTGCGCCCTCGATCTCTCTCAATGACGACGAAGACGACGACATGCCGTTCGACAGCGACATGCCGCCACGCCCGGCCGATATCCTTCCCGATGACGACGAGGACGACGGCTGGATGATGCGCGCCCCCGCCAAGCAGGCCGGTGGTCGCCCCGAGGCACGGGTTGTGCAGCCGTCAGCCCGTCCGAAACCCGGCGCGCGCGTCGAGCGCGAACAGCAGGGGTCGTTTATTCGCCCCGAAGGCTTCCAGCTGCCGTCGATGCATCTGCTGGCCGAGCCGAAAAATGTCGTGCGTGATTCAACGCTGTCGGCCGATGCTCTTGAGCAGAACGCCCGCATGCTCGAGGGCGTGCTTGAGGACTTTGGCGTCAAGGGCGAGATCATTCATGTTCGCCCCGGCCCCGTCGTCACGCTCTACGAACTGGAACCTGCGCCCGGCATCAAGTCTTCGCGTGTCATTGGCCTTGCCGATGACATCGCCCGCTCGATGAGCGCGATCGCCGCCCGCGTTGCCGTCGTTCCCGGCCGCAACGCGATCGGTATCGAATTGCCGAACTCGACCCGTGAGACCGTCTATCTGCGTGAGCTCATTGCCTCGCGCGATTTCGAGGGCTCGAAGGCCAAGCTCGCCATGGCGCTCGGCAAGACGATCGGCGGCGAAGCCGTCATCGCCGACCTCGCCAAGATGCCGCACCTGCTGGTTGCCGGTACCACCGGTTCCGGTAAATCCGTCGCCATCAACACGATGATCCTGTCGCTGCTCTACCGCCTGACGCCGGAGCAGTGCCGACTGATCATGATCGATCCGAAGATGCTCGAACTGTCGGTCTATGACGGCATTCCGCATCTGCTCTCGCCTGTCGTCACCGATCCCAAGAAGGCCGTCGTGGCGCTCAAGTGGACCGTCCGCGAGATGGAAGAGCGCTATAAGAAGATGTCGAAGATCGGTGTGCGCAATATCGACGGCTTCAACAGTCGTGTCGAGCAGGCGCTGGCCAAGGGCGAAGTGATCTCGCGCACGGTGCAAACGGGCTTCGATCGCCACACCGGCGAGGCGATGTACGAGACCGAAGAATTCGACCTGCAGCCGATGCCTTACATAGTCGTCATCATCGACGAAATGGCCGACCTGATGATGGTGGCCGGCAAGGATATCGAAGGCGCGGTGCAGCGTCTGGCGCAGATGGCGCGTGCGGCCGGCATCCACGTCATCATGGCGACGCAGCGGCCCTCCGTCGACGTCATCACCGGCACGATCAAGGCCAACTTCCCGACCCGCATCTCCTTCCAGGTGACGTCGAAGATCGACAGCCGCACGATCCTTGGTGAACAGGGCGCCGAACAGCTGCTTGGCATGGGCGACATGCTCTACATGGCCGGCGGCGGCCGCATCCAGCGTGTCCATGGTCCTTTCGTGGCCGACATGGAAGTCGAGGAAATCGTTGCCTATCTGAAGACGCAGGGCTCGCCGCAGTACCTCGACGCCATCACTGCCGATGACGACGAGGACGGCGATTATGGTGGCGGTCCCTCCGGCACATCCAACCTCTCCGATTCCGATGATCCCTATGATCAGGCCGTCGCAATTGTATTGCGTGACGGAAAGGCTTCGACGTCGTATATTCAGCGCAGGCTGGGTATCGGTTACAACAGAGCCGCTTCGTTGATCGAGCGGATGGAGCAGGAAGGCATCATCGGGCCGGCAAACCATGCAGGCAAACGTGAGATCCTCGTTCCTACCGAAGGCGACGTCCTGGACCGCTAAATATCGGAGATTGTTTCCGTGCAACTGGCCTTCACGGAAACCTGATCGCTCGCAAAGCGTTACCTTCCGCAGGCTTGCGAATACGCCATGAAGACGCCGCGTTTCAGCAGCATGCAGATTGCATAGAGGAGATATTGATGACCCACTCCGATTCATACCTGGACCGTATTTCGCTGACCCGGCGCCATATGCTCGGCGCAATGGTAGTCGCTGCGGCCTCCACGGCGATCCCTTTGACCGTTTTCGCGCAGGCGGCGTCGGCCGCTTCGAATAACGCGACAGCGCAGGCGATCGCCGATCACTTTTCCAGTGTCGCGACAATGCAGGGCGAGTTCGTCCAGTTCGGCCCGCGCGGCGAGCAGACAGGCGGCAAGTTCTATATCCAGCGTCCCGGAAAGCTTCGCTTCAACTACGACAATCCGTCGCCGATCCGTGTGATTGCTGACGGAAAGAATGTCGCGGTCGGCAACATGAAGCTCAAGACCTGGGATCTTTACCCACTGTCGAAGACGCCCCTCAGCCTCCTTCTGGCGCAACGCATCGACCTGTCGGCGGGTTCAGTGAAGAGCGTGAAGGTCGAGTCGGACCTCACCACGATTGCCTTGGGCAACAATACCGTATTCGGCAATTCGACGATCACCATGATGTTCGACCCGAAGACATACGATCTGCGGCAGTGGACTATCACCGACAACCAGGGCAAGGACACCTCCGTGATGGTCTTCAACGTCAAGACCGGCGTCCAGTTCGACGACAAGGTCTTCAAGGTGCCTTACGAAGTTATTCCGGGTACAGCCGCTTACCGCGACTGACCCCGGGGTACAGCCGCGTACCGCGGCTGACCCATCCGGCCCGTGACAAGGCGCCTTGCATTCGCGGGGCGCTTTTTCTTTGTCTATGTCCGTTCCATCCGCGCAGGCTTTGTTCTAAAGCCAGTCCAATCGCGTTTGAAAGGGAGTCGAATGGGTTTCTCGATCACCACCTGGAATATCAATTCCGTTCGGCTTCGCATGCCACTCGTTGAGCAGTTGGTGCTGAAACATCGGCCCGATATCCTTTGCCTTCAAGAAACCAAGGTGCCGAACGAGCTCTTTCCCCACGCTCCGCTCCGCGCCATGGGCTATGAGCACATCATCATCCACGGCCAGAAGGGCTACCATGGTGTTGCGATTGCTTCGCGGTTTCCGCTGACGGAAGACCACCGTCAGGATTACTGCAAGGTCGGCGACGCGCGCCATATCTCGGCGGTTTTCGAGCGCGGCGGCCGTCGCATTCGTCTCCACAATTTCTACGTTCCGGCTGGTGGCGACGAGCCCGATCGGGAGATCAATGCGAAGTTCGGTCACAAGCTTGATTTCATCGAGGAAATGAAGCTGCTCAAGGCGAACGGCGAGGTTGGTACGTCGTCAATTCTCGTCGGCGATCTCAACATCGCGCCGCACGAGCACGACGTCTGGTCACACAAGCAGCTTCTGAAGATCGTAAGCCACACGCCTGCCGAAACCGAGGGCTTGCTTGACGTGATGAAGCGCGGCGCATGGCTCGATCTGATGCGCCAGCAGGTTCCGATCAACGAGAAGCTTTACACTTGGTGGAGTTACCGTGCGAAGGACTGGGAAGCAGCCGATCGTGGCCGCCGCCTGGATCATATCTGGTCGTCGGTCGACCTCGGACCGCATTTGCAGCGGATCGACGTCGTCAAGGAAGCTCGCGGCTGGGAACGCCCGTCCGATCATGTGCCGGTGACGGCGCATTTCGATCTCTAGGCCAAGAGCAGATCGGTCAGGAAAAGCGATGAAGTTCGGCGGCGGCTTTTGCCGCCAGAGCAGCGATATTGTCGCGTATGCGCGCTTCGATCAGGAGCGCCGCCTCGGGATATTCCTCGATCAGGCGATGAAACAGCGATCGCGTGATGCGGATGACGCCTGCATCCTCTTTCGCGATCGCCGTGAACTTGCGCTCGACCAGAGTGACCAGTGCGAGCTCGGATAGCAACGTACCCTCGCCAACGTTCGCCTGCACCTCAGGCTGGCCATCGCGGCCGGTTCGGCTGAGCTCGACCGTACCACTCAGGATAACATAGGCGCTTTCTGCCGGCGACCCTTCGCGGAACAGCATCTGCCCCTGAGAGATCGTGCGCCGATCGGCGCCGAAGGCGATCAGCCGAAGCTGATCCTCCGACATTTCGTTGAACAGTGGCAGCTGCGACAGCAGCCGGATATCGTCGTTCAGTGCCATCTTACGGTATGATCTTGTAGCCGCCGTTTTCCGTCACCAGAATCTCGGCATTTGACGGATCGCGCTCGATCTTCTGACGCAGGCGATAGACATGGGTTTCCAACGTGTGGGTTGTCACGCCCGAATTGTAACCCCAGACTTCCTCAAGCAGCACATCGCGGGTCACGACCTTCTGCTCGGCGCGATAGAGATACCGGATAATCGCGGCCTCTTTTTCCGTGAGGCGGATCTTCTGCCCATTGTCGGTCGTCAGGAGCTTCTGGCTCGGCTTGAATACATAGGGGCCAACGCTGAACGTGGCGTCCTCGCTCTGCTCATGTTGGCGCAGCTGCACGCGGATGCGAGCCAGGAGCACGGCGAACCGGAACGGCTTTGTCACGTAATCGTTGGCACCGGCTTCGAGACCAAGGATCGTGTCCGAATCGGTATCATGGCCGGTCAGCATGATGATGGGCGCCTTCAGGCCTCCCTTGCGCAACAGCTTGACGGCCTCGCGGCCATCCATGTCAGGCAGCCCGACATCCATGATCAGCAGATCGATCGGCGTTGCTCGAGCGCGTTCCACGCCCTTTGCAGCTGTTGCTTCCTGCAAAACAGTAAACTCGTCGTACAGCGACAGCTGTTCCGTGAGTGTTTCGCGGAGGTCATCGTCATCGTCCACCAATAGAATGGTGCGTGCGGTCATGCGGCTCTGTCCTCGCCATCTGGTTCCTTAGTCCTACGCCAATTTCGATCATTGGCAAAGATCAGGAGACCAAGCTGTTGTCGTATATGGTGCTATATGATTTCAATCTTACCCCAAGCAATTGCCAAGACATGTGAGAAAGATGGAAAAAACAAGGCGGTCGCGCGCTATACAATCCACGATCATTACCGTTCGACCAGCACCGGGTCAGAAAAGTCGTGCATTGGTTCAATTCGGTGCAATCGTCGTGCCTGCCGCGATTGGCCGTTCGGGCCGGACTGTGTTGAAACGTGAAGGTGATGGCGCAACGCCGATCGCATCGATGAAAGTGCTCTCCGGTTTTCGGCACGGAGACCGGCCGACACGCCTGCAGACCCCACTGCCGATTCGCCGGATTCGCGGAGACATGCTGTGGTGTGACCAGCCGGAGGACCCCAACTACAATCGCCTGGTCAAGGCGCCGTTTCGGCCAAGCCACGAAGAGATGAAGCGCCAGGATGGTTTGTACGACGTCTGCCTCGTCATGGACTGGAACGTCACGTCACGGGCGCGCAACCGAGGCTCGGCGATCTTCTTCCACATGATCAAGCCGGGCTATGAGCCGACCGCGGGCTGTGTTGCTGTCCACCCTCGCGATATGCGTCGCCTGCTGCCGTTCATACGCAAGGGTACGGTCGTCCGCGTTCTCTAGCGTGGGGGTGATAATCGAGGTTCGCTGACCTATATGCGTCACCACCGGCGCTTGGGCCGAATGCGCGCAGGTAAACCGGGGCTGCGGGTCAATATACCCGATCGAATTCAATGATTCTTGCGGAGACTTAGTGTGGCACAACAATCCATCATTACCTTTCATGACGGACATTCCATTCCCCAGGTCGGCCTCGGTGTATGGCGGACGCCCGATGACATTGCGGCGCCGACCGTGCGGACGGCAATTGCGGCCGGTTACCGCCATGTGGACACGGCGGCCGTCTACGAAAACGAGGATGGCGTTGGCGAGGGCATCCGTTCCTCCGGCGTCGACCGCAAGGACATCTTTCTGACGACGAAGCTTTGGAACAATGATCAGGGTTACGAATCAACGCTCAAGGCCTTCGAGAAGAGCTTGAAGCGGCTCGGCACCGACTATGTCGACCTTTATCTGATCCATTGGCCCGCGCCGACGCGCAATCGCTATGTCGATAGCTGGAAAGCCCTGATCAAGCTGAAGAAGGACGGCCTTGCGCGTTCGATCGGCGTCTCGAACTTCTATCCCGAGCATATCGAGCGCCTGATCACCGAAACCGGTGTCGTGCCTGTTATCAACCAGATCGAGCTGCATCCTGATTTTCAGCAGAAGGTCGCGCAGGAGGCTCACAAGAAGCTGAACATCGTCACGCAGTCCTGGAGCCCCCTTGGTCAGGGCAAGCTGATCGACCATCCTGTCATCGGCGCAATCGCCAAGAAGCATGGCAAGACACCGGCGCAGGTGATCATTCGCTGGCATATGGATAGCGGCCTCGTTGTCATTCCGAAATCGGTGACGCCATCGCGCATCGTCGAGAACTTCGAGGTCTTCGACTTCAAGCTCGATGGCGAAGACATGGGCGTGATCGCCAAGCTCGACAACACCGGCGCTCGCATCGGGCCGGATCCGAAGACAGCAACATTCTGACTACGGCAGGGCGGCGCAAGCCGCCCTTTTTCATTCATGGTTGGAGAGCGCTGCGGCGAGTACGCGGGGCGTGACGAAACGTTCAAGTCGCCCGCTGCCCGACGATACGTCCGCCCAGCCGTCGGCCTCGAAGGAAATGACGGCGAGGCCACCCGTGGGAAATTTCTCTGATATCTGTTTGCGCATCTCGGCATCACCGCTACCGACAAGCCAATTCGCAAAATCCTGAAGACCGGGATTGTGTCCCACCATCATCACGGTTCGGTCATTCGGATCCACCGCTGCGAGAATGTCGACCAGACGGGTGGTTGAGGCTTCGTAGAGCTCGGGGACGTCCTGCCGGGGGATCGGGTGTGGCAGCTCCTTCGCCACCAGCTTCCATGTCTCCTGCGTACGCCGCGCCGTGGAGACCAGAACACTGTCGGGAAAGAGCCGCTCCCGCGCCATATAGGCGCCGATCATCGGAGCAGCCTTGAGCCCACGGTCGGCCAGCGGACGGTCGTGGTCTTCGACATCAGGTGGCCAGGCGGATTTGGCATGTCGCAGAAGAAAGAGATATCGCCGGCTTGGCGAGGGGCCGCTTTGTGTTTTCATGTCGCTCACCCGAAAAGTGCAGGCAAAGGTCTGTCGGTGTCATTGTCTCACCGAAGGCGCGGCATGTCTTGCGGAGATAGGATGTCTCCCTCACCGGATGGCGAGGGAGACGATAGCAGTTAGTTCCACTCGCGGATATCGACGAAGTGGCCGGCGATCGCCGCAGCTGCCGCCATGGCCGGCGAGACCAGATGCGTGCGGCCCTTGAAGCCCTGACGGCCTTCGAAGTTGCGGTTGGACGTCGATGCGCAACGTTCACCCGGCTTCAGGCGGTCGTCGTTCATGGCCAGGCACATGGAACAGCCAGGCTCGCGCCAGTCGAAACCGGCAGCCTTGAAGATCTTGTCGAGCCCTTCCGCTTCTGCCTGTTCCTTCACGAGGCCGGAGCCTGGAACGATCATGGCGTTGACGGTCGAAGCAACGGTCTTGCCTTCGACGACCTTGGCGACTTCGCGCAGATCTTCGATACGGCCGTTCGTGCAGGAGCCGATGAAGACGCGGTCCAGCGTGATGTCGGTCATCTTGGTGCCGGGCTTCAGGCCCATGTAGTCGAGCGCGCGCCACTTGGAGCTACGCTTGTTCTCGTCCTGGATCTCGTCCGGGTTCGGAACGACGCCCTGTACGGAGATGACGTCTTCAGGCGAGGAGCCCCAGGATACGATCGGCGGCAGAGAAGCGGCGTCGAGAACGACGACGCGGTCGTAGTGAGCGCCTTCGTCGGTCTGCAGCGTCTTCCAGTAGGCGATTGCCTGCTCCAGCGTTTCGCCCTTCGGCGCGCGCGGCTTGCCCTTGATGTACTCGAAGGTCTTTTCGTCAGGCGCGATCAGGCCGGCGCGGGCGCCGCCTTCGATCGTCATGTTGCAGATCGTCATGCGGCCTTCCATCGACAGCGCGCGAATGGCTTCGCCCGCGAATTCGATGACGTGGCCCGTGCCGCCGGCAGTACCGATCTCGCCGATGATGGCAAGGATGATGTCCTTGGCGGTGACGTGCGGCGGAAGCTGGCCATCGACACGCACGAGCATGTTCTTGGCCTTCTTCTGGATCAGCGTCTGGGTGGCGAGAACGTGCTCGACTTCCGAGGTGCCGATGCCGTGCGCCAGCGCGCCGAAAGCGCCGTGGGTCGACGTGTGGCTATCGCCGCAGACGATCGTCATGCCAGGCAGGGTAAAGCCCTGCTCGGGACCAACGATGTGAACGATGCCCTGACGCTTGTCGTTCTCGGAGTAGTACTCGACGTTGAACTCGGCGGCATTGATGGCAAGCTGCTCGACCTGGATGCGGCTTTCCTCGTTCTTGATGCCGAGGTGGCGATCAGGCGAGGTCGGAACGTTGTGATCGACCACGGCCAGCGTCTTTTCCGGCGCGCGAACCTTGCGGCCGGTCATGCGCAGGCCTTCGAAAGCCTGCGGCGAGGTGACTTCGTGGACCAGGTGGCGGTCGATATAGAGAAGACAGGTGCCGTCTTGCTGCTCGTCGACCAGATGGTCGTCCCAGATCTTGTCGTAGAGGGTACGCGGTGCGCTCATGGCGGTAGGTCCGTTTTTGGATGCGTATGGATAGATGGAGCTTTAATGGCGGACAGGTCCGCCGGCCGTCATTCGATCAACGAAGTCGGCTGTTGAGTGCGCCGGAAACGGCCGCAAAAAAGCGTGCCGGCAGACGATAGTGATCCTGCAGCACGAAAACATGGGCGCCAATGCAACTGAACTTGGATTCCATGAGCCGTCACATATCAATTTTTGGCGACGGCGGCAATTCGAATCGTTCAGCCGCTATCGACGTTCCTTCCCGCGCATTCGTTTCTCCACTTGCCTCAGGGCAAGCGACAGCCCGATCGTCAGGATCAGGTAGATATAGGTGACGATCGAGTAGGTTTCAAAGAAGCGGAACGAGCCGGATGCGTAGATCTTGCCCATCTGGGTGATGTCGGAAACGCCGAGGACGGACACAAGGGACGAGTCTTTCACCATCGCCACGAAGTCGTTGGAGAGCGGCGGAAAGATCACCTTGATCGCTTGCGGAAAGACGACGAGGCGGAAACGGTGATAGCGCGACAGGCCGAGCGCCTTGGCCGCCTCGATCTGTCCGTGGTCAACGGACTGGATGCCGGCGCGGAAGACTTCGGCGATGAACGAGGAATAGCCGATCATCAACGCAATGATCGCCCGCCACATCAGGGAAAAGTCGCGCACCATGATCGGCTCTGCGAGGCCAGCGCGAACCAGCGGCGTGATGATCACGTTGTAGGCCGCAACGATGGCGGGTGCGCCGACGAAGGCGACATAGAACAGCAGTACCAGCATGGGGACGCCGCGGATGACCTCGACGTAGAAGCGTGAGATCTGCCTGAGGATGACGCTGTCGGAGAGGCCGAGCAGGGCGATGCCGAGACCGAGAATGATGGCGAGCGCAAAGCCCACCAGTGTCACGAATATGGTGATGCCGACACCGTTGAAAACGGTGCGGAAAACCTGGGCGTAGATATCGTTGGTGACAATCACGACGGCAAGGATGATGCCGATGACGACGAGGGCGACCAACCACCAGGGGTAGTCGCCCTTGCTATGTCCGCCGGGAGCCGGCTGCGGAGCTAACATTGAGGAACGGAGGCCTTGTTATTCGCCCATCTTGTAGTCGAGGAACCACTTCTTGTTCAGTGCATCGAAGGTACCGTCGGCCTTGAGGCTCGCAATAGCGGCGTTGACCGGCGCGACAAGATCCGAACCCTTCGGGAAAATGAAGCCGAAGTCCTCGGTGCCAAGCGGACCGCCAATGACCTTCAGGCCACCGTTCGAGGCATCGACATAGCCCTTGGCGGCAACGCTATCAGTCAAGACCACATCGACGTCGCCGGCCTTGAGAGCCTGCACGGTTGCGCCGAAGGTCTCGAACAGCTTGATGCGCGGGTTCTGTTCATTGCCGTCGAGGATTTCGTAGACAGCCGTGTAGAAGGGCGAGGTGCCTGGCTGCGCGCCGACCAGACCATCATTGAAGGCGCCAAAGGTCTTGGCGTCGGTGAAGCGACCCTCATCGCCGCGCACCAGCATGAACTGCTGCGAGCGCATGTAGGGATCGGAGAAGTCCACCTTGGCCTTGCGGTCATCCTTGATGGTGATGCCGGTCATGCCGATGTTGTACTGATTGTCGGAGACTGCCTGGATCATCGCGTCCCAGCTGGTGTTCTGGTATTCGACCTTGAAGTTCAGTCGCTTGGCGATCTCGTTCATCGCGTCATATTCCCAGCCGATTGCCTTGCCCGACTTCGGATCGACGAACTGCAACGGGGGATACGCATTCTCGGTGACGACGACGACGCTCTTGCCCTTCAGATCAGGCAGATCGGCAGCCAGGGTTGCCAGCGGCGACAGGATGAGAGCGGTCAGTCCAGCAAGGACGGTGCGGCGGAACGGCATTGAATTATCTCCCCAAAATTTAGCTCGCGGAACCTGTCATAGTTGCGAAGCCGATGGCAAGAGGATTGGCGCGCGGCGACGCCGGAAAACCGGAATGACGGCCTAAAAACCGGGGATTTGTGGGAAGGAAATTCGTGGGTCGTGTGTCTCTTGTATAATGCTCCCCCAGAGGGGCGGAAGCTTCGGTTCCACTCATCGGACATTCCACTTGAACAAAAAGCCGATCGCATGTCGGATTGGCGGGGCCGCGTCCGTCCTTGGGACTGACACACGGTATCAATCTAGGAGGAGCAAGACATGCCCAGTACCGTCCGCCTGCACCGCGTTCTCGCGACCAAGCCGGAGAAGGTCTATCGCGCCTTTCTTGAAGCCGACGCGCTGGCCAAATGGCTTCCACCGAACGGCTTTGTCTGCACCGTCCATCATCTGGAGCCCGTCGTCGGCGGTACGTTCAGAATGTCGTTCAGGAATTTCACGACAGGCAACAGCCATGCCTTTGGCGGCGAATATACCGAACTCGTCGAAGGCCAGCGCCTCCGCTACACCGACCGCTTCGACGATCCCAACCTGCCGGGCCAAATGGACGTGACGATCAACCTGAAGAAGGTCTCGGTCGGGACCGAGGTGGATATCGTTCAGGCCGGCATTCCCGACCTCATCCCGCCGGAAGCCTGCTATCTCGGCTGGCAGGAATCGCTGCGCAACCTCGCCCGGCTGGTCGAGCCCGAGATCGCCGAGTAATCGGACGCCAGCCAGCTTCGGAACGAAAGGGCGACCAAAGGCCGCCTTTTCGTTCATCGCGTATGTTTTCTAGATGGTCTCGCCCGATGCGATGCTGTCGAGTTTCTCGATGGCGTCTGCCGGCAATGTAATGTCGGCGACCGCGAGATTTTCCCTGAGATGGGCGCGCGACGAGGTTCCAGGGATCAGCAGGATGTTGGGCGCGCGTTGCAGGAGCCAAGCCAGGGCGACCTGCATTGGTGTCGCGCCGAGCGAGACCGCGACATCAGAAAGAGCTGAAGACTGCAGCGGCGAGAAGCCGCCAAGCGGGAAGAATGGGACATAGGCAGTCCCTTGCGCCGCGAGCTGTTCGATCAGAGCATCATCCTGGCGGTGCGCAAGGTTGTATTGGTTCTGGACGCAGACGATCTCCGTGATCTTGCGGCCATCGGCGATTTGCCTGGCTGTGACGTTGGACAGACCAATGTGCTTGATAAGGCCCTGGCGCTGCAGATCGGCGAGAACGGTCAGTGGCTCTTCCAGTGACCCTTCTGCAGGGCCGTGGACATCGAACATCGCACGCAGATTGACCACATCGATAACGTCAAGCCCGAGATTGGTGAGGTTGTCGTGGATCGCCTGCGTTAGCGCTTCTCGCGAGAAGGCTGGGTTCCACGATGCATCCGTTCCACGCGTCGCTCCCACCTTGGTCACGATGACGAGGTCATCCCTGTAGGGATGCAGTGCGTCGCGGATGATCTGGTTGGTGACGTGCGGTCCATAGAAGTCGCTGGTGTCTATGTGGTTGACGCCGCTTTCGACCGCTTCGCGCAACACGGCGATCGCTTCCGCGCCATCCCTTGGTGGCCCGAAGACGCCTTTGCCGGCAAGCTGCATGGCGCCGTAGCCGAGGCGCAGCACCGTGCGGTCGCCAAGCGTGAATATGCCTGATTTTTCGAGATTGGACATTGTCTACTCCGTTTCAACACAGAGCAGACATAGGGCAGCCCGCTGTTTGCGATAACCGGACACTTGCTGCACGGGCTGTTCGGAATTTTGAACAATGGCTGATGGAGCGGCGCGATTAACGCGTAACCGGTGCCACCATGCGCAACAAAAAAGGCGACCCGAAGGTCGCCTTTTCTTCAATCCCTGAGGATTGAAACTTATTCTGCTGCCGGCTCGGCTGCAGCGGCAGCAGCTGCTTCTGCAGCGGCCTTGGCTTCAGCGGCTTCCTGTGCTGCCTTTTCGGCTGCCAGCGCCTGAGCTGCTGCAACCTTTTCGGCTTCCAGGCGTGCCTTTTCCTCAGCAATAGCCTGACGCTCTGCGTCGTTGAGCTTGCGGGCGCGAACGCCGGTGTCTTCAACGATACGGGCAGACTTACCGCGACGGTCGCGCAGGTAGTAGAGCTTCGCGCGACGGACCTTACCGCGGCGAACGACTTCTACGCTTTCGATTGCCGGGGAGTAGACCGGGAATACGCGCTCGACGCCTTCGCCGTAGGAGATCTTGCGGACCGTGAAGTTTTCCTGCAGACCGCCGCCGGAGCGAGCAATGCAAACGCCTTCGTAGGCCTGAACGCGCGTACGCGAACCTTCAGTAACCTTCACGTTGACGCGGACGGTATCGCCCGGGGAGAATTCCGGGAGCGTGCGCTTGGCTTCGATCTTGGCGACCTGTTCGGCCTCAAGCTGCTGAATGATGTTCATGACTCAACCTCTTTGTTGGTTCAACAGCCAGAGCGCTCTGACGATCTATCCTTGGTCGAGCCGCAGATATTTGCCGGTGAGGGCAGGAGCGAATTCGTCTGTTTTTCTTTGCGTGGTTGATGGGAGTTTTCCCATTCCGGGCGTGCGCATACCGCATTGCGGAGGCTTTGTCACCCCTTGGTCCTGAAATTTCACGGGCATTCGCCGTCAGATGCGGCCTTTTCCGGCGCTGCACAATATCAAGTCTGTGACTCATTTGATTAAATATTTGTCAAATGCACACGTCGAGAGCAGATTCGTGCATGGATCAAATTGTGATCCGTGGGAGTTTCGGAGGGGAATGAATGACAATAAACAATCCGTCGTCCTCATTGCATAACGAGGACCTGGCGCCTGCTACGGAGAGGAAGTGGGGCGCCTTCAGCATCTTCAATGTGTGGACCTCAGACGTTCACAGTTTGTGGGGCTATTATCTCGCCGCCAGCCTTTTCCTGCTGTGCGGCAGCTTCATCAATTTCGTCATCGCGATCGGCATCGGGTCGCTGGTGATCTTCTTCCTGATGAGCCTCGTCGGCAATGCCGGCGTGAAGACCGGCGTCCCGTTCCCCGTGCTGGCGCGTGCCTCGTTCGGCACCTTCGGCGCCAATGCACCGGCGCTCGTCCGAGCGGTCGTCGCATGCTTCTGGTACGGTGCGCAAACGGCGGCGGCATCAGGCGCGATCGTCGCTCTCCTCATTCGCAATGAGAGCATTCTCGCCTTTCATCAGAACAATCATCTGCTCAACCATTCGACGCTCGAGGTCATCTGCTATGTCGTCGTCTGGGCGCTGCAGCTCCTGATCATCCAGCGTGGGATGGAGACGGTGCGCAAGTTCCAGGATCTTGCCGGTCCTGCCGTCTGGATCATGATGCTCGTCCTCGCCGTCTATCTGGTGATCAAGGCGGGCACCTTCTCCTTCGGCAGCGAAATCCCGCGCGACGTGCTGCTCGAAAAGACCAGGGATGCTGGCGTTCCCGGTGAGCCTGGCTCCTTTCCCGCACTCGCCGCTGTCGCAGCAACCTGGATCACCTACTTTGCGGCGCTCTATCTGAATTTCTGCGACTTCTCGCGCTATGCCAAAGACGTGAAGACGTTGCGCAGGGGCAATCTCTGGGGCCTGCCGATCAACCTGCTCGCCTTCTGCCTAGTGGCGGGCGTCACCACGACGGCGGCCTTTACCGTCTACGGCGAGGTGCTGCTCCATCCGGAAGCCATCTCGGCCAAGTTCGACAGCTGGTTCCTGGCGCTGCTCGCGGCACTCACCTTCGCGGTGGCCACGCTCGGCATCAACGTCGTCGCCAACTTCGTGTCGCCGGCCTTCGACTTCTCGAACGTCTTCCCGAAACACATCAGCTTCAAGCGTGGCGGCTTCATCGCGGCGCTGATCGCGCTGGTGCTTTATCCGTTCGCCCCGTGGGAAACGGGTGCGGCGCACTTCGTCAACTTCATTGGGTCGACCATGGGCCCGATCTTCGGCGTGATGATGGTGGACTACTATCTGATCCGGAAGGGCGAGCTCAACGTTCCGGCACTCTATCGCGAGGATGGCGAATTCCGCTTCCAGGGCGGCTGGCACGTCAATGCTTTCATCGCGTTTGCGATCGGCGCGCTGTTCTCCTCGATCCTGCCGACCTTCACGTCGGTCCTGCCGCAATGGTGGGGGACTTACGGCTGGTTCTTCGGCGTCGGTATCGGCGGCGGGGTCTACTACATCCTGCGCATGAGCACCCGCGGTTCCGCCGTCGGCGCTGCATCGCGATAAACGGCATGCCCGGCTTCGGCCGGGCATTTCTGCGTCGTCGTCCCCATCCGCATCAGGGACGGCGGCGTTCCTCAGCCCGGCACGACGCCGCGACAGGCCCAGGCGACCGATGCAAAGGAGCGCGGCCCGTCCGGCCTGCCCGCCTCGTAGGCGCCGCGCACCGCCGCTTTCAGCCGCTCCCGTAAACCCGCCTCAAGATTGGAAACGTAGTGGCCGAGCGGTCCGTCTCCGCCGGTAAACGGCATCCAGTAGTCGTCGAAGGACTGGTAATCCATGCGGATCAGCAGCGAAGTCTGCTCGACTGACGCTAGCCCCTGGCTGACGAAGCTGTTCTTCATCTCGTCGAGCGCCGTCATCGGGCGGAAGCAATAGTTGCGCCGGAAGTCATGGCTGTTTTCGTCCAGAACGGCGGCGGTATCGAGCATCATCCGCATCCCGGGCATGCCGCCCATGTGGTCCCACACCGCGGCCGCGACCACGCCGCCCGGCCGCACCACCCGCCGCATCTCGGCAATGGCCTTGTCCGGGTCGGAGACGAAGTGCAACACCAGCAGGCAAAGCGCCAGGTCGAAGGCCTTATCCTCGAAGGGGAGCGCCGTCGCATCCGCCTGCCGGACGCTGATGCGTGGATCGGTATTGGTGCGGGCGACCTCGTCGACGAAGATCGGCGAGTAATCGATCGCGACGATCTCCTTGATCTTCGCTGCTTGCGGTAGGAAGAAGGTCAGACTGCCGTTACCGCAGCCAACATCTAGGACCCGCTCGCCATCCGAAAGCCCGGCGAAATCGACGAATAGTGGAGCGAGCCGCTTGCTCCAGCGGCCCATAAGCTGCTCGTATCCCCCTGCACTGCGGACATTGAAGCTCGATGTCATGGCAGCCTCCCTGTGCGGAGGGCTGAAAATAGACCCCGTGGAACGGCGTCGCAAGAGGCAGCGCCATCCGCTAGCGCGGTAACGCTTGTGGGCTCGCGAGGTTAAGTTGTCCCGGGCAAACTAGTCTTCCAGGAGATCCGGCCGCCGTTCGCGGGTCAGTTTTATTGCCTGCTCGCGGCGCCATTTGTCGATGGCTCCGTGGTTGCCCGAGGTGAGAATGGCAGGGATCTCCCGACCTTCCCATTCCTGCGGGCGGGTGTAGTGCGGATGTTCCAGCAACCCGCCCTCAAAGCTCTCGTGCAGGCCGGAGAGGTCGTTGCCCATGACGCCGGGCAGGATGCGAACGATGGCGTCGAGCACGGTCAGCGCCGCCGGTTCGCCGCCCGAGAGTACGTAGTCGCCGATCGACACCTCTTCCAATTCGCGCGCGTCGATCACCCGCTGGTCGACGCCCTCGAAGCGGCCGCAGACGATGATGACGCCGTCGCCGGATGCCAGTTTGCGAACGCGCTCCTGTGTCAGCGGCTTGCCGCGCGGGCTCATCAGCAGGCGAGGACGGCTGTCGTTTTCCGAAACGGTATCGATGGCGCGGGCAAGCACGTCAGGCTTCAGCACCATGCCGGCGCCGCCGCCGGCGGGCGTGTCATCGACAGTGCGGTGCTTGTCGGTGGCGAAATCGCGGATCTGCACGGCGTCGATCGCCCATTGGCCGCGTTCCATCGCCTTGCCGGCAAGGGAATAGCCGAGATGACCCGGAAACATTTCCGGGTAAAGCGTCAGCACCGTTGCCCGGAATGCCATCGCGTCGCTCACTTCTTCTTTTTCGGCTTGTCGTTATCAGGCTCGTCCGGCGTGAACTTCGGGCCGTCGTCGTCGCTGTCGACGAGACCTGCCGCCAGCGGATCGATGGTGATCTTGCCGCCTTCGAGGTCGATTTCCAGCACCGAGGCCTCTGAGAAGGGGATCAGCACCGGACGCTTGCCGGGTCCCTTGATCTCCAGGAGGTCGCCGGCGCCGAAGTCGAAGACGCCGGTCACCTTGCCGTAGCTGACACCGCTGTCATCCAGCGCTTCCAGGCCCTCGAGATCGGCGTAGAAGAATTCGTCTTCTTCCAGTTCGTCGTCGGGCAGGTTGTCGCGCTCGATATAGAGTTCCAGGCCGGTCAGAGCCTCGGCCGCGTTGCGGTCATTGACGCCACGGAAGCGGACGACGACCACATTCTTCATCTCGCGGATTTCGAGAATTTCGAAGGTGCGGCCGTCCATGCTGTGCAGGTGGCCGTAATCGCCGAGTGCGGTCGGATCGGCCGTATAGGCCTTGGCGCGCACTTCGCCGCGAATGCCCTGTGCACCGCCGATCGTTGCCATCAGCACCGGATTTTCAAGCTTTGTCATGGCGTCCCTAGTGTGAAGCCGGAGGTTTGGTTTCTCATAACCGAACTCAGCGGGAATGGAAACGAAAACGGGCGGCATGTCGCCATGCCGCCCGTTTCATGAAGGGAAGATCCCGAATTATTCCGCGGAAGCAGCAGCTTCTGCAGCGTCGGCGATCTTCTGAGCCTTTTCAGCTGCACGCTCCTGAGCGCGCTTGCCGGGCTTTGCCTTTTCCGGGTTGTTCTTGGCTTCGCGCTTTGCGAGGCCGGCTTCGTTCAGGAAGCGCAGAACGCGGTCGGTCGGCTGTGCGCCCTGGTCGAGCCAATGCTTGATGCGGTCAGCGTCGAGCTTGACGCGAGCATCGTTGTCCTTGGCCAGCATCGGGTTCCAGGAACCGAGGTTCTCGAGGAAGCGACCGTCGCGCGGCGAACGGGCGTCGGCGAGAACGATGTGGTAGTACGGGCGCTTCTTGGAACCACCGCGTGCGAGACGAATTTTCAGTGCCATTTTCTTTACTCCTTGGACTTTTCTGGACCGCCTGATCAGGCGGTATGGTTCATTTTGCTGCGGCGCCGTTTTCGGCGTGGTCTGCAGCGATCTGCTCATGATGCCGGATGACTTCCTTGATGATGAAGTTCAGGAACTTCTCGGCGAAATCCGGATCCAGATTGGCATCCTTCGCCAGATGGCGGAGGCGTTCGATCTGGTATTCTTCGCGCGCCGGGTCTGCCGGCGGCAACTTGTACTTGGCCTTGAGAACGCCGACCTCTTTGGTGCAGCGGAACCGTTCGGCCAGGATATGGACCAGCGCTGCGTCGATGTTGTCGATCGACTGGCGATAGTTCGAAAGCTGGGCTTTGATTTCAGGATCAATCATTGTCTACACGACCCCTTCACTTCTTCTTTGGCAGGCCGGGAAGGCCCGGGAAACCACCGCCGAGACCCGGCAGCTTGGCGCCGCCCAGGCCCGGCAAACCGCCGCCGCCCAAACCGGGCAGCCCGCCGCCCGGCTTTCCAAGACCGGCAGCTTCAGCCTGCTTCTGGAGCGCTTCGAGCTGCTTGGGGTCGATGTTGGATAGATCGGGCATACCACCGCCGAGGCCGCCAAGGCCCATCTTGCCGGCGAGACCGCCCATCATCTGCTTCATCAGGCCGCCTTTGCCCTTGCCGCCCATCATCTTCATCATGTCCGCCATCTGGCGGTGCATCTTCAGAAGCTTGTTGATGTCGGAGGCATCGGTGCCGGAACCGGCGGCGATACGCTTCTTGCGCGAATGCTTGAGCATATCCGGATTGGCGCGCTCGGCCTTGGTCATCGAACCGATGATGGCGAGCTGGCGGCCGAACAGGCTGTCGTTGAGACCAGCCGAAGCCATCTTGTCCTTCATGCCAGCCATGCCGGGCATCATCGACATGATGCCGCCCATGCCGCCCATCTTCTGCATCTGGCGCAGCTGGTCGGCGAGGTCGTTGAGGTCGAACTTGCCCTTGGCCATCTTGGCGGCCATGGCGGCCGCCTTCTCGGCGTCGATGTTTTCGGCGGCGCGCTCGACCAGCGAAACGATGTCGCCCATGCCAAGAATGCGGTCGGCGATACGGCGGGGATGGAATTCCTCGAGTTCGCCCATGCGCTCGCCGACACCGATGAGCTTGATCGGCTTGCCTGTCACCGCGCGCATCGAAAGTGCTGCACCACCACGGCCGTCGCCGTCCATGCGGGTCAAGACGAGGCCGGTGATGCCGACGCGTTCGTCGAAGTTGCGGGCGAGATTGACGGCGTCCTGACCGGTCAAGCTATCGGCAACCAGCAGGATTTCATGCGGGTTCGACTTCTTCTTGATGTCGGCCATCTCGACCATCAAGGGCTCGTCGATATGGGTGCGGCCGGCGGTGTCGAGGATGACGACGTCATGACCGCCGAGCTTGGCGGCCTGAACGGCGCGCGCGGCGATATCGGTCGGCGACTGGCCGGCAATGACGGGCAGCGTGTCGACATTGGTCTGCACGCCGAGCTGCCGCAGCTGCTCCTGGGCGGCCGGGCGTCGCGTATCGAGCGACGCCATCAGAACCTTCTTCTTCTCGCGGTCGGTGAGCCGCTTGGCGATCTTCGCCGACGTCGTCGTCTTGCCCGAGCCCTGCAGACCGACCATCATGATGACGACGGGGGCAGCCGCATGCAGATCGACGCCCACGCCTTCGCCGCCGAGCATCTCGATCAGCTCGTCATGGACGATCTTGACGACCATCTGGCCGGGCTTGATCGACTTCAGGATGTCGGCGCCGACGGCCTTTTCACGGACGCGATCGGTGAAGGCGCGCACAACGTCGAGCGCGACGTCGGCTTCCAGAAGCGCACGACGAACCTCGCGCAGCGCTGCGGAAACATCACTTTCCGAAAGCGCGCCACGGCCTGTCAGTCCATTCAGAATGGATCCAAGACGGTCCTGGAGGTTCTCAAACATCGGCTCTTCCTTGTGATTTCCTGAAGACGGAAACCTTGTGCTTTTCCTTGACGAAAACAAGACGCATAGCCAAAAAGCACCCGAGGGCGCATCGCGCTGTCGGGTGTGGACCTCCGGGATCGATTTATACCTTTGCGGGTCCCGGTCGGTGGCTCGAGTCTTGAAGCTCGTCGCAGATTGAGCGGCGGTAAACAGCAAAAAGCGCCGCGAGTCAAGGCAAAGCCGAGAAAGAGGGCGTTTCGGTCTTTCAAAACCGTAGGCTCGATCCCAGATCAGCCTTCCTTCCAACGGAAACGCTCCTGTATGTCCACTGCCAAGCGACGCAATCCCTACTATCAAGGTCCGGTCTCCGATCACTTCGACGGTACGCACTTCTTTAATCCCGGGGGCATCGAGCCGCTAGGCTTTCGTGATCTGATGCGGTGGCAGTTCGGCGGCGGGCGCGATCGCTGGCCGAAGGCGGTTCGGAGCCCGTTCGTGGGGGCGAAGCCGGATTTGCGTGTCGGCGGTGACGATCTGAGGGTCACCATGGTCGGTCACGCCACGCTGCTCGTTCAGGTCGCCGGACTTAATATCCTGACGGATCCGGTTTGGTCGGACCGTGCCAGCCCCCTGGCATTCGCCGGGCCGAAGCGTGTCGTGCCGCCGGGCATCGCGTTCGAGGACCTGCCGCCGATCGATCTCGTGCTCGTTTCGCATAACCACTACGATCATCTCGATGTCGCGACGCTCCGGCGACTGCAGGCGAAACACCGCCCGCAGGTCGTGACCCCCCTCGGCAACGATACGATCATTCGCCGCGCGGTGCCGGACATGCAGGTAACCGCAATGGATTGGGGCGACCAGATCCCGTTTGCCGGAATCGGCATCAATGCCGAGCCGGCACATCACTGGTCGGCGCGCGGCACGAGGGATCGCCGCATGGCGCTCTGGGCGGCTTTCGTGCTGTCGACGCCGACGGGTCGAATCTACCATGTCGGAGATACAGGCTTCCACGGTGGCGCCAACTACATGACGGCACAGCAAAAGTATGGTGGGTTTCGCCTCGCCATTCTGCCGTTCGGTGCATATGAGCCGCGCTGGTTCATGCGCGGACAGCATCAAAACCCGCAAGAGGCGGTCATGGGAATGCAGCTGGCGAACGCCGCGCATGTGGCCGGCCATCATTTTGGGACGTTCCAGCTGACCGATGAAGCGATCGATGCGCCGGTCAAGGCGCTGCAGGCCGCGATGAGCGAACACAATGTTGCGCCCGATCGTTTTCGTCCGCTCAGGGCCGGCGAAGTATTCAATGTGCCGCCAACATGATCGTCAGTGCGCGTGCGCTCCGGAACCGTGAGTATTGATGATGGCGTCGGCCTCCTTGCCGTAAAGCTCTTCGAAGTGGTCGAAGGTCTTGGAGAAATGGCCGATCCCTTGCGTCGCGGAGCGGAGCGAGCGGGCGAGTTCATCCAGCGCGGCGCCCGGAATGAGTGCTCGAAATATATCCCAGCCCTTGGCGTTTTCGTCTCGATCGAAGCCGAGCACCTGCCCCTTGAGCGAGGAGACGAGCGCGATCAGGCCGCCCGAAAAGATCGACGGAATGTGGATCTCGACGCGCACGACCGGCTGCATCAAAACAGCGGACGCTTGTGAAAGAGCCTGCTTGACGCCCATCTTCGCCGCCGCCCGGAAGGCGAAATCGGAACTGTCGACGGAATGATATTGGCCGTCGGTCAATGTCACATCGACATCGACCACCTGGAAGCCGAGAGGACCCTTTTCCATCGCCTCGCGGGCCCCGGCCTCCACCGCCGGAATGTAGTTGCGCGGAACGGTGCCGCCCTTGACGCTTTCCCCGAAGGTAAAGCCATGTCCGCGCTCGTTCGGCTGGACACTCAGCTGAACGTCGGCAAACTGTCCGGCTCCGCCTGTCTGCTTGCGGTGCCGGTAGTGCACGTCGGAAGGCTTGGAGATGGTTTCCCGATAGACCGGGTTCGGTGCGCGATCCGATACTTCGACCCTGAAGACCTCGGACAGCGTCTTGCGAAGGTCGCGCAGATGGACCGGTCCCTGCGCGCAGATCAGTGCCGCGCCGGTCCCTTCCTCCTGCATCACCTTGAGGCCGCGATCGGTCTCCGCCAGCTTTGTCAGTGTCGCCGAGAGCTTGGTTTCGTCGCGTTCGTTGCCTGGAACGAGAATTCTCTCCAGCATCGGCGTGGGCGGCGTGGTCCAGTCCGGCGGTTCGATAGCTGCGGCTTGCGTAAAGAGAGCGGGTGCGGGCAGGTGATCCGATTTCAGCGCGCCGAAGATACCACCGACCGGCACGTTTCCAGCGATCGGTTTACCGCTTCCTGCTTCCTGCAAGGGGCCGAGATTGCCGCCGCCCAGCGAAGAGCCCTGCTTAACGCCGTCCGTCAACGCGCGTGCCAGCACGGTCTTGCCGACATTGGCCTTGTAGTATGCATGAAAGCTCACGGCGACAAGGGACGCGTCCTTGGCTGTCGAGCTCGCGGCGAGCCTAGTCTGGAGGGCTGCGACCGGAGGTGATTCGTGACGCAGGGCCTTCATCAGGCGCTTGATGCCGTTGCTATGCGATGCCGCGCCGAACAAGACCGGAATGACTCTGTTTTCCTTGAGAATGCGGGCGGAGATCGTAAACAGCGTGTCACTCGCGGGGGCGCGATCCTCAACCAACTCTTCCAGCAACCAGTCGTCGAACTCGGAAAGCTGTTCCAGCATTTCGGTGCGGGCTTCGTGCTCACGCTCGAAAACATCCTTGGGCAATTCGATCAGGGCCGATGGTTGTCCTTCGCGGTAGCGCCAGGCTCTCTCCGAAATTAGGTCGCAGCTGCCGACAACGGTATCGCCTTCGCGGATCGGAACCTGTCGCAACACCAGCGGATGATTGGAATAGGTCTGGAGCGCGGCAATGACATCGCGCAACCGGCCCCGTGGTTCATCCATCCGATTGATGAAGATCAGGCAGGGCGTGCCGGAGGCTTCGATCGCGCGCAGATAGGGGGCGGCAAGAACGGCATCATCGGGTGTTGGCGAGATGCAAAGAATACAAGCATCGCTCACCAGCAGAGAATCCTGCGCGAGAGCCAGAGCCTCGTTCGCTCCGGGGGTGTCGATCGCGCACCACGTTTCGTTCTTGAACTCGAACTCGGTGAGGCTCGATCCGTAGGGTGAGACTGATTTTCTGGGTGTCCCCTCGAGCGAGGCAAGCTTTGCGACAAGCGTCGTCTTTCCCGTCTGTGACGGTCCAAGTACCGTGAAGCAGCGCATCGGCAATCCTCCCATGGCCAAAAGCACGCATCCGCAGCCACAGAATGCCTCGAAGTCAGTAAAAGCGCCAGATAGTTGCGATCATTCTTAAATATGAGGCCGGCGCTCAGGCCCCTGACCCACTGGTAATTCCCCCGCATTTCCGCCATATACAGCCCAAACACACATGGAAAAGAAACCAATGAGCGCAACGGTCGAATTCGCGAAGATGAACGGGCTTGGCAACAAGATCCTGGTCGTCGATATGCGCGGACGCACGGACAAGGTGACGCCCGAGGCGGCGATTGCGCTCAATGCGGCTGAAGATACGCAGTTCGACCAGATCATGGCGATCCATGATCCGAAGGCCGAAGGCACCGATGCCTGGATCGATATCCTCAACTGCGACGGCACCAAGGCGCAGGCATGTGGCAACGGCACGCGCTGCGTCGTGCAGGCGCTGGCCGCCGAGACCGGCAAGAAGGTCTTCACCTTCCAGACTGTCGCCGGCATCCTGAATGCCGTCGAGCACGAGGACGGGACCATCTCGGTCGACATGGGCAGGCCGGTGTTCCAGTGGGACCAGATCCCACTGTCGGAAGAGTTTTTCGATACCAGCCGTATCGAGTTGCAGATCGGGCCGATCGACAACCCGGTGCTGCATTCGCCATCGGCCATGTCGATGGGCAATCCGCATGCGATCTTCTGGGTCGACAAGGATCCGATGAGCTTCGATCTGGAGCGCTTCGGACCGCTGCTCGAAAATCACCCGATGTTTCCTGAGAAGGCCAACATCACGCTGGCGCAGGTCACCTCGGACTCAAGCCTGCGCACCCGCACCTGGGAGCGCGGCGCCGGGTTGACGCTTGCCTGCGGTTCGGCTGCCTGCGCCGCCGGGGTCTCCGCCGCACGCACCGGCCGCACCGGGCGCAAGGTCACGATCGACGTCGCTTCCGCGCCAAGCCGGCAGCCGCTTGTCATCGAATGGCGGCAGGACGACCATGTCGTCATGACGGGTCCTGCCGAATGGGAATGGTCCGGCACCGTCGATCCTTCCACCGGCGCGTGCCAGCGCGACGAGGCTGAGGTTCCGGGGGCGGAAGCCAAGTGAGCGGGGTCGAGGTCATCACCTTCGGCTGTCGTCTCAATACCTACGAATCCGAAGTGATGCGGGCTGAGGCCGAGAAGGCCGGGCTCAACAATGCCATTCTGGTCAATACCTGTGCCGTGACAGGCGAGGCCGTGCGCCAGGCGCGCCAGGCGATCCGCCGGGCCCGGCGCGACAATCCGCATGCTCGCATCATCGTCACCGGCTGCGCCGCGCAGACCGAGAAGGAAACCTTCGCCGAGATGGCCGAGGTCGATGCCGTTCTCGGCAACGAAGAGAAGCTCAAGAGCGCCAACTATCGCGCGCTGCCGGATTTCGGCGTTTCGGCGGAAGAGAAGCTTCGCGTCAACGACATCATGAGCGTCAAGGCGACCGCGCCGCAGATGGTCAAGCACATCGACGGCCATGTACGCGCCTTCATCCAGGTTCAGAACGGCTGCGACCACCGCTGCACTTTCTGCATCATCCCCTATGGCCGCGGCAATTCGCGCTCGGTGCCGATGGGCGCTGTCGTCGATCAGGCGCGCAAGCTTGTCGAGAGCGGCTATCGCGAGATCGTGCTGACCGGCGTTGACGCCACCAGCTACGGCGCCGACCTGCCGGGCGAGCCGACACTCGGGTTGCTGGCGAAGACGCTTCTGAAGCAGGTGCCGGATATCAGGCGTCTCAGGCTGTCGTCGATCGATAGCATCGAGGCGGATCGGCATCTTCTCGATCTCATCGCGGACGAGGCGCGCTTCATGCCGCATCTGCACCTGTCGCTGCAGCATGGCGACGACATGATCCTGAAGCGGATGAAGCGGCGGCATTCCAGTGCCGATGCGCTTGCTTTCGTCAATGAGGTCCGCAGGTTGCGGCCGGAAATTTCGATCGGCGCCGACATGATCGCCGGTTTCCCGACCGAGACGGAAGAGATGTTCGGCAATGCCGTGAGGCTCGCCGAGGAGGCGCAAATCGCACATCTCCACGTCTTCCCCTACAGCCCGCGCCCGGGAACGCCGGCGGCACGGATGCCGCAGCTCGACCGGGCGCTGGTCAAGGAGCGGGCGGCACGGCTGCGCGCCACTGGACATATGCTGCATCAGTCCCATCTCGATCGCATGGTCGGCACGCGGCAATGGCTGCTGGTGGAAAACAACGGACTGGCGCATACGGAAAACTTCACGCTTGTCGCAGCGCCGGGGCTAAGCCCCCGCGCGCTGGTCGAGGTCGATATCGTCGGCCACAACGGCAAGCATCTCGACATGCAACTGACGGCCGCCGACGCGGCCTGACCTGACGGAATTCTCATGGCGTTCAGCTTCATCAAAAAGGTCTTCACCTTCGGCCCCGACAAATCGGCGGAAGAGAAGGCGCCGGACGCGGTCGAGACGAAAGCCGCGGAGGTTGCGGTCGAGCCGGTCGCGGAAGCGCCGGCGGCTGCCGAGGTGATGGCGCCCGCGCCATCCGTGCCTATCGACGATCTCCCTGTCGCCGCTGATCCGGTGCCGCCGGAGGAGATGGATACGGCAGGCGGGCCATCAGCCTATAGCGAGGGTGCGGGCGAAGACGACGTTTCCGAGGATCTGCCGACCGAGCTTGCGGCGAGCGATGTTGGCCTGGTGCCGCTGGAATTGCTGGAAGCCGAGGCGGAGGCGGAACCTGCCGCGCCGGCGGATACCCCCCCTGGCCTGCCGGCCATCCCCGCCACAGGTGGGGGGACGGATCTGGGGCACGACATTCGCGAAACGGATGATGACACCGCGGATGCACAGCTGGAAAAAGCCGCTGACGCCCCGCAGGCGGAAACTGTTCTTGCGTCCGACGTGGCGGCTCGCGCGTTTGATGAGCCCAACGCTGACCTTGCCAAGCATGAAGCCGATGGTGCCGAACAAGACGCCGCCACGGGTCTCCCCCCACCTGTGGGGGGGATGCCCGGCAGGGTAGGGGGGGAGGCCACGCACGCCGACGCCGCCGAACCAATATCCACCGACTCCCCCATCCTCCCCAAGGGCTTCGCAACCGGCCCGGCCCCCGAGCCGGTTGCTGCCATCGTGCCGCCCGCCAAGCTCTCCTGGTTCCAGCGGCTGCGTGCCGGGCTTGCCCGTACCTCCTCGCAGCTGACCGGCCAGATCTCGGCGCTGTTCACCAAGCGCAAGCTTGATGATGACACGCTGCAGGACCTTGAGGATCTACTGATCCAGGCAGATCTCGGAGTTGAAACCGCCATGCGCGTCACCGATACGCTGGCGTCCGAGCGCTACGGCAAGGATGTGTCGGGCGACGATGTGAGCCGTATCATGGCGAGCGAGATCGCCAAGGTATTGAAGCCCGTCGCCAAGCCGCTGCAGCTCGATCTCAGCCACAAGCCGCATGTCATCCTTGTTGTCGGCGTCAACGGCACCGGCAAGACGACGACGATCGGCAAGCTGGCCGCCAAGCTTTCGGGCGCAGGGCTGAAGGTCATGGTCGCAGCCGGCGATACGTTCCGCGCCGCCGCGATCGAACAGCTGAAGATCTGGGCGGAGCGCACCAAGTCGGAGTTCATCGGCACCAAGCTAGGCGCTGATGCCGCGGGCCTTGCCTACGATGCCTTCGAGCAGGCGAAGGCGAAGAAATGCGACGTGCTGATCATCGATACCGCCGGGCGCCTGCAGAACAAGGCGGAGCTGATGGCCGAGCTGGAAAAAATCGTGCGCGTGCTCGGCAAGCTCGATCCGGATGCGCCGCATACCGTGCTGCAGACGCTTGACGCCACCACGGGACAGAACGCGCTGAACCAGGTCGAGATCTTCCGCAACGTCGCCGGCGTCAACGGCCTGATCATGACCAAGCTCGACGGCACGGCACGCGGCGGCATTCTTGTCGCCATCTCGGCCAAGCACAAACTGCCTGTCTATTTCATCGGCGTCGGCGAGGGCGTGGACGATCTGGAGCCGTTCGAGGCCGAGGATTTCGCCCATGCGATCGCGGGCCTCGGGGATGCGCGCGCCTGATCGGGCCGGAGCCATTGCCGTATAAGGCTATTGATGCCACACATATGCCCGCAACGGCGCGCAAGCGTCTGCGACGAAGAACGGATTTGAGATAGAATGACGACCGAAAGCGATATCACCCCTTCGGCTGCCGACAAGCATCATCCGATGCTGAAGCTGGCGCTGGAACTCGGGCCCCTGCTCATCTTCTTCTTCGCCAATCTGCGTGGGCCATGGCTGGTCGAGAAATTCCCTGTTCTGGCGACCCTTGGTGGTCCGCTGTTTGTCGCCACCGCGCTGTTCATGGCGGCGACGGTGATTTCGCTGGTGATCTCGAAGATCGTGCTGCGCCATCTGCCGATCATGCCCTTCGTCTCGGGCATCGTCGTGCTGGTGTTCGGCTCTCTGTCGATCTATCTGCAGGATGAGACCTTCATCAAGATGAAGCCGACCATCATCAATGCGCTATTCGGTTTCACGCTGCTCGGTGGGCTGCTGTTCGGCAAGTCGTTGCTCGGCTATGTCTTCAACGCCGCGTTCCAGCTCGATGCCGACGGTTGGCGCAAGCTTACTATCCGTTGGGGTGTCTTCTTCCTGTTTCTTGCCGTGCTCAACGAGGTCGTGTGGCGCAATTTCTCCGATGATGCCTGGGTGGCCTTCAAAGTCTGGGGAACGATGCCGATTACCATCATCTTCACGCTTGCGCAGATGCCGCTGATCATGAAGCATACGCTGGCGCCGGAGGGAGAGACGGAGAAGTGACAGCACTGGATACGGCTGAGAGAGCAAAGCATCAGAGCTTCTGGTTCGTCGCATGCCTTGCGGTTCTGCTGATCCAGATCATCGCTGAATACATGATGGGGCGGACGCCGATCTGCACCTGCGGCTATATCAAGCTGTGGGAAGGAACGGTGAATTCCAGCGGCAATTCGCAGCATATCTCCGACTGGTACACGCCGTCGCACATCATCCACGGCTTCATCTTCTACGGCATCACGCATCTTCTTCTGCGCGGCAAGCCGATCGCGGCGCGACTGCTGCTGGCGCTGGTCATCGAGTCCGGCTGGGAGCTGCTGGAGAACTCGCCGATCATCATCGACCGCTACCGCACAGCGACGATCTCGCTCGATTATTACGGCGACAGCATTCTGAATTCGGCGATGGACACGGTGTTCATGGTGCTTGGCTTCTTCTTCGCCTCCCGGGCGCCGGTGGCGCTGACGGTGGCGATCGCTATCTTCTTCGAGATATTCACCGGCTACATGATCCGGGACAACCTGACGCTCAACGTGCTGATGCTGGTCTGGCCGCTGGAGGCGGTGAAGACGTGGCAGAGCGGGGTCGGAGTTTAGGCTAGACGCACATCCCGGCCACGCCTTCGCGTGGAACAAGCGTCTTACGAGGCCGGCTTGCCCAACGCCTTCTCGATAGCAGGAAACAGCCCTTCCTTCAGGCTGATGTCGTCAAACGGGCCCACGCGCTTGTAGAGGATCGTTCCGTCCGGTCCGACCAGATAGCTTTCCGGGATGCCATAGACGCCCCAGTCGATTGCGGCCTGTCCCTTGGGATCAATGCCGATCGCCTTGTAGGGATTGCCGAGTTCGCCGAGGAAACGCAGCGCGTTGTCGTTCTTGTCCTTGTAATTGATGGCAACGATATTGAGTCGGCTATCACCGGCCAGCTTCTTGAGGATCGGATGTTCCTCGCGACAAGGGATGCACCAGGAAGCAAAGACGTTGACCAGCGTCAGCTTGCCCTTGATGCTGGCGTCTGTCAGCGCCGGCAGATTGGCGCCTTCAAGCGGCGGCAGATCCAGTGACGGAGCCTTGGTTCCGAGGAGCGCCGACGGGATCTCGGAAATGTCTTTGCCGTGTACGTCCTGGTCGTAGAGCATCTTCCCCGCGATGGCAGCGATGCCGCCAAAGACGATGAGAGGGATCAGGGCGAAGGCATAGCGCCCGAAGCCGCGCTTGCGCGGCGTGGCGTCAGGAGTGTCAGTCATTTCGTATCCTTGGCGCGTGCCGAACGGCGACGGATTCCCGATGCCTCGAGCGCTGTCAGTTCCCGGCAGCGCGCGCGGCCGTCGAGCCAGGTCCAGAGCGTCACGGCGATGCTGATCGCGGCGGCGAAGGCATAGGAGCTGTAGACATAGAATGCGTGCGTCATCGGCCTTATGCCTCGCGGCTTGCAAGGCGAGCGGCAAGCCGGCGCTGCGCCGCGATGCGGCGGCGCCAGATCTCGTTGCGGATAGCCATGACATGCAGCGTCAGGAACAGCATGGTGAAGGCGACCGCCATGACGAGCAGCGGGCGCAGGAATTCCGGGTCGATCGCCGGACCGTCGAGGCGCAGGACGCTCGCCGACTGGTGCAGCGTGTTCCACCAGTCGACCGAGAACTTGATGATCGGGATGTTGACGAAGCCGACGAGGATCAGCACGGCGCTGACGCGGGCGGCCTTCGACGGATCGTCCATGGCGCGGTTGAGCGCGATCAGGCCGAGATACATCAGGAAGAGGATGAAGACGGAGGTGAGCCTTGCATCCCAGACCCACCACGTGCCCCACATCGGCTTACCCCAGAGCGAACCGGTGACGAGTGCGATCAGCGTGAAGGCGGCGCCGAGTGGGGCTGCAGCCTTGGCGGAAACGTCGGCTAGCGGATGGCGCCAGACGAGCGTGCCGATCGCCGAGATGCTCATGATCGTGTAACCCATCATCGACAGCCAGGCGGCCGGCACGTGGATATACATGATGCGGACCGTTTCGCCCTGCTGGTAGTCGCCCTCGGTCGTGAAGCTGAGATACAGCCCCACGATAAAACAGAGGGCCGTAATGCCAGCCATCCACGGAATGAGGCGGGCAGCGAGCGCCAGGAACCGCGTCGGGTTGGCAAGATCGCTGAATTTGGTGATGGCCAGGCTGCTTTCGGTCATGCCGTCTCCTTAGCGCGATCTGCCGTTTGCCGCAATCGAGCGAGCAATCAATCCGATGTGTTGCGCAGCGCAAGGGCGGCCGCCGCAGGGCCGATGACAGCAAAGAACAGCGTCAGCGCGATCAGGATCAGGAAGGGCGGCAGGAAGGGCGAGGGTCCTTCGACAGCCGCGTAAGTAGCGCTGACGCCGAAGATCAGCACCGGGATCGTCAGCGGCAGCACCAGGATCGAGACCAGAAGCCCGCCACGAGGCAAGGCGACCGCGACTGCGGCGCCGACAGCGCCAATGAAGGTGATGGCCGGCGTCCCGACCAGCAGCGTCAACATGGTGGCGCCGATCGCGGTCTCGCTCATGTTCATGAACAGGCCGAGCAGCGGCGAGGCGATGACCAGCGGCAGGCTGGTGGCGATCCAGTGGGCTAGGCACTTGATCAATACCGTCAGCACCAGGGGCGTCTCATGCATCAGCATCAGATCCAGCGCGCCGTCGTCGCGCTCCGCCTGAAACAACCGGTCAAGGCCGAGGAGTGCTGCGAGAAGTGCACCGATCCAGACGATCGCCGGCCCGATGCGCGACAGCAGGGCAAGGTCCGGCCCGACGCCGAAGGGGATGACCGCGACGACCGTGAGGAAGAACAACACGCCGATGAGCGCGCCGCCGCCGGCGCGAATGGAGAGCTTGATGTCACGCAGGAGAAGAGCGGTCATGTTGCAGGCTCTATGCTTGTCGAGAAAGACCCCTCCCCAACCCCTCCCCACGAGGAGGAGGGGCCTGGCTGGAGCGATGTCACAGGGCTGCAGGCGGCGTTGGCATCTGTTGAGAGGTTTCCATTGTGCGAGGTGGAGGCGGCGGTGGAGCCCCTCCCCCTCGTGGGGAGGGGTTGGGGAGGGGTGTTTCCCACAAACACGGTCATTATTCCCAAACTCCTGCATCTACTCCGGAAAACCCGGTCATCCGCAATTCCCGCGCATCCGTCAGCCCCAATGGTTGATGCGTCGCCGCAAGGACGATGCCGCCACCTTGCCGATGGGCGTCTATAAGGTCCGCAAACAGCCGATCGGCGCTGGTGTCCAGTGCGGCGGTCGGTTCATCGAGGATCCAGATCGGTCGGTAGGCGACGAGAAGCTTGGCGAAGCCGAAACGACGTTGCTGTCCGGCGGAGAGGTAGCCGAAGGGTAGGTGGGTGATGCCGGCAAGGCCAACCGCCTCGGCAGCCTCCTCGATTGACAGCGTCGCGGCGTCGTTGCCGCCAAGAAACTCGCGCCAGAAGCCGAGGTTTTCCGCGACTGTCAGTTCGCTTTTCATGGCGTTGCGGTGGCCAAGATAGTGGCTGACCTCGCCGACGTGGCTTTCCGCTTGCCCTTCCGAATCAGTCACCGTCACTGTGCCGGTCTCCGGTCGTAAGAGACCGGCTACGACACGTAGTAAAGTTGACTTTCCTGATCCATTTTTTCCTGTCAAAACCAGCGCTTCGCCTGATCTCAGGTGAAAGGACACACCCTCGAAAATCAGGTCTTCGCCCCGGCGCGCAGCGAGATTGGCGGCGGCAAGATCCGTGACTTTTGAGGGGTTTAATTTTTCAGTCATCGCAATGCAAAAAAATCCGAAATGGGTCACGCACTCTCTGGCACCTTTCTTAGAAATTATCTATAAGACCCGCAACCACGCCAGCGGTCGGCGTGAATTTCATCCTAGCGCCGAACATGAGGTCAAACTTCATGTGCGGACAGCGGAAATGGCCGTACCCGCATCCTGATGTGCATTACGTGCATAGGCGTCCGCACAATTGTGTTCGCTATCAGAAACGGGGTATCTCGTGTCTAAATCTCTTGACAGCTTCAATTGTCGTTCCACGCTCACCGTGGACGGTAAGGACTACGTGTATTTCAGCCTTCCCAAGGCTGAAGCGAATGGCCTGCCGGGCGTTTCGAAGCTTCCCTATTCGATGAAGGTTCTGCTCGAGAACCTGCTGCGCTTCGAAGACGGCCAGTCCGTCACCAAGGAACACATCCTCGGCGTTGCCGAATGGCTGAACAACAAGGGCACTGTCGAAAACGAAATCGCCTATCGCCCGGCGCGCGTTCTGATGCAGGACTTCACCGGCGTTCCCGCCGTCGTCGACCTGGCCGCGATGCGCGACGCGATGGTGTCGCTCGGTGGCGACCCCGAGAAGATCAATCCGCTGGTTCCCGTCGACCTCGTGATCGACCACTCCGTCATCGTTGACGAATTCGGCACGCCGCAGGCATTCGCCAAGAACGTCGAGCTGGAGTACCAGCGCAACGGCGAGCGCTACCGCTTCCTGAAGTGGGGCCAGCAGGCGTTCAAGAATTTCCGCGTCGTTCCTCCGGGCACCGGCATCTGTCACCAGGTCAACCTCGAATATCTCGGCCAGACCGTCTGGACGAAGGAAGAGGATGGCGAGACCATCGCTTATCCCGATACCTGCGTCGGCACCGACAGCCACACGACGATGATCAATGGTCTCGGTGTTCTCGGCTGGGGCGTCGGCGGGATCGAAGCGGAAGCGGCCATGCTCGGCCAGCCGGTCTCGATGCTCCTGCCTGAAGTTATCGGCTTCAAGCTCACCGGCAAGCTCAAGGAAGGCGTCACGGCGACCGACCTCGTGCTGATGGTCGTGCAGATGCTGCGCAAGAAGGGCGTTGTCTCCAAGTTCGTCGAATTCTTCGGCCCTGGCATGGACAACATGCCGCTCGCCGACCGCGCGACCATCGGCAACATGGGTCCGGAATACGGCGCGACCTGCGGCTTCTTCCCGGTTGACGGCGAAACCATCAACTACCTCAACATGTCGGGCCGCACCAAGGAACGCATTGCGCTGGTTGAAGCCTACTCCAAGGCTCAGGGCATGTGGCGCGAAGGCGACGGCTCCGACCTCGTCTTCACCGACACGCTGGAACTCGATCTCGGCGACGTCGTGCCCGCCATGGCCGGCCCGAAGCGTCCGGAAGGTCGCATCCCGCTCGAGAACATCGCGTCCGGTTTCGCCGGCTCGATGGATGCCGATTACAAGAAGCCCGGCCAGTTGTCGAACCGCTATGCGGTCGACGGCACCGACTTCGATCTCGGCCACGGCGACGTGGCGATCGCTGCCATCACCTCCTGCACCAACACCTCGAACCCGTCGGTTCTGATCGCCGCAGGCCTTCTCGCTCGCAACGCCGTTGCCAAGGGCCTGAAGACTAAGCCGTGGGTGAAGACCTCGCTGGCACCAGGATCTCAGGTCGTCGGTGAATATCTGGCGAAGTCCGGCCTGCAGGCCGATCTCGACAAGCTCGGCTTCAACCTCGTCGGCTTCGGCTGCACGACCTGCATCGGCAACTCCGGTCCGCTGCCGGCGCCGATCTCGAAGACGATCAACGACAAAGGCCTGATCGTTTCGGGTGTCCTGTCGGGCAACCGCAACTTCGAAGGCCGTATCTCGCCGGACGTTCAGGCGAACTACCTGGCCTCGCCGCCGCTCGTCGTCGCCTATGCGCTTGCTGGTACGGTCCAGAAGGACCTGACCAAGGAGCCGATCGGCGAAGACCAGAACGGCAACCCGGTCTATCTCAAGGACATCTGGCCGACCTCGCACGAAGTGCAGGAGTTCATCCAGAAGTACGTCACCCGCGAACTTTACGAAACGAAGTACGCCGACGTCTTCAAGGGCGACGAAAACTGGCAGGCCGTCAACGTGCCGGCCGGGCAGACCTACGCCTGGGACGACAAGTCGACCTACGTGCAGAACCCGCCTTACTTCGTGGGCATGGGCAAGACCGGCTCGGGCATTTCCGACATCAAGGGTGCGCGCGTTCTCGGCCTCTTCGGCGACAAGATCACCACCGACCACATTTCGCCGGCCGGTTCGATCAAGGCTGCGTCTCCGGCCGGTGCTTACCTGCTCGAGAACAATGTCGGTGTTGCCGACTTCAACCAGTACGGCACGCGTCGCGGCAACCATGAAGTGATGATGCGCGGCACCTTCGCCAACATCCGCATTCGCAACCACATGCTCGGCCCGAACGGCAAGGAAGGTGGCTACACCATCCATTACCCGTCGAAGGAAGAGGAATCGATCTACGACGCGGCCATGCAGTACAAGGGCGAAGGCGTTCCGCTCGTCATCTTCGCAGGTGTCGAGTACGGCAACGGCTCGTCCCGCGACTGGGCAGCGAAGGGCACCAACCTGCTCGGCGTCAAGGCCGTGATCGCGCAGTCCTTCGAGCGTATCCACCGCTCGAACCTGGTCGGCATGGGCGTCATCCCCTTCGTCTTCGAAGAGGGAACGACCTGGGCAAGCCTCGGACTGAAGGGCGACGAGATCGTCACCATCGAAGGTCTCGAGAACATCAAGCCGCGCGAGAAGAAGATCGCCAAGATCACCTACGGCGACGGTTCCGTGAAGGAAGTGCCGCTGCTGTCGCGCGTCGATACGCTTGACGAGGTCATCTACCTCAACAACGGCGGCATCCTGCAGACGGTTCTTCGCGACCTCGCCGCCTGATTTTTAACTGCTATCAGTGATAATGGCCGCCGGAGAGAGATTTCCGGCGGCTTTTGCTTGCGCTGGCGGTATTGACCGCGCGGCTCACGACGATGTGTTTCGGCGTTGCTTGCAGGAGCCCCGTCTCACCCGTTCGTGACTTTCCGTTTGGATCGGGAGCGACTATCTCTACGTTCATAAATCGGAACCTGCAGTCATTTGGCTGGACTGTCAGGTGCTGAAGAAAAAGGTGCAGGTGAATGTCCGCGCGGTTTTTGATTTCGCTGATTGCAGGCGTGGCCCTTGGGGGTCCGCTTTTTGCGCAAGATGCGCCGAAAGGCGTTGTCGAGCTCTTTACCGCTCAGGGATGCTCATCCTGTCCGCCGGCTGATGCCGCTTTCCGCAAGCTGGTAGAGCGCGGCGACGTGATTGCGCTCGCCTATCACGTCGACTACTGGAATTATCTCGGCTGGGCCGATACCCTGAGCTCGAAGGAAAACACCGAACGTCAGTATGGCTATGCGCGCACGATGGGGCGCAGCAACGTCTATACGCCGCAGGTCGTGGTCAACGGTCGTGATCATGTGGCGGGCGCCGATCTCAACGGCATTACCAGCAAGCTCGATGGCTTTGTCACTGAAGGCAAAGGCCTGACGGTGCCTGTCAACGCTCGCATCAAAGATGATGAGCTGGAGATCAAGATCGGCGCCGGGCCAGGCAAAGCAAACGTCGTGATGGTCTATTTCGATCGCGAGAAGACGATCGATGTCGAAAAGGGCGAAAACAGCGGCCAGAAAATTGCCTATCTGAACAGCGTGACCGACGTTGAAACGGTCGGTATGTGGGATGGCAAGGAAACGAGCTTGACGCTACCCGCCAATGTCATGCAGAAGCCTGATCTTGAAGGTTGCGCGATTCTTCTACAGTCTTCTACCGTGGATGGAACGCCGTCGGCAATTCTTGGCGCGACGGTCATCATGGCTGGCAAGAACATCTGAAGAGTTTCACCTGCTTTGGCAGGTGGAAAACGGGGCGGCCCGGCTGATCGTATTCGGGGCTGGGGTTAAGGTCGATACGGTCAGCCGGGCCCTTTGGCGCGCTGGCGCCAAACTTTCACATTGCCTTCGAATCAGGTGAGGCGATGCGCAGTGTTGATTTTGCAGCGAATCTTGATGACCCGCAGCGCGTTGGGGGGAATTTCCCTTGCAAATGAGGCGCTGTTTTGACTGAATTACGGCGCTCGGGAGATTGCACAGAGTATGCTTAATGTGACCGGCCGGCCGCTTGCAATTTGTAAACGCTAAGGCAAACTGTCATTCTCCTGTCACAAGCGGAGGCCCTGGGAGACCTGATGACAGATCAGCCGGATTTGCGGCACGGCGAGAGCCGGACAGCCGACAGCAGTTCCCCAATCGTGGATCTCAAGGAATACAAGCAGAGCAAGGATCCGCTTCCGGTCACCTTTCATCGCCGCGAACTCGATGCGATCCTTTGGATCTACGGCCGGATGGTCGGTGAAGGCGAATGGCGGGACTATGCGATCGACCACCTGAAGGACCGCGCGGTCTTTTCGGTGTTCAAGCGTTCCGGCGAGATGCCGCTTTTCCGTATCGAGAAGAACCCGAAGCTGGCCGCAAAGCAGGGCGCGTTCTCGGTGGTCAACACGCACGGCGTCATTCTGAAGCGCGGACACGAGCTGCCGCAGGTTCTGAAGGTCTTCAACAAGACCCTCAAGCTCGTTGAGACGTGAGGGCGCTCACTCCCTGAAGAGACTGCCGGGGTAAGCATCCAGGTCAGGTTCTGATGCCGTGCCGTCGCCAAGGACGCGCTGCATGATCATCGTATCCAGCCAACGTCCGTGCTTGTAGCCTGTACCCTTGAGCAGGCCTGCTTCCTGGAAGCCCACCGCCTTGTGGAGCGTAATAGAGGCCGGGTGGGCGCCACCGATCACCGCGGTCATCTGGCGAAAACCAAGCGCTGCGCACCGCTTCACGATCTCCTCCAGAAGCATCTTGCCGATTCCGCGCCCACGCGCCTCAGGGGCCAGATAGATCGAATCCTCGACCATCCATCGATAGGCAGGGCGCGTGCGAAATGCCGATGCGTAGGCGTAGCCCAGCAAGCTGTCCGCCTCATCGACTGCTGCAATGTAGGGATAATGCTGACCGGTGATCGCCGAGAACCGTGCTGCCATCTCCGCCTCTGTCGGTGGAGCTATTTCGTAACTTGCGACGCCATTCAGCACGGCCTCGCTGTAGATGGCGGTCACAGCACCGAGATCGGAAGGTGATACGTCGCGGATGGAAACAGGCATTCGAACAGGCCGGCAATTGATGAAGACGAGACTTCAGATCATTCGCCGGAACGTCGCGCAACAAAAAAGGCGGCCGAAGCCGCCTTTTCCGATTGTTCATTCCTCTTACTTGCGGTTGCCCATGAACTGCAGGAGGAACATGAAGAGGTTGATGAAGTCGAGGTAGAGCGTCAGGGCGCCCATGATGGCCTTGCGGCCCGACACGGCTGCGTCGTCGGCTTCGTAGTACATTTCCTTGATGCGCTGAGTATCGTAGGCGGTCAGGCCTGCGAAGATCAGGACACCGATCACCGAGATCGCAAACTGCATGGCAGACGATGCCAGGAAGATGTTGACGATCGAGGCGATGATCAGGCCGAAAAGACCCATGATCAGGAACGAACCCATCGCCGACAGATCGCGCTTGGTCGAGTAGCCATAGATCGACAGCGCGCCGAAGGAGGCGGCCGTGACGAAGAAGGTCTGAACGACGCTCTGGCCCGTGTAGATCAGGAAGACCGACGAGAGCGACAATCCAACCAGCGCTGCATAGACCGCGAAGGTCGTCTGCGCGGCGGATACGCTCATGCTATTGATCCTAAAGCTCAGGAAGAACACCATTGCGAGCGGAGCAAAAATCACGATCCACTTCAGCGGGCTCGTGTAGATTGCTGCGCCGAAGGCGGTCAGCTGGCCATCGGAGACGGCGAACGTGAATGCGAAGTAGGCGGCCAAACCAGTGATCGCCAGACCGAGTGCCATCAGGTTGTAGACCTTGAGCATGTAGCTGCGCAGGCCCTGATCGATCATCTCGCCGGTTTGCACGCGGCTTTGGTAGTTACGAAGGTCAGCCATAGTTTCCTCTTACAAGCTCCGATGTGAACACGGTGTCGGGGTTGTCGACCCGGGCGCCGCTGCGGAGCTCCAGCATGCCTGCCCACAATATGAGCCCTTCGTCCTTCGCAAACAAGGGCCTTGCAACCCGCGATCGGGTTAAATCGCAGTAAGGTGAAGCGAATTTCTCTTCATCTTCAAGTCACAGCTCGCGCAAAACGGGTGCTGCCTTCTGGCCGAGGATGCGCCAGGTGCCAACCAGACCGATGCCGACGGTGAGGATCAGCGCGGTAATCAGTGTGACGCCGGCAACGCCGGGCAGGAAGTGCGACGGTATGTGCATGATGCGGGAGAGAATGTACCAGGCGGCGACACCGCCGGCGAGGAGCGCGAAAACCGCCGTCGCGGCGCCAAGCATCAGATATTCGTAGCAAAAGGCGCGGATCAGCATCCTTCGCGTCGCGCCAAGGGTTTTGAGCACGACGGCGTCGTGGGTGCGCGCACGGTTTCCAGCGGCGAGCGCTCCGGCGAGAACCAGCACCGAGGCGATCAGGGCCACCGATGCGGCGGCGCGGATGGCGGTCGCAAGCTGAGCGACCAGCGTGTTGATGATATCGATCGCGTCCTTCACGCGGACGCTGGTGATGGTCGGATAGGTATTGGTGACGGATTTAAGGATCGCCGCCTCCTCGGGCGCGGTCGCCGACGGGTCGGTCAGCGTCGCGAGCCAGGCGTGCGGAGCACCCCGGAAGGTATTCGGCGAGAAGACCATAACGAAATTGATCGACAGGGATTCCCACTCGACCTTGCGCAGGTTGGCTATCCGCGCGGTGATGTTGCGGCCAAGCACGTTGACCGTCACCGTGTCGCCGATCTTCAGGCCCAGTTCCTTGGCTTCCTCGTTTGAGAAGGATACCAGCGGCTCACCGGTATAGTCTTTCGGCCACCAGGTGCCTTCCGTCAGAGAGGCGTTCTCCGGCAGGGTTTCCGCATAGGTGATGCCGCGATCGCCGCGCAGGACCCATTGCCCCGCGGGCGGGACTTTCCGTTTGGCGACGTCTTCGCCATTGAACGCAAGGATGCGACCGCGCAGCATCGGGACTTCGACAAGTTTCCCCTCCGGGGCCGTGGTTTTGACCAGATTTCGGAAATTCTCGACTTCGGAGCCCTGGATGTCGACGAAGAAGAAGTTGGGTGCGCCATCGGCCATGCGCCCGGTCAATTGCCGGCGCATGTTGCTATCGATCAGTGTAAGCGTGACGAGCAGGGCGAGTCCCAGGCCGAGCGAAAGCACGACCGATGGCGTCAATGCACCGGGCCGATGAATGTTGCCGATTGCCAGCCGAAGGGCAGGCGAATTCACGCGGGGGCTCCGACGCGCCAGCCATGCGATGCCGGCGGCCACCAGGCGCAGCACCACGAAGGCGAACGCGATGGCGCCGATAAAGACAACGGCGATGAAGCGATCATACGCTGTTACGATCGCCAGACCGGCAAGAGCCGCAAGGAACGCAGCAGCCAGCAGGATGTAAGGCCACGACGGGAGTTTGCGGGCCTCGAAACCCTGCTCGCGGAAAAGGGCCGTTGCCGGAACCTCGCGGGCGTGTCCGAGCGGCATGATTGCAAAGGCAAGCGTGGTCAGGATGCCAAACAGGACCGCCAGCGAGAGAGCCACGGGATAGAGCGTCGGTTCGGTCGAAACCGGGAGAAACCGCGCCAGGAACTGCGCCGCCAACATCGGGGCCAGTGCCCCGACCACCAAGCCGGCGACGATGCCTGCGAGCGCGATCAGGCCGATCTGAAAAAGATAGATCAGAACAACGGTGGACGCCGGGGCGCCAAGGCATTTGAACGTTGCGATCGTGGTCCGCTTGGAATCCAGGAAGGCGCGCACCGCATTCGCGACGCCTACGCCGCCGACGATCAGTGCGGTCAGGCCAACCAGCGTCAGGAACTGCGAAAATCGCTCGACATTATCGGTCAGCGACGGCGCGGCCCGGTCGCTGGTTCGGATCGACCAGCCGGCAGAGGGGAATTCCTTGGTGGCTTTGTCGGTAATCGTCGGCGTGTCGCTCGGGTTGTCCAGGCGTATCTTATAGACATTCTCGACAAGGCTTCCCGTCTGGATAAGGCCCGAGGCTTTCAACGCCTCCCGACTGACGAGCAGTCGTGGCGCGAAGCCGAAGCCTTCCGAAATGGAGTCCGGTTCGGTCTTCACTGTTCCGGTGATGTTGAGAATGACGTTGCCAAGCAGGATTTCATCCCCGACGGAGAGGCCGAGGCGTTCCAGCAGCAAAGGCGCGGCGACGGCGCCGTAGGTGCCGCTTTGGTCGGCAAGAAGCCGAGGGAGCGAATAGTTAGGCTCGGATTCGAAGGTGCCATAGAGCGGGTAGGCACCGTCTACAGCCTTGACCTCGACGAGGGCCTGGTCGCTGCCGTCGGGCTTGCGTGCCATGGATCGCAGCCCCGATGATATGGAAACTTTTCCAAGGCCCTGCAGGAATCCTATTTCCTGCTCTGTCGCTTCTCGGTTATTGAGCTCGAAACGTACGTCGGCGGCCAACAACTCCTGGCCACGCGTCGAGATCGTGTCGGTGATGGACTGCGAGACGGAGTTGACGGCGGCGATCGCCGCGGTCCCCAGCGCGATGCACGCGAGGAAGATGTAAAAGCCTTTAAGGCCCCCGCGTAGCTCGCGGAGCGCCAGCCGGAAGGCGAGGGAAGCACGCGGAGTGACAAGCCTCATGCAATTGCCGCCTCGTTGCGCACGGCGGCGTCGTCGCCTTCGATCTGACCGGAGCGCACGCGTATCTGGCGCATGCAGCGCCGCGCAAGCGAGGCGTCGTGGGTGACCAGCAACAAGGTCATGCCCCGCTCGGTCTGCTTTGAAAACAACAGGTCTGCGATCTGGCGACCGGTATCTGCATCCAGATTTCCGGTCGGCTCGTCGGCGATCAGGAGAGCTGGCGAGGGTGCGAGTGCCCGGGCGATAGCGACGCGTTGCTGCTCGCCACCCGACAACTGGCCGGGATAGTGGTTCAGACGGTCGCCGAGACCGACGGCTTTCAGTTCGCGGCGGGCAATCTCGAAGGGGTTTTGAACATTGGCGAGTTCGAGAGGGACCGCGACATTTTCAAGCGCGGTCATGTTGGCGATCAGGTGAAACGACTGAAAGACGATGCCGATGTTTCGGCCGCGAAAATCGGCGACCTGATCCTCGCTCAGCGCGTGGAGCGGCGTGTCGCTGATATTGATCTCGCCGCTGTCGAGCCTTTCCAGCCCGGCCAAGACCATCAGCAAGGTCGATTTGCCGGAACCGGAAGGCCCTACGATGCCGACGGATTCGCCGGCCTGGATCGTCAGGTCGATGCCCTTCAGCACATGGACCGAGGCTGCTGCGCTGCCAAGCGTCAAATCGGCACGCTTCAGCTCGATGATGGTTTTTGCCAACGTTTATTGCCCTATATAGATGCCGATCGTCCTGCCAATCTAGGGAAAGCGGAATGAGTTTTAAAGCTGCCGGCCTTCACATCGCCGTCATTGTTGCGTCTCTGCTCTTTTGCGTTGCCGCTGATGCAAAAACGATCAGGCTCGTCGGATTCGGCGATAGCCTGATGGCTGGATACCAACTTCCTCCCGGCGACGGCTTTCCCGAGAAGCTGCAGGCCGCGCTGAAAGCGAAGGGGATCGACGTCGAAATCGCCAATGCCGGTGTGTCTGGAGACACCACGACAGGCGGTCTGGCGCGCATCGATTGGTCGGTTCCGGACGGTACCGATGGCGTGATACTGGAGCTCGGCGCCAACGATGCGTTGCGGGGTATCCCGCCTGAACAAAGTGAAAAAAACCTCGATGAGATGATTGCCCGGCTAAAGGGACGCGGGATCGCGGTTCTTCTCGCTGGAATGATGGCGCCACCGAACATGGGCGGCGACTACGCGGCGCGCTTCAATCCGATCTACCAGAAACTCTCGCAAAAACATGGCGTTGCCCTATATCCTTTCTTTCTCGACGGGATCGTGCTGGACGCCGGGCTGAAGCTGGAGGATGGAATGCACCCGAACAGCAAGGGCGTCGATGTCATGGTCGAGAAGATGGAGCCGGCTATCACGCAATTCATTGGAACGATTTCTACTGTGAAGAATTAGGGACTTGCGCAGGTGCGCAATGCGTGATTCCGTGTGAGCACCTGCAAAAGATTCGGGGAGTGCTCGTTATGCCGAGACTTTTTACCGCCCTCGAAATTCCGCGCAATGCGGCGATGAGCCTTTCATTGCTGCGCGGCGGTCTGCCTGGTGCCAGATGGATCGATGTGGAGAATTATCACATCACTTTGCGGTTCATCGGCGATGTTGACGGACGCACGGCAGACGAAATCGTTGATCGGCTCGATCGCATCGATCGGCCCGAATTCCAGATCCGGCTCGAAGGCATCGGTTCCTTCGGATCGAAGAAGCCGCATTCGATCTGGGCTGGCGTGACGCCGTCGCCGGAGATGTATGCGCTCCAGGCGGAAATCGAGCGGATCTGCCAACGCATCGGACTGCCGCCGGATCCACGCAAGTTCATGCCGCATGTCACGTTGGCGCGGCTCAAGGCGTCTCGCGTGGATGACGTCGTTCACTATCTTGCCGGTCGCGGCAACTTCCAGACATCGACCTTCACCGTTCCGCGCTTCGTGCTTCTTTCGTCACGAGACTCGGTGGGCGGTGGGCCATATCTGACGGAAGAAATCTTCCCGCTTCATGAGGCGTTGTCGGCACCAAACGCAGCGAGCAGCTTCCTGCAGCCGGTCAAGAGCCTGGCATAGACCAGCTGGAAGTCGCTGTTGTCGCCATAATAGGAATCGGGGATATCCTCGCCGGTCCCCGCTGCATCACCGAACAGCCGGATATTGCCGGCTGAAGGCGCGATGCGAAGAAGGTCGGCCACGTTGTCCCTATCCATCGCAAGGATCATGTCAAACGCGCTGAAATCCGCTTTCCTGATCCGACGCGCCCGCTGGGCGGATATGTCGACGCCATACTTTCTTGCGATTGCAATGGAGCGGTGATCCGGCGGTTCGCCTTCATGCCAGCCGCCGGTACCAGCTGAATCGACAGCGAAACGCTCGGAAAGACCTGCCTCTGCCGCGAGATGCGTGAAAATGCCTTCGGCCAGTGGCGAACGGCATATATTGCCCATGCAAACAAACAGGATGCTGATGCGTTTCATAAGAGACCCAAAGCGGAAAGAGAAGGGACCATCGCATGAAACGGGAAAAACTGGAACGCCAGGCCATCGATAGCGAATTGGCCAAACTCGAGGGCTGGGCTCTCGGCGAGGGAGCAACCTCGATCTCCAAAACCTTCAAGTTTTCGAACTTCGTCGAGGCCTTCGGCTTCATGACCGAGGCCGCTCTCGCCGCCGAAAAGCTCAACCACCATCCCGAATGGTTCAATGTCTATTCGCGCGTCGAGGTGAAGCTCAACACCCATGACGCTGGCGGTTTGACCGAACTCGATTTCAAGCTCGCAGCCGCCATGGACGAAGCTCGCGCACGTCGCGGCAATTGAATCGCAGCGCAAAGACCACCATATCTGCGCCTGAAAGAGAGGACGTATCTGGATGGACGACGTCAAATTCGGTGAAATCCTGTTGCCGGGCGATGAAGACACGCAGAACCGGCGCGAGCAGACCGTGCGCAAGAAGTTCTGGGTGACGTTCAAGAAGGCCGTGCGGCAGATCCCGTTTTCGCGCGATGTCGTTGCTGCGTTTTATTGTGCGCTCGATCCGCAGACGCCGACCAAGGTGCGTGGTGTTCTCCTCGCCGCGCTTGCCTATTTTGTGATGCCGATCGACATGATCCCCGATGTCTTTGCCGTCATCGGCTTTTCAGACGATGTTGCCGTGATGTCGGCGGCGATCGCGATGGTGAGCAAGCATATCAAGGCACGGCATTATGACGCCGCGGACCGTGCGCTGGCCGATGGCCCGCCGGGCATGAAAACAATTTAGCCGCCGCACGCGTCAGCTGCCTTCGGCCTCGAGAACCTTCCTGAGCTTGCCGAAGGCCAGCCGGATGCGCGATTTCACCGTTCCGAGTGGCAAACCCGTCGCTTCGGCGATTTCGGAATGGGATTGCCCCAGAAAGAAGGCTGCCCGCAGCATCTCGCGCTGCTCTTCCGGCAGTTGCCCGACCGCGGCTCGCACATAAGCGTCACGGCTATCGTTGGCCACCATCTCATCGGCCCCAATTTCCGCAGGCGGCTGCAGCGCGGGATCCGTTTCGTCGAGGACGCGAGCACGCGCGCGGCGCTGAAGATCGATGCGGCGGTTGCGCGCAATCCGGAAGAGCCAGGTCGAGAGTGATGATCGCGTCGAATCATAGAGATCTGCCTTGTGCCAGAGGACGATCATGACCTCCTGCACCAGTTCCTCCGCCTCGCCGCTCGCCATCTTCTGGCGCAGTAACCAAGATTTGAGGCGGGGCGCAAAGTAATCGAACAGGACGGTGAATGCCTGCTGATCGCGGCGTTCCGCGACAGCCCGTGCAAGGGCGGCGAAGCGCTGTTTCTCCTCGGCATCCATATTCCGTCTCAAGCCCCCTGGCTCACCGAATTCCTCAACGGATTTCCAACGCTTAATGACCTACATCGGTTTTTTGAAACGTCAAACTCTTGCCTGAATCTTTATGTCTTAAATTCACTCGTGGCGACGGTCTCCAACGCTTGTGGCAACAAGTCGCCACGGGTGAAGCTCCAGGACCCGGCATTGACACTTGAGCGGAAATGACACAGGCAGGCACTTCTTGCGGTCTGCGTTGACGCTTTGGTAACCTGAATTAAGTCAAAATAAAGCAGATCGTGATTATGCGCCGCCCGCTCGCTTCGGGCTCGAATCGCAAGAACCGGCAGGATATCCATGTTTGTAAGAAGTATCACACTCGCCCTTTCCCTCGTTCTCGCCGGCGCTGGCATCGCATCCGCTCAAGCAAAGAAGCCCGCTGCAGCAGCACAGACAGCGCAGCAACCGGCTGCCGCCGCTTCTTCCGCGCCGACTCGCATCCAGCAGTTCCAGGCCTGGGGGGCTTACTCCTACAAGTCGGGCGCCAGCACCGTTTGCTACGTCCTCTCCGTACCGACCGAGAAGAAGCCAGCCGGTATCGACCATGGCGACAACTTCTTCATCGTCTCGCAGCGCCCTGGTCAGAACATTTCGTACGAGCCACAGGCCATGATGGGCTACACGGTTAAGGACGCTTCGAAGATCAATGTCGTGATCGACAACAAGACCTTCGTCATGTTCACCAAGGACAAGGCTGGGTGGGTCGAAAACGCGGCACAGGAACCGGCGCTTGTGGCAGCCATGAAGAGCGGTCATTCGATGACGGTCAACGCAACGTCCCGCAAGGGCACGGCGACCTCCTACAGCTATTCGCTGGCCGGTATTTCGGCTTCGCTGAAGCAGATCGAAAGCTGCAAGTAAGGCCCGCCCAGGTGCAGATGATTTTCAAAGGCCGGCCTTGCGCCGGCCTTTGTCGTTTCCATCTATAGTGACGCGCGGCGAAAATGATGCTAAAGGCGCCCACAACAGCGGATAGATCGCGGCTTGGCCGCCAAGTTCCGCATTCACTTTCTGCCTTCATGCCCGCTCCGCCCGCCAGTCATTCGGACTATCGGGAGGATCGCATGTTGAATTCGGGATTAGATTAAATGTCCGTCATGGATGCGATGACCGTTCTCAAGCCCGCAGGCAACCAGCCGGCGCGCGGCGAAGCATTGCCGAAGCCGTCGCTGATCGGCCTCACCCGCGAGGAGATGGGCGCTGCGCTGCGCGAAAAGGGCGTGCCGGAAAAGCAGATCAAGATGCGCGTGGCGCAGCTTTGGAACTGGATCTATGTGCGCGGGGTCTCCGACTTCGACCACATGGCCAATATCTCCAAGGACATGCGCGAGACGCTGAAGACGCATTTCACCATCGCCCGTCCCGAAATCGTCGAGGAGCAGGTTTCCAACGACGGCACCCGCAAGTGGCTGCTGCGCTTCCCGGCGCGTGGTGCCGGTCGTCCCGTAGAGATCGAGGCGGTCTATATTCCGGAAGAAGGTCGCGGCACGCTCTGCATCTCCAGCCAGGTCGGCTGCACGCTCACCTGTTCCTTCTGTCACACCGGCACGCAGCGCCTGGTGCGCAACCTGACGGCGGAGGAGATCCTGTCGCAGCTCCTGCTCGCCCGCGACCGGTTGGGCGATTTCCCGGATCGCGAAGCGCCGCAGGGCACGATCATGCCGGCCGAGGGCCGCAAGGTTTCGAACATCGTGATGATGGGCATGGGCGAACCGCTCTACAATTTTGACAGCGTCAAGCAGGCGCTCTTGATCGCCACCGACGGCGACGGACTTTCCCTTTCGAAAAGACGCGTCACGCTCTCGACCTCCGGTGTCGTTCCCGAGATCTTCCGCACTGGCGACGAGATCGGCGTCATGCTGGCGATCTCGCTGCATGCGGTGCGCGACGACCTGCGCGACATTCTGGTGCCGATCAACAAGAAGTATCCGCTGAAAGAGCTGATCGACGCCTGCCGCAAGTATCCGGGGCTCTCCAACGCCCGGCGCATCACCTTCGAATATGTGATGCTGAAGGACGTCAACGACAGCCTGGAGGATGCCAAGGGGCTGATCCAGCTCTTGAAGGGCGTGCCGGCGAAGATCAACCTCATTCCGTTCAACCCCTGGCCGGGTACCAACTACCAATGCTCCGACTGGGCGCAGATCGAGAAGTTCGCCGATTTCATCAACTCGGCCGGCTATGCCTCGCCGATCCGTACGCCACGCGGCCGCGACATCCTCGCCGCCTGCGGCCAGCTGAAGTCGGAATCCGAGCGCATGCGCAAGACCGAGCGCCTGGCCTTCGAGGCGATGATGATCGCGAACCACGGTGCGGATGATTGAGTTCCGGCGACTGATCAGCAAGTTTGATCCGTACAGTTTCTTCTAATGATTGATTTCGAGGGCTGCTTTTCCTAAAAGCAGCCCAAAATCATAGTTGGAGGATACCCATGCGTTCTGTTCTGCTCGCCGCCGTTGCGGCAACCCTTGCCCTTACCCTGCCTGCCAAGGCTGAAGACGTGACTGTCGCCGTCACGGCAATCGTCGAACATCCGGCGCTCGACGCCGCCCGCAAGGGTGTTCTCGATGTGCTGACAGCTGCCGGCTACAAAGAAGGTGAGAACCTGAAGTTCGAATTCCAGTCGGCTCAGGGTAATCCGGCCACGGCCGCGCAGATCGCCCGCCAGTTCGCCGGCGAAGGCCCGAACGTCATCGTGCCGATCTCTACACCTTCGGCGCAGGCAGTCGTTTCCTCCACGCACGATATCCCCGTCGTCTTTACCGCTGTGTCCGATCCTGTTGGCGCGCAGCTGGTCAAGAACATGGACAAGCCGGGCGGCAACGTCACCGGTCTTTCCGACATGTCGCCGGTCGCCGAGCATGTGGCGCTGATCAAGGAAATCCTGCCGAACGCCAAGACGATCGGCTACCTCTACAACTCGGGTGAAGCGAACTCGGTATCGCTGCTCGCCGTCCTCAAAGTCGAGGCTGAAAAGGCCGGCCTGAAGGTCGTCGAATCTGCTGCCACCAAGTCCGCCGAAGTGCAGGGTGCCGCTCGCGCGCTCGTCGGCCGTGCCGATGCGATCTACGTGCCCACCGACAACACGATCATCTCGGCCCTCGAAGGTGCCGTGGCTGTCGCCGAGGAAGCCAAGCTGCCGCTCTTCACCGCCGACACCGATTCCGTTTCGCGCGGTTCGGTCGCCGCTCTCGGCTTCAACTACTACGACGTCGGCAAGCAGACCGGCGAAATCGTCGTGCGTATCCTCAAGGGTGAGAACCCTGGCGATATCCCGGTCAAGGTTGCTGCCGGCAGCGATCTCGTCATCAACAAGGGCGCTGCCGCCAAGATGGGCGTAACGTTCCCGGAAAGCGTGCTGAAGCGCGCGACGAAGACGATCGACTAAATCAATCGCCACAGAGACCTGAATGATCAGCCGCTCCCGTTTGCACGGGGGCGGCTGATCGCATAGAGATGAAGTCCCTCTCTGGCCTGCCGGCCATCTCCCCCACAAGGGGGGAGAAGACCCGTGGCCTCGTCCTGACCCAATCGTGGAAGGGCGGATCGGCTGGGTTAAGCCCTCCCCCTTGTGGGGAGGGTTGGGAGGGGCGTGGCCACGGAAACAGCACAAGAAAGGGCAGAAGCCTTGAGTCAGATCGCATTCTGGGGAGCCGTGGAGCTGGGGCTGGTCTATGCCTTTGTTGCCCTCGGCGTTTACCTCGCATTCCGTGTACTCGATTTTCCGGATCTGACCGTCGACGGCTCGTTTCCCCTCGGCGCCGCCGTCACCGCAGTGCTGATCATCGCTGGCGTCAATGCCTGGCTGGCGGCGCTGATCGCCATGGCGGCTGGCGCCGCCGCCGGCATGGTCACTGCGATGCTCAACGTCCGTTTCAAGATCCTCAATCTGTTGGCCTCGATCCTGACAATGATCGCGCTATTTTCCGTGAACCTGCGCGTCATGGGCAAGCCGAACGTGGCGCTGATCAATGCTGATACGATGATCAGCCCGTTCTTCGGCCATGGCTTGCGTGATTTCTACGTGCGGCCGCTGTTCGTTGGCATCCTTGTCGTCATTGCTGTCATCGTCGTCTGGCGCTTCCTGGAGAGCGATTCCGGCCTTGCGATGCGCGCGACCGGGGCGAATGCCCGTATGGCCCGCGCCCAGGGCGTTGATACCAACCGCCAGATCTATCTCGGCATGGCGATCTCCAACGCGCTGGTGGCGCTCGGTGGCGCACTGTTCGCGCAGACCAATGGTTTCGCCGATGTGACCTCGGGTGTCGGTACGATCGTGGTCGGTTTGGCTGCCGTCATCATCGGCGAGACGCTGCTTGGCCGTCGGGGGCTGTTGATCGCGCTGATCGGCTGCGTCATCGGCTCGATCCTCTACCGCATTGCCATCCAGCTGGCGCTCTCGAGCGACGTGATCGGCCTGCAGGCGTCGGATCTCAATTTCGTAACCGCTGTTCTCGTGACCGTCGCGCTTATTCTTCCACGCCTGCGTCGCGGAGGAGCTTCGTCATGATCAGCGTCAAGGATGTGAAGGTCGTTTTCGGCAAGGGAACGCCGTTGGAGAAGCAGGCGCTGAAGGGCGTCAGTCTGACCATCGAGGAAGGCTCGTTCGTCACGGTGATCGGCTCCAACGGTGCCGGCAAATCCACCCTGCTCGGTGTCCTTGCCGGCGACGTGCTGGCGAGCGACGGCCAGGTGTTGATCGGTCACACCGACGTGACGCGCAAGTCGACGGCGGCGCGCGCCGGGTTGGTTGCCCGCGTGTTTCAGGATCCGCTGACGGGCAGCTGCGGTGCCTTGTCGATCGAGGAGAATCTGGCGCTGGCGGCACGGCGTGGCGAGCGGCGAGGCCTGGGGGCCGCGCTCGGCCCGAAACGCCGCGAGCATTTCCGCGAGCGGATCGCAGAGCTTAATCTCGGCCTTGAAAACCGCATGAAGGATCGCATGGATCTTTTGTCCGGCGGACAGCGGCAGGCGGTTTCGCTTGTCATGGCAACGCTTGCAGGTTCCGAAGTGCTGCTGCTCGACGAGCATACTGCGGCGCTCGACCCGGGGATGGCGGAATTCGTGATGGGCCTGACGCAGAAGATCGTGTCCGAGCGCAAGCTGACGACACTTATGGTCACGCATTCCATGCGCCAGGCGTTGGATTACGGTCACCGCACGATCATGCTGCATGGCGGTGAGATCGTGCTCGATGTCAGCGGCGATAACCGCAAGGATCTTCAGGTCGAGGACCTGATCGAGATGTTCCGCAAGATGCGCGGCCAGACATTGGACGATGACGCACTGCTGATCGGGTGATGAGCTTGTGCCCCAGGGTCGCGTGGCGACCCTGGCTGTATTGTCTCGAGATTATCGTGCCTGCGTGAGCAGAATCTTTGCCGCGAAGACCGAGAAGACGCCGGCGAAGGTGTAATCCATCCCGCGCAGCACCTTCCTGTTGTTCTGCAACCAGCTCGATAGCCAATCGGCCGCGAAGACGACGGCGGCGTTGACCGGCATGCCGATAATGATGAAGCAGAGTCCAAGGAAAAGCAGCTTGTGTGTGACCGCCGGATCGCCGGCGCTGACGAACTGCGGCAGGAAGGTCATGAAGAAGATGATGACCTTGGGGTTCAGCAGATTGACCCAGAAGCCGGAGGAAATATTGGCAAACGGCGTTGCCTTTACCTCTTCAACCTTCTTGATCGACAGTTTGGAGCCGAGGCGGACGGCCTGGATGGCAAGCCAGAGCAGATAACCGGCGCCGCCGGTCTTCAGGATCAGGAAGGCGGTCGGCGAGGCGGTGATCAGCGCGGAGATACCGAAGGCGACCAGCATGGTGTGGACGACGATACCCAGGCTGGTGCCGAGCACCACGAACAGCGCCGCCTTCTTGCCCTGCGCCAGAGAACGGCTGATCGACAGTGTCATGTCGGGGCCGGGGGTGGCGGCAAGCAGCAAGGTTGCGGCGGCGAAGGCGAGCAGGGTCGGGAAGCTTGGCAGGAAATCCATGGCACACTCTTGAAGCCGGATATGAAAGCATGTCCTCATATCCGGCTTTCAGAAAATGTCCAATCAATCCTTGGCGTCGAGAAACGCCTTGAACCTGTCGGCGTAGTCAGGGTGCCAGCGCGACAGCGGTGGACGATTTTCGATGATGTCGCCGATTGCCCAGGCCATCCGGCGCTCGTCTACCGGACGGGCGACGTCGTTGTCCGGGCAGAGGATGTAGAAATCGTCCTTCTCGATGCTTGAGATCATGAAGTCGACAGTCTGCTCCGGGGTCCATGCACCGGCAGGCTTCTCTGCGCGATTGCCCTTGGTCAGGCCGGTGAAGACGAAGCCAGGGATCAGCAGGTGCGCTGAGATTTTCGAGCCCTCGGTGTTGCGCAGCTCATGCTGCAGCGCTTCGGTGAAGACTTTCACGCCCGCTTTGGAGACGTTGTAGGCCGGATTGCCGGGCGGTGTGGTGATGCCTTGCTTGGAGCCGGTGTTGATGATCAGGCCGGGTTCGCCATGGGCCAGCATATTCGAGCCGAAGGTACGCGTGCCGTTGATCACGCCCATCAGGTTCACGCCGAGAATCGCGTCCCAGTCTGCCTGGGCGCTGAAGATCGAGGTTTCCGGGCCGATGCCGGCATTGTTCATCAGCACATGGACACGGCCGAAGCGCTGGACGACGGCTCGTTCGAGAGCTTCGAGCGAGGCTTTGTCGGCGACGTCCGTTTCGATCGCCATCACATGCTCTTCGCCGGATATTGCTTTCAGGGCATCGGCTGCGGCAGCGAGCTTGTCGCCGCCGAGATCGGCGATGGCGACGCTCATGCCCGCCTGCGCGAAGTGCTTTGCGGCTGCAAGACCAATGCCGGAGGCGCCGCCGGTAACCACGGCAACGTTGGATTTCTTGATGATGTCTTGGATATTCGTCACGGCTCAGCCTCCTCGCGCGTTATTCGGACGCAGCAGATATGGGTTGCCGCCCAGCGCTGTCAAACCCTGCCGGGAGCCGTCAAGCAGTGCCGTTCCCCTTGCGTCCGGCGTCAATCTCGCTAAAAGTGCCCGCGACACCGGGTTTTGCGGTTTTGCCGCTACCTCCTTGCACAACGGACTCATCATCATGGCATCGCACAAAGACGTAAAGAAAGTCGTCCTCGCCTATTCCGGCGGTCTCGACACCTCGATCATCCTGAAGTGGCTGCAGACCGAGCTCGGCGCCGAAGTCGTCACCTTCACGGCCGACCTCGGACAGGGCGAAGAGCTCGAGCCGGCGCGCAAGAAGGCCGAGATGCTCGGCATCAAGGAGATCTACATCGAGGACGTGCGCGAAGAGTTCGTGCGCGATTTCGTCTTCCCGATGTTCCGCGCCAATGCCGTCTATGAAGGTGTCTACCTGCTCGGCACCTCGATCGCCCGCCCGCTGATCTCCAAGCACCTGATCGACATCGCCAAGAAAACCGGCGCCGACGCCATTGCCCACGGCGCCACCGGCAAGGGCAACGACCAGGTTCGTTTCGAGCTGTCGGCCTATGCGCTGAACCCCGACATCAAGATCATCGCCCCCTGGCGCGACTGGTCGTTCAAGTCGCGTACCGACCTGCTCGCCTTCGCCGAAGCACACCAGATCCCGGTTGCCAAGGACAAGAAGGGCGAAGCGCCGTTCTCCGTCGACGCCAACCTGCTGCACTCCTCGTCCGAGGGCAAGGTTCTGGAAGATCCGGCTGTCGAGGCGCCTGAATATGTGCACATGCGCACGATCTCGCCGGAAGCCGCACCCGACAAGGCCACTGTTATCAAGGTCGGTTTCGAGAAGGGCGATGCCGTCTCGATCAACGGCGTGCGCATGAGCCCGGCGACGCTGCTCGCCGCGCTCAACAATTACGGCCGTGACAACGGCATCGGTCGCCTCGACCTCGTCGAGAACCGCTATGTCGGCATGAAGTCGCGCGGCGTCTACGAGACCCCAGGCGGCACGATCCTGCTTTCGGCGCACCGCGCGATCGAATCGATCACGCTCGACCGCGGCGCAGCGCACCTCAAGGACGAGATCATGCCGCGCTACGCCGAGCTGATCTATTACGGCTTCTGGTTCTCGCCGGAACGCGAAATGCTGCAGGCGCTGATCGACAAGAGCCAGGAGCATGTCGAGGGCGAAGTGACGCTGAAGCTCTACAAGGGCAACGTCATGGTCATCGGCCGCGAGAGCGACAAGTCGCTCTACTCCGACAAGCTGGTCACCTTCGAAGACGACCAGGGCGCCTACGACCAGAAGGACGCCGCCGGCTTCATCAAGCTCAACGCGCTGCGCCTGCGCACGCTCGGCAAGCGTAATCTGACGAAGTAATCGGTTCTGACCGATTTACGCATTCTTCAAGGCCCGCCCAGTGCGGGCTTTGTTTGTTTCTAGGCTGTCGGACGGGGCATTGCTGCCCTGTCATTCGCTCAGGTTGGAATGTGCAACTGTCGCTGCGCGACGCGAGGCGCGGATGAACCAGATATAGCTGGCGATGGAAATCGCCGCCATCGTCGGGATCACGGTCCCGAAGGCAATCAGCGGCATGCCTATGATGGAGGCTGCCACGCCGCCGGCAAAGCCACCGCCCATCTGGATAAAGCCCATCATCGCCGAGGCCGAGCCCGCGATATGCGGGAAAGGGTAGAGGCCCGATGTCGTCATATGCGGGGTCAGGAAGGCCAGGCCGAAGGCGAGAAAGGCGATCGGTCCCATGATCGAAAGATAGGACGGCGTCACGAACTGGACGGAAAGCGCGATCATCACGCCGGCGATGCCTAGAAGGCCGAGGCCGACACGGACCGAGCCGTCGCCGCCGAGGCGAGGCGCCGCGGATCGCAGGCAGACCGAACCGAGGAAATAAGAACCGGACTGCATCAGCATGCCGAGACCGAACGCGGTAGGCGACAGACCGACCACCTTGATGAGAATGAAGGGAAGCAAGGTAGCCTGCGCATAAAGCGCGCCGACCGAGCCGCCGAGAACGAGCGATGCGGAAATGAAGTGGTTTTCTCTCGCGAGTTCGCCATAGGCAGAGAGCAGTGGCCCCGGCAGCATCCGACGCGGATCGGGCAGGCTCGTTTCCCGCATGAAGACGAGCGCTGAGAGCGCAATCAATAGGCCGAAGCCGATCAGCAAAAAGAAAACCGACTGCCAGCCGGAGGCGGCGAGAGCCAGCCCGCCGACAGTCGGCGCAATGGCCGGGCCGATGGCGATCATGATGCCGATCAGGTTCATGATGCGAGAGGCCTCGGTGCCGGTGAACTGGTCGCGGATGATGGCGCGGGCGACGGTAATGCCGACAGAGGCTCCAATCCCCTGGATCAGGCGACCGGCAAGCAGCCATTCGATGCCGGGCGCAAAGGCGGCGAGCAGGCTGCCGACGACGTAGATGCCGACGAAGAGAAGCGTCGCGGCTCGCCGCCCGAATGCATCCGACATCGGCCCTGCCAGAAGCTGGGCGACGGAGAAGCCGGCGAAGTAGAGCGACAGCGTCATCTTGATCGCCGAGTCCGATGTCTGGAAGGCGCTGACCAGTTCCGGCATGGCCGGTGTATAGATCGACATCGAGATCGGACCGATGGTGGCAAGCAAGGCGCCGAGCACGCTCGTCCGTCGTGCGCTCATCCGGAATGGAGGCATGTGAAGTACTCGGTCAGCAGAGGCACCACGGGCGCCGAAAGAGGAAAGGCTGTTTTCTCTTCTGGCTGAAGCCGGTTGATACGGCAATTCAAAAATCTGATGGGTGTCGCTTGCAGCTTGACGGTGTTGCGGGAACGCATAGTCTGCAGCAGTCACCTCCGGAGTTTCATTGATGACACAATCGCTTTTTGCGGGCGCCTTTCTGGCTGCCCTTCTCTACGTGCTCATTCCCGGACCGGCGTTCCTGGCGCTACTCGGCATCGGTGCCGGGCAGGGACGGCGCGCCGGCGCGCAGTTCGTCTGCGGGCATCTGGTAGGCGACGTGCTCTGGGCCTCGCTGGCATTGGTGGCAATCGTCGGAGCCAAGACTATCGGCACCTTTGTCTTCGATGCGCTTGGTCTACTCTGCGGCTTCTATCTGGCCTGGATCGGCTGGAACGCCTTCCGGGCAAAGCCGAAGGGCGAAGGACAGGCGCTGGTGACGGTTGAGCGGCCGTTCCGACGCGGGCTGATTTTCGGCGTTACCAATCCGAAGGGCTATCCGGTGGCGCTGGCAACCTTCACGGCATTGGTCGCGGGCTCGGCGAGCGCACTGCAATTCGAAACCTTGCCGGTCCTGGTGGCGGTATCGTTTCTCGGCTTCATCGTTGCCGACATGATCCTGATCGCCATTGTCGGGACCGGGGCCGTGCGGCGGTTCTATCGCTCGCACGAGCGGATGATCGTCCGCTGCTCGGGCGTGCTCTTCATGGGCTTTGCGGCGCAGGCTCTGTTTCATGCGACGCCCGGCCTGCTCGGCTGGCGCCGTGCCTGAGATCAGGCGTCGAGGAAGCTGACGACCGATTTCAGCGTCTTGACCGTCTCCGGGTCGCCGATCGACATGGCGATCTGCAGCTGGTCCTTGTAATAGTCGCGAAAATTGAAACTGGTGCCATCCGTCACATCGGAGAGATCGAGGACGTTGCCGGAGGGATCGATGGTTCGCATCGGCAGCGGTTCGGAGAGCGCCGCATAGGTGTCTTGGTCGATGGTGCCGGTATCGTAGCTTTGACGCGCATAGCTGCGCAGGTCGCTCGCGCTAACCGCCGAGAAGTCGAGATCCCCAGTCGTCGGATCCTCGACGTGGAACGCGGCCATCGCGCTCGCGGCCGGATCTATCGTTTCGCTGAAGTCTTTGGAATATTTAGCGTTATCGGAATTTTTTCGAAAAAGGAAATTCGGCGAAGACCGCAGAGATTGGATTTCCATCATGTCAAACCAATTGTAAAATATGCCGGCAAAACTACTGCGGGTGGCGAACGTACGTCAATCGTTAACGATTAGTTAATTCTTATCAATCATTTCTTGTGATGAGGTTTTTGCGTCGTCGACAGCATTGCTGTCGGCGGGTGCGATACCAATCCTGCCGAAGCCTCCCTATATTGGCGATTCAGCAGCCCGCCACAAAGGATCCCCGCATGCCTTTCACACCAGATTTGAACCCGGTTCTCGTCAACTGGAGCGGCCTGCACGGCCTGCCGCGCTTCGAGGCCGTGAAAGACGATGATTTCGCACCAGCCTTCGATGCGGCACTTGCCACGCATGAACGGGAAATCGATGAGATCGCCGGAAATCCGGCCGAGCCAACCTTCGAGAACACCGTCGTTGCGCTGGAGATCGCCGGTGATGATCTCTCGCGCGTCTCGTCGCTCTTCTGGAACCGGGCAGGCGCCCATACCAACGACACGATCCAGGCGCTTGAGCGGGATATTTCGCCGAAAATGTCGCGTCACTATTCCAAGATCGGCATGAATGCGGCGCTGTTCGCGCGCATCGACGCTCTCTGGGAGAAGCGGGAAAGCCTAGGGCTGACGCTGGAGCAGACGCGGGTGCTTGAGCGGCACTGGAAGGGGTTCGTGAAATCGGGTGCCAAGCTCGAGAAGGCCGAGCAGGAAAAGCTTGCCGGTATCAACGAGAAGCTGGCCGGTCTCGGCACGCAGTTCGGGCAGAACGTGCTCGCCGATGAAAAGGCCTGGGCCCTGATCCTCTCGGAAGAGGCGGATCTTACCGGTCTTCCCGATTTCCTCAGGGATGCGATGGCCGCTGCTGCTCGCGAGCGCGGTGAGGACGGCAAGTTCGCGGTCACGCTGTCGCGATCGATCATCGAGCCATTCCTGACTTTCTCGGAGCGTCGCGACCTGCGTGAACAGGCATTCAAGGCTTGGGTGGCGCGTGGCGAAAACGAGGGCCCGTCGGACAATCGCGGCATTATCCGCGAAACGCTGGCACTGCGTCATGAGGTGGCAAAGCTGCTCGGCTACGGCAACTTCGCAGAGTTGAAGCTCGACAGCACCATGGCGAAGACGCCGGAGGCGGTGAACGATCTTCTGAAGACGGTATGGGTGAAGGCAGTGAAGCGGGCCGGCGAAGAGGAAGCCGATATCGCCAAGCTGATTGCCGAGGAAGGCAAGAACCATGAGGTCATGCCTTGGGATTGGCGGTACTACGCCGAAAAGATCCGGGCGCAGAAGTTCAACTTCTCCGAGGCGGAACTGAAGCCCTATCTGCAGCTCGAGAAGATCATCGATGCCTGCTTCGACGTGGCAGGCCGGCTGTTCGGCGTTCATGCGGTCGAGAAGAAGGGCGTTGCGGCCTATCATCCCGATGTCCGCGTCTTCGAGATCCGCGACCGCGAAGACAGGCTGATGGCGATGTTCCTCGGCGATTACTTCGCCCGCTCGTCGAAGCGTTCGGGTGCGTGGATGAGCTCGTTCCAGTCGCAGCACAAGCTGCCGCTGAAGAACGGCCGGACCGGCGAGCTGCCGATCATCTACAATGTCTGCAACTTCGCCAAACCCGCCGAGGGCAAGCCGGCGCTGCTGTCACTGGACGACGCACGCACGCTGTTCCATGAGTTCGGCCATGCGTTGCACGGCATGCTATCCAACGTGACCTATCCCTCCGTGTCCGGTACCGGTGTCTCGCGCGATTTCGTCGAGTTGCCCTCGCAGCTCTATGAGCACTGGCTGACGGTTCCCGAAATCCTCAAGCAGTATGCCGTGCATTTCGAGACCGGGGCGCCGATGCCGCAAGAGCTGCTCGACAAGGTGCTGGCTGCACGCAGCTTCAACGCGGGCTTCAACACGGTGGAGTTCACCTCCTCGGCACTGGTCGACATGGTCTTTCATACACGCGAAGCCGTCGAGGACCCGATGGCGGTGCAGGCGGCGGTGTTGGCGGAGCTCGGCATGCCGAAGTCGATGGTGATGCGTCATGCCTCGCCGCATTTCCAGCACATCTTTTCCGGCGGCTATTCGGCCGGCTATTATTCCTACATGTGGTCCGAGGTGCTCGATGCCGATGCCTTCTCGGCCTTCGAGGAGACCGGCGATGCCTTCAATGGCGAGGTGGCGACGAAGCTTCGGGATCACATTTACTCCGTCGGTGGCTCGATCGACCCCGAGGACGCCTACACGGCGTTCCGCGGCAAGCTGCCGAGCCCGGATGCGATGCTGGTCAAGCGCGGTCTGGCCACCTTCGAGGAATTGTCGGGCAGCGATGCCTGACGGTTATCGCGCTGACACACGCGATAGGTGCGGGATTTCTAATGTGCATGACTGGTTGCAATAGGGCGCCTCATGTCACATGAGTGTCACTGAACGTTAATAAGCAACCGGCATCGACGTTCCATTGATGCCGGTTCCCCATGAATGATCGCCCTTCAGAGACCCCTGCGGCCGTTTCGACGTCCGGCGTCGAGTTGCGTTATGGCGCGACTCCCATCCTGAACGGCATCGATATTTCCCTGACACGCGGCAAAACCCTTGCGCTCCTCGGTCCCTCGGGCTGCGGCAAGACCACGCTTCTGCGGCTGGTGGCGGGGCTTCTGGCGCCGACCAAGGGTTCGGTCTCGATCGCCGGGCGCTTGGTGGCGGATGCCGCGAGCGGCGTTTTCGCGCCGCCGGAAAGCCGCAACCTCGGCATGGTCTTCCAGGATTACGCGCTGTGGCCGCACCTGACGGTCGGTGGCAATGTCTCCTTTCCGCTTGAGATGCGCGGCGTCGGCAAGGCGGCGCGGCAGGAGCGGACGATGCGGGCGCTGGAGCGCGTCGGCCTCGGCGCTTACGCGGATCGTCGCCCGAGTGACCTGTCCGGCGGCCAGCAGCAGCGTGTGGCGATCGCCCGCGCCATCGTCGCGGAGCCGCAGCTGATCCTGTTCGACGAGCCGCTGTCCAACCTCGACCGCGAGCTGCGCGAGAACATGGTGGGCGAGCTGGCGGAGCTGATCGGCACGCTCGGCCTCACCGCGATCTACGTCACGCACGATCACAGCGAGGCGCTGACGCTGGCCGACGACGTCGCCGTCATGCGCGGCGGGCTGATCGAGCAGCTGGCCTCGCCGGACGAGCTCATCGACCGGCCGGCAACGCCTGAGGTCGCCGACTTCCTGCGGCTGGGTGGCATCGCGGCGCTCGAGTACCGCGACGGGCATTGGTTCTTCGCCGACAGCGGCGTGATGATGATGCCGGCAACCGGCGATCAGGGCGGCAAGCCGCGTATTCTCATTCCGACGGGTGCCATCGGCGCCGGCGAGATCCTGCCGGGGCGGCTCGCCGCGACCGTGCTGCGCTCGCAGTTCCGCGGCGACGGGCATCTCGCCACCGTGTCGCTGGTCGGCGCCGGGCATGTCGAGCTTCAGGTCTTGAGCCGCGCCAAGCTTCGCACCGGCGATGCCGTCGGCCTTTTGATCGATCCCGACCTGATCCGCTGGTTCGGCAATAGCGTTCATTTGTCAAAGAGGGAAAATCTTGAACATGTTTAAGTCTTTGAAAAGCATCACTTTCGGCGTCTTCGCCGCATCGCTGATGGCCGGCGTCGCGCATGCCGACATCACCGTCTACACCGCCGGCCCGCAGAGCCTGATCGACAAGCTGTCGTCTGGCTTCACCAAGGAGACCGGCGTCAACGTCAACGTCTTCCAGGCAACGACCGGCAAGGTCATGGCCCGCATCGAGGCCGAAGCCTCGAACCCTGTCGTCGACGTGCTGATCTCGGCATCCTGGGATACGGCGACCGATTTCGCCAAGCGCGGCTGGCTCGCTTCCTACACCAGCCCGAACGCCGCCAAGGTTCCCGATTTCCTGAAGACCGATACGGCCGTCGCTCAGGGCATCTCGGCGCTCGGCATCGCCTGGAACACCAAGAGCGAAACGCCGAAGCCGGCCGAATGGGCCGATCTCGCCAAGCCCGAGTACAAGGACCTCGTCAACATTCCGGATCCGGCACAGTCGGGCTCGTCCTTCGAACTGACGGCGGCGCTCGCCGGTCAGGACGATTTCAAGCTCTTCAAGGAGCTGAAGGATAACGGCGCGATCATCGCCGGCGCCAACGCCGAAGCGCTGAACCCGGTTCTGCAGGGCGCCAAGGCCGCCGTCTTCGGCGCGGTCGACTACATCACGCTCGCCGCCAAGGAAAAGGGCGAGAACATCGACGTGATCTTCCCGGCTTCCGGCACGGTCATCGCTCCGCGTCCGGCCATGATCCTCAACTGGTCGAAGAACCAGGACGAGGCCAAGAAGTTCATCGACTACATGCTGTCCGACGAAGGCCAGAAGCTGGTCGCCGCCCAGATGCTGATGCCTGCCCGCAGCGATATCCCGGCCAACCGTCCGCTGATGAGCGACCTGAAGCTCCTGAAGTACGACACCGCCGCCGTCTACGGAAAGCGCAAGGAAACGCTGAAGCAGACCGCCGACATCTTCGGCAGCAAGTAAGGACCAGTTGATGAAGACGAACGGCATCGGCGGCGCGACACCAGCCGCCTTGCTCGCCATCGCGGGTTTGAGCGTCATCGTTGCCGTTCCCTTCATCGCCATCGTCCTACAGGGCATCTTTCCCGATCTCGGGCAGGGCTCGTTTTCGGGCCCTTTCTCAGCGCTCTTCGCCACGCTCGGCGACAATGCGCTGATCGGCATGGCCGGCAATACCATCCTGCTCGGCGGCTGCGTCGTCATCGCCTCGGCGCTGGTGGCGGTGCCGCTTGGCGTCATCCGGGCGCTCTATCGTGTTCCGCTGGCGCCGCTCTGGGACGTGCTTTTGCTCGTCCCCTTCATGATCCCGCCCTACATCGCCACGCTGGGCTGGATCATGACGCTGCAGCCGCGCGGCTATCTCGAGCAGCTGGCGGGCTTCAACCTCGCGCCCTTCCTGTTCTCGCTCTTCGGCATGACCATGGTCATGGCCTTCAACACCTTTCCGGTGGTCTACTTCGCGGTGTCGCGCACGGTGGAAGCCGTCGGCGCGCGCTATGCCGATGTCGGCCGTGTCTTCGGGGCGACCCCGGCGCGCGCCTTCTGGCGGATCACGCTGCCGCTTTCGGCCCCCGGGCTCGTCGCCAGCCTGATGCTGGTCTTTGCCGCGGCGATCGAGGAATACGGCACGCCGGCAGCGCTTGGCCGCCGCGCCGGCTTCCAGGTTCTCGTCACAGGCATCGACCTGCGCATCTCCGACTGGCCGATCGATCTGCCGGGCGCCGCGATCCTTTCCATCCTGCTCGTTACCCTGTCGCTGGTGGCTTTCCTGCTGCAGCGCTGGATCCTGTCTCGGCGTTCCTACCAGACGGTCAGCGGCAAGCCGCTCGCCAAGGACAAGCGGCCGCTCGGCGCCTACAAAGTTCTCGTCGTGATCGCGTTTGCGGTCGTTTCGTTCCTCGCCACCGGGCTGCCGCTGCTGGCGATCCTGATGACGGCGCTGTCGCGGACGATCTCCGGCGGGCTGGCCTTCGACAATCTCAGCCTCGACAATTTCGCGGCGGTATTCTCCAACAGCGCCGGCGCCGTGGAAGCGCTCGGCAACAGCTTCTCGCTTGGTATCGGCACCGCCGTCATCACCGGGCTGATCGGCGTGGTCGCCGCCTATACTGTGGTGAAGACGCGGATGCGCGGGCGCATCGCCATCGACATCATGACCATCCTGCCGAACGCGCTTCCCGGCATCGTCGTCGCCGTCGGGCTCATCCTTGCCTGGAACATGCCGTGGCTTCCCGCCACCCCCTACAATACCGGGCTGATCCTGCTGCTTGCCTATTGCTGCATCCTGTTGCCGCAGCCGGTGCGCTACACGGTAGCCGCCTTCCAGCAGATCGGCGACAGCCTGGAGGCCGCGGCCCGGGTGAGCGGCGCGAGCGGTGCCACGGCGTTTCGCCGCATCCTGCTGCCGCTAGTATTTCCGAGCCTCGCCTCGGCCATGCTGCTCGTCTTCGCGCTGGCGTCGCGCGAGCTCGTCGCTTCCGTGGTCGTGGCGCCCGTCGGCATGCAGACCATCGCCACCTTCATCTGGCGGCAGTTCGAACAGGGCTCCGTGGGGCTCGGCATGGCCATGGCCTTTGTCGCCATCCTCATCACAACGCTGCTGCCGCTGCTGCTCTTGAGCCTACTTCGCCGCGGTGGGCTGGTGGCGGAGTGATGTTGCCTGCAATGTGACAGGACTGTCGCCGAAGTTTCGAAAAACGGTCATGCCGCCTTCAAGCGAATGACATGAGGGCTGCCATAGGCTCGGCGCGGGAGAATCGCTCCCGCTTTCGCAAGCCGGATAAGCCGTGGCATGAAACTGACAGAAACGACCCGCCGACGCTTTCTCTCTTCCATGGGAGCGGTTGGCGGATTTGCGGTGACGGGGCTTGCGATGCCTTACTACGCTCGCGGATCATCCAGCCGACCGGTGTTTACATCAGGAGTTCAATCCGGCGACGTCGATGCCACTTCCGGCGTGATCTGGACGCGCGTGGACCGTCCGTCGCGGCTCCAGGTCGAATATTCGACCACCGACAAGTTTGCCAATGCTGTAAGGCTGGCGCCGCTCAACGTAACCCACGAAACCGACCTTACCGGCAAGCTGCTGCTGCAGGGCCTGCCTGCAGATCAGGAGATCTTTTACCGGTTCCGCGCGGCCGATCTGCAGGACCTCAACAGCGTGTCTGAACCGATCCTGGGGCAATTCCGGACCGCGCCGACGCAAAAGCGCAGCATTCGTTTTGTCTGGTCCGGCGACACGGCCGGGCAGGGGTGGGGTATTGATGGTGAGGGGATGCGGACCTACTCGACAATCGCTTATCACCAGCCGGATTTCATGATCCACTCCGGCGATACGATCTATGCCGACAATCCAATTCCGGAGGAGATAAGCCTTCGCGATGGAGGTGTCTGGAAGAACCGCATCGTGACGGACGCCAAGCGCGAGATTGCCCAGACGCTCGAGCAATTCCGTGGTCAGTGGACCTATAATCTGCTTGACGACCACGTGAAGGGACTGAACGCGGCCTGTCCCGTCTTCTATCAGTGGGACGATCACGAGGTGCTGAACAACTGGTCGCCTTCGACCGATCTCCGCGACGACGCCCGATACAAGGAAAAATCGGTTACGACACTCTCCGCTCGAGCCAGTCGGGCATTTCATGAGATGACGCCGACGCGCTACGTGGCGGAGGAACCGGGGCGGATCTATCGCAAGGTCGCCTACGGGCCGTTGCTCGACGTGTTCTTCGTTGACCTGCGCACCTATCGCGGGCCGAACAGCCATGGTCTTGATGCGGAGCTGACGTCCGATTCACGGCTGCTCGGTGAGAAGCAGGTGGCGTGGCTGAAGCGGGAGCTGGTGCGCTCGACGGCGACCTGGAAGGTGATCGCCTGCGACCTGCCGATCGGCCTCGTCATCTGGGACGACTACGGCAAGCGAAAAGGATCGGAGTCGTTTTCGAACGGCGACAACGGTGCGCCGCTCGGTCGTGAACTGGAGTTCGCCGATCTTCTGCGTTTCATCCGCGATGCCGGCATCACAAACATGATCTGGCTGACGGCCGACGTGCACTATGCAGCTGCGCATTACTACGATCCCGGCAAGGCGAAATTTCGCGAGTTCCTGCCGTTCTGGGAGTTCGTTGCCGGGCCGCTGCATTCCGGCACCTATGGGCCACAGGAACTCGACATGACCTTCGGGCCCGAGGTGAAATTCATGAAGGCGGCACCAGGTGGTGCCGAGCAGAACCTGCCGCCCTCGGCCGGCATGCAATTTTTCGGGCTGATCGATATCGATGGACAGACCGAGCAGCTGACTGTCCGCCTAATGGACCGGAACGATACCGAGCTCTGGCACACGGTTCTTGACCCCGACGTGTCGAGTTAATGCATGCATTCCTTTCATTCCGGGCTCCCCCCTTTCGCAAAGGCGAAAAACACTGTATGAGCCGCCCAAATGAAATTGGCGCCTTCTCCCAGCGCGGCGCCCCAGCCTCAGAGATTTGAACATATGGCACTTCGCAACATCGCGATTATCGCGCACGTTGACCATGGCAAGACGACACTGGTTGACGAACTCCTGAAACAGTCCGGCTCGTTCCGCGAGAACCAGCGCGTTGCAGAACGCGTGATGGACTCCAACGATCTGGAAAAGGAACGCGGCATCACGATCCTTGCCAAGGCGACCTCGGTCGAGTGGAAGGGCGTTCGCATCAACATCGTCGACACCCCCGGCCACGCCGACTTTGGCGGTGAAGTCGAGCGTATCCTGTCGATGGTGGACGGCGCGATCGTTCTGGTTGACTCGTCGGAAGGCCCGATGCCGCAGACGAAGTTCGTGGTCTCCAAGGCGCTGAAGGTCGGCCTCCGTCCGATCGTCGCTATCAACAAGATCGACCGCCCGGATGGCCGTCACGAGGAAGTCATCAACGAAGTGTTCGACCTCTTCGCCAGCCTCGACGCCACCGACGAGCAGCTCGACTTCCCGATCCTCTACGGTTCTGGTCGCGATGGCTGGATGAACGTCAATCCTGAAGGCCCGAAGGACCAGGGTCTTGCACCGCTGCTCGATCTCGTGCTCAGCCACGTTCCGGAGCCGACGGTTGCCGAAGGCCCGTTCACGATGATCGGCACGATCCTGGAAGCCAACCCTTTCCTTGGCCGCATCATCACCGGCCGTATCAATTCCGGCTCGATCAAGCCGAACCAGGCTGTGAAGGTTCTCGGCCAGGACGGCAAGATGATCGAAAGCGGTCGTATCTCCAAGATCCTTGCCTTCCGCGGCATCGAGCGCACCTCGATCGAAGAAGCGCATGCAGGCGACATCGTCGCCATCGCCGGCCTTTCCAAGGGCACGGTTGCCGATACCTTCTGCGATCCGGCTGTCAATGAAGCGCTGACCGCCCAGCCGATCGACCCGCCGACCGTTACCATGTCCTTCATCGTCAACGACAGCCCGCTGGCCGGCACCGAGGGTGACAAGGTCACCTCGCGCGTCATCCGCGACCGCCTGTTCAAGGAAGCCGAAGGCAACGTCGCGCTGAAGATCGAAGAAGCCGAAGGCAAGGATTCGTTCTACGTATCCGGTCGTGGCGAATTGCAGCTCGCCGTTCTTATCGAAACCATGCGCCGCGAAGGCTTCGAGCTCGCCGTGTCGCGTCCGCGCGTCGTCATGCACCGCGACGAGAACGACCAGCTGATGGAGCCGATCGAAGAAGTCGTCATCGACGTCGATGAAGAGCATTCCGGCGTCGTCGTTCAGAAGATGTCCGAGCGCAAGGCTGAAATGACCGAGCTGCGTCCTTCGGGCGGCAACCGCGTTCGCCTGGTGTTCAACGCGCCGACCCGTGGCCTGATCGGCTACCAGTCGGAACTTCTGACCGACACGCGCGGCACTGCCGTCATGAACCGCCTGTTCAAGGACTACCAGCCCTTCAAGGGTGAAATCGGTGGCCGCACCAACGGCGTTCTGCTGGCAAACGCCGCCGGTGAAGCTGTGGCTTACGCCATGTTCAACCTGGAAGATCGCGGCCCGATGATGATCGAGCCCGGCGAAAAGGTCTACATGGGCATGATTATCGGTATTCACTCCCGCGACAATGACCTCGAGGTCAACGTCCTCAAGGGCAAGCAGCTGACCAACATCCGCGCCGCCGGCAAGGACGAAGCCGTCAAGCTCACCCCGCCGATCCGCATGACGCTCGACCGCGCTCTCTCCTGGATCCAGGACGACGAACTGATGGAAGTGACGCCGAAGTCGATCCGCCTGCGCAAGATGTATCTCGATGCCAACGATCGCAAGCGCTTCGCCAAGGCGAAGTCCGCCTGATCCGGACGCCCAATCATTCAGACGGAAAACCCCGGCCATCGCGCCGGGGTTTTTTATTTGTGCGGTTCGTCGAATCCTTCTTGTCGCAATAGTTAAAAAAGCGTTAAATTTCAGCAATCGTCCACATGTTAAGTCTGTGGGCAATTGGCCGGAATGCAGTGACGCATATGGTTAATTGCCGGCGGTAGGGCCAGAGTAAGCGTTATGAAGACGTTGTCGATCGATGTTCGGCGGGCTGAACCGCAGGATTCCCGAGCTATTTCGGAAGCGCATCGGCTTGCGTGGCAGCACACCTATGCGGGAATCATTCCGCACAAGGCGCTGACGCAAATGATCGAACGTCGCGGTGAAAGCTGGTGGCGCAAGGCCACCCGCGGTCCGGCAACGCTGCTCGTGCTCGATGTCGCGGGGACCGTTGCAGGTTATGCAACGCTCGGCCTCAACCGCGCCCGCGCCCTGCCCCAGGAAGGTGAGATCTACGAGCTCTATCTTCGCCCTGAATATCAAGGGATTGGCCTTGGCCACATGCTCTTCAGCGAAGCGCAGAGGCTGCTGAAGTCGCTCGGCTGCAAGGGGCTGGTTGTCTGGTGCCTGGAAGAAAATGAAAACGGTGCCGAGTTCTACCGGGGGCATGGTGGCGTCGACTATTGCGAAGGCGTGGAAACCTTCGATCGCAAGCAGCTGAAGAAGATCGGCTTCATCTGGAATTGAGGCCTCAGCCCCGCCTTTGGCATGTGGCTTTGCAAAACTATCATTAAACTTCGCTGAAGTGTCGTGTTGCGTCGCGGCATGAAACCGATTATCTGGCTGCGAACATTCACGTCGCGGGAGTTATCGCATGCGCATCGACGCCGTTTCCATTGGCAAGAACCCACCTGAAGACGTCAACGTCATCGTTGAAGTGCCGGTCGGTGGTCACCCGATCAAGTACGAGATGGACAAGGAAGCCGGCACGCTGGTCGTCGACCGTTTCCTCTACACGCCGATGACCTATCCAGGTAACTACGGCTTCGTGCCGCACACGCTGTCGGAAGACGGCGATCCGATCGACGTCCTGATCGCCAGCACGCGTCCGCTGGTTCCTGGCTGTGTCATCAACGTGCGTCCGATCGGCGTTCTGAAGATGGAAGACAATTCCGGCAAGGACGAAAAGATCATTGCCGTCCCGTCGCCGAAGCTGACCATGCGCTACGACAAGGTCAAGGACTACACCGATATGCCCGAGATCACGCTCAAGCAGATCGAGCACTTCTTCGAGCACTACAAGGATCTGGAGCCCGGCAAGTGGGTGAAGATCTACGGCTGGGGCGATGCCAAGGAAGCCGGCCAGCTGATCCTCGAGGCGATCGAACGCGCCAAGAAGGAAAAGGCCTGATCGGCCTTGCTATGAGCCCGAAAGGGCATCCAGCTTTTTGATTACATCCTCCGGGTCGGCATCGATCCGGAGGATTTTTTTACGCGACGTGTCGCCTGAAACGAGGCTAACCGAGGACTTCGCAATGCCAAGCCGCTTGGCGATGAGCGCAGTCAGCGCCTTGTTGGCCTTCCCCTTCTCGGGCGGCACCGAGACGCGCGCTTTCAGGTGCGCCTTGCCGTCGGCATCGAGCTCGACGCCGTCGATCTGATCACGGCCGCCATTCGGCGTCAGTCGAACGGCGAGAAGAAGGTGATCTGAAAAGGCCTGATAGGGCCGGATCACATGACCATCGGGACGATGGTGTTCCACATGAAAGAGCGAATGAAGAAGATGATCAGCAGCAGGATGATCGGTGAGATGTCGATGCCGCCGAGGTTCGGTAGCACGCGGCGGATCGGGCGCAGCACCGGTTCGGTGACATTATAGAGGAACATGCCGACCGAATTGACGAACTGGTTGCTGGAATTGATCACGTTGAACGCGTACAGCCAGGAAAAAATGGCGCTGCCGATTAGTATCCAGGTATAAAGATTCAAAGCCAAATCAATGGTTTGAAAGAGCGCAATCATCGCAGTCTCCAGTTCGTTGTTGACAGACATGTAGACATTGGCGACTAAACGGGCAAGTGCCCTGTGTAAACCCATGGTAAATCATGTTTAACGGGCGGGCTGGCAGCGAACGCGCCGCCTGTTCCTTGGAAAAGTTCTCATGTCCATTTCAGCCAGCGGAGATCGGTTTGCCGCCTTCCGGCATTCGTCGTACACACGGTTCTTCTTTGCGCGGTTTCTTCTTTCCTTTTCGCAGCAGATCGTCAGTGTCGCCGTCGGCTGGCAGATGTATGACCAGACCCGCAGCGCGATCTATCTGGGCCTGATCGGGCTCGTACAGTTCCTGCCATCGCTGGTGTTGATCCTGGTTACGGGTTCCGTTGCTGATCGACATAACCGCCGGGCGATCGCCTCAATCTGCTCCCTGGTGAGCGCGCTTTGCACCCTGGCGCTGCTGGTAATGACCATGACAGGGACGTTTTCGCCTGTTCCGGTCTTTGTCGTTCTGCTCATCTTCGGCATCGAGCGTGCATTCATGTCGCCGGCCATGCAGTCGCTGGCACCGAATCTCGTGCCGCCGGAGGATCTGTCGAACGCAATCGCCTGGAATTCGTCATCCTGGCAGCTCGCGGCGATCACCGGACCTGTTCTCGGTGGCCTGCTCTATGGGGTCAATGCTCACACGGCCTATGTCGTGGCCGTGGTCTTTGCCGCACTGGGCGCTGCACTGCTCTACATGATCCCGAAGCCGACGCAGAAGACGACAGGCGAGGCCAAGAGCTGGGACATGATCCTTGGTGGCTTCCGCTTCATCCGTGCTGAGAAAGTCGTGCTTGGCGCGATCTCGCTCGATCTCTTCGCTGTTCTGTTGGGCGGCGCCACGGCGCTGATGCCGATCTTTGCCCGCGATATCCTTACTCTCGGGCCTTGGGGGCTCGGTCTGCTGCGCTCTGCGCCGGGTCTGGGGGCGATCGTCATGGCGATTTTCCTGGCTGCTCGCCCGCTCAAGCACCGCGCCGGCGTCTACATGTTCATCGGCGTGGCACTCTTCGGCATCGGCACCGTCATCTTCGGGGTTTCGACCAATACGGAACTGTCGATCGCAGCACTGGTGTTGATGGGCGCCGCCGACATGATTTCGGTCTATGTCCGAGAAAGCCTGATCGCGCTCTGGACGCCTGATCAATTGCGTGGTCGCGTCAACGCCGTCAACATGGTCTTCGTTGGCGCATCGAACGAGCTCGGCGAGTTCCGCGCGGGTACGATGGCATCGATCTTCGGCGCCGTGCCTGCCGTTATCATCGGCGGCATCGGCACCCTGGCGGTTGCGGCGATCTGGGCGACAAGCTTCCCGCAACTGCGTAAGATCGATACGCTGGATGCGCCGACGCGCAGCGAGGTCGCCTGAGGCAGGCCGCCGTCACAGCGAAATCAGCACCTCAGCTTCGATCTCGACCGGAAAATTCAACGGCAGGCCGGCGACGCCGATGGCGGAGCGGGAGTGACTTCCGACCTCGTGGCCGAAGACCTCGATGATCAACTCGGTAAAGCCGTTGATGACGGCAGGCGGATTGGCGAAGCGCGGTGCGCAGTTGACCATGCCGAAAACCCGGCACCAGCCGGTGATGCGATCCAGGCTGCCGAGTTCCCGCTTCAAGCTGCCCAGCATCGACAGCGCGACCTTTCGCGCGGATGCCTTCGCTTCTTCTACCGAGACCGCCTCGCCAACGGCGCCGAAGGGACCCGCGGGGGAACCGTCGCTATTCTGGGGCCCATGCCCTGAAATGAACGCGCGGTCTCCGCGAACATTCACCCACGGAAACGGCAGTACCATGTTCGAGGGCAGTTTCAATGGCTGGGGCAGGACCAACCCCATCGAGGCAAGCTTCTGTTCATAGTTGGACATGGTGTTCCCCAGAGATGGCCAAGTCGCGGCGCCAAGGGGCGTGGACCGGATCGTTGATCGGAACGCGTTCTTGCTTCTGAGCTGTTGAAGCGCTGAATTCTACCACAGTGCGGCGCTGGCGCATCTAACCCGAATGGCCAGCCTCCGCGACCAGCCCGCTCTTCGCCGCCTTGCCTTCGAAGACAACGTCGAGGAATTCGTGCAGCCAGGCCTTCAGCGGTGCATCGAACAACATGCGGCCTTCGAGATGCTCACGCCCCTGCTGCGCGTTCGGCAGGATAAACCGATGCGCGCCGTGAACAACCCAGCGATGCATCATCGCCCGCGTCAGTTCCGCGTGAAACTGCAGGCCCCAGGCGTGGCCGTTATAACGAAAAGCCTGGTTCTGATAGGTATCGCCCTCGGCGAGGAGATCGGCGCCGCGCGGCAGATCAAAGCCCTCGCGATGAAAATGGTAGACCATTTTCGGCCAGTGCATCAGCAGGCGACCCTTTTCGGTGGCGCGTAGCGGATACCAGCCGATCTCGGTCGAACCATCGTCACTTGGCTGCACCTTGCCCCCGAGATGCCGGACCAGCATCTGTGCGCCGAGGCAGATCCCGAGAAGCGGCCGCTTCTCCTTGAGCGGTACGCTCAGCCAGTCGATTTCCGCTTTCACGAAATCGTCCGGATCGTTGGCGCTCATCGGGCCGCCGAAAATGACGGCGCCTGCGTGCGCAGCGAGCGTCGATGGCAGTTTGTCGCCGAGGACAGGGCGGCGGATATCCAGGCTATAGCCCTTCTCGACGAGGAGCTGTCCGACCCGACCCGGGCTTGATCGCTCCTGGTGGAGAACAATCAGGATGGGGCGGCCAGCATGTTCCGAGAAGCGGTCAGTCGGCATCGTCCTGCACCACTTCGACGTCGGTGACGCGCCTTGCCGCCTCCTGTCTCTTCAGGATGCGCTCGCGGGCGGAAATGCCGAGAAGCTCGGCGATGCGCCAGATGGCGTCGTCTTCCATCTCGCTACGTTCACCGTCCGCGTAAACGATGTCCCAGAGAATCCCGATCAATTCGAGCCGCTGCTCGGTATTGAGATGGCGCTTCAGGTCGGACGTGAAGCGGTAGTAGTCGACAGCCGAACTTTCGGCTTCCTGACCAGCGGCGATCAGCGCATCGAGCTGCTTGCGATCAAGACCATACTGGTCCTTCAGAAGCTTGCGCAGCCGCTTCTTTTCGCTTTCCTTGACCTGGCCGTCGGCCTCCATGACCTGCATACAGAGCGCGGCCACTGCGATACGCGGATCGTCGGGAGCAAAGCTGTTTTTTGGACTGTCGTTGGTGAGATTCTGAAAGAATGCCTGGAAGCGTTCGAACATTCGGATCCTGTTTTATCTAGAACAAGCGAAGACGGGTCTTGGGCTCCGGCTCCGTCGCAGGGGCGCGCACGCCGGGATCATCCGGTCGTCCGCCGAAAAATGGGGGTGGTTCTGCAGCCTGGGTGGCCGTCTCTTTGGTGGGTGTTGCCGGCTTCGCAGGCGGGCGCGCGGCCTCGGCGATGGTCGCGGCACGCTCAATTTCGATGATGCGATGATCGTTGACCGGACTTTCGGGACGCGTTTCGCGCACGGGCGGCAGCGTCTTCAGCGCATAATCGATCGACGCTGGCGCGCCATCCTCGATCGGGCCCTCAACCTGGCCGAACGGTGCCTTCCAGACGAAGGCGTCCAGTTGGCCCGAAATGGGCGACAATGGCAGCCACTTGTCGGAGACGAAGCCATCGGCGACCCAGGCCGGATCGCGCGGTGCCTTGAGTGCCTGGGAAAGCCAGTGGCGGATGCGGCCCTGGTCTCCCGTTTCAGCCTCTTCGATGTCAGCCATCAACAGAAAGGCTGCTTCGCGTGGCTCGATACGGGCGGCCGCTTCAGCCTTGGTGCGGGCTTTTGCGAAGGCCTGGGCGTCAAGAGCCGCCTGGGCAACAACGAGAAGCGACTCGACGTTGTTCGGCCGCAGGGCCTCGAGTCGTTCAGCGCGCTTCAGCCGGTCCGCTGCGGAATCGCCGCTGCGGGCGCGCACGTAAGTCCGGCCGATCTCGGGATGCGGTTCTGCCTTCCATGCCTGTTCGAGAATGGAGGCCGCCTTGCGGAGCTTGTCTTCGCGAAAGAGCGCCTTTGCCGCGATAATGGCCGCCGGCTCGAAATCGGCTGACAGCTTCAAGGCGTGGAGGGCGTCGTCGCGGGCGCCGGCAGGATCGTTTTCGAGCTTTTCCGTTGCCCGGGCAGTCAGCAACACGGCGCGCATGCGGTCAGCTTCGGTCTTCTCGATGACGCGTGCGGCCTTCTGCTGTTCGAGCAGGCGGATCGCGTCGTCCCAGCGGCCCGCCTGGCTGCGATATTCGAGGGTGGCCTGTGCAGCCCACGGAAGGTAGGGCGCGTTGTCCGCGGCCTTCTCCGCATATTGGCGGGCAGCCTCGTTGGCGCCTAGGCGCTTGGCCTCGAGATAAAGTCCCCGTAACCCGAGCTCGCGTGTCTCCGGGTCGTTGGTCATGGCCTCGAACTTGGCGCGAGCCTCGTCGTGCCTGCCTTCGATCAAGGCAGCCTGTGCTTCCAGAAGAGCGATCAGCGGTTCCTGGTCGGCGCGGATCAGGCCGCGCGATCGTGCCGCCATCTTGCGTGCCAGCAGTGAATTGCCGGCGCCGGCTGCGATCAGCCCCGTTGAAAGCGCCTGATAGCCGCGATCCCGCTTACGGGCGCGAAAATAGCGGGTCACCGAGTGCGGCGACGTCCAGATGACGCGAACCAGCCACCACAGCACCATGACAAGCGCCACCAAACCGATGATAGCAGTCGCGGCGACGATCAGCTTGGTTTGGTACAGCTGCCCTTCCCAGATCAGCGAGAGGTCGCCCGGGCGATCCGCTAGCCAGGAGAAACCGTAGCCAAGCACGAGTACGAGAAGGGCGAATACGACAAGCCTTATCATGCCTCAGCCCTCCTTGCCTGCGCCGGAAACTGCCTTGGACAATGCGCTACCGACAAGATCCTCGACGCGAATGCGTGCCTCGAGTGATTGCTTGAAAGCGGCCGATGCTTGCTTGGCCTGAGCGGGCAGGTCGTTCCACTCGGCCGCCGCACCCGGCAAATCGCCGTTCTTAACCTTGTCTTCCATGCGCGCTGCAATCGCCTCGACGCTCTCCCCTTCGATGTTGCCCACCGGGCGTACCTTGACCAGCGATTTGGCGCTCGACATCAGCCGGTCCGACCAGCTCTGGCTCGGATCGGTCTGGTTGACGGAATCGACGATGGCGGTCGCGACATCGGGAACCTGGTCAATCAATTCGGCGCGCGAGGGAACACCGGTCTGCGCAAAGTTGCGGAGGTCCGCCGTCACAGGATCGTCCGGGGAGACGCTGGCAAATGTATCGAGCTCGGCGACGAAAGGTCCTCCGCGATCGATCGCGGCCTTGAGCGCGGCAGCGCCGATTGCCCGGGCGACGGCAACATCCTGCCGCGGTTCGTTGAGTTTCTTCTCGGCCTCGGCAAGGCGCTGTTCGATGCCTGCGCTGTCCGACGTCTTTTGTTCCGAAGCCTGTGCGACGGCGCCGCGCAGCTGGTCGATCTGGCCGGTCAAATCCGCAAGCTTCTGGTTCAGCGCTGCGACTGCGGTGTTGTCTGCGCCGGCTTGCGATGGCGCCGTCTTTGCGGCCTCTTCCAGTGCAGCCAGGCGTGTCTCCAGCGTCCCATCCGGTGCAGGCTGCGGCGAAGTGGCCAGGCTGGCGAGCGATTGCTTCAAGCCATCGATCTCGCTCGTCAAGTTGGCGATGTCGGCGGATGGTACCTTGGTGGCTGATGGTCCGGGTAGAAATCCGGCATACTGGATCGCACCGGCGCCGACGAGGGCGATCAAACCGCCGACAATACCGGCAGCGATCAGCCCTGACGTGTTGCCGCCTTCGCGGCGGTGCACTGGCTGCGCCGGCTGTTCCTCGGCTACAGCATCGCGCGGTGCCTCGGTTTCTTCCTTCGGCGCGTCAGCGGGCACGTCGGTTTCATTCGGTTCGGTTTGGGGTGGCGGCGGGATATCTTCCGCGTTGTTGGCAGAGGCAATCTCCTGCGCATCCAGATCGATCGTGACCGGCTCGTCGGTGCTCTTCGAATGGCGTGGCGGATTTCCTGGTGCCATGAGACCCTCATATTCCTGCAATGGTTCGAAACTAGTCAGTGATGCCAGTTAAGGAAAGAGGTTAGATAAAATTTGGGCGCGGAAGGCGTTCAAATGAGCGACAGCAGGCTTGCTTCGTTCGGCGCTGCTGCGACTGCGACGTTGCCCTGCAACGGTTTCGGAACAGCGGCGGCCACGGCGGCACTCAGGCAAAGCAGCCGCACATCGGCGATTGTTTCCGGGTGCATGCGGATCGCTTCGATAGCGAAAAACGCTTCCGTCGTCTGTCGGGAATAGAAGAGAATCGAATCAGGCTGCCGCTCGAGAAGTGCCCGAACTGCGTCGGCGGCGACCGGGAGCGGCTCCATGTGGTAGCAATTGGCGACGACGACGTGCAGGCCGATCTGACGGGCGCGCGTTTCGAATGTTTCGGCGCGCGGCAACCCGGCGAGATAGAGCACGGGTCCACGACTTTGTTCTGCGATCATATCCGCGAGGTCGGCGCCATTGCCCGACGACGCCACGACGGACAGGAAGCCGGCCGCTGCCGCTTCTTCGGCTGTTGCCTCGCCTACGGCAAAGAGCGCGCGATGCAGGTGTGGCGAGAGATCGTACCGTGATTCCCTGAGGGCGCGTATTGCCTCGGCGCTGGTCACCGCGATGGCGCCATCGGTTTGCGACAGCGCCGTCAGCGCTTCCGCCGCATCGTGGACCGGTTGCGACAAGGGAAGCAACAGCGGCTCGTGTCCCATTTCAACAAGGCGTTCGGCGGTGCGCGCGCCCGAATGCAGGGGACGGGTCACGAGCACGCGCATGACCGCGTCAGCTCCAGTCGTCGAAGAAGGTCGCGCCGGCCCGGTCGCGGACATCTTGCCCGGCGCGCGTGCCCAGTGCCACGGCGTCGCGACGGTGGCCGTCGATGGTGACCGCATGCTGGCTTCTGCCATCCGGCGTGATGATCAGGCCGGAGAAGCGGATCTGATCGCCTTCGCACACCGCGTAGCCCCCGATCGGCGTGCGGCAGGAGCCATCGAGGGCTGCCAGGAAGGCGCGCTCGCAGGACACGGTGTCGAAAGTCTTGGTGTCGTTGATAGGGGCAAGCAGCGCGTCGATGCGGGTGTCGCCGATCCGGCTCTCGATGCAGATCGCTCCCTGTGCCGGAGCCGGCGGGAAAATGTCGGGGTCGAGGATTTCGGTGATGACATCGACCTTGCCGAGGCGTTTCAGGCCGGCCAGCGCCAGAAGTGTCGCGTCGACCTGACCCTCATGCAGCTTTCTCAGGCGCGTATCGACGAGGCCGCGGAAGGTGATGACGTTGATGTCGGGTCGCATGCGGCGGATCAGTGCCTGCCGGCGCAGCGAGGAGGAGCCGACGGTTGCGCCATGCGGCAGGTCGATCAGCTTTGGCGCGGTGCGGCCCACTACGGCGTCGCGGATGTCCTCGCGAGGCAGGTAGGCGGAAAGACAGAGCCCTTCCGGCAGGGTGGTCGGCATATCCTTTGTCGAATGTACGGCAATGTCGAGATCGCCGGTGGCGAGCTTTTCCTCGAGTTCTTCCGTGAACAGCCCCTTGCCGCCGATTTCGGCGAGCGACCGATCGGTGATACGGTCACCCTTTGTCGACAGAACGACGATCTCGAACATCTCTTCCTGCAGGCCATGGACCGCCATCAGCCGGTCGCGGGCTTCGTTGGCCTGCGCGAGCGCCAGTGGGCTGCCTCTGGTGCCGATCCGGAAAGGTTTTGTTTGCATCCGCATTGATCCGTTGTTACCGGAGTTTCTCGTAAACAGGTTTCAGACCCATCGCAATCAACGATCAGGCTTCATGGCTCCCTTTCTACGCATCCTCGGCATCGAAACAAGCTGCGACGAAACCGCCGCTGCCGTAGTCGAGCGAGCTGCTGACGGGGTGCCGACCGTCCGCTCCGACGTGGTGTTGAGCCAGCTGGAAGAGCATAGCGCTTATGGCGGCGTCGTGCCCGAAATCGCTGCACGCGCTCACGTCGAAGCGCTCGATAGCCTGATCGACGAGGCATTGAAACGCGCCAATGTGTCGCTCTCCGATATCGATGCGATTGCGGCAACTTCAGGTCCCGGCTTGATCGGCGGGCTGCTGGTCGGCCTGATGACCGGCAAGGCGATCGCGAAGGCATCGGGCAAACCGCTCTATGCGGTCAATCATCTCGAGGGCCATGCGCTGACGGCGCGGCTCACGGATGGCCTGTGCTTTCCCTATCTGATGCTGCTGGTGTCTGGTGGTCACACCCAGCTTATTCTCGTGCGCGGCGTCGGCGACTACGAGCGCTGGGGCACGACGATTGACGATGCGCTCGGCGAAGCGTTCGACAAGACGGCGAAGCTGTTGAGCCTGCCCTATCCGGGCGGACCGGCGGTGGAACGCGCTGCAAAGCAGGGCGATCCGAAGCGATTTGTCTTCCCGCGGCCGCTGGTCGGCGAGGCGAAGCTGAATTTTTCCTTCTCGGGCCTGAAGACTGCCGTACGGCAAGCGGCGACGGAAATCGCACCGCTGAACGATCAGGATGTGGCCGATATCTGCGCGTCTTTCCAGGACGCCGTATCGCGGACCCTCAAGGATCGCATCGGCCGCGGCCTCGAGCGCTTCAAGGCACTATTTCCCGATGTCGCCGACCCGGCTCTTGTCGTTGCAGGTGGTGTTGCGGCCAATCGGGAAATCCGCAGTACGCTGCAGGCACTGTGCGACAAAAACGGTTTTCGGTTCGTCGCGCCGCCGTTGCATCTGTGCACTGATAATGCGGTGATGATCGCCTGGGCCGGGCTGGAGCGCATGGCAACGGGTGTCGAGCCTGACGATCTCGATGTGCAGCCGCGGTCGCGCTGGCCGCTCGATGCGAGCGCCGAGACATTGCTTGGCTTCGGCAAGCGAGGAGCGAAGGCATGAGCGAGAAAATTGCCGTCATCGGCGCCGGCGCCTTCGGTACGGCTCTGGCTGCGGTCATCGCGCTGGCGGGACGGCATTCCGTGACGCTCGTCGGGCGCGATCCGCAGCTCATGGCGGATCTGAGCGCCGAGCACCTTCACGATGCCGTGCTGCCGGGGATCGAATTGCCGGATGCCCTGGAATTTTCCGCTGAAGCCAGCGCGATCAGCGATGCCGGCATCGTGCTTTTCGCAATGCCCTCGCAGGCGCAGGCGGATGCCGCGCGGCAATACGAACCTTACCTGGCTAAGGACGCTATCGTCGTGACCTGTGCCAAGGGGATCGAGAAGGCGACTGGCAATCTGTTGACCGACATGCTGGAGCGCGTCTTGCCCGGGCACCGGATCGCCGTGCTGTCGGGGCCGGGTTTTGCTGCCGATATCGCCAGTGGGCTGCCGACGGCCATGGTAATCGCCGCCGAGAATCGCGAGATCGCCGAGCGGCTGGCGCAGGCGATTTCAGGCAGGACCTTTCGCCTCTATCCGTCGTCGGATCGGATCGGTGTACAGCTTGGCGGCGCGCTCAAGAACGTGCTGGCGATTGCCTGCGGCATCGTCGAGGGTGCCGGCCTAGGTGACTCGGCGCGTGCCGCGCTGATCGCTCGCGGGCTGGCGGAGATGTCACGCTTTGTTGTCGCCAAGGGCGGGCAGTCCGATTCCGTGCCTGGCCTCTCGGGCCTGGGCGATCTGGTTTTGACCGCCACAAGCCATCAATCGCGCAACCTGCGCTTCGGCATTGCGCTCGGGCGCGGCGAGACTCGTGATCCCGCGCATGGTGAACTTGTCGAAGGCGCCTTTGCGGCGGCGGTGGTTTCCAGGATGGCAAAATCGCTCGGCATTGATATGCCGATCACCGACGCAGTGTCCGCCATTATCGATGGCAAGCTCGGCATCGCCGAGGCCATCGACCAGTTGATGACGCGGCCGATCACGACCGAATAGGAGAACTGACATGCTTTTCGCTTTTGTTTGCAAGGACAAGCCGGGCCACCTGAACGTTCGCATGGACACACGGCCTGCTCATGTCGAGCATCTCAACGCGCTGAATGCAGCCGGCACGCTGAAGATGGCAGGCCCGTTTCTCGATTCCGACGGCAAGCCTTCCGGTAGCCTGGTGATCGTGGAAGCCGAGACGATCGAAGCCGCAAGGGCGATTGCGGATTCGGATCCCTACGCAAAGGCCGGCTTGTTCGAAAGCGTCGAGGTTCAGGCATTCAACTGGGTCTTCAACAAGCCGGAGGCATGACGGTGGCGCACTGGCTCTACAAATCCGAACCGGCCGCATGGTCCTGGGAGCAGCAGAAGGCTGCGGGCGAGAAAGGCACCGAATGGACCGGCGTTCGCAACTATCTTGCCCGCAACAACATGCGGGCAATGCAGATCGGTGACAAGGGTTTCTTCTATCATTCCAATGACGGGCTCGAGATCGTCGGCATCGTCGAGGTCTGCGCGCTGTCGCATCCCGACTCGACCGCCAAGGGCGATCCGAAGTGGGATTGTGTCGACATCCGCGCGGTCCGCGATATGCCGAAGCCGGTCACGCTCAAGGACGTGAAGGCGAACGAGAAGCTGTCGAAGATGTCGCTGGTAACGTCGATGCGGCTTTCCGTGCAGCCCGTCACCGACGAGGAATGGCTTGAGGTTTGCCGCATGGGCGGTCTCGACAACCCGCCGCGGTGATCAGCCATTGAAGACCAACCCCGCGATCTTCATTCGTGGCAATACGAGCCCGATGGCGCCGCCGCATGTGCCGGAGATCCGGTTGCATCTGGCGACCGAGGCTCACGAGCTATGGCTGAAGACGGAGGAGGAGCTGGCGGAAATCGGCCTGCCGCCACCGTTCTGGGCCTTTGCCTGGGCCGGTGGGCAGGGGCTGGCACGCTATGTGCTCGATCATCCTTCGATCGTCAGCGGCAAGAGGGTGGTGGATTTCGCCAGCGGCTCCGGACTGGTGGCGATTGCGGCGAAGATGGCTGGCGCTGACAAGGTGCTTGCCGCCGATATCGATCCGTGGACAGCGACCGCAGTGGCGTTGAACGCGGAACTCAATAACGTCGAGGTCGATTTTACGAATGCCGACCTCATCGGCAGCGCGATCGAAGCGGATGTGCTGCTGGCTGGCGACGTCTTCTACGATCGTGATTTTGCGGAAGCGCTTGTGCCATGGTTCGAGCGGCTGGCGTCAGACTGCGTCAGTGTAGTCGTTGGCGATCCCGGTCGTGCCTATCTGCCCAAAAATCGGCTGGAGGCCTGCGCCGTTTACGAGGTGCCGGTGACGCGCGCGCTCGAAGACAGCGAAGTCAAGAAGACCACCGTCTGGCGTTTCACGCGTTGAGATTTCACGGCCGGATGACGCAGACGCCCGCTTCGTAAGAGCAACCGCTGCTCTTGGCCGTGACGTTAATCACCTTCGCCACGGGGGCAAGCGCCACCGTGGGCTGGTAGCGGTAGAAACTGCCGCTGCTGCCGCCGACATAGGTGCCGCCATTTGCGTCATAGACAAAAGACGAACCGGCATAAGTGTCAGCGGCTCCCCCTGCCTGCGCGCCCTGGACGACGATAACGACGTTGTTGCGCGCAAAATTGGTCGAGGGCGAGTCGAAGCGTTTCAACAGCCGATTGCGAAAATGGCGGCGGTCGAAGCCGTCGTGCCCGTCGGCGAAGTGTCGGCCTGTGAAGCCAGCGGGAACGCTTCTCCAGCCGCCGTGCTGTCCGACGAGAGAGGGGCCGTTACCAAACCCGTGATGGCGTGGAAATGCACGACCGCCGAAATCGCCCGCGGCCGCCGGCAGGGCAATGAGCGTCGCAATAGCGAGCGAAACAAGTTTCGATGACGTCTTCCACATCGCGCTGGTCTCCGGAAACCGAATGCTTAACAAAGCGTTAACGCGAAAATGCGCCAAAAGCGCCGGGTTGTCCACCAAACGTTGAAAAATCATGGGGCAAGGTGGGCAATCAGGGCGGATTTGGGCGCCAAACCAGCGGCGTCAAGACGCAAATCGATTAAATTCCCGCAGCGCCGCAATTATACTTGTCGTTAGGGGTTTCCGTGATTAAACGTCGCCATTGATGCAACGCACACATAGCTTTTTGTCAATCGTGTGATTGCTTGGATGCTTCCTGGATCCCAGGAGCGCAGAAAGACGCCGCGAGGTTCTGATGGCGAACGTGACAAATAATCGGCCCCTGTCGCCGCATTTGCAAATTTACAAACTAATCCCCACCATGGCTATGTCGATCATCCACCGCATTACCGGTGGCGCGCTCTATGTCGGCACGCTTCTGATCGCCTGGTGGCTGATCGCTGCGGCGACCGGACAAGCCTATTACGATTGGGTCAACTGGATCCTCGGCAGCTTCATCGGCAAGCTCGTGCTGCTCGGCTACACCTGGGCGCTGATCCATCACATGCTCGGCGGTTTCCGCCACTTCATGTGGGACCTCGGCTACGGCTTCGACAAGGCATTTTCGACCAAGCTCGCCAAGCTCAATATCATTGCCTCGCTCTGTCTGACCGTGCTGGTCTGGGTGATCGGCTTCGTCATTCGCTTCTGAAGGTTGCTCTCATGGATATGCGTACCCCTCTGGGTAAGGTTCGCGGCCTTGGTTCGGCCAAGGAAGGCACGGATCATTTCTGGCGCCAGCGCGTCACGGCGGTTGCCAACGTACCGCTCTTTCTCTTCTTCATCATTTTCATGATCGTTCATGCGGGCCAGCCTTATGCAGAGGTTGTTCACGAGCTGTCGAACCCGTTCGTCGCCGTGGTTATGGCTCTGATGGTCATTTCGGGCATCATTCATATGAAGCTCGGCATGCAGGTCATCATCGAGGACTACGTGCACGGCGAATTCGCCAAGCTCGGTCTTCTGATGCTCAACAGCTTCTTTTCGATACTGATGGCGGGGCTCTGTCTCTTCGCCATTCTGAAAATCGCATTCGTAGGATAACCGTATCATGGCACCGACTTCACCCGCTCAGAATGGGAAGGCCTACAAATACGTCGATCACTCGTATGACGTGATCGTCGTCGGCGCCGGCGGCGCGGGTCTCCGCGCCACGCTCGGCATGGCCGAGCAGGGCTTCAAGACCGCCTGCATCACCAAGGTATTCCCGACCCGCTCGCACACGGTTGCCGCACAGGGCGGCATCGCCGCCTCGCTGCGCAACATGACGCCGGACAGCTGGCAGTGGCACCTTTACGATACCGTCAAGGGCTCGGACTGGCTCGGCGACGTCGATGCCATGCAGTACCTGACCATGGAAGCGCCGAAGGCGGTTTATGAGCTCGAGCACTACGGCGTTCCCTTCTCGCGTAACGAAGAAGGCAAGATCTACCAACGTCCGTTCGGCGGCCACATGCAGAACTACGGCGAAGGCCCGCCGGTACAGCGCACCTGCGCCGTTGCCGACCGTACCGGTCACGCCATCCTGCACACGCTCTATGGCCAGTCGCTGCGCAACAACGCGGAATTCTTCATCGAGTACTTCGCGCTCGACCTGATCATGTCGGATGACGGCAGCCGCTGTACCGGTGTCGTCGCCTGGAATCTCGACGACGGCACGATCCATCGCTTCGCCGCCAAGATGGTGGTGCTGGCGACCGGCGGCTACGGCCGCGCCTATTTCTCGGCGACCTCGGCGCATACCTGCACCGGCGACGGCGGCGGCATGGTTGCCCGCGCCGGCCTGCCGCTCCAGGACATGGAGTTCGTGCAGTTCCACCCGACCGGCATCTACGGCTCCGGCTGTCTGATCACGGAAGGCGCGCGCGGCGAAGGCGGCTACCTCGTCAACTCCGAGGGTGAGCGCTTCATGGAACGCTATGCGCCTTCGGCCAAGGACCTTGCCTCGCGCGACGTCGTTTCGCGCTGCATGACGCTCGAGATCCGCGAAGGTCGCGGCGTCGGCAAGAACAAGGACCACATCTTCCTGCATCTCGACCACCTCGATCCGGCCGTTCTGCATGAGCGCCTGCCGGGGATTTCCGAGAGCGCCAAGATCTTCGCCGGTGTCGACGTGACGCGCGAGCCGATCCCGGTTCTGCCGACCGTCCACTACAACATGGGCGGCATTCCGACGAACTACTGGGGCGAAGTGCTGAACGCTGACAGCTCCAATCCTGAAAGAATCATTCCGGGCCTCATGGCGGTCGGCGAAGCCGGCTGCGCCTCGGTACACGGCGCCAACCGCCTCGGCTCGAACTCGCTGATCGACCTCGTGGTCTTCGGCCGCGCCGCCGCCATCCGCGCCGGTGAGGTTATTGATCGCGCGGCACCCGTTCCGCATCTTAACGTTGCTGCCTGTGACAAGATCATGGACCGCTTCGATGGTCTGCGTCACGCCAGCGGCGGTACGCCGACGGCCGTGCTGCGGGAGAAGATGCAGCGCGCCATGCAGGAAGACGCTGCCGTATTCCGTACGCAGGAATCGCTGGAGTCGGGCTGCAAGCGCATATCCGCCATCTGGCAGGAAATGCGTGACATCAAGGTCACCGATCGCTCGATGATCTGGAACTCCGACCTTGTCGAAACGCTCGAGCTGCAGAACCTGATGGCCAACGCCATCACGACGATCTACGGCGCCGAGGCCCGCAAGGAGAGCCGTGGTTCCCACGCCCGCGAAGACTACACGGAAGGCGCATTCGCCGGCCGCGACGACGTCAACTGGCGCAAGCACACGCTTGCCTGGGTCAACGACGCCGGCGACGTCAAGCTCGACTACCGCCCGGTTCACACCGAGCTCATCGCAGAGGGCATCGATCCCCAGAAGATCGCGCCCAAGGCTCGTGTCTACTAAGAGGAACTGGACATGGTAGAACTCGCTCTTCCCAAGAACTCCCAGATGCGCGAAGGCAAAGTGTGGCCGAAGCCCGCAGGGGCCACGAACACCCGCGAATTCCGCGTCTACCGCTGGAGCCCCGACGACGGCCAGAACCCGTCGATCGACACCTTCTACATCGATGTCGACAATTGCGGCCCGATGGTGCTCGACGGCCTGCTCTATATCAAGAACAACATCGACCCGACGCTGACACTGCGCCGTTCCTGTCGCGAAGGCATCTGCGGTTCGTGCGCGATGAACATTGACGGCACGAACACGCTCGCCTGCACCAAGGGTCTGGATGAGATCAAGGGTTCGGTAAAGATCTATCCTTTGCCGCATATGCCCGTCGTCAAGGATCTGGTTCCCGACCTCACCAACTTCTACGCCCAGCATCGCTCGATCGAGCCGTGGCTGAAGACGGTGTCGCCGACGCCAGCCAAGGAATGGAAGCAGAGCCACGAAGATCGCCAGAAGCTTGACGGTCTTTACGAGTGCATTCTCTGCGCCTGCTGCTCGACCTCCTGTCCGAGCTACTGGTGGAACGGCGACCGTTACCTCGGTCCGGCTGTCCTCCTGCAGGCCTATCGCTGGCTGATCGATTCTCGCGACGAAGCAACCGGCGAGCGCCTCGACAATCTCGAGGATCCCTTCCGCCTTTATCGCTGCCACACGATCATGAACTGCGCGCAGACTTGCCCGAAGGGCCTTAACCCGGCCAAGGCGATTGCGGAGATCAAGAAGATGATGGTCGAGCGTCGCGTCTGACGACTGAAAGCCAGGGCCGCGCTTGCGGCCCTTCTTTTTGACAGATCACCAAGGTTTGATTGTGCCGGACTGCGCCAAATTTGTCTCGGGATGGCGAACATGAGCCGATCCTGATGCAAAATCTCCTTGATCTGGCTTGATTCAATACGCCCTTTCAAGATAATTCCGCCGTGATTGCGCGGCAACTTCAGGGCAATACTGGAAAAATCAGGAGTATCATGATGCAGTTCAGACATGTGGCGACAGGTCTCGTAGTCATTCTGTCGTTAGCTGGCTGCCAGCGCACCGCATACAATGATGCAAGCTATAGTGCGGCTCCGGCGCCTTTGACGGCACAGCCGGTTCCGTCGGTTCAGGGCGGTCAGCTTCCGCCGCCGACAGGCTCGTCGCAGTTCCCGGCAGCGCCGACGGCGAACGCGCCGGTCGCGGGCGGCCAGCCGACGGCTGTGGCGTCGAACGCGATGGACGTCACCAAGGAATCGATGGTGGGCAGCTGGCGCGTCAACGGTTCGTGCGACATGTTCCTGACGCTTACCAATCTCGGCAGCGGATCGCGCGGCGGTACACGCGGCTGCGTCGGCGAGCTGACGGCGATGGGTTCCTGGGAAGTCTCCGGCAAGCAGGTTCTCCTGAAGGATCGCAGCGGAAACCAGATCGGCAGCGTCTACAAGACCGCCGACAATGCGTTCAGCGGCCAGACCAATACCGGGCAGCCGATCACTCTGAGCCGATAAGCGATCCGGCGGCTCGGGCCGCCGATCCTGCATAGGCGGACCCTTTTATGCAACCGATGCCAGACTACAGCTTGAGCGTCAGCGAGGAATTGAAATCGCTGACGGCCTCGGGTTCGCTTCAAACCGATTTAGCCCAAATGCAGGTGGCGAAGTGCCTCGACCGGGTGCTTTCGACGCTGAAACAGAAGCGTCCCGCCGCCAAGGCGAGCGCGCTCGGCTGGCTGTTTGCGGCCAAGAAGAAGCCGTCGGAAAAGGTCAAGGGCCTCTACATCTACGGCAGCGTCGGTCGCGGCAAGACGATGCTCATGGACATGTTCTTCGAGATGGCGCCCTGCACCAAGAAGCGCCGCGCGCATTTTCACGAGTTCATGGCAGATGTGCACAATCGCATCGCAGCTCACCGTCTGAAGCTGAAAAACGGCGAGACGAAGCAGGCTGATCCGATCCCGGTTGTCGCTGCAGCGCTGTATGGCGAGGCCGAGCTGTTGTGCTTCGACGAATTCACCGTCACCGATATCGCCGACGCGATGATCCTTTCGCGGCTGTTTTCAGAGCTGTTCCGGCGTGGTTGCGTTCTCGTTGCTACGTCGAACGTCGAGCCGAAGAACCTTTACATGGACGGTCTCAATCGCAGCCTGTTCCTGCCCTTCCTAGATTTGCTGGCGGCGCATGTCGATGTAGTTTCTCTCGACTCTCCGACGGACTACCGGATGGAGAAGGTAGACAGTCTTCCCGTCTACCTTACGCCGCTCGACGAGCGCGCCGATATGGCGATGGACGCCTCCTGGACCCAGGCGCTGCATGGTCGCAAGGCAAAGCCGCTGGAGCTTCCGATGAAGGGGCGCTCCATCCACGTGCCGCTTGCAGCCGACCGTCTCGCGCGCTTCTCCTTCGCGGATCTGTGTGAAAAGCCGCTGGGCGCCGCGGACTTCCTTGCTATTTCCGAGCGTTTTGATGCCATTTTTCTGGATCATGTTCCGCTGCTCGGACCCGACAAGCGGAATCAAATCAAACGTTTCATTATTCTAATAGACACGCTTTACGACCATGCTGTGCGGCTCTATGTTTCCGCGGCAGCAATGCCTGAGAATTTGTTGACACACGCGCGTGGTACAGAGGGCTTCGAGTTTGATCGTACGGTATCGCGCTTGTTTGAGATGCGCAGCGCTGAATATCTAGCCCTGCATCAGGAAAGACGGGCCGCCGAGTAACGTTTTGGTGACAATTTTTCTTACGTTTACGTAAGAATTTTATGTTCTAAACGATTGAAATTCCTGGGCCAAAAATAATCGTTTGCCATTTTTGGCCTTTGGGTCTATGCGATTTTTGCAATTGGGCGAGCCTCCCCCGCACCGCCCGACGAATTTTGGTCGCAAAGGAAACACCGAAATGGCGCGTAACAAAATCGCTCTCATTGGTTCTGGCATGATTGGTGGCACGCTGGCGCATCTCGCCGGCCTCAAGGAGCTGGGTGACATCGTTCTCTTCGATATCGCCGACGGCATCCCGCAGGGTAAGGGCCTCGACATCGCGCAGTCCTCGCCGGTTGAAGGCTTCGATGCCAACCTGACCGGCGCAAGCGACTACTCCGCAATTGAAGGCGCAGACGTCTGCATCGTCACCGCCGGCGTCGCCCGCAAGCCGGGCATGAGCCGCGACGACCTGCTTGGCATCAACCTCAAGGTCATGGAACAGGTCGGCGCCGGCATCAAGAAGTATGCCCCGAACGCCTTCGTGATCTGCATCACCAACCCGCTCGACGCCATGGTCTGGGCGCTGCAGAAGTTCTCCGGCCTCCCGGCCAACAAGGTCGTCGGCATGGCCGGCGTTCTGGACAGCTCGCGCTTCCGTCTGTTCCTCTCCAAGGAATTCAATGTTTCCGTACAGGACGTCACCGCATTCGTTCTCGGCGGCCACGGCGACACGATGGTGCCGCTCGCACGTTACTCCACCGTTGCCGGCATCCCGCTCACCGACCTCGTCACCATGGGTTGGGTCACCAAGGAGCGCCTCGAGGAAATCATCCAGCGCACCCGTGATGGCGGCGCCGAAATCGTTGGTCTGCTGAAGACCGGCTCGGCCTACTACGCACCGGCCGCCTCGGCGATCGAAATGGCTGAATCCTACCTCAAGGACAAGAAGCGCGTCCTGCCTTGCGCAGCGCAGCTCACCGGCCAGTACGGCGTCAAGGACATGTATGTCGGCGTTCCCACGGTCATCGGCGCCGGCGGCGTCGAGCGCATCATCGAGATCGATCTCAACAAGGCCGAAAGAGAAGCATTCGACAAGTCCGTCGGCGCTGTCGCCGGCCTGTGCGAAGCCTGCATCAACATCGCGCCGTCGCTGAAGTAAGCCGGCCGATCGCTGACGCAATCCAAACAGGAATAGATCCATGAACATTCATGAATATCAGGCCAAGGCTCTCCTGAAGGGCTATGGCGCGCCGGTCGCCAAGGGCGTGCCGATCCTCAAGGTCGAGGAAGCCGAAGCCGCTGCCAAGTCGCTGCCGGGCCCGCTCTACGTGGTCAAGAGCCAGATCCACGCTGGTGGCCGCGGCAAGGGCAAGTTCAAGGAACTTGGCCCCGACGCCAAGGGCGGCGTTCGCCTTGCCAAGTCGATCGACGAAGTCGTCGCTCACGCCAAGGAAATGCTCGGCAACACGCTGGTAACGGCGCAGACGGGCGAAGCCGGCAAGCAGGTCAACCGTCTCTATATCGAAGACGGTGCCGACATCGATCGCGAACTCTATTGCTCGCTGCTGGTCGACCGTTCGGTCGGTCAGCTTGCCTTCGTGGTTTCGACCGAAGGCGGCATGGATATCGAAGCTGTCGCCCACGACACGCCCGAGAAGATCCACACGATCGCCATCAACCCGGAAACGGGCGTGACGGCTGACGACGTCGCCAAGATTGTCAAGGCTCTGGAACTTTCCGGTGCTGCCGCTGAAGACGCCAAGTCGCTGTTCCCGGCGCTCTACAAGGCGTTCGGCGAAAAGGACATGGCGCTCCTCGAAGTCAACCCGCTGATCGTCATGAAGGACGGCCACCTGCGCGTTCTCGACGCCAAGATGTCCTTCGACGGCAACGCTCTGTTCCGCCATGACGACGTCAAGGCGCTGCGCGACGAGACCGAAGAAGACGCCAAGGAAATCGAAGCCTCGAAGTGGGACCTCGCCTACGTTGCCCTCGACGGCAACATCGGCTGCATGGTCAACGGCGCCGGTCTCGCCATGGCGACGATGGACATCATCAAGCTCTACGGCAAGGAGCCGGCAAACTTCTGCGACGTCGGCGGTGGCGCCGGCAAGGACAAGGTTGCTGCAGCCTTCAAGATCATCACGGCTGACCCGAAGGTCGAGGGTATCCTCGTCAACATCTTCGGCGGCATCATGAAGTGCGACGTCATCGCCGAAGGCGTTGTCGCAGCGGTTCAGGAAGTCGGTCTCAAGGTTCCGCTCGTCGTTCGCCTCGAAGGCACTAATGTCGAACTCGGCAAGAAGATCCTCAACGAATCCGGTCTCGCGATCACGGCAGCTGACGATCTCGACGATGCTGCCAAGAAGATCGTCGCGGCGATCAACGCCTAATTTGAGGACCTGATAGATGTCTATTCTCGTAAACAAGAATACCAAGGTTCTCGTTCAGGGCCTGACCGGCAAGACCGGTACTTTCCACACCGAACAGGCGCTCGCCTATTATGGCACGCAGATGGTCGGCGGTATCCACCCGAAGAAGGGTGGTGAAACCTGGACCGGCTCGAAGGGCGAAAGCCTGCCGATCTTCGCATCGGTTGCCGAAGCCAAGGAACGCACCGGTGCCGACGCTTCGGTCATCTACGTTCCGCCGGCTGGTGCCGCTGACGCGATCATCGAGGCGATCGACGCCGAGATCCCGTTCATCACCTGCATCACCGAGGGTATCCCGGTTATGGACATGGTTCGCGTCAAGGCTCGCCTCGACCGCTCCAAGTCGCGACTGCTCGGCCCCAACTGCCCGGGTATCCTGACACCGGAAGAATGCAAGATCGGCATCATGCCGGGCTCGATCTTCCGCAAGGGTTCGGTCGGTATCGTTTCGCGCTCCGGCACGCTGACCTACGAAGCCGTTTTCCAGACGTCGAACGAAGGCCTCGGCCAGACGACGGCTGTCGGCATCGGCGGCGACCCGGTCAAGGGCACCGAGTTCATCGACGTGCTCGAGATGTTCCTGGCCGACGAAGCCACGACCTCGATCATCATGATCGGCGAAATCGGCGGTTCGGCTGAAGAAGACGCGGCACAGTTCCTGATCGACGAAGCCAAGAAGGGCCGCAAGAAGCCGATGGCCGGCTTCATCGCTGGTCGTACCGCTCCGAAGGGCCGCACCATGGGCCACGCCGGCGCTGTCGTTTCCGGCGGCAAGGGCGATGCGGAATCCAAGATCGCTGCCATGGAAGCAGCCGGCATCAAGGTTTCGCCTTCGCCGGCACGCCTCGGCACGACGCTGGTTGAAGTCCTCAAGGGCTAATCCAATCTATACCCCGGGCAGGATGCGCTTTGCGTGCTGCCCGGTTCGAACCAAGACTGAGCCGCGGACAGGCGGCTGAACATGAAGATGCGGCAGCCGGTCGATGGGATCGGCAAATCACAAAGTCAGGAGGCGGGCGCAAACGTCCGCGTGGAACCCATGGCACGGCAAGAAGCCAACGAGCAGTTTCAGATCACCTCGTTCCTGGATGGCGCCAACGCTGCTTACATCGAGCAGCTCTATGCGCGCTATGAGGACGACCCGGCATCGGTCAACGAAGAATGGCGTGCCTTCTTCAAGGCGCTGGAAGACAATCCTGATGATGTGAAGCGGGCCGCCAAGGGCGCGTCCTGGCGCAAGAAGAACTGGCCGCTGCAGGCCAGCGGTGATCTCGTTTCGGCGCTCGATGGCGACTGGGGCGTGATCGAAAAGGTCGTCGAGACCAAGGTCAAGGCGAAGGCGGAAGCCGCCGGCAAGCCGACGGACGGTGCCGACATCCTGCAGGCGACCCGCGACAGCGTGCGCGCCATCATGATGATCCGTGCCTATCGCATGCGCGGCCACCTGCATGCCAAGCTCGATCCGCTCGGCATCGCTGCACCTGTTGAAGACTACAAGGAACTGTCGCCGGAAAACTACGGTTTCACCGCCGCTGACTACGACCGCAAGATCTTCATCGACAACGTGCTGGGTCTCGAATACGCGACCATCCCTGAGATGATCGAGATCCTCGAGCGCACCTACTGCTCGACGCTCGGCGTCGAGTTCATGCACATCTCGAACCCCGAGGAAAAGGCCTGGATCCAGGAACGGATCGAAGGTCCCGACAAGGGCGTGGCCTTCACCGTCGAGGGCAAGAAGGCAATCCTTGCCAAGATCATCGAAGCCGAGGGCTACGAGCAGTTCCTGGACGTCAAGTTCAAGGGCACGAAGCGTTTCGGCCTCGACGGTGGCGAGTCGCTGATCCCGGCACTTGAGCAGATCCTGAAGCGCGGCGGCAATCTCGGCCTCAAGGAAGCGGTTTTCGGTATGGCCCACCGCGGCCGCCTGAACGTGCTTTCCCAGGTCATGGGCAAGCCGCATCGCGCCATCTTCCACGAGTTCAAGGGCGGCTCCTACGCGCCTGACGAAGTCGAAGGTTCCGGTGACGTGAAGTACCATCTCGGCGCTTCCTCGGACCGCGAGTTCGACGGCAACAAGGTTCACGTGTCGCTGACGGCCAACCCGTCGCACCTTGAGATCGTTGACCCCGTCGTCATGGGCAAGGCGCGCGCCAAGCAGGACATGGGCGCCACCGTCTGGGACGGCGATACCATTCCGCTGTCGGAGCGCGCCAAGGTTCTGCCGCTCCTCATCCACGGCGACGCCGCTTTTGCCGGCCAAGGCGTGATTGCCGAAATTCTCGGTCTCTCCGGTCTGCGCGGTCACCGCGTTGCCGGCACGATGCACGTCATCATCAATAACCAGATCGGCTTCACCACGAACCCGGCCTTCTCGCGTTCGTCGCCCTATCCGTCCGACGTCGCCAAGATGATCGAAGCGCCGATCCTGCACGTCAACGGTGACGATCCGGAAGCTGTCGTCTACGGCGCCAAGATTGCCATGGAATTTCGCATGAAGTTCCACAAGCCTGTCGTCCTCGACATGTTCTGCTATCGCCGCTACGGCCACAACGAAGGCGACGAGCCGTCCTTCACGCAGCCGAAGATGTACAAGGTCATCCGTGCCCACAAGACTGTGCTGCAGCTCTACGCGGAACGCCTCGTTGGCGAAGGCGTGCTGAGCGAAGGCGAAGTCGAAAAGATGAAGGCCGACTGGCGTGCGCATCTCGAGCAGGAGTTCGAGGCCGGCCAGAGCTACAAGCCGAACAAGGCCGACTGGCTCGACGGCGAATGGGCTGGTCTGCGCACGGCCGACAATGCCGACGAGCAGCGTCGCGGCAAGACCGCCGTGCCGATGAAGCAACTGAAGGAAATCGGCCGCAAGCTGTCTGAGATCCCTGAAGGTTTCCATGCGCACCGCACGATCCAGCGCTTCATGGAAAATCGCGCCAACATGATCTCGACCGGCGAGGGCATCGACTGGGCAACGGCGGAAGCGCTGGCGTTCGGCGGGCTCGTCGTCGAAGGCCACAAGATCCGCCTCTCCGGCCAGGATTGCGAACGCGGCACCTTCTCGCAGCGTCACTCGGTTCTCTACGATCAGGAGACGGAAGAGCGCTATATCCCGCTTGCCAACCTGTCTCCGAGCCAGGCCCGCTACGAAGTCATCAACTCGATGCTTTCGGAAGAAGCTGTTCTCGGCTTCGAGTACGGTTATTCGCTGGCCCGTCCGAACGCGTTGACGCTCTGGGAAGCCCAGTTCGGCGACTTCGCCAACGGTGCGCAGGTCGTGTTCGACCAGTTCATCTCGTCGGGCGAACGCAAGTGGCTGCGCATGTCCGGTCTCGTCTGCTTGCTGCCGCATGGTTATGAAGGCCAGGGTCCGGAACACTCTTCCGCCCGCCTCGAGCGCTTCCTGCAGCTTTGTGCTGAAGACAACATGCAGGTCGCCAACGTCACGACGCCGGCGAACTACTTCCACATCCTGCGCCGCCAGGTGAAGCGCGACTTCCGCAAGCCGCTGATCCTGATGACGCCGAAGTCGCTGTTGCGCCACAAGCGCGCGGTATCGGGTCTGGCCGAAATGGCCGGCGAGTCCTCCTTCCATCGCCTCTTGTGGGACGATGCGGAGGTCATCAAGGACGGCCCAATCAAGCTGCAGAAGGACAACAAGATCCGTCGCGTCGTTATGTGCACCGGCAAGGTCTATTACGACCTTCTGGAAGAGCGCGAAAAGCGCGGCATCGACGACGTCTATCTGCTGCGTGTCGAACAGCTCTATCCGTTCCCGGCCAAGGCGCTTATCAACGAGCTCTCCCGCTTCCGCAACGCGGAAATGGTCTGGTGCCAGGAAGAGCCGAAAAACATGGGTGCGTGGTCGTTCATCGACCCGTATCTGGAATGGGTGCTTGCCCATATCGATGCGAAGTACCAGCGCGTTCGCTACACCGGACGTCCGGCCGCGGCATCGCCCGCAACCGGCCTGATGTCCAAGCATCTGGCACAGCTCGCCGCGTTCCTCGAGGACGCGCTCGGCGGCTAACGAGAATGAGATCGGGGAGGGAGCGCGCCGCGTTTCCTCTCCGCATAATTCATATCGGCCGTCTGCGCCGCGACGCCGTCCCATATCACAAAGATCAAAATTCAGGATTTGAACAATGGCCACAGAAATCCGCGTTCCAACTCTCGGTGAATCCGTCAGCGAGGCAACCGTCGGCACCTGGTTCAAGAAGGTCGGCGATGTCATCAAGGCCGACGAGCCGCTGGTGGAGCTTGAAACCGACAAGGTGACCATCGAAGTTCCGGCACCGGCTGCCGGCGTACTCTCCGAAATCGTCGCACAGGCCGGCGAAACCGTCGGTCTCGACGCGCTGCTCGGCCAGATCGCCGCTTCCGCAGGTGCAGCCGCCGCCGCTCCGGCCGCAGCGCCCGCCAAGGCTGCCGAGCCGGCTCCTGCCGCTGCTGCTCCGGTTGCTGCCGCTGCTTCGGCTTCCGCTACCGCTTCCTCGATGCCGCCGGCGCCGGCTGCTTCGAAGATGCTCGCTGAAAACAACCTCTCGGCCGATCAGGTCGATGGCTCCGGCAAGCGTGGCCAGGTTCTGAAGGGCGACGTGATCGCTGCCGTCGCCAAGGGCATCGCCGCTCCGGCAGCCCCTGCCGCTGCTCCGGTTGCCGCACGCGGCCCGTCGACGGTCGAGGATGCCGGTCGCGAAGAGCGCGTGAAGATGACGCGCCTGCGCCAGACGATCGCCAAGCGCCTCAAGGACGCCCAGAACACCGCCGCGATGCTCACCACCTACAACGAGGTGGACATGAGCGCCGTGATGGCGCTGCGCGCCAAGTACAAGGACGTGTTTGAAAAGAAGCACGGCGTGAAGCTCGGCTTCATGGGCTTCTTCACCAAGGCCGTCACCCACGCGCTGAAGGAACTGCCCGCCGTCAACGCCGAAATCGACGGCACCGACATCATCTACAAGAACTACTGCCACGTCGGCATGGCCGTCGGCACCGACAAGGGCCTCGTCGTTCCGATCATCCGCGATGCAGACCAGATGTCGATCGCCGAAATCGAAAAGGACCTCGGCCGTCTCGCCAAGGCTGCTCGTGACGGTTCGCTCTCGATGGCCGACATGCAGGGCGGCACCTTCACCATCACCAATGGCGGCGTCTACGGTTCGCTGATGTCCTCGCCGATCCTGAACGCGCCGCAGTCGGGCATTCTCGGCATGCACAAGATCCAGGATCGTCCCGTCGTCGTTGGGGGCCAGATCGTCATCCGCCCGATGATGTATCTCGCGCTCTCCTACGACCACCGTATTGTTGACGGCAAGGAAGCGGTTACCTTCCTCGTGCGCGTCAAGGAAAGCCTGGAAGATCCGGAACGCCTCGTTCTCGATCTCTAAGAGACCGACAGGGCCGCGCGAGCGGCCCTTTTCGCCTCAGCACCGGAACACCTGATGTCGCTGGAACCCGTCTACCCCTTCTGGAACACGATGTCCGCTCTCGCCCGTTCGATGGCGAAGGCGCCGATGTTCGGCATGCAGGTGAGGGCGTGATGATGCGCAAGCTCCGGGTTACGCTTTCGGCGACAATACTCGCCTTGCTTTGCTGCCAGCCGCTGATGGCGGCGGAGTGCAAGCAGGGTAGCGCAGTCTATACCGATCGCGATGGTGCGTACGAGTTGCGGTTCATGCCGCTCAATTCCAAAGCGGCGGCGGCGAGCAACCAGTTCAAGATCAAGGTGCTGAAGACATCGATGGTGCTCGACGGCTATGTCATGCCGTCGGAAGACCCGGATCGCTCAATCGGCATGGTGATGTTCAATTGCCCTGGTGGTGACGTGACTGGCGACGATCTCAATGCCTGCACGATCTGGCAGGGCATGGTCTATGGCATCGATGCCAAGGGCGAGATGAACAATCTGCAGCCGGAAGCGGGGCAGGCAGCCGACAAGATCGTGCTGCCCGGTATCGGTCCGGCTATCCGCGCCTCCTCGATCTGGGGCGAGGGCAAGGCATCGGTCGCGCCCTGGGATGTGCTCGACTTCAAGGAATGTGCGTCATGAGTGACCAACCCGTTCTTCTCGTGACCGGCGGCAGCCGTGGCATCGGGGCTGCGATCAGCCTGTTGGCGGCCGCCAAGGGCTGGCGCGTCGCGGTGAACTATGCCGCCAACAAGGCTGCGGCCGATGAGGTCGTGGCGAAGATCAAGGCCGGCGGCGGTGATGCCATCGCGATCAAGGGCGATGTCGGCGAGGCCTCCGATATCACGCAGATGTTCGAAGCCATCGACCGCCACTTCGGCCGGCTGGACGGACTTACCAACAATGCCGGCATCGTCGATGCGCCCTCTCGTATCGACGAGATGTCGGTCGCGCGTATCGAGCGGATGATGCGGATCAACATCACTGGCTCCATTCTCTGCGCGGCCGAGGCCGTGCGCCGCATGTCGACCAAACATGGCGGCAAGGGCGGGGCGATCGTCAATATCTCGTCGATGGCGGCGATCATCGGCTCGCCCTCGCAATATGTCGACTACGCCGCCTCCAAGGCCGCGATCGACACCTTCACCATCGGCCTTGCCCGCGAAGTGGCGACCGAGGGCGTGCGCGTCAACGCCGTGCGGCCAGGCGTCATCGACACCGAAATCCACGCTTCCGGCGGCCTGCCGGATCGGGCGCGCGACATGGCGCCGAGCATTCCGATGCAGCGCGCCGGAACGGCGGAAGAGATCGCCGACGCGGTGCTTTATCTGCTATCCCAGGACGCATCCTACGTCACCGGCGCGATCCTCAATGTAAGCGGCGGCCGATGATCGGGTTCATCATTTCAAGGGCGGTATGAGCATGCAGTATGTTCTCGAATTTCTCGGCCTGATGGCCGTCTTCTCGATCTTCATCGTCGTGCCGGGCGCCGATTTCGCGGTGATCCTGCGTCAGAGCATCGTGCACGGCCGCCGCGCCGCGATCATGACCGGCATCGGCATGGGCTTCTCGCTGCTCTTCCACATCAGCTACACGATTCTCGGCCTCGGGCTGATCGTGTCGCAGTCGCTGATGCTGTTTGCGATGATCAAGTGGGCGGGTGTCGCCTACCTCGTCTATCTCGGCATCAAGTCGTTCCGCGCGCCGGGCTTCAATGTGGCCGAGATCAAGGTCAGCGAAGAGGATCGCAAGCCGATCTCGGCGCTGCGCTGCCTCGGCATGGGCTTCATCACCAATGCGCTGAATCCGAAGCCGGTGTTGTTCTTCCTGTCGCTGTTTTCGACGCTCGTTCATCACGACACGCCCGGCCTGATCCAGTTCAGCTACGGCATCGGCATGGCGACCGCGCTGGTCGCCTGGTTTGCCGCCGTCTCCACCTTCTTCACCGTCAAGGCCGTGCGCGATCGCTTCATCGCCAGCGGCAAATGGTTCAACCGCATTACCGGCGCCGCTCTGGTCGGCTTCGGCTTCCGTCTCGCGCTCGCCCGCGCGGCGGATTAAGCAAATAACGAAAAGGAAAAGCAACAATGTCCTATGATGTGATCGTTATCGGAACCGGCCCCGGCGGCTATGTCGCTGCCATCAAGGCGGCCCAGCTCGGCCTCAAGGTCGCCGTCGTCGAAAAGCGCGCCACCTTTGGCGGCACCTGCCTCAACGTCGGCTGCATTCCCTCCAAGGCGCTGCTGCATGCGTCGGAAATGTTCCATCAGGCCGGCCACGGCATGGACGCGCTCGGCATCGAGGTCGCGGCGCCTAAGCTGAACCTCGACAAGATGATGGCCCACAAGGACGCCACCGTGAAGTCGAACGTCGATGGCGTCGCCTTCCTGTTCAAGAAGAACAAGATCGACAGCTTCATCGGCACCGGCAAGATCGTCTCTTCAGGTAAGGTCTCGGTTACGGCTGAGGACGGCAAGGTCCAGGAAATCGAAGGCAAGAACATCGTCATCGCCACCGGCTCCGACGTTGGCGGCATCCCCGGTGTAAAGGTCGACATCGACGAGAAGGTGATCGTTTCCTCCACCGGCGCGATCGCGCTCGACAAGGTGCCTGAGACGATGATCGTCGTCGGCGGCGGTGTCATCGGCCTCGAGCTCGGCTCGGTCTGGTCGCGCCTCGGCGCCAAGGTCACCGTCATCGAATATCTCGACAAGATCCTCGGCGCGATGGATGGCGACGTTTCCAAGCAGTTCCAGCGCATGCTCGCCAAGCAGGGCGTCGACATCAACCTGAGCTCCAAGGTGACGGGCGTTGAAAAGGGTGGCAAGGGCGCGAAGGTGACCTTCGAGCCGGTCGCCGGCGGCGCCGCTGTCACCGTCGAAGCCGATGTGGTGCTGATCTCCACCGGCCGCATTCCCTACACGGCTGGCCTCGGTCTCGAGGAAGCGGGCGTTGCGCTCGACAATCGCGGCCGCGTCGAGATCGACGGTCACTTCCGCACCAACGTTGCCGGCATCTATGCGATCGGCGACGTGGTGAAGGGCCCGATGCTGGCGCACAAGGCTGAAGACGAAGGCGTAGCACTCGCCGAGATCCTCGCCGGCCAGCACGGCCATGTGAACTACGACGTCATCCCGAGCGTCGTCTACACGCAGCCCGAAGTCGCCTCTGTCGGCAAGACCGAGGAAGAGCTGAAGGCTGCTGGCGTCGCCTACAAGGTCGGCAAGTTCCCGTTCACGGCAAACGGCCGCGCGCGCGCGATGCTGGCAACGGATGGCTTCGTGAAGATCCTCTCGGACAAGACCACCGACCGCGTCCTCGGCGGCCACATCGTCGGCTTCGGCGCCGGCGAAATGATCCACGAGATCGCCGTCCTGATGGAATTCGGCGGCTCCGCCGAAGACCTCGGCCGCACCTGCCACGCCCACCCGACCATGTCGGAAGCGGTGAAGGAAGCCGCGCTGGCTGCATTCTTCAAGCCGATCCATATGTAGGATTAAATTTTAGCAATGCATGAATGGCCGCTTGTCTCAGGGCAGGCGGCCGTTTTACTTTCGAATGATTCTAATATCCTTCGAGGGACGCCCATGCCATCCGCACCGATCGATGCATACAGCCTGCCACAGCGGGCTCTTCACTGGCTCATGGCCGTGCTGATCTTCTACAATCTGCTGTTCACCGATGGCATGAATGAATGGCACCATATTGTTCGACGCGGCGAGACCCCGACCGCTGACCAGATTTCGTCAGCGAACGTACATGCGTATATTGGCATTGCCATCCTGCTGCTCGCCATTGTCCGCATCTGTCTCCGGCTCGTCCAGGGCGCTCCGTCTGAAACCACCGAGGAGCCCGCGGTCTTTCGCCTTGCAGCCAAGCTCGTTCATTTCGGCTTGTATGCCTTCATCTTCGCGATGCCGGTGACCGGGATTGCCGCTTACTACCTCGGAATTGATTCCGCGGGCTCGCTGCACGCCGATGTGCTGAAGGTCGTCCTGTGGATCCTGATTGTGGCGCACGTGGCCGGCGCGCTCGTTCATCAGTTCTACTGGAAGAGCAACGTCCTTCGCCGAATGACGGTCGGACGCTAGTTGACTGCCGTTACGGTGAAGCCCTGCTTGCGCAGGAGTTCGATGACGCCGCCTTCGCCGGGCAGATGCAGGGCGCCAACGGCCATGAACACGTTGCCGTTGGCAAGGATGGGTGCCGCGCGTTCCGCCATGATCTTGTTGCGATCAATGATAATGCGCTGTTCGAATGCGGCGTAGTCGCTGTCCTCATCGGCGCCATCAGGCGAAACGGTTTTCAGCATCGGGATCGTCATACCGATATCGCCACTGAGATAGAGGTCGGTCATGGTTTCCACGACATCGTTCATCTTGGAGCCGAGCGCCAGGGTTTCGATCAACGACTTCATGTGGAACTCAGTCGGCAACTCGGCCATCGCCTGCAGTTGTTCGGCGAGTGTCTCGAGGCCCTTGACCTGCTTGCCTGAAGCAACGGCATCGGTGGCGATCTTCTGGTCAAGGAACTGCACGCCTTTTGCCTTGCGGGCCATTTCGCAACCCGGCAGGGCGACGACGCTGGAAATCATCCACGGGCGCATGCGTGAGACCGCTGCGAGCGGGATGCCGCGTTGCTTCAGGCCTTCCTCGAGGCGTGCGTAGTCGTCGGGAGACAGGAGTTTCTCGATGGTCGTTCCATCGGTAAACATCGTCAGCTCCGGCTTCATCAGCAGGGCGGTAGCCGCCTTCTTTTCGTCAAGGATCTCGTCGGACTCGATGACGATCGTGTCGGCCGCATCATGTGCTGCCTGGGTGCGGGGCGGAAGGTCCAGTACTCGCGGATCCGTGACATGCATGCTGCCGAGCAGCCATGAAGGCTTGATGCCCGCTTTCTCGATCTTCCAGAAGATACCCTTGCCGTTCGGAACCGCCCCGCCTTCCTTGACGACCGCGGCGTAGCGGGCGGGGTCGTTCTCCTTGAGATCGGTCAGGATGTTGCGGCCGGTGCAGCTGGCGTCGTCTGCGGCGGCTGCCGGCGAGACCGAAAAGAGTACGGCCAGCAACATGGCAGCGAGAAGCATGTGAAAAGCAGCAACCAGCCAGAGCATGACATTGCCGGGAGAGGTGATGCGCAGGCTGCGGTGGCCGATGGAGATCGTCATGATGGTGTTCCGGTCACGGTAAATGGAGCTCAAGCTTTACGCATAGCGTGCGCATATTCCTTTAAGGGAAGGCGTTAACAAAAGATTACGCCCGTGGATGGGCACGATCGTAAACTTCAAGCAAACGTGAGGAATCCACACCCGTGTAGACCTGCGTCGTCGACAGGCTGGCATGGCCGAGAAGTTCCTGGATGGTTCTGAGGTCGCCGCCACCGGCCAGAAGATGGGTCGCGAAGGAATGGCGGAGCGCATGCGGTGTCGCGGTCTCCGGCAGGCCGAAGGCGCTGCGCATCTTCTGCATCGTGCGCTGGATAATGGCCGCCTGCAGCTTTCCGCCGCGGGCACCGCGAAACAGCGGCTCACCGATCTCCAGATGATAGGGGCACAGCGCGCGGTACTTCTCCACCGCATCGGACACCACGGAGAGCAACGGCACCAGGCGCGTCTTGTTGCCTTTGCCGGTGATGCGCAGCGTGGTCGAGCCGCGGTCGAGCGCATCCGGCGTGAGGTCGAGTGCCTCAGAGATACGCAAGCCACAGCCATAGAGGAGGGCGAAAACCGCGGCGTCGCGGGCGGCGATCCAGGGTTCCTCGTGAAGCTGCGCCTCGTCGCTGACGACGGTGATCGCCTGCTTGTCGGAAAGCGGTTTCGGCAATGACTTCGGTTGTTTGGGCGAACGCACTGCACCCGCGCCGGCGGCGTTGATCAGCCCCTTCTTTTCGAGGTAGCGAAGCATCGAGCGCAGGCCCGCAAGATTGCGGCCAAGCGAGCGGGCGCCGGAGCCTTCCTTGCGTCGTGCTGCGAGAAAGGCGCGGAAGTCCGCCGGCCGCAGCGCATGGATGTCCTTGAGCGTCGTCGGACCTGCGAGATGGCCGGTGAGAAAGGTCAGAAACTGGCGGGTATCGCGCTCGTACGCGTCCAGTGTGTTCTGCGAAAGCCGCCGCTCGTTGGCGAGGTTCTTAAGCCAGGCGGCGCGTTCCGTCATCAGGCGCTGGTCGGCAATGATCAGGAGTTCGTTCACGTCTCTGGCCCTCTTGAATTTGCCGGTGCGGCTTCCAATTCTGGACGAGGGACAGTTATGGAATTGCTAATATCGGCCAAGTGCTTGTCATGCTTCCATCATACCATTGACGACAACTGGTTTCCCAATGAGGCAGGATTTTTGCATGGCACGGCGCCAATCCCTGACGGCTTTAGGACAACTCGCGGAAGCGGTCGCACTCGTCTCCCACGGCAAACCGGGCCACATCGTCGACACGCTGATCGCGGAGCGCGGCCAACGCATCGTGCGTCATCCGCTCTGGCCGGCGATGCGTCCGTTCCTCTACACGCTGCTGCGCTACAACAAGGCCATCAAGTTCGCCAACGACATCGCGAACATGCCGGGTTTCCAGTGCTTCGAATATATGAGCGACCTGCTGGAGCTTGAGATCAATGTCCGTAACGACGAACGCATCCCCAAGAGCGGCGGCTTCATTCTTGTCAGCAATCATCCAACCGGCATCGCCGATGGTGTGGCGATTTTCGATCTCCTGAAAAGCCGACGCCCTGATATGATGCTTTTCGCTAACCGTGACGCGGTGCGCGTCAATCCACGCTTTGCCGAGGTGATTATTCCGGTCGAATGGCGAGAGGAATACAAAAGCAAGCTGAAGACCCGCGAAACGCTGCTGCTGACCAATCATGCCGTCAAGGAAGGCAAGGCGACGATCCTTTTCCCTTCCGGCCGTATTGCTTACTGGGCAAACGGCCAGTTGAACGAGCGTCCTTGGAAGACCTCGGCCGTGGGGCTGGCGCGCAAGTACAACCTGCCGATCCTGCCGGTGCATGTGACGGCGCGCAATTCGGGCCTGTTCTACTGGTTCGCCAAATGGTCGACGGAACTCCGCGACATGACCGTGTTTCACGAACTCTTGAACAAGCGCGGCGATCGCTTCGATTTCGCGGTCGGCAATCTGATCCCGGTGGAGCATCTGGACGGAGACATCAACGATGTGACGAAGGCGCTTGAGCAGCACACGGTGCATGATCTGAAAACCGATGCCGGTACCCGCTTTCTGCCGCTCGTTCAGCTGCCTCTTCGGGAAACGGTTGCCGCCCATTCTTTTTGAGCACGCCTAAGCCCGAGTGATTGGCGAGGGAAGACGGAGACGCAGGTTTTCTTTTTGGATCATTGCGGGCATGGTCTCGCCCGATGAGTACAGATTCGTCCGATCTCTTTGGAGCCTTGTTTCAGACACCGCCGGCAAACCGCACGGTTGCGGTACTCGTGCCCATGCCTGCCCCAAAGCCGTATTCCTATTCGGTTCCCGATGGGATGGTGGTCGAGCCGGGCTCGGTCGTACAGGTGCCGTTGGGGCCCAGGCAGGTCATCGGTGTCGTCTGGGACGGTGGTGACGAGGGTGTCGACCCGAAGAAACTTAGGCCGATCAGTCATGTGTTCGATTGCCCGCCGCTGACCAAGGAAATGCGCGACTTCATCGACTGGGTAGCGAGCTATACGCTCTCGCCGCCTGGTCTCGTGGCGCGCATGGCCTTGCGCGCGCCGAACGCATTCGAGCCGGAGCCGATGGTCGAGGGCTTGCGTTTCGTCGGCGGCGCACCGGAGCGGATGACGCCGGCGCGCGCCCGGGTGCTCGAGACTGGTAGCGATGGGCTATCGTGGACGCGAAGCGGTCTTGCTCATGCCGCGGGCGTGTCGACAAGTGTCGTCGACGGGCTGGTGACGCAGGGGATTTTCGAGACGGTGTTCCTGCCACCGCCGCCGGTGGTGGCAAAACCCGATCCTGATTTCATCACGTCCCGGCTGGAGGGACCGCAGAAGGATGCAGCCGAGGAAATCCTTGCCGAAGTTCACAAAGGCGAGTTCGCGGTCTCGCTGATCGATGGCGTTACCGGGTCTGGGAAGACAGAGGTCTATTTCGAGGCGATTGCGGAAACGCTGAGGCGCGGCAAACAGGTGCTTATCCTGCTGCCGGAAATTGCGTTGACGGCGAGCTTTCTTGAGCGCTTCCAGGATCGTTTCGGTGCCAAGCCCGCGGAGTGGCATTCCGATCTTTCCCCGCGAATGCGCGAGAAGGTCTGGCGGCAGGCCGTGACGGGTGAAGTGCGGGTTGTCGCCGGCGCACGGTCGGCCCTTTTCCTGCCGTTCGAAGATCTCGGACTTATCATCGTCGACGAAGAACATGATCCCGCCTACAAGCAGGAGGATCGCGTCTTTTATAATGCCCGCGACATGGCAGTCGTGCGGGCTCGCATCGGCGACTTCCCGGTGGTGCTGGTCTCCGCCACGCCATCGGTCGAAAGTCAGGTCAACGGGCATAGCGGACGCTACACCACCATTCACCTACCGACACGCTTCGGCGATGCGGCGCTGCCCGATCTGCACCTGATCGACATGCGACGGCATGCGCCGGAACGCGGCGGTTACCTATCGCCCGTCCTCGTGCGCGCGATCGGCAAGACGGTCGAGAAAAAGCAGCAGGCGCTGCTGTTCCTGAACCGCCGCGGCTACGCGCCACTGACCCTTTGCCGGGTGTGTGGCCATCGCTTCCAGTGCCCGCAATGCTCCAGCTGGCTTGTCGAGCACCGGTTCAAGCGGCAGCTCCAGTGTCACCAGTGCGGCTATAGCCAGCACACGCCCGAGGCCTGCCCGGAATGCGGAACCCTCGACCATCTCGTCGCCTGCGGGCCGGGTGTTGAGCGGATCGCCGAGGAAGTCGAACGCCATTTCCCCGAGGCCCGGACGATTGTGCTCTCGTCGGACATCATGGGTGGGGTCAAGCGCCTGCGCCTCGAACTCGATGCCATCGCCAAGGGGGAGGCCGATATCGTTATCGGCACGCAGCTCGTCGCCAAGGGCCACAATTTCCCGCTGATGACGCTGGTCGGCATCGTTGACGCCGATCTCGGGCTGGCCAATGGCGATCCGCGCGCAGCCGAGCGCACATTCCAGCTCCTGTCACAGGTCACGGGTCGGGCCGGGCGTACCGGTCTGAAGAGCCACGGTCTGTTGCAGACCTACCAGCCGCAGCATCCGGTGATGCAGGCGATCGTTTCGGGTGACGCCGGCGCTTTCTATGAGCGCGAGATCGCCGAGCGTGAGCGTGCGATCCTGCCGCCGTTTGGCCGTCTTGCCTCGATCATCGTTTCCGCCGAAACGCGCCATGATGCCGAGAACCATGCGCGCGGCATGCGCAACGCGGCGCCGCACGTTTCAGGCATCTCGGTGCTGGGGCCGGCCGAGGCGCCGCTGGCGCTGGTGCGCGGTCGCCATCGCTTCCGCCTGCTCGTACACGGCCGGCGAAACTCAGACATGCAGGGCTTTCTGCGCGCTTTGCTCGCCCACTCTCCGAAGGAACGGGGCTCAGTTCATGTGCAGCTCGATATCGATCCGCAAAGCTTCTTGTAAATCGCGGCGCGTCGGGCTTTTGCTGGCTCGCGCAATCGTGGCATAAGGGCAGCGAAGCAGGGTATTCGGGGTCGATTCATGGATTTCTATTTTCCGACGGAGCTGGGCGAGCAGCTTGCATTTGGTGCCGCAGCGTTCACGTCGCTGGCCGGGCTTATCATCATGTTCGCTCCGGGCTACGCCATGCGCCTGTTCGGACTGCAGCCACGCGAGGGGCGACGCGACGGATATGCGGAGCAACGGTCGGTCGGCGGCTTCTATCTGGGCTTCGGTCTCTCCGCGATCATGCTGGCTCAGGATTGGACCTACATGGCCCTGGGCGCGGCGTTTGCGATGTCGGCGTTTGCCCGCATCATTTCCCTCCTTTCGGATAAGGGGGGTACGGTTCTCAACTATTTACTTCTGGTTGTGCAAGTCGTCCTCGCGGCGCTGCCGCTGGCGTATGTTTTGGGTTTCTTTTCCGCCTGAGTTGAACGGATATCCACCACGCTGAGGTCTTTCCTCAACGGCATTCCGCATTTTTGCGTCAGAAATCGATGCGAAAGCCGGATTAGGGCGTTACGCGTGTTGCGAGTCCGCAGATCCTATGTTAGACGGACCCCGAATTTCGGAAGAAGCAAGAGGCTTCTCTTGCGATTTCTGGGGGAAATCAAAACGAATTCAAGAATTTAGATCAGGCGCCCGCCGGAAGCCGGATTCTTGGGTTGAAATCAGGGAAATTTGTGCCGTGGCAGACACGTCCCAGCTTACATCTGGTGTTGCAGAACGATATGCCTCGTCGCTGTTCGAACTGGCGCTCGAGGAAAAGGCAGTCGATACCGTGACCGCCGATCTCGATCGTTTTCAGGCGATGCTCGATGAGAGCGAAGATCTGAAGCGCTTCGTCTCCAGCCCGGTCTTTTCGGCCGAGGATCAGTTGAAGGCGATCGTTGCGATCAGCGAAAAGGCTGGCATCAGTGGCTTCTTCGCAAACTTCCTGAAGGTCGTGGCGCGTAATCGCCGCCTTTTTGCTCTCCCGGGCATGATCAAGGCCTTCCGGATCATCGCTGCAAACCAGCGTGGCGAAATTACCGCCGAGGTAACCTCGGCCCATGCGCTCTCCGCAGCGCAGGAAACTGAATTGAAGGCGGCGCTCAAGGGCGTCACCGGCAAAGACGTGGCGCTCGCCGTCACGGTTGATCCGTCAATTCTTGGTGGTCTGATCGTGAAGGTCGGGTCCCGTCAGATTGATACGTCTCTTCGTACCAAACTCTCTACCCTTAAGCTTGCATTGAAAGAGGTTGGCTGATGGATATCCGCGCCGCGGAAATTTCCGCAATTCTCAAAGATCAGATTAAAAATTTCGGCAAAGAGGCAGAAGTCTCGGAAGTCGGTCAGGTGCTCTCCGTCGGTGACGGTATCGCTCGCGTTTACGGTCTGGACAACGTCCAGGCAGGCGAGATGGTCGAGTTCCCGGGCGGCATCCGCGGCATGGCGCTGAACCTTGAGTCCGATAACGTCGGTGTCGTTATTTTCGGCTCCGACCGCGACATCAAGGAAGGCGACACCGTTAAGCGGACCGGCGCCATCGTTGACGTTCCGGTTGGTCCGGAACTGCTCGGCCGCGTTGTCGACGCTCTCGGCAACCCGATCGACGGCAAGGGCCCGATCAACGCGACCCGCCGTGCGCGCGTCGACGTCAAGGCTCCTGGCATCATTCCGCGCAAGTCGGTTCATGAGCCGATGTCGACCGGCCTCAAGGCCATCGACGCGCTCATCCCGGTTGGTCGTGGCCAGCGCGAGCTCGTCATCGGCGACCGCCAGACCGGCAAGACCGCCATCATTCTCGACACGATCCTGAACCAGAAGCCGATCCACGACAACGGCCCGGACGGCGACAAGCTGTTCTGCGTCTACGTCGCTATCGGCCAGAAGCGTTCGACCGTTGCCCAGTTCGTCAAGGTTCTCGAAGAGCGCGGCGCACTGAAGTACTCGATCGTTGTTGCTGCTACGGCTTCCGATCCGGCTCCGATGCAGTACCTGGCACCGTTCGCCGGTTGCGCCATGGGCGAATACTTCCGCGACAACGGCCAGCATGCTCTCATCGGTTACGACGACCTTTCGAAGCAGGCTGTCGCCTATCGTCAGATGTCGCTCCTGCTGCGCCGTCCGCCGGGCCGCGAAGCTTATCCGGGCGACGTTTTCTACCTTCACTCCCGTCTCCTCGAGCGCGCTGCTAAGCTCTCCGACGAGAAGGGCGCTGGCTCTCTGACGGCTCTGCCTGTCATCGAAACCCAGGGTAACGACGTTTCGGCGTTCATTCCGACCAACGTGATCTCGATCACCGACGGCCAGATCTTCCTTGAAACCGACCTGTTCTACCAGGGCATTCGTCCGGCCGTTAACGTCGGTCTGTCGGTTTCGCGCGTTGGTTCTGCCGCTCAGATCAAGGCCATGAAGCAGGTTGCCGGCTCGATCAAGGGCGAACTCGCCCAGTATCGCGAAATGGCCGCCTTCGCTCAGTTCGGCTCTGACCTCGATGCCTCGACGCAGCGCCTGCTTAACCGCGGTGCGCGCCTGACCGAACTCCTGAAGCAGCCGCAGTTCTCGCCGCTGAAGACGGAAGAGCAGGTCGCGGTGATCTTCGCCGGCGTCAACGGCTACCTCGACAAGATCCCGGTCAACCAGGTCGGCAAGTTCGAGCAGGGCCTGCTGTCGTACCTCCGCTCCGAAGGTGCGTCGATCCTCGACACGATCCGTAACGACAAGGCCATCAGCGACGATACGAAGGGCAAGCTCACTGCTGCCATCGACAGCTTCGCGAAGTCTTTCTCGTAATCGGACCCAGTTAGGACGGATCACGGATGCCTTCACTTAAGGATCTGAAAAACCGGATCGCCTCCGTCAAGGCGACGCAGAAGATCACCAAGGCGATGAAAATGGTCGCCGCGGCGAAGCTTCGGCGTGCGCAGGAGGCGGCCGAGGCCGCTCGGCCCTATTCGCAGCGGATGAGTGCGGTTTTGGCGAACATCGCCAAGGCCGTCACCGAAGCGGATGGTGCGCCGACGCTCATGACCGGTACAGGCAAGGATCAGGTTCACCTGCTCGTCGTCTGCACCGCCGAGCGCGGCCTCTGCGGCGGTTTCAACTCGCAGATTTCTCGTTTTGCCCGTGATCATGCCCGCAAGCTGATCGCTGAAGGCAAGACGGTGAAGATCTTCACGGTCGGCAAGAAGGGCTACGACAGCCTGCGCCGCGAATTCCTCTCGCTCATCGTCGAGCGCAAGGAACTGCGCGACGTCAAGCGTGTCGCCTTCGAAAACGCCGACAGCATTGGCAAGCGCATCATCGAGATGTACGAAGCCGGTGAGTTCGACGTCTGCACGTTGTTCTACTCGGAATTCAAGTCGGTGATCTCGCAGGTTCCGACGGCACAGCAGCTCATCCCGGCTTCGGCTGGTGACGTTGTCGCCGAAGATGCCGCGCATGCGGGTGCGGTCTACGAATACGAGCCGGATCCAGCATCGATCCTGAGCGATCTGATCCCACGCAACATCTCTGTCCAGATCTTCCGCGCGCTCCTTGAGAACGTCGCCGGCGAAATGGGCGCAAAGATGAGCGCGATGGACAATGCGACGCGTAACGCTGGTGAGATGATCAACAAGCTGACGCTGAACTACAACCGTCAGCGTCAGGCTCAGATCACCAAGGAACTCATTGAAATCATTTCGGGCGCGGAAGCGCTCTGAGGTTAGGGAAAGAGGGTAAGAAGATGGCTAAGGCAGCTACCCCCAAGAAGGCCGCGGCAGGCTCCGCCGGCAAGGTCACGCAGGTTATCGGCGCCGTCGTAGACGTTGCCTTCGAAGGCGAACTGCCGGCGATCCTGAACGCGCTCGAAACCACGAACGGCGGCAACCGCCTCGTGCTCGAAGTCGCTCAGCACCTGGGTGAAAACGAAGTTCGTACGATCGCCATGGACTCGACCGAAGGTCTGGTTCGCGGTCAGGCCGTTTCGGATACCGGTGGCCCGATCACGGTTCCGGTCGGTCCGGAAACGCTCGGCCGTATCATGAACGTCATCGGCGAGCCGGTTGACGAAGCTGGCCCGCTGGTCACTTCGGGCAAGCGCGCTATCCACCAGGACGCTCCTGCCTACGTCGACCAGTCGACCGAAGCACAGATCCTCGTCACCGGCATCAAGGTCGTCGACCTGCTCGCGCCTTACGCAAAGGGCGGCAAGATCGGCCTGTTCGGCGGCGCTGGCGTCGGCAAGACCGTTCTCATCATGGAACTGATCAACAACGTCGCCAAGGCGCACGGTGGTTACTCGGTATTCGCTGGCGTGGGTGAACGTACCCGCGAAGGCAACGACCTTTACCACGAAATGATCGAATCGGGCGTCAACAAGCATGGCGGCGGCGAAGGCTCCAAGGCTGCGCTGGTTTACGGCCAGATGAACGAACCGCCGGGCGCCCGCGCACGCGTCGCTCTGACGGGTCTCACCATCGCTGAAGACTTCCGCGACAAGGGCCAGGACGTTCTGTTCTTCGTCGACAACATCTTCCGCTTCACGCAGGCTGGCTCGGAAGTGTCGGCTCTGCTCGGCCGTATTCCTTCGGCCGTTGGTTATCAGCCGACGCTCGCCACCGACATGGGCCAGATGCAGGAACGCATCACGACCACGACGACGGGCTCGATTACCTCGGTTCAGGCCATTTACGTCCCCGCCGACGACTTGACCGACCCGGCTCCGGCAACCTCGTTCGCCCACCTGGACGCAACGACCGTTCTGTCGCGCTCGATCGCTGAAAAGGGTATCTACCCGGCCGTTGACCCGCTCGACTCGACCTCGCGCATGCTCGACCCGATGGTCGTCGGCGAAGAGCACTACGAAGTCGCCCGTAAGGTCCAGACGACGCTTCAGCGCTACAAGTCGCTGCAGGACATCATCGCCATCCTCGGCATGGACGAACTGTCCGAAGAGGACAAGATGACGGTTACCCGCGCCCGCAAGATCGAGCGCTTCCTGTCGCAGCCGTTCTTCGTCGCCGAAGTCTTCACCGGTTCGCCGGGCAAGCTGGTTGCTCTCGAAGACACGATCAAGGGCTTCAAGGGCCTCGTGAACGGCGATTACGACCACCTGCCGGAAGCAGCCTTTTACATGGTCGGCTCGATGGAAGAAGCCATCGAAAAGGCCAAGAAGCTCTCCGCAGCTGCTTGATGCATTCCCTTACGGCGCGCTGGGATTGCCCAAGCGCGCCGTCTCTCGTTTCAAAGACAATCAAGAAGTGAAACGTCATGGCTGACAATTTCAATTTTGAACTCGTATCTCCGGAGCGCCTGCTCCTGTCGGAGATGGTGACCGAAGTTGTCATTCCGGCAACCGAGGGCGAGATGACCGTCATGGCGAACCACGCCCCGACGATGACCACCATCAAGCCGGGTATCGTCAGCGTTCGCTCCGCAAGCGGCGCAAAGCAGGACTACGTCGTATTCGGCGGTTTTGCTGACATCCTGCCGACCGGTTGCACGCTGCTCGCCGAATCGGCGGTTGCGAAGGAAGACCTGACCAAGGATGAACTGACCCGCCGCATCGACAGTGCGAAGCGCGAGTTGCTGGATGCACACCATCACGAGCACAAGTCGGCGCTGGAGCACTTCATCATGGAAATGACGCACCTCAGCGGCGTCATCGAAGACTGATCTGCTTCTAGCAGCATGATTAAAAGCGGCCTATCGGGCCGCTTTTTTGTTTTCGGCGTCTCTGTACGAAGTCTCCGCACGGCTGGTGTGTTCTTGTCTCTCCGGCTAAATTCATGGATGCTAAGGCCGAAGTGTTATTGGGGGTAGCATATGTTTCATCCGCGGCTGTTCGAAAACAAGAACGTTGTCGTCACCGGAGCCGGCCGGGGGATTGGCCTAGAGGTTGCGCGACAGTTCCTGGATTGCGGGGCCAAGGTGCTCGTCCATACCGGGCGTTCCGCCGATCGATCGCTTCCGGATTTCCTGTTGACCGCGGAGGAAGATCGGCGGGCGTTTCTAATCCCCGCGGACTTTTCATCGACCTCGGGCACCGAGACATTCGGGAACGCCGTGCTCGGCGCCTTCGATCGGATCGACGTGCTCGTGAACAATGCGGGCACCATGGTCGGCCGGTTTCCCGCCGATAGTTTGACGGATGAGCAGTACGCCTCGATCGTGCAGTTGAACCAGACCTCGGTTGTCGAGCTCACGCGGTTGCTGCTGCCGGCGCTCCGCGCAGCACGTGGCGCCATCGTCAACACCGTCTCCATCTCGGCGATAACAGGCGGAAGTCCCGGTTCGGCGATCTATTCGGCCTCCAAGGCGTTTGTCTCCACTTACTCAAAGGCCCTTGCCAGGGAGCTCGCACCCGATGGGGTCCGGGTCAATTGCGTGTCGCCCGGGACGATCGAGACGGACTTCCACCAGCGCTATTCCTCGGCCGAAAAGCTGGAATCGACGCGCAAGACCATCCCACTGCAGCGTTTGGGCACGCCGGAAGACTGCGCACCAGCCTATCTGTTTCTCTCGGCGCCCTCTCTCTCGGGCTACATCACAGGCCAGGTCATCGAGATCAACGGTGGTCAGCTGATCTGCTGATCGCTCTGCGACTTTTTTTGGCATTTTAGAAGATCCAAAGTATCGCTCTACCCGTATATGTTAGTATGTCTATTCAGACATTCTATTTATGCAATTAGAGATAGATAAATATGCACTTGCCTACACCCAGAGAGGGCACTAGCAGCCACGAGCTGCAAAAGTTCTCGACGCGCGCACGCGAGGCAAGCGACCTGCTCAAGGCGCTGGCGCATCACACTCGGATCCTGATCCTTTGCATCATTGCCGACGAGGAAAAGACCGTCGGCCAAATCGAGGACATCCTGGGCATTCAGCAGGCGATGGTTTCGCAGCAATTGGCGCGCCTGCGGCTGGAGGGTCTGGTCACGACGCGGCGGGATGGACGCCTTGTCTATTATCGCGTTGGAACACCCAGCACGATCACGTTCCTGAACTCGCTCTTCAGCATGGTCCCCGCTACGGAGTAGGCTTGATCTCGGGGCTTGCGTATCGCAGACAGCGACGCGAAAATAACGCGTGCCGTAGTTCGGCGCGGAGGCTGAATGATCGACAAGCTGGAATTCTTCATCGCGCTCGCCAATGAGAAGCATTTCGGCCGCGCCGCCGAAGAGTGCGGCGTCTCGCAGCCCAGCCTTTCCGCCGCCATCCGCCAGCTTGAAGATCAGCTTGGCGTCGTTCTGGTCCAGCGCGGATCCCGCTTTCAAGGGTTGACGCCCGAAGGCCAGCGGGTGCTCGAATGGGCACGTCGCATTGTCAGCGATGCCCGGACGATGCGAGAGGAAATGCGCGCGGCGCGCAAGGGGCTCTCCGGCCATATCAAGATCGCGGTCATCCCTACCGCACTGGCCATGCTGCCGCGCATCACCATGCCGTTTCAGGAGCGCCACCCCGATGTGACGTTTTCGATCGTCTCCCGCAACTCCCTGCAGGTGCTGAGCATGTTGGAGAATCTGGAGATCGATGCCGGCATCACCTATCTCGAGAACGAGCCGCTCGGCCGCGTTACCAGCGTGCCGCTCTACGAGGAGCGCTACAATCTCATCACCGCCGCAGGCAGTCCCCTGTCCGATCGCGAGAGTGTGACCTGGAAGGAGCTCGGCGATATCAGGCTTTGCCTATTGACGGCGGACATGCAGAACCGCCGGATCATCAATCAGCTTCTCGCCGAGGCGGGTGCCACGGCGCATCCGACGCTCGAATCGAATTCGATGATCGTCCTCTTCTCACACGTCAGGACCGGCCGCTGGGCGAGCATCATGCCCCGCAACGTCGCAAAATCCTTTGGCTTTCCTGCCGAGATCAGGATGATACCGATCGTCGAGCCGCAAGCGCATCATGTGGTCGGTCTCGTGGCCACGCATCGCGAACCCTTCACGCCGCTGGTCTCCGCGCTGCTGCATGAAGCGCGCATCCTCGCCGAAACACCGGAACTTTGATAGGTTTTTCCTATCATTTGACGGAACAGCCTTATTGATCGCTTCGCCGTTGCCTGAGAAAGTTCTATAATGAACTGACTTAGCGGTTTCGTCGGCCACAGGTTTCGGTAGAGAGCCCGCCCGCCCAAGCTGCTTCGCATAGCGTGCAGGCCGTGGGAGGGCTGCTGATGAACATTCATGTCGCCAAGAGCGATATCGCCGAGCGCACACGCTCCATCATCGACCATCTGAAATCTCTCGAAGGCCCGCTGCTGCCGGTCCTCCACGAGATTCAGGACGAGTTCGGGTATGTCCCGCGAGAAGCGCTGCCGGTCATTGCCGAAGAGCTCAACCTGTCGCGAGCCGAAGTGCATGGCGTCGTTACGTTTTATCATGACTATCGCGATCATCCCGCTGGACGGCATGTTTTGAAGCTCTGTCGGGCCGAGGCCTGCCAATCGATGGGTGGCGATCAGCTGGCCGAACGCGTCAAATCCATGCTCGGTATCGACTGGCACGGCACCACGCCAGATGGCGCGATTACGCTCGAACCTGTCTTCTGTCTTGGGCTCTGTTCGTGCTCGCCGTCCGCGATGATGGACGGCGAGGTTCATGGCCGGGTGGATGTCGCCGATATCGAAGAGATGATCGAGGAGGCACGTCGATGACCGTCAGGATCTATGTCCCGCGGGATGCGGCAGCGCTGGCGCTCGGCGCGGATAAGGTGGCGGATGCGGTGGCGCGGGAGATCGCAGATCGCGGCCTCGACGCCAAGATCGTGCGCAACGGTTCGCGTGGCATGCACTGGCTGGAGCCGCTGGTTGAAGTTGAAGTTGCTGGCAAACGGATCGGCTATGGCCCGGTAAAGGCCCGCGACGTCGCGGCTCTCTTTGACGCGGGGCTGATATCGGGTGGGGATCACCGGCTCTGTCTCGGGGAGGTCGAAGAACTGCCGTTCCTGAAGCGGCAGACGCGGCTCACCTTCGCGCGTTGCGGCGTGATCGATCCGCTATCGCTGGATGACTACGAGGCTCATGGTGGTCTTGCCGGTTTGCGCCGCGCAGCCTCCATGCAAGCCGCCGATATCGTCAAGGAAGTCACCGACTCCGGCCTGCGCGGCCGCGGTGGTGCCGGCTTTCCCACCGGGATCAAGTGGAAGACCGTGCTCGATGCACAGGGTGCGCGCAAGTACATCGTCTGCAACGCCGACGAGGGCGACAGCGGCACTTTCGCCGACCGAATGATCATGGAGGGCGATCCCTTCGTCTTGATCGAGGGGATGGCGATCGCGGGTCTTGCTACGGGAGCGACCAAGGGTTTCGTCTATACGCGTTCGGAATACCCGCACGCGATCGCGGCGATGACCCGGGCAATCGACATCGCCCGCAGTGCCGGCATTCTCGGCACCTCCGTGCTCGGCTCGGGTAAGGCCTTTGATATGGAGGTCCGCACCGGTGCCGGCGCCTATGTCTGCGGCGAGGAAACGGCGCTGCTGAACAGCCTCGAAGGCAAACGCGGTATTGTCCGCGCCAAGCCGCCATTGCCGGCGCACAAAGGCCTGTTCGACTGTCCGACCGTCATCAACAATGTGATCTCGCTGGCATCGGTCCCTGTCATCATGGAGAAGGGGGCGGCTTACTATCGCGATTTCGGTATGGGTCGCTCGCGCGGCACGATCCCGCTACAGATCGCCGGAAACGTGAAGCATGCCGGCCTGTTCGAGACGGCGTTCGGGCTCTCGCTCGGAGAAATCATCGACGACATCGGCGGCGGCACGGCGTCCGGCCGTCCTGTCAAGGCTGTGCAGGTCGGCGGGCCGTTGGGCGCCTATTTCCCACGGGCCCTGTTCGATACGCCGTTCGACTATGAAGCCTTTGCGGCCAAGGACGGGCTGATCGGCCATGCCGGCATCGTCGTCTTCGACGATCGTGCCGACATGCTGAAGCAGGCGCGTTTCGCCATGGAGTTCTGTGCCGTCGAAAGCTGCGGCAAGTGCACGCCCTGCCGCATCGGCTCGACGCGTGGGGTGGAAACGGCCGACAAGATTGCGAAGGGCATTGAGCCAGAGAAGAACCGGGCGCTCCTTGCCGATCTCTGCAACACGATGAAGTTCGGTTCGCTTTGCGCGCTCGGCGGTTTCACGCCCTATCCTGTTATGAGCGCCATGACGCACTTCCCCGAAGATTTCGTCCCCACATCTCTTATTGAAGCGGCGGAGTAAGACCTATGCCTCTCGTCCACGAAACCGATTACGGCACGCCGGCCTCCTCCTCCGAAACCATGGTGACGCTCACCATCGACGGCAACCAGGTGACGGTGCCCGAAGGCACCTCGATCATGCGCGCATCGATGGATGCCGGCATCGAGATCCCCAAGCTCTGCGCCACTGACATGATCGACGCATTCGGCTCCTGCCGGCTCTGTCTTGTCGAGATCCAGGGGCGGGCCGGCCTTCCGGCATCGTGCACCACACCGGTCGCGGCAGGGATGGTTGTCTCGACGCAGACTAGCCGGCTGAAGGATATCCGCAAGGGCGTGATGGAGCTCTACATCTCCGACCATCCGCTCGACTGTCTCACCTGTGCCGCCAATGGCGATTGCGAGTTGCAGGACATGGCAGGCGCCGTCGGTCTACGCGATGTGCGCTACGGCTATGACGGCGACAACCACGTCAAGGCGCGAGACAATGGCGGGCTCAATGCCAAATGGGCGCCGAAGGACGAGAGCAATCCTTACTTCACGTTCGATCCCGCGAAGTGCATCGTCTGTTCGCGCTGCGTGCGGGCCTGCGAGGAAGTGCAGGGCACGTTTGCGCTGACCATCGAGGGGCGCGGCTTTGACTCGCGCGTTTCGGCCGGCATGCACGAGGATTTCGTCTCGTCGGAATGCGTCTCCTGCGGCGCCTGCGTGCAGGCCTGCCCGACGGCGACGCTGACCGAGAAGGCCGTGATCGAGATCGGCCAACCGGAGCATTCAGTGGTGACCACCTGCGCCTATTGCGGCGTTGGCTGCTCCTTCAAGGCGGAGATGCGCGGCGAGGAACTGGTGCGCATGGTGCCCTGGAAGGACGGACAGGCGAACCGTGGGCATTCCTGCGTCAAGGGCCGCTTTGCCTACGGCTATTCCAGCCACAAGGACCGCATACTGAACCCGATGGTGCGTGAGAAGATCACGGACCCGTGGCGCGAAGTGACCTGGGACGAGGCTTTTGCACATGTCGCCTCGGAATTCCGCCGCATCCAGTATCAGTATGGTCGGGATTCTGTCGGGGGCATTACCTCTTCGCGCTGCACCAACGAGGAAACTTATCTGGTGCAGAAGCTCGTGCGTGCCGGTTTCGGCAACAACAATGTCGACACCTGCGCCCGCGTCTGCCATTCGCCCACTGGCTACGGCCTTGGCCAGGCCTTCGGCACCTCGGCGGGTACGCAGAACTTCGACAGCGTCGAGAAGAGCGATGTCGTCGTGATTATCGGCGCCAATCCGACGGATGGACATCCGGTGTTCGGGTCTCGCCTCAAGAAGCGGCTTCGGCAGGGTGCCAAGCTGATCGTCATCGATCCGCGCCGGACCGATATTGTGCGCTCGCCGCATGTCGAGGCGTCGTATCACTTACCGCTGAAGCCAGGCACGAACGTCGCCGTCATGACCTCGCTGGCGCATGTGATCGTCACCGAGGGTCTGTTCGACGAGCGTTTCATCCGCGAGCGCTGCGACTGGTCCGAATTCGAGGATTGGGCGGCCTTCGTCGCCGAGCCGCAGCACAGCCCGGAAGCGACGGAAGCGCTGACCGGTGTACCGTGTGATCTGCTGCGGGGAGCTGCCCGTCTTTATGCCACCGGTGGTAACGGCGCGATCTATTACGGCCTCGGCGTGACCGAGCACAGCCAGGGCTCAACGACAGTCATGGCAATCGCCAACCTAGCGATGGTGACCGGCAATATCGGCCGTCCCGGCGTGGGCGTTAACCCGCTGCGCGGCCAGAACAACGTGCAGGGCTCCTGCGACATGGGCTCCTTCCCGCACGAACTGCCGGGCTATCGCCACGTCTCCGACGATCCGACCCGCGATATCTTCGAGAAGCTCTGGGGCGTGAAGATCAGCGACGAGCCGGGCTTGCGCATCCCCAACATGCTCGATGCCGCCGTCGATGGTTCCTTCAAGGGACTCTATGTCCAGGGCGAGGATATCCTGCAGTCCGATCCCGATACCAAGCATGTGGCGGCAGGCCTGGCGGCGATGGAGTGCGTGGTCGTCCACGACCTCTTCCTGAACGAGACCGCGAACTATGCGCATGTCTTCCTGCCCGGCTCGAGCTTCCTCGAGAAGGACGGCACCTTTACCAATGCCGAGCGCCGCATCAACCGCGTGCGTAAGGTGATGAGCCCGAAGAACGGCTATGCCGACTGGGAAGTAACGCAGAAGCTCGCCCAAGCGATGGGCCTTGCCTGGAGTTACCAGCACCCGTCCGAGATCATGGATGAGATTGCGGCGACGACGCCGAGCTTCGCCATGGTGTCCTACGACTATCTGGAAAAGATGGGCTCCGTGCAGTGGCCTTGCAACGAAGCGCATCCCGAGGGATCGCCGATCATGCATGTCGACAGATTCGTGCGCGGGAAGGGCAAGTTCATCCGCACCGAATATGTCGCTACCGACGAGCGCACGGGACCGCGCTTCCCGCTGCTGCTCACAACCGGCCGTATCCTCAGCCAGTACAATGTCGGTGCGCAGACGCGGCGCACGGAGAATGTCGTCTGGCATTCCGAAGACCGGCTGGAGATCCATCCTCATGATGCCGAACAGCGCGGTATTCGCGATGGCGACTGGGTGAAGCTGATGAGCCGATCCGGGGATACGACGCTGAGGGCGCTGATCACCGATCGCGTTTCACCTGGCGTGGTTTACACCACCTTCCACCATCCCGACACGCAGGCCAATGTCATCACCACTGACTTCTCGGACTGGGCGACGAACTGCCCCGAGTACAAGGTAACGGCGGTGCAGGTCTCGCCTTCCAACGGTCCATCCGATTGGCAGGTCGAGTATGACGAGCAGGCTCGGCAGAGCCGGCGGATATCGGGCAAGCTGGAGGCCGCAGAGTAATGACCGAGCGGCCAAGCCGGATTGCTGTCAGACGCACGGCCCGTAGCGGCGGTGTGATGGTAGCCGGCGAGCGCATCGTGCCGGAGGAGGTTCCCATAGCCTTCTCCTATGGCGGTTCGACGCATGCGGTCATGATGGGAACACCTGCTGACCTCGAGGATTTCGCCATCGGCTTCAGCCTCACGGAAGGGATCATCGCGCGGCGCGACGAGATCTCGGCGATCGAGGTGGTCGAGAGCGAGCAGGGCATCGACGTGCAGGTTTCGCTGGTCGATGAGGCTGCCCTCGCTTTAACGGCGCGCCGCCGGAGCATGGCAGGCCCGGTCGGTTGTGGTCTCTGTGGCATCGAATCCATCGAGCAGGCGGTTCGCAGCGTGCCCGATGTGTCCGCGGCAGGCATGACGATCAGCCATGAGCAGATCGTGGAAGCGATTTCGCTCTTGAATGGAGCGCAGCCCCTGCACCGGGAGACGCGAGCGGTCCATGGAGCGGGCTTCTATGTTCCCGGCCAGGGTCTCGTCGCCGTGCGCGAGGATGTCGGGCGGCACAATGCGCTGGACAAGCTTTGCGGTGCGGTTGTTCGCCTGGGTCTTTCAGGCGCGGGGGGCGTCGTTGCCGTCACCAGCCGTTTGTCTGTCGAGATGGTGCAGAAGGCCGCCATTCTCGGCAGCCCTGTGCTGATCGCCATCTCCGCGCCGACGGCGCTTGCGATCCGCACCGCCGAGCAGGCGGGGATGACCCTGATCGCCCTCGTTCGCGGCGAGGATTTCGAGATTTTCACCCATTCGCACCGCATCCAGCCGGGACATATTTCCGATGTCGCATGATACCCAGACCAAACTCGTCTACATGGCAAACCAGATCGCGACGTTCTTCAAGACGCAGCCCGAGGATGAAGCGGTGCCGGGGGTGGCTTCCCACATCAATAAATTCTGGGAGCCGCGCATGCGGCGCCAGCTTTTCGAGATGCTGGAGCGTGACGACAACGGACTGAATCCGCTGGTGGTGCAGGCTGCAACGCTGATCCGTCGCCCGGAATAGCCAATCCCAAGCGCAAGACAGAAATCGGAGAAGCGCCTGCAAGCCGGCGCTTTCCTGCATCAACGCATGGCGATGACCATCTTGCAGAGCTTTACCAGGCTTGAATCGAACCCACCTGAACGCACGACGTCCTTGCAGCGGACCTTGATCTTTGCCTGCTCGGCGGATGACATGTCGTCATAGGCGAGCAACGGGTTCTTCGGATTGCCGGTCGTTCCCGGGCCTGTTGTACCTGGCCCCGATGTGCCGGGTCCCGTCGGGTTGCTTACCGATGGCACACCAAGGTCAACGTCCACGATCGTATTTCCACCCAAACCAACGGTGGCTTTTGCGGTGGCGAGGCTACTGCCACCGACGTTCGCGCCAACATCGGCGTTGATGCCCCTGGAGCCGCCGACACTTGCGGTCGTGCTCACCCCGAGCCCGCGGCTGCTGCCGCCGACCGAGGTATTGCTGTTGACGCCGCTGGCGCCGCCGACGGAGGCGTTGACGCCAAGCCCGCCCGACGAACTGCTGCCGACGTTGGCGTTCACGCCGCTGGCACCGCCCACCGAGACGCTCAAGCCACCACTGCTGCTGTTGACGCTGACACCGTTCTTGCCGCCGATATCAAGCGCGTTCGCCGGAATGGGAGCCACCAGCCCCGCGCTGCCAAGAAGAAGGATGGCTATGGTCGTTGTCTTGTAACTCATACTAACCTCCAAACGATCTCTCACCGGAACCCGATGTTCCGGCTTGGGGAAAAAGAATGGAAGCGCGCTTTCATCTTGCGATCGACAGCAACCGAGGGTGGCTATCTGCCTTTCATCATAAGAGAAAGATAATATGCGCAAGGCCTAAGATTTCAATATTTCCTCACGCATAGGTAATTTAGGATTCTCGGTACGACTAATCGATCGTGAACGCAAAGGCTAAGAATGTCACCGGCCACGAGGGAAGCTGAGCTGTTTCGGCGCCTGATGAAGTTCATAAGATATTGAAAATACAATATCTTTGTGGTCGTTCAATGCTTGATCATGTGTGCCCGGCGACCAGCCAGGTTTTCCCGTTTTCATATTCCGCTAATGCAATGTGTGGTCGAGTCGATTCTCTTCACCGAGGGATCTGCGAAGCTCGCCAGAATTGCAGAAGCCGGCACCGCGCTTGGCGATGCCGGCTGCTCACACGATGTCAGCTGTTCAGAACTCTTGCCAGCTATCGGCCACAGGCGCTGCCGCACCGTGGGCTTTTGCCACGCGAGCGACCAGATGGAGCGCCGGGGAGGGGGCTGGCCTCGGTGCGTTTCGAGATGAGTAGGTTTCGGCAAGGCGGAACTGGGCAATCAAGCCCCGAAGCGCTTCCGCTTCGGCGGCGAGCTTGTGGCTTGCCGCGGTGCTCTCCTCGACCATCGCCGCGTTCTGCTGGGTGGCCTGATCCATGGAGTTGACGGCGTGGTTGATCTCCTTGAGGCCAGTCGCCTGCTCCTTGGATGCCTCGACGATGGCGACGACGTTGGTGTTGATGTCGCCGACCTGGGTCACGATTGTTTCCAGCGCCTTGCCGGTCTGGCCAACCAGATCGACGCCGTTGCGGACAAGTTCGCTCGATTTGGTGATCAGCGATTTGATCTCCTTCGCCGCGCTGGCGGAGCGTTGGGCGAGTTCGCGCACTTCCTGCGCCACGACTGCAAAGCCTTTGCCTGCCTCGCCAGCGCGGGCCGCCTCTACGCCGGCATTGAGCGCGAGCAGGTTCGTCTGGAAGGCGATATCGTCGATGACGCCGATGATGTTGGTGATCTCTCGTGAGGATTGCTCGATCTGGTCCATGGCCGAGACCGCATTGCGGACGACGAGCCCGGATTGTTCGGCGCCGTGCTTGGTCTTGGCGACCAGTTTACCGGCTTCGTCGGCACGATGGCTGGAGTCGTTGACCGTTGTAGTGATCTGTTCGAGCGCGGCCGCGGTCTCTTCGACCGACGCGGCTTGCTGCTCGGTTCGCTTGGAGAAGGAATCCGCTGAAGAGCCGATTTCCCGGGATCCGGCGGCGATCGCGCGCGCATTTTCGCCGACGGTATTGAGCGTTTCGGAGAGCTTGGTGACGGTCGCGTTGAAATCGTGCCGCAGCTGTTCCATCGACGGTACGAAAGCTGCATCCACGGTCTTGGTGAGATCGCCTTCCGACAGTCCGCGAAGCGCTTCAGCAAGCTGGGTGATTGCGCTCATTCGCTGGGTAACGTCAGTCGCGAACTTGACGACCTTGTAGACTTTGCCGTTGGCGTCACTAATCGGGTTATAGGCCGCCTGGATCCAGATCTCCTTGCCACCCTTGCCGTATCGAACGAATTCATTGGCGATGAACTCGCCTTGCGCGAGCCGGCGCCAGAAATTGGCGTATTCCTCCGTTCGCGTGTAGGCGGGTTCGCAGAACATGTTGTGGTGCTTGCCAGCAATCTCCAAGAGGGAGTACCCGAGCGCGCCGCAGAAGTTCTCGTTTGCCGTCAGGATCTCGCCGGTGGGGGTAAACTCGATAACGGCCTGCGAGCGGGAGATCGCGTCGAGCTTGCCGGCGTCCTCGACCGCTTTCTTCTTCACATCGGTGATGTCGGCGGCAAACTTTATGACCTTGTAGGGTTTGCCGTTCCTGAACACAGGATTGTAGGTGGCCTGGATCCAGATTTCCCGACCGCCCTTTGCGAGACGCTTGTAGGCGCCGGAGTCGTGTTCGCCTCTGCCGAGCCGAGCCCAGAAGTCGCGGTATTCCGATGTCGCGGTATAGGTCGGCTCACAGAACATGCTGTGATGCTTGCCGGCGATTTCCGAGAGGCTATATCCAAGCGCATTGCAAAAATTCTCGTTTGCCTTCATGACGTTGCCCTTGAGGTCAAACTCGATGATTGCCTGCGACTTCGAAATCGCGTCGAGGATATTCTTCGAATCAGATGACAGACCGAACATTTTCATCCCCTCTGTGCACGGGCGCCAACGCCCCGCGCGGTTCCATTAACCTGACGACTGCTCGTCGTTCCAAGGCCGTTCGTCGGCATGGTGCCCATCTCGACGCGAGAAATTCCTAGTCGCCACAACCAATGATCGGACCATGAGGGTTAATGTTTAGTGTAAAAGAAATATCTAATTTAATATGAGTTCTATGGTAGAAGTTGTGATGAATTTCTTATAATGAGTGTATTCGTCTACAAAAAAAGCCGCTCGATTTGAGCGGCTTTTGCTTGGCATTGAAGCTATTCGCTATGCGGCGAGTTCGTCTGTTTCGTTTTCCTTGAACATCTTGGCGAGGTTCAGGAAGCAGATCATGCCATTCTCGGAGGCGATGATGCCCTCGCAGAAGGCGCGGTCGAACGATGCGGTCACTTCCGGTACCGGCTGCACCTGGCCAGACGAGATCGTCAGGATGTCAGACACGCGGTCGACCAGCATGCCGATGACCATGTTGTGAACCTCAGCGACGACGATGGCGCTGCGCTCATTGGCAACGGTGCTCTTCATTCCGAGCTTGAAAGCAAGGTCGATGATCGGGATGACGGAGCCGCGCAGGTTCATGACGCCGATGACGTCGGCTGGCGAATGCGGGATGGGTGTGGACGGTGCCCAACCGCGAATTTCGCGGATTGTCGTCGTCTTCACGCAGAATTCCTGATCGTGCAGTCTGAAGGCAATGATCTCAAGCGTATCGCCGCTGAAGCTCGTGGAATTGATGGTAGCCATTAGAATTGTCCCAACTGTCGAAAGCCAGGGCAGAAGCAACCGCGCCACCATTGGCGCGGATGGACTTTGCCTTCAAACCGCCGGAACTCTTCGACCGAGAAAGTACCGATACGGTTACTCCGGACATTAGGTGAAGAGTGTTTCTCAATTCTAAATTGGGACAGATGATTTTTAGTCCGGCTCAGCGTTTGCTCGAGGTGAACTCGCGATGTCGCGAGTTCACCTTGGGCGAAGGCCGAGCGACTAAGCGATCGTCTTTTCGATCTGCGCCACCGCCCACTCAACCTGATCCTTGGTGATCACCAGCGGCGGTGCGAGGCGGATCGTGTTCTCATGCGTATCCTTGGCAAGCAGGCCGCGTTCCTTGAGGGAATAGCAGTACTGGCGGGCGCCGCCAGCCTCCGGGACCAGTTCGACAGCCATCATCAGGCCCCGACCGCGCACATCCTTGACGATGTTGGAACGGATCGAGCGCAGGCCCTCGAGGAAGTAGTCGCCCATCTTGGCGGCGTTCTCGATCATGCCTTCCTCAGTCAGCACCTTCAGCGCCGCGCGCGCCACGGCGCAGGCGAGAGGATTGCCGCCAAAGGTCGAGCCATGCTGGCCGGGCTTGAGGACGCCAAGCACTTCGGAATTGGAAAGAACGGCAGAGACCGGATAGAAACCACCTGACAATGCCTTGCCGATCAGGGTCACGTCGGCTTCGATGCCTTCGTGTTCCTCTGCCAGCAGCTTGCCGGTGCGGCCAAGCCCGGTCTGGATTTCGTCGAGGATGAGCGTGACCTGGTGCTCCGTGCAGAGCTCACGCACGCGCTTGAAATAGCCGGCCTGTGGGATGATAACGCCAGCCTCGCCCTGGATCGGCTCGATCAGCGCGGCGACGGTGTTCTCGTTGATGGCAGCGGCAAAGGCATCGGCATCGCCGAAAGGAACGGTACGGAAGCCCGGCGTGTAGGGGCCGAAGCCGGTGCGCGCATCCGGATCGGTCGAGAAGCTGATGATGCTGAGTGTCCGGCCGTGAAAATTATCCGAGCAGACGATGATCTCCGCTTTGCCTTCCGGCACGCCCTTGACCTCGTAGCCCCACTTGCGCACGGCCTTGATGGCAGTCTCGACCGCCTCGGCGCCTGAGTTCATCGGCAGGATCTTGTGCGAGCCGGTCAGCGCTGCGAGCTCTTCGTAGAGGTGCGCGAGTTGGTCGTTGCGGAAGGCGCGCGAAGTCAGCGTCAGCTTGCCTGCCTGCTCGACCATCGCGGCCAAGATCTTCGGATGGCAGTGGCCCTGATTGACCGCCGAATAGGCCGAGAGGCAGTCAAGGTAGCGGTTTCCGTCCGTGTCCCAGACATAAACGCCCTCGCCACGCGTCAGGACGACGTCGAGCGGCTTGTAGTTATGAGCGCCGAGGCGCTGCTCGGTATCGATCAAGTTGGCGGCCGTTTTCATTATTTGTCCCTCTATTATTATGCTGCGCGTGTCGGGCGGTCGAATATGCGGCGGCCAAAGAGGCTTGCCGTGAGCTCCACGAGAATGCGGGCGCTCTTGCCCCGATCATCGAGAAAGGGGTTGAGCTCGACAAGGTCGAGCGAAGAGACGAGGCCGCTGTCGCACAGCATCTCCATGATGAGGTGAGCCTCGCGGAAGGTGGCACCGCCAGGGACAGTCGTGCCGACGCCGGGGGCGATTTCGGGATCGAGGAAGTCGACGTCGAGGCTGACATGCAGAAGGCCGTTGGCGGCGCTGACAGTGCCAAGGATGTCGCGCATGATCGCTGCAACGCCCTGCTCGTCAATCGATCGCATGTCGAAGACGTTGACGCCGTGTTCCTTGATCAGTTCACGCTCCGGCGCGTCGACCGAACGAATACCTACCTGGAAGACGTTACGCGGATCCACCAGGGGCCGGTCCTTCGGCAGGACCTCGGCGATCTCGGCCTGGCCACAGAAAAAGGCAACCGGCATGCCATGAATGTTGCCGGACGGCGAGGTTGCCGGGGTGTTGAAATCGGAGTGTGCATCCAGCCAAAGCACGAAGAGCGGTCGGCCCTGCTGTGCTGCGTGGCGGGCCATGCCGGAGACACTGCCCATCGACAGGCTGTGGTCGCCGCCGAGGATGATCGGGAAGCGACCGGCTGCAGCGATCTCGTAGACGCCGGCTTCCAGCGCACGAGCAAATGCCCCGACGGTCCGTAGATTGTGTGCCTTCGGGAGGTTCGGCAGGTCGCGCGCGGGCACGACCTGTACGTCGCCGGCATCGGCGACATCATAGCCGAGATCGACCAGTGTCCGGTCGACGCCAGCAATGCGCAGTGCGGCGGGACCCATGGCAGCGCCCCTGCGACCCGATCCCTCTTCCAGGGGGGCGCCGATAAGTGTGACCGGTCTGGCTTGCGTCTGCATATGTCTTTTCCCTCATGCTGTTTCGGATGAATAGTGGAGCATCGACGCGACGACAAAAAGATGAAAAAATGTTCGGAATGAAAGCCGATTTAGCAGTTTGCTAAGTCACATATGGCAAAGTGGAAACCATGGACGATCTTGATCAGGAACTTCTCAGCGCCCTCCGGCACAACGCGCGTACTCCCGTGTCGTCGCTGGCGGCTTTGACGGGTGCGTCGCGAGCCACCGTTTCCGCCCGGATCGATCGCCTCGTCGCCAATGGAACGATTGCGGCCTTCACCATCCGCACCGGCCACGAAACCCGCGCGGCAGGCGTTCGAGCGATCGTCATGATCGAGGTTCTCGGCAAGCTTGCCGACAAGGTTGCCGATCAGCTTCGCGGCTTGCCGCAGGTTCGCGCCGTGCATAGTACCAACGGAAGATGGGACTTCATCGCGGAGTTGGAAGACCGCGATCTCGTTTCTTTTGACGAGACATTGCGGCGCATTCGACTGGTGGATGGAATCAACACCACCGAGACCAACATCCTGCTGAAGACGCGAAAGACGAGCTTCTAAGCGCCCGCGTAGCCTGGCGGTTTGCTGGACGCAGACTGCCGCGAGAGGACGTCTATCGCCTAGTATTCATGCTCGTAGACGATGCCTGCCTCGCCGGCACCATCGCCGCCAGCTGCGCCGCGCAACTTCACTCCGCGTCCGACGTCGAGGTTGATGATGGCCTTGGCTCCCGATTTGCCACTGCTCTGCTGCAGCTCGAAATAGGTGCGTTCGTTCAGGTAGCGGCCGACGCTGACGCTGGTCTGGCCGTTGGCATCCGTGCTGATGTCTAGATCATCGACGCCCAGCTGGTTGCGTAGCCCTTGAAACAGCGAACCCGAGCGGCCGCCGGCAAGCTGGCTCACCGCGTCCGCCAGTTGGGCGATCTGAAGTGGAGAGAGGCGCGACATGGACTGGCCAAAGATCAGCTGCGCCAAGACCTCATCCTGCGGCAGCGCGGGCGAGGAGGAGAAGGTGATGGACGGGTCGGTCGCGAGGCCCGCTACGTCGACGGTGAGCGTCGTCGAGCCGGATGTCGAGTTCGCTTCCATCTGCAGTGCCGGAGTCAGATCCCCGGCAAAGGTGATGCGGCTCTTGTCGGAAAAATCGAGGCGGCGGTTGAGGATCGTCAAGCGGCCACGGCGCATGGTGAAGCCACCGGAAACGAGGGGGGCCGAGGCTGTCCCCTTGATTGTCACGCTTCCTCCAAGCTCGGCATCGATCCCGCGCCCGCGGACGAAGATCTGCGAGGGCGCATCCAGTCGGATATCGAGGTTCATGGTCGCCGATTTTTCGCGCGGCCCCTGAGGCCCGGCGGCGGCAAGTTGTGCGAGAACCGCCTTCGGCGCGTTGACGTGCTTGATGTCGATTTCCCGCAGCGAGGTCGGCAATCTCTCTGGAACCGTGATCGAGGCCCGTTCGACGTGCAGCTTTCCGCTGAGCGTCGGACCGGCAAGCAGCGGGCCGCGCAATCCGATCATCCCATCGACCGTCGCGACGACCAGGGTGCCGTCGACGTAGACGGCCTTGTCGAGCTTCACATCGATGTTGGCCGGAAAGTTCGCTGCAGGCTGGATCCCGACGTTGCCGGTGACGGAGATGCTTCCGCCGCTGGCGATCTGGCCGGTGAGCCGCGAGATGACCGCTTGCTGCCCGTTGAAACGGATGTCCGCAGTCAGGCTGTTGAGCGCGAGATTACGCCGCACGTCAACGATCCTGGCGCCAGCGGTCGTCACTGTTCCATTGACCAGCGGGGCTGCCGCCGTGCCGCCGATCTGCAGATTGAAGTTGGCTGTTCCCTCTGCCGTCAGCCCCTGGGCGGCGAGCTGCGTGCCGAGGACCGCAAAGGGCAGATTGCCCGAGAAGCGCAAGTCAAGCGCACGGTTGCCAGAAACGGCAACACTTCCTCCACCCTTCAGCGACAGGCCGCCACCGCCCCCGACTGTCGTGTCGAACTTCAGTGTCGGGCCGGACAGCTTTCCGCTCGTCGCGATGCTGAGCGGTTGGAGGCCGGCGCTTCTGGTTTGGCTGGTCGCAGCGTTGCGCCAATCCAGTTTGAATTCGGCGGCGGGAAGCGGCAGCTTGCCGGATGCGGTTACCGTGCCCGAGATATTGCCTTCGGCCGCGAGCCCCGGAACGAAGGCGTTGGCCAGTCCGGCCGGCAGGTTGGCCACGTCGGCATTGACGGAAAGCGACTGTGCGTTTGGTCCGGCGATGACGAAGTTGCCGCCGGCTTTCAGCGACACGCCGCTGCCAGCCAGGTTTGCCTTGAAGTCGAGCTTGTTATCGGCCAGTCGGCCGCTGGCATCGGCAGACAAGGGACCAATACCGGAGGCTCTGGTCTGCGTTGTCGCTGCGTTGGTCCAGCCGAGCTTGAAATCGATGATCGGATTGGTTGGGGTTCCCGAGGTCTTTGCCGTTCCGGAAATGACGCCCTCGGCTCCCAAGCTCGGGACAAAGCCATTGGCAAGGCTCGCCGGGAGATTTGTGATGTCGGCATCGACGGACAGGCCGCCGACCGTTCCGCCCTGCAGGGCAGCGCTTCCCTTGGCTTTCAGCAGGTCGCCGCTCTTGCCGGAGAGGTTTGCATCGAAATCGATCTTGTTATCGGCGAACCTGCCGGTTGCGTTCAGGCTCAGCGCGGAAAGACCGGCGCTTTTCGTCTGGCGCGTTCCGGCATTTGCCCAATCCAGCTTGAAATCGACGGCCGGCAGCGGGAGATCTCCCGACACGACGGCCGATCCGGAGATCGTGCCCTCGGCGCCCAGATCTGGAACGAAACTATTGACCAGAGCGGCGGGAAGGGCATTGAGGCTTGCGTCTGCCTTCAGGTTCCGGACAGCGGTACCCTCGAGTGCCGCTGTACCCGATGCCTTCAGCTGGGCGGCGCCTTCTCCATCAAGGTTCGCCTGGAAGGTCAGGGTGTTGTTGGCGAGAGTGCCGTTGGCGTTGAGGGCGAAAGGAGAAAGGTGGGCCGCCTTGGTCTGGCTGGTGGCCAGATCCTTCCATGCGAGGTCGAAGCGTCCCTCCGGCTGTTTCAGAGTGCCTGTTACCGAAGCCGTGCCGGAAACGATGCCACTTGCACCAAGGTTCGGCACGAAGGCGTTGGCGAGGCTTGCGGGCAATTCGGCGATTGTGGCGTCGATCGCGAGGTCGTGGAGCTCCTTGCCGCTGAGGTGCAGCTTCCCATTGGCGGCGAACGACATGCCGCCGTTTGCGGTGGCGTTCGTGTCGAAGTCGAGAGTGCCGTCGGCAAATTTGCCATTGGTTACAAGCTTGAGGCCGGTGAGGCCTGCTGTCTTCGTCTGCGCGGTTGCTGCGTTCTTCCAATCCAGGTGCAGATTGGCGGTCGGTGTCGGCAGCTTGCCTGAGGCGTTGAACGTCCCCGAGATCAGGCCTTCGGCCGCAAGGTTCGGCACGAAGGCGTTGCCAAGCGCAGCCGGGATATTCGCGAGCTCGCCGTCGAGCGTCAGCGTCTGCCCGTTGTCACCCGAAACCACGAAACTACCGTCGGCCTTCAGAGACAATGCGCCGCTGCCGCTGGCATTGGCATTGAAATGGAGGATGTTATTTTCGAGTTTGCCGCTGGCGGAAACGCCGAGCGAAGAGAGTTTCGCAATCTTCGTCTGGCTGGTTGCGGCATTCTTCCAGTTGAGCTTGAAGTCGAGTTCCGGTGCCGGCAGCTTGCCGGAGGCACTGACTTTGCCGGTGATGGATCCTTCGGCATCGAGGCCGGGCACCAGCGCATTTGCCAGGGCGGCAGGGATGTTGACGATGTCAGCATTGGCGCTCAGCGACTGGGCGTTCGGTCCTGCCGTCGCGAAGTTTCCCTGTGCCTTCAACGAAACGCCGCCGCTTCCAGTCGCAGCTGCCTGGAAGCCAAGCGTATTGTCGGCAAAAGTGCCGTTCGCACCGATCGCAAGGGGTGAAAGGCCGGCGCCCCGGGTATGGCTGGTTGCCGCATTCTTCCAGTCTAGCTTGAAGTTCGCGCTTGGCGCGGCTGGCGTGCCCGTGACTGTAACCTTGCCGGATATCGTGCCCTCTGCCTGAAGGTTGGGCACAAAGCTATTCGCCAGACTTGCCGGCAGTTCCTTGATATCGGCATCAATGTCCAGCGTCTCGCCGATCGTGCCTCTGGCGCTGATTGCGCCAGCGCCGGCAGTGAGCTCGATTCCGTTGAGGGTGACGGTCCCGTTGCTGAAGCTCAGATCCGACGGCGACGTAAGCTCGACGGGAATGTCATGCGGTCTCGCCGAAAAGCGGTTCAGCTGCAGAAGGGTGGTTCCGTCCTTAGCCTCCACTCCGCCCCTGACAACGAGCGGGCTGCTGTCATAGATCGCGTCGAGATCGAAGTTCGTGCGGTTCTGCAGCTGCGTAAAGGTCAGCCCCAGCGTCTCGACCTTGTTCGTGCCGGACACGATCTCCTCGGCCTTGATGCTTCCCGTTGCCGCGAATGCTTTGAGATCGCTGACCGTAACGTTGATGTCCGGTTTGACAACCGAGAAGGTGCCGCGCTTCAGCCCGCTGCCTGCCGCTGCCACCTTGAGTGCGATCGTCCCGCTTTCGTTGGCGATGTCGACGGAGCCCTTCAGGTCGCCTTCCGCGACCTGCCCGCCGAGAGCGGCCAGAAGGCCGACATCCGGAAAATCGAAGGTGAGGGACCCGGTCGGCTGGAAGCCCCCGGAAAGTTCGACGTGACCCGTCAGTCGATTCTTGCCGACATTGGCGGCAATCGACGGCAAGATCACCCTGCCATCCACCGACTGCATATCGGTGCTGATGTTGATCGCTTGGCCGTCGATGCTGCCCTTGGCGGTCAGCTCGGCCTTGGGAGCCTTTGGATCCGCAGTGCCGGAAAGAATGACGTCAAGATCGGCCAGTTTTCGTCCGGCGACATCAAGCTGAGGTGCCTTGACGTTTGCCGAGACGGCGAGTGCTGCAAGGTTGCCCTTTGCGCTCAGCGAATAGCTTGCTTCGCCCGCGGCTGTTTCCAGAAACTTCGCGACCTCCGGGATCCGGCCCGAAAGGGTGGCGTCGAGCATATCACCGTCGAGTGCGACGTTGCCGTTCGCTTCCAGGGCGCTGGACTTGATGGTAAGGTTCGACAAGGTGATCTTCGACGGGATCGTTCCGCCAACAACCGTCTCAACCACTATCGGGGCATCGAAACGGGCTGCCACCGCCGGGGGCAATGCCGGGGGTTCGATTGTCAGCTTGGCGTTGCCGGTGAGCGCACTGGCACTGAGCTTGTAGGACCCGTTCAGGCTGGCGTTGGCAGACGCGCTTTCGATCGTCGTGCCGTTGAAGCCGAGGGCATCCGGTGAAATTTGCAGGGGGACGGCAATCGTCACCGGTCCTTGGATCGCCCGGTTGATGTCAGGGTTGGCGAATGTCATGTCGCCCGCGACCAATCGCAGCTGGACACCGCCGGAGCGGCCGGAGAGATTGAAGTTGTCGCTCTTTGCCGTCAGCTTGACGTTGTTGATCGTTGCCTGCGGCAGGACCGCGGAATCGATCGATGCGCTGGCGTTGAGGCGCGAGGCTTTCGCGTCCCCCGTCAAGGCGAGGTTGACGCCTGATATCATGAAGCGCGCGTCGCCATCGGCCAGCGGCCAACGGAAATCGACGGGTCCTGATGTTCCGAGAAGGTTGGCGTTCAGGCTGTTCTTGCCCTTGGGGTCCAGAGTGCCTGAGGTTGCGATAACGACCGCACCGGTCGCGATGTTGCCGGTTTGAATATCGATCTTGCCCTTGTTGTCGAACGTGGCGGCGACATCGATATTGGTCTGCCCTGAAAACAGTGGGCGGAAGGCTGCGGGAAGCAGGGAGCTGAGATCGCCGCCGCCCTTGAGGTCTATGTGATGCAGGCCATCCGGGGTCTGGGCATGGTGGGCTTCGATTGCCGCACGCTGTTGTCCGTCGAGCGACGCCTGCAGCTTGCCTTTCCAGTTGGAAATCGGGCCGTCGCCCGCGAGGCTGACCTCAAGGGCAGGATTGCCGGGGAGCGCCAGCACGCCCGCAAGCAGGCCACCCTTCGGTTCACTCAGCTTAGCCTGTAGTCGCAGCTGGTCTCCATCAGGAAGAAAGGCGACATCCGCCGTCAGCTTCGCATCGGGAACATCATGCCTGTTCAGCGTCAGCGAGGCATTGCCGCCCTCGTTGTCGGCACGCATGCTGCCATTGGCTGCGAGCGAGAAGGCGCGGCCGATCAGTGGCTGCTCCAGCCGAATGGCCGGTAGGGAGATGTTGTCGATATCGAGCTTGAGCGGAAGGGAAAAGCCGCCGCTGTCTTCGGCAGCAGGGCGGGATGGCAGCGTTCGCACAGGGCTGCGCAGAACGTGGATATCGGCGGCCTCCACGCGTGTAGCGTGGAACCGTCCTGTCAGCAGCGCCAGCGGATTCCAGTTGATCGCGATGCCATCGATTTCCGCGAATACGCCACGCGTATCGGAAAGCACGATCTGGCTTGCCCGCAGGCCTCCGGTCAAAAGCCCCTGCGGATCCTGAACACGGATGGTCATATCCCGGTTGGAGATGATCGACGCTACCTTGTCGACGACGATCCGCGCGCCAAAGGATGTGAAGCCGAAAACGCCGATTGCCACTGCAGCAAGGATCAGCACGACGCCCACGGAATAGCCGAGCAGGCGGATGATCCAGGTCACGATTTTAGTCAACGTCTGCATGAACTCGGACATGCCCCTGTTTGTCTAAAGCAGTTTACAGCGGCCAAGCCGCTGCGCACTCATGTCTTGTCAGAATGACTGACCGATCCCGGCATAGATGCCGTAGCTGGTTCCGCCTTCGTACTTGTTGAGCGGTACGGCGAAATCAAGTCGCAATGGGCCAAACGGTGTCGCGTAGCGAACGCCGATACCCGCGCCTGCCCGGATGTCGGAAAAGTCCGGCGCAAGGTCGGCTGAGACCGTACCGACATCGATGAACGGAACGATGCCGATCGTATCGGTGATCTTCACGCGCGTCTCGAACGATGCCGTGACGTAGGATGCGCCGCCGGTGGGATCGTTGGCAGCATTGTAAGGTGAAATCTCCTGGTAGCCGTAGCCGCGAACAGAACCGCCGCCGCCGGCAAAGAAACGCCGGGTAGCGGGAATGTTTTCCAGATTGTCGGCGCCAAAAAGGAAGCCCGTGGAAAGCTTGCCGGCGAGAACGATGCGATCCTCGGCACCCAGTCCCTGATAGCCGGAGATGGAGCCCTCCAAACTGGAAAAGAAGGTTCCGTTGTAAGATTCGTAGCTTGGCGTTGCCTTCAGGGTGGCGCGATAGCCTTCGGTCGGGTCAAGCTTGTTGTCGCGCGTGTCGCGATCGTATTGGAACGGCAGCGCAAAGGTCAGGTAGGTATTGGTGCCGAAGGCATCGTCGTCCTTTTCCCAGCTGACCTCACCGGCGCCGCTGATCGTGTCGATGTCGCTGAGTTCATAGGCAAGACCGAGCGATGCCGTCACCAGCTTGGCGCTGTAGGCATCCGGATTTTCGGTCTTGGCAAGAATGCTTGCCGTCAGGGTCGCGGACGGGAAAAATGCGCCCGGCTTAGTGAAGGTGACGCCCGCCGAATAATCGAGATCGCCGATGTTCGATGCGTCACCCAGTCGCCCGACCGACCCCTCGATGCGCAACGATTCCGCGGCGCCGAACAGGTTGCGGTGACCCCAGTAGCCATTCACGCCAAAGCCATCGGTCGTGGAATATTGGGCTCCCAGGCCAAGATAACGCTGTTTGCCTTCCGCGACCTCGATTGTCATCGGAAACGTCCCATCGGGGTCCAACGCGTCGGCTTCGTGGATGGTGACACTGGAAAAGACGCCGAGCGCGCGCAGCCTGTCTCCCGCCTTCTTCACGGCTTCGGGCGAATAACGGTCACCCTTGTTCAGCCTCGAGTAGCGTTCGATGAACTCCGAACGTACGCTTTTTTCGCCCGTTACGCCGACGTTTCCGATTGGAGCGACCGGGCCGCTCTCGGCGGCAATCAGGATGTTGACCGTGTCTGTCTTGTGATCGGCGATGACTTTGCGATCCGTCAGTTTCGCCAGCGGGTGACCATTGCTCTTCAGTTGCTCGACGATCTTGTCACCTGCCTTGATGATGACCAGCGAACCGGCCTGTTCGCCGGGGGCGAGATCGTAATCGGCCGGATTCTGGCCAGCGGCATCGCCTCCGAACTGGACCTCGTGCACCTTGAAGACCGGCCCGGCCGCAACGCTCACATGGACCGGCACCGGACGAGAGCGGTTGAAGGTCGGGTTGGGCGGCAGTGCGTTGATATTCCTGCCGTCGATGGTGATCGTCACGACACCGCCGTAGCGTGCCTTTTCGTAGAGTGTGGCGATCAGGCGCTCGATGTCGTCGCGCGCCTTGACCACGACACCGAGATCGCCGGAGACCGGCTTGTCCTTGTCGCCGACGAGGCGGGAACTGTTTTCCAGCGCTTCCTTGAGATCGGGATCGACTGCATCAGTCGTCAGCGTCACGTCGTAGCGAACGGGATCAGGAACCTGATCGCTCGTTTCCTCGTCCTTGCCGAAAAAGTTCATGCCGAAAAGCTTGAAGGCGAAAGCGTCGGCCACGAGAGCAGGTGAGAGCGCAGCCGCTGCCGCGACCACCATCACGATGCCCATACGCCGATACGCAATACCTGTTTTCGGTGCCGTCCCTCTGATCTGCATCCGCTGCTTTTTGGTTACATTGGAATCTAGCTTCGCGTCCCCTAGCCGGCGGCAACCTTAGCGGCAAAATTCCTTTTGGTGTATCGTTTTAAATCGCCTAATTGCTGAATTAGTGGAAAAAGATCAAAAAATCCCGGGCAGAACCCGGGATTTTAAGGCTGTCCCGGGTTATCGACGCGGGCAGTCGTCTATGTACCGGCGTCCGTATTGGTCGCGGTAATAGCACTGGCCGGGCTGCTCGGCGACGGCACCGATGAGCGCGCCGGACACGCCGCCAATCGCCGCGCCAACGGCTGCGCCGCGCACGTTGCCGGTGACGGCACCGCCCACGATGGCGCCCGACGCGGCGCCGATCCCCGCACCGCGTTCGGTTGGAGTGCAGCTGGCGATCGACAAACCGACCAAGACGAATGCAATAATCTTTTTCATCAATTACTCCTGATTAGCGCCCCAGCGGGCGATGGCCGTCCCTGATTCTTCTTTTCTGACAGGCTAGCTTGCAAACTGTGGCGCAAAAAGGAGCTTTTCGTTTCTTTGTGCCGGGGTTGCAATTTCTGGTGGCTTGAAAAGTGTGTGGAGAAAGCCGGGCCGAGGCGTCCGCTCGGTACCGGCGAATTGAACATGCCTCCCTAAAGTAGTGGTTGATCCCAAAGCAAAAACGTCAAATGATACCGCCCGTGCCTGGAGGAGGCACGAGGAGGAAATCATGGCGAAAGTGACACTGACGGTGAACGGCCGGACGGTGAGCGGCGACTGTGAAGAGCGCACGCTTCTTGTCCATTTCATTCGCGAAAAGCTGGGCCTGACGGGAACGCATGTCGGCTGCGATACGAGCCAATGCGGTACCTGCGTCGTCCATATGGACGGTCGGTCGGTCAAGAGCTGCACAATCCTTGCCGTCCAGGCGTCAGGCTCTGCCGTGACGACCATCGAAGGTCTTGCAACCGATGGCGAACTTCATCCGGTGCAGGCCGCGTTCAAGGAGCATCATGGCCTGCAATGCGGCTTCTGCACGCCCGGCATGGTCATGACCGCTGTCGACATGATCGGCCGCCATGGCGGCAAGCTCGATGAACAGACCGTGCGCCACGAGCTCGAAGGCAACATCTGTCGGTGCACCGGCTATCACAACATCGTCAAGGCTGTGCTGTCCGCCAACGAGCAGATGCATGGCACCGCCAGACAGGCGGCTGAATAGCGCTCAGGAATTGTCTGGCTGCCGCCGACACGACTGTCTTTGGCGGAATGCCAGGCCCGAAACCCCATTGGGAGGACATCATGGGTGTTGAAGGAATTGGTGCACGCGTCACGCGCAAGGAAGACAAGCGGTTCCTGACCGGCAAGGGCCGTTATACCGACGACATGGTCGTGCCGGGCATGAAGTTCGCGTTTTTTATCCGTAGTCCGCATGCCCATGCAAAGATCCGCAGCATCGATGCGGCTTCGGCCAAGGCGATGCCGGGCGTCATCGGCGTGCTGGACGGCAAGCAGCTGCTCGCCGATGGAATCGGCAACCTGATCTGCGGCTGGATGATCCATTCAAAAGACGGGTCACCGATGAAGATGGGCGCGTGGCGTCCGCTGGCGGTCGACGTGGTGCGTTATGTTGGTGATGCGGTGGCCGTCGTTGTCGCCGATAGCCTCGCCGAGGCACGCGATGCGGCCGAAGCCGTGGTGGTCGACTACGAAGAACTGCCTGTCGTGGTGGAAGCGGTCGATGCGCTGAAATCCGGCGCTCCGCAGATCCATACGGAAGCCGCCGGCAACCTGATCTTCGACTGGCAGTTGGGCGATCCCGCCGCCACCGACAAGGCGATCGCTGACGCGGCGCATGTGACGGAGATCGAACTCCACAACAACCGGCTCTCGCCCAACCCGATGGAGCCGCGTGCTGCTCTCGGGATCTACGATTCCGCCGAGGATCACTACACCTGCTACACGACGAGCCAGAATCCGCATGTCGCTCGACTGGTGATGAGCGCCTTCTACAACGTCGCACCCGAAAACAAGCTGCGTGTGATTGCGCCTGATGTCGGCGGTGGATTCGGTTCGAAGATCTACATCTACCCGGAAGAGATCGTCTGTCTCTGGGCGTCCAAGAAGACCGGCGTTCCTGTCAAATGGAACTCCGATCGTACCGAGGCTTTCCTGACCGATGCGCATGGTCGCGATCATGTGTCCAAGGTGAAGATGGCTTTCGACAAGGACCACCGCATCATCGGCTTGAAGGTGGATACGATCGCCAATCTCGGCGCCTACATGTCGCTCTTCTCGTCGGCCGTGCCGACCTATCTCTATGCGACCTTGCTCTCCGGCCAGTATGATATCCCGGCGATCCACGCCAATGTCCGTACGGTCTACACCAACACCGCGCCTGTCGATGCCTATCGTGGCGCCGGTCGTCCGGAAGCGACCTATCTTCTGGAGCGCACGATGGAGACGGCCGCGCGCGAACTCGGCATCTCGCCGGCCGAGCTACGGCGAAAGAACTTCATCCGTTCCTTCCCGCATCAGACGCCTGTGATCATGAACTATGATGCCGGCGATTACGAAGCATCGCTGAATGCGGCCATGCAGGCTTCCGACTGGAACGGGTTTGCGTCGCGCAAGGCAGATGCTGCAAGTCGTGGCAAGAAACGTGGCATCGGTATGAGCTGCTACATCGAGGCATGCGGCATCGCGCCGTCGCAGGCGGTGGGCTCGCTTGGGGCGGGTGTCGGACTATGGGAATCGGCCGAGGTTCGCGTCAACGCCGTCGGCACGATCGAGGTGCTCACCGGGTCCCACAGCCACGGCCAAGGGCACGAGACGACCTTCGCGCAACTTGTAGCCGACAGGCTCGGCGTGCCGATCGACAGCGTTTCGATCGTCCACGGTGACACCGACAAGGTGCAGATGGGCATGGGCACCTACGGCTCGCGCTCCGGTGCGGTCGGCATGTCGGCCATCGTCAAGGCGCTCGACAAGGTCGAGGCCAAGGCCAAGAAGATTGCCGCACACCTGATGGAGGCCGATGAAAGCGATATCGTTATCGAGAACGGCGAAGTGAAGGTGGCCGGCACCGACAAGATGTTGCCCTGGTTCCAGGTGGCACTGGCGGCCTATACGGCGCACAATCTACCGGGCGGAATGGAGCCGGGACTGAAGGAAACGGCCTTCTATGATCCGTCCAACTTCACCTTCCCGGCCGGTTGCTACATCTGCGAAGTGGAAGTCGACCCGGAAACCGGCAAGACCGACATCATCCAGTTCGTGGCGGCCGACGATTTCGGCAATATCATCAACCCGATGATCGTCGAAGGTCAGGTGCATGGCGGCATCGCCCAGGGGATCGGCCAGGCGCTGCTCGAAGGCGTGCACTATGATGAAAACGGCCAGCTCCTGACTGCAAGCTTCATGGACTACGCCATGCCGCGCGCCGATGACCTGCCGTCCTTCCAGGTGTCGCACCAGGTCACGCCGTCACCGAGCAACCCGCTGGGCATCAAGGGCTGCGGTGAAGCCGGTGCCATCGGCTCGCCACCGGCGCTGATCAACGCCATCACGGATGCCATCGGCAACAACATGCTGACCATGCCGGCCACGCCGCAGAAGGTGTGGATGGCAGCGCGCGCGGTTCATTGAAGGGGAACGACGATGTATCAAACCAACTATCACCGCGCTTCCTCCGTCGATGAAGCCGTCAAGATGATCTCAGGCAAGTCGGAGGGCAAATATGTCTCAGGCGGAATGACGCTCATCGCCACCATGAAGCAGCGGCTTGCCGCACCCAGCGACCTCGTCGACGTCCGGCGGGTCACTGCGATGACGGGAATCAAGATCGACGGGCGCAAGGTGACGATCGGTGCGGCAACGCCGCATGCCGACGTCGCCGCTTCCTCGTCGCTGAGGGCGGTCTGTCCCGCGATTTGCAATCTCGCGGGCATGATCGGCGATCCGCATGTGCGCCACATGGGGACGATCGGCGGTTCGGTCGCCAACAACGATCCGGCTGCCGATTATCCATCCGCGATGCTGGCGCTCGACGCGCGGATCATCACGAACAAGCGGGAAATCGGGGCCGAGGACTTCTTTACCGGTCTGTTCGAAACCGCTCTCGAAGAGGGTGAGCTGATCACGGCGATCAGTTTCGACGCGCCGGAGAAGGTGGGCTATGCCAAGTTTCCGAACCCGGCTTCGCGCTACGCAATGACCGGTGTCTTCGTGGCGAAAGCGGGCAGCGGTGTTCGGGTGGCCGTTACCGGTGCAGGTTCGAACGGCGTGTTCCGCGAGCGCGGTATCGAGGTGGCGTTGGGGGGCAACTGGGCACCCTCGGCGATTGCTGCGGTCAATGTCGATGCCTCGGGGCTGATGTCCGATCTGCACGCCAGTGCGGAATATCGGGCGAATCTCGTCAAGGTGATGGCGAAGCGCGCCGTTGCCGACGCCGGCTGACGAAAGCTTGATCGCGAGGCTCACCAGTCTCGCGATCACCATCCACTTGGCACGGCGGTCATTTTCTAATTAAAATAATTCAAGACTATGGGCCATTTGCCGCAGTTGATGCTAAAGCAGCGACGAAGGGTTGACGTGTGCGCGTCGGTTCGCAAAAAACGCTCGCACGATACTGGAGCATATGATGGATTTCGAAGCATTCTTCAAAAACGAGCTGGATGGCCTGCATGCGGAAGGCCGCTATCGCGTTTTTGCCGATCTTGAGCGTCACCGGGGCAGCTTTCCACGCGCGACCCGCCATACGGCCGATGGCCCCAAGGATGTGACCGTCTGGTGTTCCAACGACTATCTCGGCATGGGCCAGAACCCCAAGGTGATCGAGGCGATGAAGAACGCCATCGATCACTGTGGCGCGGGTGCGGGAGGCACCCGGAATATTTCTGGTACCACCCACTACCACGTGCTGCTCGAGCGCGAACTTGCCGATCTGCATGGCAAGGAATCGGCGCTGATCTTCACCTCCGGTTATGTCTCCAACTGGGCGGCTCTGGGTACGCTCGGGTCCAAGATCCCCGGCCTCGTGATTTTCTCCGACGCGCTGAACCATGCGTCGATGATCGAGGGCATTCGCTACGCCAAGTGCGACAAGGTCATCTGGAAACACAATGACCTGCAGGATCTGGAAGCCAAGCTCGCTGCGGCCGATCCGAAGGCGCCGAAGCTGATTGCGTTCGAATCGGTCTACTCGATGGATGGCGATATCGCCCCTATCAAGGAAATCTGTGATCTCGCCGACAAGTACGGCGCGATGACCTATCTCGACGAAGTCCATGCCGTTGGCATGTACGGTCCGCGCGGTGGCGGCATCGCCGAGCGCGAAGGCCTGATGGATCGGTTGACCGTTATCGAAGGCACGCTCGGCAAGGCTTTCGGCGTGATGGGCGGCTATATCGCCGCGTCGACGGCCCTCTGTGATTTCATCCGCTCGTTTGCCTCGGGCTTCATCTTTACGACAGCGTTGCCGCCGGCCTTGGCTGCTGGCGCCGTCGCCTCGATCCAGCACCTGAAGGTGAGCCAGTTCGAACGCGCCCGTCATCAGGAACGTGTGCGGACGCTGCGCGCACTGCTCGACAAGCGTGGCATCCCGCATATGCCGAACCCGAGCCATATCGTGCCCGTGATGGTCGGCGATGCTGCGAAGTGCAAGTGGATCTCCGACCTGCTGCTCGACAATTGCGGTGTTTACGTACAGCCGATCAATTATCCGACGGTGCCGAAGAAGACCGAGCGTCTGCGCATCACGCCGACGCCGCTGCATAGCGATGCCGATATCGAGCATCTGGTCGAGGCATTGCATTCGCTGTGGTCGCGCTGTGCGCTGGCCCGGCATGTGGCCTGAGGCGCATCGTGCAGATCAGACCAAAGGCCGCCGTCAGGCGGCCTTTTCGTTGATGGCTACTACTTCGGCTGCAAGGCGGCGGGCTTCCGCGTCGGCCGCGAAGACGTCGTCCATGCTGCGCGCGCCGCCGGTTCCTACCATGCGATCCATGACGGCTTCGGCGATATCGGCCATCTGAAGGAAGCCGATGCGCTCGTCGACGAAGGCGTGGAAGGCCACTTCCTCGGCTGCATTCATGATTGCGCCCTGCAGGCCACCGCGCTCCAGCGCCGTCCGCGCCAGACGAAGCGCCGGGAAACGCTCTTCATCGGGCGCCTCGAAATCCAACCGGGACAGCTTGGCAAAGTCGAGCCGTTCGACGTTGAGCTGCGGCCGGCGCGGGTAATCCAGTGCGTAGCCGATTGCCGTGCGCATGTCGGGGCTGCCGAGCTGGGCGATGACGGATCCATCCGTATAGCCGACCATGGAATGGATGATCGACTGCGGATGAACGATAACCTCGATCTGGTCGGGGCGAACATCGAACAGGTGCTTCGCCTCGATCATCTCCAGCGCCTTGTTGAACATGGAGGCACTGCCAATCGAGATCTTCAGGCCCATCGACCAGTTCGGATGAGCGCGCGCGGTCGCTACGGTCACATTCGCCATCTCGGCGCGGGACCACGTGCGAAACGGACCGCCGGAGGCTGTTAGGATGATCCGCTCGACTGCATGCCTCTGAGCTTCGTCAAGCGACTGGAAAATGGCGCTGTGCTCGCTGTCTACGGGAATGAGCTGTCCGCCACCCGCCTTTACGGCATCGACGAACAGATCGCCGGCGGACACGAGGCATTCCTTGTTGGCAAGTGCGATCGTTGCGCCTCTTCGCGCCGCGGCAAGCGTCGGCGCAAGTCCGGCCGTGCCGACGATTGCCGCCATCACCCAGTCGGCTTCCATATCGGCGGCTTCGCCGAGCCCGGAGACGCCCGCCGCGACGGCAATGCCGCTGCCGGAAAGCTCGGCCTTGAGCGCTTCGTATTTGCCATCGTTGGCGGTAACAGCGAGCCGGGCTCCTGACGCTTTTGCCTGCTGCGCGAGAAGTTCGACATTTTCATTGCCGGTCACGACGGAAATATCGAAGCTGTCGCGTCCGCCCAGCTGCTGCACGACATCAAGCGTGTTCTGCCCTATCGAGCCCGTCGAACCGAAGATGCTGAGGCGCCGTGGCGTGTCTTTACCGATCATCATGCGCTTTTTTGCCAGATTATTGCTATTTTGCTTCGGCTCTACAGGGCTTTGAAAGGGGCGGCAAGTGTGCGCTGCAGCAGATTTTTAGCTGCAAGGGGTTTACACGGCTGTCAGCACATGTGAATCTTCTAATATTCTTTGGAATGAGAGTCGCCGCAGCCTGATGGTTGCAAACCGTGGCACTCGCCGCGCGCTTCTGGCGCACGGAAAGCGACATCGCGGCCAAGGCCGGATGTTATTCACACAACGAACGCGGCCCTCGCGAGCAACGATACGCCATCAAGGTGTCACCATGCCCGGTCCGTTCCCTTGTCGGAAGGAAGTCACGAACCATGAGAACGAAACGCAGCTTGTTGTTGCTGTCTGTTGCCTTTGCACTGCCCGCTCTGCCGACGCGTGCTGAAAACCTGCTGATCTGGACGCCGGTGAAGCTCTCGGACAATTCCTACAAGGCGACCATGGGATTTCGGCTGCCGGCGGAATGGGAGACCAGCGCCGGCGCGGATATTGCCCTGGCTTCGACGAACGGCGGTGAATTGATGCAGAATTCCGAGCAAGCGGCTCTTTGGGGCAGTCTCAGCAAGGTCAGTGTCACGCCCGCATCCCGGGTCGAGCAGACCAGCAGCGTCAGGGTCGACACATTGCGGGGAGATGCGTCCCTCACGCTAAGTCGCGCCAGAAGCTGGATCGTGACGGATTGGCTGGACGCGCAGTCGACGCGCTCCGTCATGGTGCGCTACGACACGATCGACTCGAGACAGGCATCGATGGACGCGTCGCAATCGCTGAAGCTCACCCATCCCTGGACCGGGACCTCACTCCTGGCGGAGGCTTCTTTCGACAAGGCCAGCGGCAGCCTCTCCAACTCGGTTGCCATGAACCAGGTCATCCTTCCCGATCTCAGCCTCAACGCAACGATCAATGATCCAGCTTCATCGAAGCGAACGGGCAGTGTGCGGGTGAACTATCAGGTTCGATGGTGAAATGAACGAAGGCCCGTGACGTGCGTTTTCCACGAGTGAGGAAAACGGAGCAGGTGTCATGATATTCAAGCAAGGGACATTCTTCGGGGAGATCCCCGAGATCGAAGTGGAATTCGTCAATCATGCCGCACTGGAGGAAGCGGTTGCCAATGCTCTCGCGGTCGCCGGCGGCCTCGACGCCGCTGACGTCAATGTCGTCGCCAAGGGCAGCATTGTCACACTTGACGGTGCCGTTGCGACGCAGGCCGAGATCGAGCGCGCGACGGCGGTCGCCGCCAACGTGGCGGGTGTGACAGCTGTCCGAAATCACATCAGTCTGGGTTGATAAACCGTCGGCATCGATCAGGATGCGATGCCGACGCTACCATCATCAAGACGCCATCATCCAGCAAAACGCTCGATCAGAAACGTCGATCCTGCGATGCGGTCAGTCTTTGGCGTCGTGATAGGCCCTGCCGAGTGGTAGGACATCGACAAGAGAAGTCCGCTGACAATGAGATAAGCCAGGGCTAGGAACGTTAACTTCGTACGCATGACAAGCGCTCCTCTTTTCGCTTTAACGTACGAGTGGCAGAGCGGTTCCGCAGGCGTGCGATAGAGGTGCCACTCTTCCGCAAGCGATTCATGGCCAAGACAAAGCGCCGCGAAGAAGGACAGCTCCATCGACCACGTCAGAAGTATACGCCGAAACGCGTTGCGCTTCTACAACAGCCGGCGATGACGTCCGCCCAGAATGCGGTTGCCATGATTTTGTCATCTGACTGTTAGGATGGCTTCATAGGTCGGGCCCTATCAACAGCAGATAGGACCCCCTATGAATATCCGAGCCATCATCCTCAGCTCCGTTGCCGCGATCACGGTAACCTCCGGTGCGCGCGCGGCCGATGCTATCGTCGCCGCCGAGCCGGAGCCCGTCGAATACGTCCGCGTTTGCGACGCCTACGGCACCGGCTATTTCTACATTCCAGGAACCGAGACCTGTCTTTCGATTGGCGGTTACATCCGCACCGAAGAACGGTTTGGTCCGAACCGCTCGGGAACCTCCGACTGGTCGTCGTGGACCCGCGGGCAGACAACGCTGAAATCGAAAAGCGAGACCGAGTTCGGTACCCTGACGGGCGTGATCACCTTGCGCGTGAACGCCGAGAACGCAACAAACCAGACGGCCCTTCTGCAGGAAGGCTACATCGACATCGCTGGTCTGCGTGCCGGTATGCAATACAGCTGGTGGGACAACGACAACAGCTTTGCACCGGGCGAAACAGATATCATCTCGAGCAACTCGACCATCCACAACGCCATCCGCTATCTGTACGAAACACCGGACTTCAGTGCCGGTGTCATGGTCGATGAGCTTGAAGAGGCCTACAAGACAAAGCCCGGCGAGGGGCCGAACAATATCGGCATCGAAGCTTACCTGTCCGGCAAGGTCGGTGCCGTCAGTGGCAACCTGCTCGTAGGTTACGACACCGACACCGAGGAAGCTGCCATCCGCGGCATCCTCTTTGCCGACATCGGACCCGGTCAACTTGGTCTTTATGGTATTTGGGCGAGCGGCGCGAATTACTATTACGAGAGATCGGAATGGACGGTTGGCGGCCAGTACGTGGCGAAAATCACCGATAAGCTGTCCGTTACGCCCGGCTACCAGTATCTCAGCAAGATTGCTCTCGATACGGATGGAGAATTCACCGGCGGCAACGAATGGCGGGCGGGAGTGACGGTCGACTACAAGATCGCCACGAACCTCACCACCAAAGTGAGTGTCCAGTACGACGACCCCGACGGCGCCGACGATTTCGTGGAAGGCTTCGTGCGCCTTCAGCGCAATTTCTAGCAACAGCCAGCAATATCCGGCTTCGCGAAGCAGCCGGATATTGCCTCACGCGTCCCCTTTCGGACCGCGAGATTTATTCCCTGCGCCACCTCCATTACACTGAAAGAGGTGCTGTGGAGTTGCCACGTGTCGGCTATACTGTCTTCCAGGGTAAGGGAGAGCTGCCATGTTGGTTCACAGATGGAAGAAGCCCCTCGTTGTCTCGGACAACCGGATCCGCATCACCGTCGGCTCTCCGGAAGAGGCGATGAACTGGCTAACACACGAGCCCAATCACAACAGCGATAAATGGCAGGGCGCATGGAGTGCCTGCCTTGCCGCCGTCGAAGGCCGCATGCCTGCGGACGAGGCACGATCGGCCGTCCAGCGGGTTACGGGACGTTAGGGGATTTCCCGCGTTCTGTGGAATTCGATGGTGATCCCGACGCGATTCGAACGGCAGTGTTTCTGCACGGCTGAGCGGGAAAGCTTGCGTGTGTTGCACCAGCGTCATTTACGCTGGTCATGTTTCACGCTATGCGCGGGAGATGCTGAAGAAAGTTGATGATTTCCAGAAAACATCGGCCTCGACTGTCGATCGGCTACACGGCCTCGATCTCGTGCGCGGGCTCTGCGCTATCACGGTGATGTTGTATCACTATTTTCACGTCACCAAAGTCGGAACGTTCTATTCCGCTGGCCTGTACGGCGTTTACATGTTCTTCGTGTTGTCCGGATTTTCGCTGTACTACGTCTACGGAAACCACGAAATCACGGAGCGCGGGCTCAGGAACTTCTTTGTTGCGCGGTTCTTCAGGATAGCGCCGCTTTATGTGGCGGTAGCGACCGTGAAGTTCGTTCAAATGGGCGCCAGCCCGGAGAATGCCTATCGATACCTCATGAACATCAGCCTTCTGTTCGGGCTTGGAAATGCAGGGGCAACATCAACAGTCGGCGGCGGCTGGAGCATCGGCATAGAGGTGGCCTTCTACCTCTTATTCCCCTTCCTTCTGTTGTTCAGAAGCCGAGGCGCGCTGGCAGCGTTGTTTGTGGTCACATTGATTATGAACCATGCGCTCGCCGATCTGACCTTTGATCTATCTCCCGATCCTAACAAGCATTGGAGCTTCTACACCCAGCCTCTCACATTCCTATGCTATTTTGTAGGGGGGATGCTGCTTGCCGAGATTGGCGTCCCAAAGATCGGCGGGAGTCAATTGATCGCAGCGCTCGCGACCGTGGCCGCGATGGTCTTTATGTTCACACTCCCACACCTGTTTGGAGTTTCTCGTGAGGACATTTTGGTGTCATGGGAAGCCAAGCTTATGATCGCCGGGTCGCTCTTCGTGGTCGCTGCAGGGGCTTCTCTGCACCTAGCTGGGGTTGCGGAGAAAATAGCGACGTTTTTGGGCGACATTAGCTACTCGCTCTATTTGATCCATCTTCTCGTTCTGGCGGAGGTGAGCAAATTCCTACCGGGCATCGCAGCAATCCCCAAGATAGCGATTTCCGCGGGAATTTCTATTGTCGCAGCCAAAATCATCCATAAGTACTTCGAAATGAAAATGCGTGACCTGCAGTGGCGGTATCGGACCTAGCCTACGGGCGACTCTAAATCTTTCAGTTCTTGGTTAAGCAACTGCTGGGAGTTCGGTAAGCAACTCTTCGATGGTGTGTTGCTTACGAAGTTCGCCTGGACCTGCCGAGCTTGAAATAACAGGCGCGACGTGCCGACGCGGAAAACCCGGCGGTATCGTCGATCGCGGTCAGCGCTGGCGCGGCGGTTCGGTTAGATGACCAGATCGGCGCCGCCATGCGAACCAGAAAAACGCGGCAACGATCCAGCGGTACAATCGCAAGACGCTCGAAATACACCAGAGACTGCGAAGCGAAGCTTCGTGTTGCTCGCCGGTCCGAGCGAGCGGCTCAGGAACAAACGTCGGGAACGCGTTGGAACGTCGAGGAACGCCGATCAGCAGATTGATAGGCTACAGATTGAAAATATTGAGGGTTTTGGTGATCCCGACGCGATTCGAACGCGTGACCCCCAGATTAGGAATCTGGTGCTCTATCCTGCTGAGCTACGGGACCACTTGAGCGTCATGCATACAAAAGGCTCGGCAAGAAGCCAAGCCTTTTTGCAGCCTGAACAAAAGGATCGTCAGGAGCCGAGGCGCTGTTCGGCCAGGCGCACCCAGTACGAAATGCCGTGGCTGATGGCTTCATCGTTGAAGTCGTAGGTGGGGTTGTGCAGGCCTGCCGTATCGCCGTTGCCGATGAAGATGAAGGCGCCGGGGCGGGCGTTGAGCATGTAGGAGAAATCCTCACCGCCCATCATCGGATCGATATCCGCGTTGACGTTGGTCGCGCCGGCGATGTCGCTGGCGATCTGGATCGCATGGCCGGTTTCCGTCGCGTGGTTGAAGGTGACCGGGTAATTGCGGTTGAAGACGATATCGACTTCGGCGCCATGGGCGGCTGCCAGACCGTTGACGATCTGCTTCAACTTGGTTTCCGCGAGCGTACGAACCTCGTCGTCGAGCGTGCGCACCGTGCCGGCGATCATCGCGTCGTTCGGGATGACGTTGTGGGCGAAGCCCGCGATGAACTTAGTGACGGAGACGACGACCGAGCGCAGCGGATCCACGTTGCGCGAGGCGATCATTTGCAGGTTACCCACCATCTGGGAGCCGATCGTGATCGGGTCGATCGTGCGGTGCGGCTGGGCCGCATGGCCGCCACGACCCTTGATGGTGATGGTGAATTCGTCTGTCGCCGCCATGATCGGGCCTTTGCGGATGGCAAACTGGCCGATCGGCAGGCCGGGCATGTTGTGCATGCCATAGACCTCTTCGATGCCGAAGCGCTCCATCATGCCGTCCTTGACCATCAGGTTGCCGCCGCCCCCGCCTTCCTCGGCGGGCTGGAAGATAACCGCGACGCTGCCGTTGAAATTGCGTGTTTCGGCGAGGTATTTTGCAGCCCCGAGCAGCATGGCCGTGTGGCCGTCATGGCCGCAGGCGTGCATCTTGCCCGCCGTCTTGGAAGCGTAGGGCTTGCCGGTGATTTCCGTGAGCGGCAGGGCGTCCATATCGGCGCGTAAGCCGATTGCCCGCGTGCCCGGTCCCTTGCCCTTGATGATGCCGACGACGCCGGTGCGGCCGATGCCGGTCGCGATTTCATCGACACCGAATTCCTTGAGCTTTTCCGCCACGAAAGCTGCCGTGTTCTCCACCGCAAAGAGGAGTTCCGGCCGCTCGTGGATATGCCGGCGCCATCCTGTGACTTCGTCCTGAAGCTCGGCGGCTCTGTTCAAAATCGGCATGCTTGCTTTCCTTGATGAAATCGAAGACGGCGGCATCGGCCACAGGGACACGATGCCGCGGAAATAAGTTAGACAATGACCTTTGCCATGTCATGGCCATATACGTTAAATAGGGGAAACTTTCGAGACTTCCTGACATCTTTGAGGACGAACCGTGTCGACGCGCCAGAATCGCTTGTTTGCCGCCTTGCGGCCGATTTCAATAGCAGCTTCCGCAGCCGCCATTGCTTTTTCCGCCGCCTCCCAGGCCTATGCCAATCCGCATATCCTGGTTGATGTTCAGAGCGGCCGCGTCCTTGAGCACGAAGAAGCGTTTCGCAAGTGGTATCCGGCCTCGCTGACCAAGCTGATGACGGTCTACACCGTATTCGCGGCTGTTCGCTCGGGCCAGATCAGCCTCGATACGCCTATCGTGATGAGCAAGCGGGCCGCGGCCCAGCCGCCGGCAAAGATGTATTTCAAGCCGGGCCAGAAGCTGACCCTGGACAGCGCGCTGAAGATTCTCATGGTCAAATCGGCCAACGACATCGCCGTTGCCGTTGCGGAAGCCGTTGGCGGCACGCAGGAAGCTTTCGTCCTGAGGATGAACGCCGAGGCCGCAAAGCTCGGCATGACGGATTCGCATTTCGTCAATCCGAACGGCCTGCCCGGCAAGGGCCAGTACACGACGGCGCGCGACCTCGCGATCCTGTCGGTCGCGCTGCGCCGTGATTTCCCGCAATATGCCGGCTACTTCTCGCTGGAAGGAATCACGACCGGGACCAAGAACGTCCCGAGCATCAATCTGCTGATCGGTCGTTTCGCGGGTGCCGACGGCATGAAGACGGGCTTCATCTGCGCTTCCGGTTTCAACCAGATCGGCTCGGCGACGCGCGACGGCCGTACGCTGGTGTCGGTCGTTCTCGGTACCGACAGTCTGGCAGCGCGCGCCGATGCCTCGGCCGATCTGCTGCAGAAGGGCTTCACCTCGCAGTTTCCAGGAACCGACACGCTCGGTTCGCTGAAGCCCTATGGAGAGGGCCAGGATCAGGTTGCCGACATCACCGCCGAGATCTGCAGCGCCAAGGGCGCGAAGGTCCGCAGCGAAACCCGCGACGAGGTTGGTCGCATGAAGATCCATTCGCCCTATATCCAGGAAATGAACCACGAGCCGAACTTCGTCTATGCCGGCCTGATCCCCGGGCAGAACGAGCCCGAGCCGGACAAGCTGGCAACGGCCGACACAGCCGGCACGATCGCTAAGGTGCCTGTGCCGCTGCCGCGTCCGGCATCGTTCTAAGGTTATAGACAGATGAGCGTGCCCCAAGGCCGGATCCCGGTCACCATCCTCACCGGCTTCCTCGGTGCCGGCAAATCGACGTTGCTCAACCGGATCCTGAAGGATCCGGCGATGAAGGACGCTGCCGTCATCATCAACGAGTTCGGCGATGTCGGCATCGACCATCTGCTGGTCGAGAGTTCCGGGGATGCCATTATCGAGCTTTCCGACGGCTGCCTGTGCTGCACGGTGCGTGGCGAGCTTGTCGATACGCTTGCCAATCTGATGGATGCCATCCAGACCGGTCGCGTGAAGCCGGTCAAGTGCGTCGTGATCGAGACCACGGGTCTTGCCGATCCGGCGCCGGTGATGCAGGCGATCATGGGCAACCCCATCATTGCGACGAATTTCGAGCTGGACGGGGTCGTTACCGTCGTCGATGCGGTCAATGGCGCACAGACGCTCGACAATCATGAAGAGGCGGTGAAGCAGGTTGCCGTTGCAGACCGGTTGATCCTTTCGAAGAAGTCGCTTGCCTCGGCTGATGTAGTCTCCGGCCTGGAGGCGCGGCTGCGTGCTCTCAATCCACGCGCCCTGCTGATGGATGCCGACGATACCGAAAGCGGGACGGCGGCGACACTGGTGAATGGCCTCTACGACGTCACGACGAAGAGCGCCGACGTCGGCCGGTGGTTGCGCGACGAAGACGAACATGATGCCCACCATCATGACCACAGCCACGCCCATCACCATCACCATGGCCACGATCACCAGGACCCCCATGACGTGAACCGTCACGATGCGGCGATCCGGTCATTCTCGATCGTGGAAGAGAAGCCGATCGATCCGATGGCGCTCGACATGTTTGTCGACCTGCTGCGCTCGGCGCATGGCGAAAAGCTGCTCCGGATGAAGGCCATCGTCTCCATGTCGGACCGGCCCGACCGTCCGCTTGTGCTGCATGGCGTGCAAAGCATCTTCCACCCGCCGACAAGGCTGCCGGCGTGGCCGGATCCACAGGACAGGCGCACGCGCATGGTGCTGATCACCAAGGATCTGCCTGAGGCGTTCGTCAAGGATCTGTTCGACGCGTTTCTGGGCAAGCCGCGGATCGATACGCCGGATCGTGCAGCGCTCGCGGACAACCCGCTCGCCGTACCCGGGATGCGGTTCTGAGAAAAACTACCGCTTGCGGATCAGGAAGCGGTGACCGCCCTCGGTCTTTTCGATCTCGACAAGGTCGTGACCGTCTTCGTTGCAGAGATGCGGGATGTCGATCCCTGCCAGGGGATCGGTTGTCTCGACGCGGATCAGCGCGCCGCTTTCCAGCGACTGCAGCTTACGGCGCGTCTTGAGCACGGGTAGGGGGCATTTCAGCCCGCGCAGATCGTAGGAGATGGCTTTCAAGCCATCAGTCCTTGGCCCAGAACTTCCAGAAGGGCTTCTTCGACGCGACTTCGATCGATTCCGGCTGCTCGACCGGAGCAAAGGCCGTCGCCATCGCGCTCTGCGGTGCCAGCGGGCTTGGAGTCGGCACCGGTACGGTCGCCGGATCGACAATCGCGACTTCCGCCGTCTTTGCAGGGATGGCTGCCGTTGCCGGCGTGGAGCCCGGAGCCGCGTTGGCGGCAATGGTCGTTGCCGTCTTGCTGGCCATCATGTCTTCGAGGTCGGCGACCTTTACCATGCGGCCGGCTTCGAGCGACGTGCCCGTCGGCGCATAGGCAATGTCATGTCCCTTGCGCTGCTTGGCCACGACGGCCTTGCGCTCGGCTTCGCTCGGATCGTACCAAGCCATGCCGTCGAATTGCTTCATGGCCTTGGCGTAGGCCATGTCATACGTCTTGCCGTAGGATGCCAGTGCTGCCGTCAGTGCCGGCGGCGTCGACATTTCCGGGCATTTTCCGGCCGGATTGAAGTCGCCATTGGCCGACTGCTGATTGAAGACGTATTTCTTCTCGCAGACATTGACCTCAGGCGGACGCTTGGTCACTTCGAAATTGTCGTAGCCGACCTTCAGCATGTTCCAGAACTCGATGTTCGGGCTCATGCGGTGCTTCACCATGTTCTCCGCCGTCATGCGGAAGGGGAAGGCTTGAAGCTGTACTGTGGACTGACCGCCCTTGAAGGCGTCGCGGGCAAAGGCGTAGATCTGCAGCACCTGCTCGTCCGTCATGGAATAGCAGCCGGAAGACGAGCATGCACCGTGGATCATCAGGTCCGTGCCGCTGCGGCCGTTGACGGCGTCGTACTTGTTCGGGAAGCCCGTATTGATCGCCAGATAGTATTTTGAATTCGGATTGAGGTTGGCTCGCGTCAGGTTGTAGAAACCTTCCGGAGCCTGCCGGTCGCCCTGCTTCACCTTGGGACCGAGACGGCCCGACCAAGCGCAGATCTTGTAATCGGCGATCTTGTCGAAGCGGTTATCGGTCTTGGCCTTCCAGATCTCGAGCGCGCCCTCTTCCTTGAAGATGCGGATCATGATTGGCGAGTTGCGGTCCATGCCCTTGGCCGCGATCTCGGACAGAATGCGCGGCGGCAGCGGCTCTTCGACCTTGTTCTTCACCTTCGACAGGTCGACCTGCGTGGTCGATTCCAACGCGTCATTGCAGCCGGCCAGGACCAGCGCCATCAGGGAAACATAGGCAAAATGACGAATGCGCATTCAAACTAGCCCAATAACGAGATGCGACCCAATTCGCTTTGCAAACCGGGGACGAAGCGAATCATTGGCCCATTATGGTTGAGAAAACCTTACCAGCCTAATGCCGCGCGCCTGCGTCCCCCGCAAGTCAGAAAGTTATTGATAACATTATTGTGGCCAAGGTTTGGCCCCAATCACCCCGTTCCCGCAACCTGCGTTAGAGATTGCGGCCCATGTTGAGGAATTTCTGGCGCCGATCGTTGCGAAGCTGATCGCCCGAGCGGCTGGAAAGCTCGCCAAGCGCGTTGGCGATCACGTCGCCGGTCGCCGCAATCACGCTGTCCGGATCACGATGCGCGCCGCCGAGCGGTTCGGTGATGATGCCATCGATGATGCCGAGCGACTTCAGATCGTCCGAGGTGATCTTCATGTTGGTCGCGGCTTCCTTGGCGCGCGCGGAATCGCGCCACAGGATCGAAGCCGCGCCTTCCGGCGAGATCACGCTGTAGATCGCATGCTCGAGCATGTAGACGCGGTTGCCGGTCGCGATCGCAATCGCGCCGCCGGAGCCGCCTTCGCCGATGACAACGGAGATGATCGGAACCTTGACGCCCAGGCACATTTCCGTGGAGCGGGCGATCGCTTCCGCCTGACCGCGCTCTTCGGCACCGACGCCGGGATAAGCGCCTGCCGTATCGACCAGCGTGATCAATGGCAGGCCGAAACGGTCTGCCATTTCAAGAACGCGGATCGCCTTGCGATAGCCTTCCGGACGGGCGCTGCCAAAGTTGTGCTTCAGGCGGCTCTTGGTGTCGTTGCCCTTTTCCTGACCCAGCACGGCAACCGGCTGACCACGGAAACGGGCAAGACCTGCCTGGATCGCGGCGTCTTCGGAAAACTTCCGATCGCCGGCGAGCGGCGTGAATTCCTGGAACAGCGTCTTGGCATAATCGACGAAGTGCGGCCGCTGCGGATGACGCGCGACCTGGGTCTTCTGCCAGGCGTTGAGTTTCGAATAGATGTCGACCATCGCTTCGCGAACGCGAACTTCGAGCCGTCCGATTTCATCGGACGTGTCGATGCTCTCGTCTTCCGTCGCGAGCTTCTTCAGTTCGATGATCTTGCCTTCGAGGTCGGAGATCGGCTTTTCGAAGTCGAGATAGTTGTGCATGAGGTGCGTTTCCGTTCCTTGTGCCCAGGGCAATTTTCGTAGGCATGCCCTTTGTCGCCGGTCCTATTCCTGCTTTTTCGCCTGTTTGGCAAGAGGGTGATGCGTTTGGACCAGTTGCTGGAGCCTTTCTTCCAGCACATGCGTGTATATTTGTGTGGTGGAAATGTCCGAATGGCCGAGCAGTTCCTGGACGACGCGAAGGTCCGCGCCGTTGGCGAGTAGATGGCTTGCAAAAGCGTGCCGCATCACATGCGGCGATATCATAGATGGTGTCAGGCCGGTCCTGATTGCAAGATTCTTCAGATCGCGTGCAAAGACCTGTCGCGGAAGATAGCCCTCTTTCGAGGCTGCGGGAAAGAGCCAGGGGCTCTCTTGCGGGGGCTTAGCGGCTGCCTGTTCGGCAGCCAGCATGCGACCATAGAGCTTCAATGCGGCAATAGCCGACTGCGACAGCGGCACCAGGCGCTCCTTGTTGCCCTTGCCGCGGATCATCAGGAAGCGTCCATCCTGGTCGAGGACGCGGGCGGGAAGCGACACGAGCTCGCTGACGCGCATTCCGGTGGCATAGAGAAGTTCGAGGAGCGCCAGCATGCGAAGCCGCTGCAGTTGCCCGGGCGCGGGGTCCTGCGCTTCCGTCTCGGCCTGCTCGAGCAGCCTGCCCACCTCGTCGACGCCCATGGTCTTCGGCAGCGCACGGCCTTTCTTCGGCGCGTCGAGAATACCCGTCGGATCGTCGGTGCGTTGGCCTTCGACGTAAAGGAACTTGTAGAATTGCCTCATGGCGGCCAGGCGCCGCGCCTGGGAGGAGGCCTTGAAACCCTGCGCTGCAAGCGAGGAGAGGTAGGCCGCAAGGTCAGGAGACGAGGCTTCCGTCAAGCGGATGCCCCTGCCATTCAGGAAGGAGTGGAGGTCGTCGAGATCGTGTTCATAGGAGGAAAGCGTATTGGCCGCCGCTCCGCGTTCGGCGCTCATCATCTCCAGAAAAGACTCGACGTGAACGCGGCTGAGGTCTTTCATCGCATCACTTCTTGGCCGGGTTGATCGCGCCCGTGGCCGGAGGGTTGATCCGCTCCGACGGAATACGGATCGTCACGTCTCGCTCCTGCGGCTCGACGAAAGTAACAAGTGCCCACATCGTTCCGTATATCGCTCCGGCGATGACCGCCAATACGGCCAGAAAACGGAACAGGCTCGGCATTCAACAACTCCATGGCTTTGCTTCTTTATGAAGAAGCGTGTTTGCAAGTGCAAGAAGGAGCTTTTGAACCATGATTCCCTTGCCCGCGACTTGACGCTACACCTGCATTTGTCGATACCGTTCGCAAACAAAGTGTGAATGGACCAATGAGCGACCCAGTTCTGACCGTTGCCGATAGCCTGAAAGACAGAGCTCGCGCTGCGCTCGGTTCACGCAATCTGATCCTTGTGGGATTGATGGGCGCCGGCAAGTCCTCGGTCGGACGGATCGTTGCCAGCCAACTTGGTATCCCCTTCATCGACAGTGATGCGGAAATCGAACGTGTTTCGCGCATGTCGATCAGCGAGCTCTTTGCTGCCTACGGGGAAGAAGAGTTTCGCGCCCTGGAGACCCGGGTGATGAAGCGGCTGCTCAAGGGTGGCCCTCGCGTGGTTTCCACCGGCGGGGGCGCCTTCATCAACGACCGTACCCGCAGGCATATCAAGAAGGGCGGCGTTTCGGTGTGGCTGAAGGCCGAGCTCGACGTCTTGTGGGAGCGCGTCAACAAGCGCGACACGCGGCCTTTACTAAAGACGGAAAACCCGAAGACGACGCTCGAAAACCTGATGAATGCCCGCTATCCGATTTACGCGCTCGCGGACCTCACGGTCATGTCGCGCGATGTCCGCAAGGAACTCATGGCCGACGAAGTGCTCAAGGCCGTGGTCGACTCTCAAACTGAAAGTGCAGCCTGATGAATGCCGTTGCCGCCGCCGAACGCAAAGTCCATGTGCCGCTCGGTGAGCGCGCCTACGACATCCTGATTGGCCCTGGTCTTATCGCGCGGGCGGGCATCGAAATCGCCTCGCGGGTGAAGGGGCGCAAGGCTGCCATCATAACCGACGAGCATGTGGCGCCGATCTACCTCGAAGCGCTGGTGCAGAGCCTTGATGCATCGGGGATCGCGTCGGCGACATTGGTGCTTCCGGCTGGCGAGAAGACAAAGAGCTTCGAGCATCTGATGACCGTTTGCGACAAGGTTCTTGAGGCGCGCATCGAGCGCAACGACTATGTGATCGCGCTTGGCGGCGGCGTCATTGGCGATCTGTCGGGCTTTGCCGCGGGCATCGTGCGCCGTGGCGTGCGCTTCGTCCAGATTCCGACTTCGCTGCTGTCGCAGGTGGATTCCTCGGTCGGGGGCAAGACCGGCATCAACAGCCGCCATGGCAAGAACCTGATCGGCGTATTCCATCAGCCCGATCTGGTGCTCGCCGATACGGATGTCCTCAACACGCTCAGCGAACGCGAATTCCGTGCCGGCTACGCCGAAGTGGCGAAATACGGCCTGATCGACAAGCCCGACTTCTTCGCCTGGCTGGAAGCCAACTGGCAGGCAGTGTTCGCAGGCGGATCCGCACGCATCGAGGCGATTGCGACGAGCTGCCAGGCAAAGGCAGATGTCGTCGTTGCCGACGAGCGCGAGACCGGTCAGCGGGCGCTGCTCAATCTGGGCCACACCTTCGGCCATGCGCTGGAAGCCGCGACCGCCTATGACAGTGCGCGTCTCGTCCACGGCGAAGGTGTTTCGATCGGGATGGTGCTGGCGCATGAATTCTCGGCCCGCATGAACCTGGCAAGCCCCGACGATGCGCGCCGCGTCGAACGCCATCTGAAAGAGGTCGGCCTGCCGACGCGGATGTCCGAGATCCCCGGTGCGCTGCCTCCCGCGGAGGTGCTGATGGATGCGATCGCGCAGGACAAGAAGGTCAAGGGCGGCCAGCTCACCTTTATCCTGACGCGTGGCATCGGTCAGTCCTTCGTCGCAAATGACGTTCCCGCCTCCGAAGTGTTGAGCTTTCTGAAGGAAAAACATCCACAATGACCGTCGAAGGCACGCTGGCATTTCTTTCCGCATATTGGCCGGAAATCCTTTCCATCGTGGCCCTCGTTCTCATGTCGGCGTTCTTTTCCGGTTCGGAGACAGCCCTGACGGCTGTGTCGCGCAGTCGCATCCACACGCTTGAAGCCAACGGTGAGGAGCGTGCGGGCATCGTTCGCGAGCTGATCGAGCGGCGTGACCGGCTGATCGGTGCTCTGCTGATCGGCAACAATCTTGCCAACATCCTGTCGTCCTCGATTGCAACAAGTCTGTTTCTCGGGCTCTTCGGCAGCTCCGGCGTAGCGCTCGCCACTCTGGCGATGACGGTCATTCTCGTGATCTTTGCCGAGGTGCTGCCAAAAAGCTGGGCAATCTCGATACCCGAGCGGTTTGCGCTCGCGGTGGCATTTGCCGTCAAGGTATTCGTTGCCGTCGTCGGACCGCTGTCGTCCTTCGTGAATCTCATCGTACGCTGGATCCTCTCGCTCTTCGGCATCAACCTGTCGAGCGAGACTTCGATGCTTTCGGCCCACGAAGAGCTGCGGGGGGCCGTCGACCTGCTGCATCGCGAGGGGTCGGTAGTCAAGGCCGACCGAGACCGGCTGGGCGGCGTGCTGGACCTTGGCGAACTGGAACTTTCCGACATCATGGTTCACCGCACATCCATGCGCGGGATCAATGCGGACGATCCACCTGAAGTGGTGGTGCGGACGATCCTGGAAAGCCCGTTCACCCGCATGCCGTTGTGGCGAGGCTCGACCGACAACATTATCGGTGTCGTCCACTCCAAGGATCTGCTGCGTGCGCTCGCCGAGCGCGACGCCGAGCCGGAGCACCTAGACATCATCAAGATCGCCCAGAAGCCCTGGTTCGTGCCCGACAGCACCAACCTCGAAGCGCAGTTGAACGCTTTCTTGCGCCGCAAGCAGCATTTCGCGGTGGTCGTTGACGAGTACGGCGAAGTGCAGGGTATCGTCACGCTCGAGGATATCCTGGAAGAGATTGTCGGCGACATTTCCGACGAGCATGACATCGAGATGCAGGGCGTGCGGCAGGAGGCCGACGGCTCGATCGTCGTCGACGGCAATGTCCCGATCCGCGACCTGAACCGCGCTCTCGACTGGAACCTGCCGGATGAAGAGGCGACCACGATTGCCGGGCTGGTCATCCATGAGTCGATGACGATCCCCGAGGAGCGGCAGGCCTTCACCTTCTATGGCAAGCGCTTTATCGTCATGAAGCGGGACAAGAATCGTATCACCAAGCTGCGTATCCGGCCGGCCGAGGAGAACGAGGCCAATCCGGCGTGAAGCAATTCCAGGAAAAGTGCGTGGCGGTTTTCCGTCCGGAATTGCGCAAGACAGAGAATTGACCACCATCATTGCGCGCTGCGGGGAGGAGTTCTCAAGGCGGGCAGCATCATTATGGATTTGATATGTTTGATATTTTCTGGCGCTCTGTCGTCATCGGCATCGGCGCGACTGTTCTCATGGACATCTGGGCAGTCATCCTCGGCAAGCTGATGGGGGACGGCCTGCCTAACTGGGGGCCGCCCGGTCGCTGGGTCTGGCATCTCGCCAAGGGTAAGGTCTTTCACGACGACATCGGCAAGGCCGAGCCTTATAAGCACGAAGTCGCGCTCGGCTGGGTCTTTCATTACGTCGTCGGCATTCTCTACGGCATCATCCTGGTGATCCTGACCGGCCCCGGCTGGCTGGACGCGCCGACGTTCCTGCCTGCCTGGATCTGGGGCATCGTGACGATCGCCGCCGGCTGGTTCCTGCTGCAGCCCGGCCTTGGCATCGGCTGGGCGGCATCCAAGACGCCGAACCCCACCAAGGCTCGTTTCCTCGGTCTCGTCGCCCACACGGTCTTCGGTTTCGGCCTCTATGCGACGGCGCTGATCATCCGCTAAGTCGATGGGCAGCGGCCTTGGGAAAAGGCGGCTGCATCCCCATATAGCGTTCTGTCCGCCTACCAGCGCACCGGCTCGCCGGGCGCTGCCGGCTCCACGGCCAACGCATGCAATCCGGCATCCAGCTCCGGCTTCAACAATTCCGTAATGGCGCGGTGACGCGCCAGCCGTGTCATGCCGGCGAATCGGGCGGATACGATGCGTACGCGCATGTGGGTCTCGCCGGTTCCCGTGATGTCGGGCTGGTGACCGGCGTGCAGATGACTTTCGTTGATGACGCTCAGGCGTTCGGGCGCGAAAGCCGCCACCAGCTTTTCTTCGATGGAGGATTGCAGGGTCATGGTCCGATCTTGCCGCTTGCGAAAAAGGTTCCCACCAAGCCAGCAACATTCCCGTTTGTCAATTCTTGTCGTCCACTCTTCTGGGCCCCATAATTAGCGCCGTCATGAGACTCGATTCCAAATACTTCGACCGCATCCGCACCCGCCGCAAACGCGAGCAGGAACCCGAACAGGCTCCCCCATCCTGTCAGTGGGACGGCTGTGACAAGAAGGGCGTGCATCGCGCGCCCGTCGGGCGCAATGCCGAGGGACAGTTCTTTCTCTTCTGCTTCGAGCACGTCAAAGAGTACAACAAGGGCTACAACTACTTCTCCGGCCTGTCGGACGGCGAGATCGCGCGTTACCAGAAAGAAGCCATCACCGGGCATCGTCCGACCTGGACGGTTGGGGTCAACAAGTCGGCCAAAGACAGCCCGATCCAGTCTGAGGTCCGTTCCGGTGCCTACACCCGCGTTCGTGATCCCTTCGGCTTCGTCAAGGATGCGAAAAGCAGCGGTCCGCGCTTTCCCGAACAGCGCAAGCTGAAAAGCCTGGAAGCCAAGGCCTTCGACACGATGAACTTGGCTGCCAATGCCACATCGTCGGAGATCAAGAGCCGCTACAAGGAACTGGTGAAGAAGCATCACCCGGACGCCAATGGTGGTGACCGCGGTTCCGAAGAGCGCTTCCGCGCCGTCATCCAGGCCTATCAATTATTGAAGCAGAACGGTTTTTGTTAATTCCCGTCCTTGCTCTTGGTCTTCAATCAGGTATGGTCCAGATCGGCTGAGGCCGCAGGCAACCGCGGCATGTGTTTCTGCGTTTGTCCCACAGGCGCCTCGGTCACTTCCGGACGCGGCGTTTCTTGTCCGGGACTATGTTCAAGAATGCTCGCTAGCGATCGACGTGTTCGCCCCCGAGGTTTCGTTTCAGTCCCGGAGAAGCATCGCCGACGTTCCGACATGAGCGGGCGCGGAGTTTCTCTGCGGCGTCATGGTTGCGAAATGGGCTAGACAATTTGGTCGGGTGTCGGTCACCCGCCTTGGAGACATGATGAGCAAGATTGACCTTGATATTTCGGAGCTTCCGGACACCACCGTTTCGGTCAGGGAGGTCTTCGGCATCGATTCCGACATCCGCGTTCCGGCCTACAGCCAGGGCAGCGCCTATGTTCCGGATCTTGATCCCGATTATCTCTTCGACCGCGAAACCACGCTCGCCATTATTGCCGGTTTTGCTCATAACCGACGCGTGATGATCTCCGGCTACCACGGCACCGGCAAGTCCTCGCACATCGAACAGGTCGCAGCGCGCCTCAACTGGCCGTGCGTGCGTATCAACCTCGACAGCCATGTCAGCCGTATCGATCTCGTCGGCAAGGATGCCATCGTCGTCAAGGATGGCCTGCAGGTTACCGAATTCAAGGACGGCATTCTGCCCTGGGCCTACCAGCACAATGTCGCGCTCGTCTTCGACGAATACGACGCCGGCCGCCCTGACGTCATGTTTGTCATCCAGCGCGTGCTGGAATCGTCCGGTCGCCTGACGCTGCTCGACCAGAGCCGCGTCATCCGTCCTCACCCGGCGTTCCGCCTGTTTGCGACGGCAAACACGATCGGTCTCGGCGACACCACCGGCCTCTATCACGGCACGCAGCAGATCAACCAGGCGCAGATGGACCGTTGGTCGATCGTCTCGACGCTGAACTACCTGCCGCACGACCACGAAGTGAACATCGTTGCCGCCAAGGTGAAGAGCTTCGGCAAGGACAAGAATGGTCGCGATACCGTCTCCAAGATGGTGCGCGTCGCCGATCTGACCCGCGCTTCGTTCATGAACGGCGATCTCTCGACCGTCATGAGCCCGCGTACGGTCATCACCTGGGCCGAGAACGCCGAGATCTTCGGTGATATCGCCTTTGCCTTCCGAGTCACCTTCCTCAACAAGTGCGACGAGCTGGAGCGCCCCTTGGTTGCCGAACACTATCAGCGCGCCTTTGGCGTCGAGCTGAAGGAAAGCGCTGCCAATATCGTTCTGGAGGCCTAAGGCCGATCGATCATGGCAGCTCGTGGTGACAATTCGAAAGCAAAGCCCGGTGCGCCCGTCGACGTGGAGCCGTTGCGCCGGGCGATAACCGGCAGCGTGCGCGCAATTGCCGGCGACGGCGAGGTCGAGGTGACCTTCGCCAACGAACGCCCCGGAATGACGGCGGAGCGCATTCGCCTGCCCGAGCTTTCCAAGCGCCCGACGATGCACGAGCTGGCGGTGACCCGCGGGCTCGGCGATTCGATGGCGTTGCGGCTTGCCTGCCATGACGAGAAGGTGCACGCGACGATGGCGCCGCAGGGCTCCGACGCCCGCGCCATCTTCGACGCCGTCGAGCAGGCTCGCGTGGAATCGATCGGCGCCCTGCGCATGGAAGGCGTGGCCGCCAACCTGCGCTCCATGACCGAAGAGAAATATGCCAAGGCGAATTTTTCCGGCATCGAGCGGCAGGAAGATGCTCCCGTCGGCGAAGCTGTCGCCATGATGGTTCGCGAGAAACTGACCGGCCAGAAGCCGCCGGCATCGGCGGGCAAGGTATTGGATCTCTGGCGACCCTTCATCGAGGAGAAGGCCGGGACTGAACTCGACAATCTTGCTGAGGTGATCACCGACCAGCAGGCCTTTTCGAAGGTCATCCGCAACATGCTTTCCGCCATGGAAATGGCGGAGGAGTATGGCGACGATGACAGCGATCCTGATTCCGACGACCAGCAGGACGAGGAAGACAAGCCCGGCGGCGACGAGCAGGAGCAGGACGAAGTCGACGACGACGCCGGTTCGGATGCCGCGCCCGTCGAAGACAGCGAAGTTGCCGACGAGCAGATGGAGGACGGCGAGACCGAAGGCGCCGAGATCTCCGACGACGACATGATGGAAGAAGGCGACGACGATTCGGAAACGCCGGGCGAAACCCGCCGTCCGAACACGCCGTTCGACGACTTCAACGAGAAGGTCGACTATCACGTCTTCACCGAGGAGTTCGACGAGACGATCACCGCTGAAGAGCTGTGCGACGCCGCCGAACTGGAGCGCCTGCGGGCTTTCCTCGACAAGCAGCTTGCGCACCTTCAAGGTGCTGTCGGACGCTTGGCCAACCGCCTGCAGCGCCGCCTGATGGCGCAGCAGAACCGCTCCTGGGACTTCGATCTCGAGGAAGGCTATCTCGATCCGGCACGCCTCACGCGCATGATCATCGATCCGATGCAGGCCCTGTCCTTCAAGATGGAGCGAGACACGCAGTTCCGCGATACTGTCGTGACCCTGCTGATCGACAACTCCGGCTCGATGCGGGGTCGTCCGATCACGGTTGCCGCCACTTGCGCCGATATCCTGGCCCGTACGCTTGAGCGTTGCGGCGTCAAGGTCGAGATCCTGGGCTTTACCACCAAGGCCTGGAAGGGCGGGCAGGCGCGCGAACAATGGCTCGCCAACGGCAAGCCGCAGACCCCGGGCCGCCTCAACGATCTGCGCCACATCATCTACAAGTCGGCGGATTCTCCGTGGCGTCGCGCCCGCAGCAATCTCGGCCTGATGATGCGCGAGGGGCTGCTCAAGGAAAACATCGACGGCGAGGCGCTGATCTGGGCGCACAATCGCCTTCTTGCCCGGCGCGAGCAGCGCAAGATCCTGATGATGATTTCGGACGGTGCGCCGGTCGACGATTCGACGCTGTCGGTCAATCCAGGCAACTATCTGGAACGGCACCTGCGGGCCGTGATCGATCGCATCGAGACCCGCTCTCCGGTGGAGCTGCTGGCCATCGGCATCGGCCACGACGTGACGCGCTACTATCGCCGCGCCGTCACGATCGTCGATGCGGACGAACTGGCCGGCGCCATGACCGAGCAGCTTGCCTCGCTCTTCGAGGACAAGACTGCGCAGCCACGCGGCGGGCGTGCCCGTCGCGCCGGCTGATCGCGGATGGGCGCTACCTTCGCCCGAGCGGCGGTGATCGTTCTCGGCCTGACGGCCGGGATGTCGTCGGCTTTGGCCGACGAGGCGGTGGTCAAGAGTTCGGTCATTTCCGCTTTCAAGATAGGCTCGAACGAGACACGGTTCGGGCCTTTCGAGTTCCTGGGTGGCTTGGAGATGGTTTCTTCCAACCACCTGTTCGGCTCCCTGTCATCGATCCGCTTTGAGAGTGACCAGACTCATTTCGTCGGCGTTCTGGACACCGGCCAGTGGATGACGGGCCGCATCGAGCGCGATGCGAAGGGAGGTCTTTCCGGTCTGGCGGACGTGGAAATTACGCCGATGAAGAACCGGGCCGCGCAGAGCTTCGAAGGCAAGGGTCATATGGACGCGGAGGGACTGGCGCTGCATGGCGATCGAGTGCTGGTCTCCTTCGAGCAGGACCACCGGGTCGATGTCTACCCAAACCCAGGCTTCGAAACATCCCGCGCCATCGACACGATCCCCATTCCGTTCCAGAGACGCTCCTTGCGCTCCAATCGCGGCTTTGAAACGGTGGCCGTGGCGCCGCAGGAGAGCCCGCTCAAAGGCGGAACGCTGATCGTTGCCGAGCGCAGCCTGGATGCCGATGGCAATGCCTATGCGGCCATTCTTGACGGTCCGCTCAAGGGGCGCCTGGCGCTTGCTCACTACGGCGACTATGACGCCACGGACGGTGTCTTTCTGCCGAGCGGCGACCTGCTGTTGCTGGAGCGTCGCTTCAACATGGCCGAGGGCATCGGCATGCGCATCCGTCGCATAAAGTCGACCGATATCAAGCCTGATGCCGTCATGGACGGTGAGGTTCTGATGCAGGCTGACTTCGGCTATCAGATCGACAACATGGAAGGTATCGACGCCTTCACCGCCGCCGACGGCACCACGCACGTCGTCATCGTCTCCGACGACAATCATTCGATCCTTCAGCGCAACCTGATGCTTGAGTTCCGTCTGGTGGAGTAGCCGGAGGCGGTTCCTCCACCAAATTTCGGTGTTCGATCGGACAACCGGAATGATGTATGGTGCTCCAGGGTCGAGTGGGGCGCAGACGGGGATGCGACAGCGAACAAAAACGCGAATGGCGATGAGCGGCTTGCTGGTTCTGCTGGCAGCCTATCTGATGCTTGCCTATTTCGTGGTTCCGGAGATCTGGATCTTCCGTGATGCCGGCCGGGTCGCCGATTTCGGCCCCATGGTCACGCGCACCGAACAGGACATTCCTGGCGATCCGATCAACGTCGGGCTTGTCGGCTCCAAGGAGCAGATCCTCCGGGCATTCACCGCCGCCGGATGGGACCCCGCCGACAAGGTGACGCTGCGCACCTCAGCCGAAATCGGCCTGAGTGTCGTGCTTGATCGGCCCGACCTCGATGCTCCGGTCAGCCCGCTGCTTTTCGAGGGCCGCAAGCAGGATCTGGCATTTGAAAAGGCCGTTGGGAAGAGTGCCGACGAGCGCAACCATGTGCGCTTCTGGCAGACCAAGGAGATCGGTGACGACGGTCGCCCGATCTGGTTGGGCTCGGCGAGCTTCGATCGCGGCGTCGGCTTCAGTCACGACACCGGCCAGATCACCCACCACATCGGTGCCGATGTCGATGCCGAGCGAAACCTGTTGATCGGCGATCTTCTCAAGGCAGGACAGTTGGCCTCGACCTACGAGATTGCGGGTGTCGGGGCAACGAAGACGGGCCGCAACGGCGGCGGCGATCCCTACTTCACCGATGGCAAGGCGCTGATTGGGGTTTTGGCCGTCAAGGACAACACGCCGTAGCGGCAGCGGGCGCGCTGCCGCTACGGCGACAGGCTAGGCGCTGAAATAGGCCGGCCGGTCGAGATCGGCAATCAGCCCGGGATGCGTCGGCTGCCAGCCCAGGAGTTCGCGTGTCCGCTGGCTTGTCGCAGGATTTCCCATCCCTGCGAAATGCGTGAACCAGCCGAAGTGGTCGGCCGCTTCCTCAGCGGATTTGGCGACGACCGGAACGCCCAGTCGACGGCCAATGACGGCGGCGATATCGCGGAACGGTATGCCTTCCTCGGCAACGCCGTGATAGCGGGCGCTTCCCGAACCGTGCTCGAGGACCAGCCTGTAGAGCTGAGCCGCGTCCAGCCTGTGGACGGCCGGCCAGACATTCAGTCCTTCACCGATATAGGCGGCAACACCCTTTTCGCGGGCGATGCCGATCAGAAGCGGGACAAATCCGTGATCGCCATCGCCGTGGACGGATGGTGGCAGGCGGACCACCGATACCGGTACGCCTCGGGCGGCCACTAATGCGGCGGCCTCCTCGGAAGCAACGCGCGGGATCGACTTTGACGCTGGCATATCATCTTCGGTCGTCAGCCGCCCGTGCGGGAGAAGCCCTGTTCCTGAGGTGATGACCAGCGGTCGATTGCTGCCGGCAAGCGCGTCGCCGAGCGCTTCGATGGCGCGCCGATCGATCTCGCAGTTCTCCTTGAATTTGGAGAAGTCGTGAATGAAGCCGGTGTGGATGACGCCGTCGGCGACTGCGGCACCGCTACGCAGGCTTTCCAGATCCTCCAGGTGGCCGCGGTGGACGCCGGCGCCAGCGGCCGCAAGAGACGCGGCAGCCGCGTCCGAGCGGGCAAGCCCGACCACCTGGTCGCCCGCCCGAATGAGTTCCTGGACGACTGCAGAGCCGACGAAACCGGTGGCGCCGGTGACGAAAACGCGCATGATAATCTCTCCTTGGTTGCTGTCCGGCGACCGCTGGCGGCGCCGTGTTGACCCAAGGCTAGGCGACTGAGGAAATACGGTCTATGCTGTATTGTCCGTATTATCTTCGCAATCGTCCGGGATGGCTGATGGATCCGCTCTCAAATGTGCTGTCGCTGCTCAAGCCTCGCAATCATCTTTCGGCCGGTTTCGAGGCTGGCGGAGCTTGGGCAATACAGTTTCCTGACCAGCGAGGAGGCATCAAGTGCGGTGCCGTCGTCTCTGGCGAATGCTGGCTTTCGGTCGAGGGAAGCGCGGAGCCTGTTCGCCTTCCGGCTGGAGACTGCTTTCTTTTGCCGAGCGGGCGGCCCTTTCGTCTCGCGACGGATCTCGGCCTGATGCCGGTTGCCGCAAGCACGATCTTCTCGCCGCTGCGCAAAGGCGGTATCGCCACGCTGAATGGCGGTGGGGATTTTTCTCTGGTCAGCAGCCGCTTCGGCCTTTCGGGCAATCACGCCGACATCCTGCTGCGGATGCTGCCGCCGATCGTTCTTCTTCGGGACGAGGCGAGCCAGGCGGCGCTGCGCTGGTCTGTCGAACGCATGATGCAGGAACTGCGCGAGCAGCAGCCGGGCGGCTACCTCGTTGTGCAGCATCTTGCCCACATGATCCTTGTACAGGCGCTGCGCCTGCATCTGGCCGAGCAATCGGGAAACGGTGTCGGCTGGCTCTTTGCGCTCGCCGACAGGCAGATGAGCGTGGCGATGAATGCGATGCATGACGATCCGGCGCGGCGCTGGACGCTGCAGACACTGGCCGCCCGTGCCGGCATGTCGCGGTCGACCTTCGCACAGAAATTCAAGGAGACCGTCGGCACTTCGCCGATGGAATATCTGGCGCATTGGCGCATGCTGCTCGCGAGCGACAGGCTCGAAAACTCGAGAGACCCGATCTCCGTTATCGCACCAGCCCTCGGCTACGAGTCCGAAGCGGCCTTCAGCACCGCTTTCAAACGGGTGATGGGCTGCTCGCCACGGCAATACAGCCGCGGCCAGCACGCCGTCTCGGCTCTGGACGAGGAGACGCTGTTCGCGACCGACTGACGGCGAACCCTGGTTGCTGGGCTAGGCTGCCAACGTGTTCTTGAAGACCTTGCCGTCCTTGATGATGACAGACAGGCTCTTTTCGGGCTGGTTCAGAAGATTGATGTCCTCGAGGGGATTGCCATCCACGACGAGCATGTCTGCGAAGGCGCCGGCCTCCAGCACGCCGAGCTTGCCCGGGTACGGGTTGCGCGGGCCGCTGAGCGCCAGCAGTTCTGCATTCGTCGACGTGGCCATCTGCAGGATCTCGGCGTTGGAATACCAGCGGCTGAGATGTGTCAGCATCTTTCCCTGCCGTGCCGTCATGTCAGGCGAAAACAGCATGTCGGAGCCCCATGCTGTCTTGATCTTGTATTTGCGGGCGAATTCGTAGGCGGTGAGGGTGCCGGCAAATACCTGTTGCAGACGTTCTGCTGAAGGGCCGGTTAGCGGCACGGCGTCTTCCGCGCTGAGGAAAGGCTGGATGCTGAGCCAGATTCCCTTATCCGCCATCAGCTTTGCCGTGTCCTCGTCCATCAGGTGGGCGTGCTCGATACAGGCTGCGCCGGCCGCAATGGCGCGCTGTACGGTCTTTGGCGCATAGGCATGGACGGTGACATAGGTATTCCAATCCTGCGCCACTGCAATGCCAGCCCGGAGATCGCTTTCGCTGAATGTCGTCATGTCGAGTGGGCTGCGAGGGGATGAAACGCCACCGCCGCCGACCATCTTGATCTGAGATGCTCCCTGCATGAACTGCTCACGAACGCGAAGCTGCACCTCGGCCGCGCTGTCGGCGATCACGGCGCCGCCCGACGTTTCGACGATGCTGAGTTGGGCGGGGGTGCGCGGTATGTCCGTCAGCATCCGGAGGTCGCCGTGACCGCCCGAAGTCGTGATCATGGCGCCCGAGGGATAGATCCGCGGACCGGGTATCACGCCCGTGTCGATTGCCTGCTTGAAGGAAAAGACCGGGCCGCCGACATCGCGAACCGTCGTAAACCCGCGCAGCAGCGTGCGCTGTGCTTCCGCCGTTGACGCGGTAAAGATCACGCCGGGATCGCCTGTTACGGCCGTTGCGACTGGGACGGCGGCAAAAAGGCTGTGCCAGTGTGCATCGATCAGCCCCGGCATCAGGAAGCGTCCACCGCAGTCAATGACGGTGGCATCCGCTGGCGGCGCGCTGTTGGTGGTGTCTATGGCGGTGATCCGGCTGCCCTCGATCAGGACCTGCACACCGGACTGCGCCGTGGAAGACTTTCCGTCGAAGACCTTTGCCTGTTTCAGGAGAATCTTGGAGGGTGAGGCCGGAGCCTGTGCAAAGGCGATTGGTGGTGCCGCGGCGGCAAAGAAGGCTGCGCCTAGTCCGGCGAGAACACCTCGCCGACTGAGATCTTCGAGCCTGCGCGAGGCATGCTGGACCTCAGGTGAAAGGCAACCACAGCCGAAGCCATGAACGAGATGCTGGTATTTCCCACCCAAACGGATCATTGCGTACTCTCCTCCTCAACTCGGCGGCCGATGGCGATAAGTCTATGCAACTATAGGGGGATAGCATGATCAAATAGCCGGACGTTGTCCAGCGAGGCGGCATCAAGAATGGGTGTAAGCTGTCTGTGATGGCGCCACAAGGGGCGCCATCGATCAGTTGGCGCGTACGGCCTGGTTCGGTCGCAACACGCTCATCAGGGCGCCGTAGGGCAGCAGCATCACCAATCCCACGATCAGCTTCACGGAGAAATCGCCGATTGCCCAGGAGATCCAGCGAGGTGCTTGCGCCGCAAAGACGCCGAGGACTGGAGCCGATTCCAGCGCGAATGGATCGTTCGGCCCAAAGAAGACGAAGAAGGCCGCGAACGCGAATGAGAAGAAGATCAGCGTATCCAGCATCGAGCCGATGAGCGAGCCGACCAGGGGTGCGCGCCACCAGGCCTGCCGGCGCAGGCGGTTGAACACAGCGATATCGAGCAGTTGGCCGGCAAGATAGGCCGAGCCGGAGGCGATCGCGATGCGTGGAACGGAGGTGAAGAAGGACAGTGCCACACCGACCACGAAGCCCGCAAATACCACCTTGCGTGCGGCCTGCGGGCCGAACTGGCGGTTCGTGAGGTCGGTGATCAGGAAGGCGACCGGATAGGTGAAGGCACCCCAGGTCAGAAGGTCCGCCAGATTGATGCCGGCGAATTCCGCGTTCAAGGGAAACTGGACGAGGAAGTTCGAGGCGACGACGACGAGAGTCATCAGGGCGACGTAGATAAGGGTATAGCGTGTCTTCAGCATTTTTTTATCCTGGGGTATGCCACCAGTTGGAGTGATCGGCAGGCAAGCAAAAGGCTTGTCCGGAGGTCATCCGTGCAAGCCTTTTAAGCCTTATAACAGAAGATCAGTCGTTGCTTAGGCAGCAACGGCAGCTTCAGCAGCCTTCTTGACGATCTGGCGGCGCAGCAGACGAGCGCGCATCGACAGTTCGTTTTCGCTTGCCTTGATGAGGAAAGCATCGAGGCCGCCACGATGCTCAACGGAACGAAGAGCAGCAGCCGAAACGCGAAGACGGTAACGCTGGCCGAGGGCGTCGGAGATCAGCGTAACCTGGCACAGGTTCGGGAGGAACCGGCGCTTGGTCTTGTTGTTGGCATGGCTGACATTGTTGCCAACGAGGACTGCCTTGCCGGTCAATTCGCACATGCGGGACATGGAACACCTATTCTTGTTTTTCTCGGCCATCAATTGCGTACCCGCGCAAAACCGGGCTTGCAATCCAACAGGCCATGATTGGAAAGTTGCGGTTCTATAGTCAGACAGGCCGCGCGCGTCAAGCCAAACCTTGGCGTTTCCCGCAATTCTGTCAAAAAGCTCGTGTTTGCTTCGGACTGCGACAAGCGTATAGACCGTGATTTGCGGCCTGACCAGCTCGCTGGAACAAGGTTTATTTCATGCTTCACTTGCGCAGACGCATTCTCATCTCCGCCATCGCCGCGCTTGCCGCCGTCCCGGCCAGCGCGGGTGAGATCGTGCATCGCACGGAATACAAGGTTTCTCTTGGCATCCTGACGATCGCGCGCGCTGCCTTCCTGACGAAGATCGAGGATGACAAGAGCTACAGGGTCTCCGGCGACATCAGCTCTGCCGGACTTGCGGATCTTGTGACGGATATTTCCGCCAAGACCAGCGTCGATGGCACATTGAGTGGTGATCGCCTGCAGGCCTCCCGCTATTACCTCTATTACAAGAGCGGCAAGCGGGCGCGAACCTACGAGGTGCACTACAGCAACGGCAATATCACCTCGACCACGGTCAAGCCGCCGCGGCGGCAGCCCAAGAACTGGATCAACGTTTCGCCCAGCGACATGCACTCGGTGCTCGACCCGATTTCAGGGCTGATCTTCCCCGGAGACACGAATGTCTGCGCGCAGAAGCTGCCGATCTATGACGGCGAGATGCGGATGGACCTCGTGCTCTCGCCCAAGGGATCGGAAGATTTCTCCACCGACGGCTTCAATGGCAAGGCGACCGTCTGCAACGTCCGCTTCGTGCCGAGATCGGGTTACAAGAAGGGCCGTACCGACATCGAGTATCTGCGCAAGAGCAACCGCATGGAAATCTGGTTTGCCAAGGCTGATGCCGCGAATGTATATGCTCCAGTCTACGTCCGCATTCCCACGCAATACGGACCGGTTACAATCACGGCAGTGAAATACGGCGCAAGCTGACGGAGCAACGATCTCCGTAGAGGGGGACGAGTGAAGCTTCGGGCTACGTTGATCGGGTTCACGGCGATTATCATGTGGGCGTTCCTGGCGCTGTTTACGGCTGCCTCAGGTAAGATGCCGCCATTTCAGCTCTCCGCCATCTGCTTTGCCATCGGCAGCATTCCCGGTATTGTCGTGCTGATCGCCAACCCATCGCGCCTTGCTCTCCTCAAGCAGCCGGCCAAAGTCTGGATTGTCGGCATTGCCGGATTGTTCGGATATCACTTCCTCTATTTCACGGCGCTTCGCAACGCGCCGGCCGTGGAGGCAGGGTTGATCGCCTATCTGTGGCCGCTGCTGATCGTCGTCGGCTCGGCGCTGCTACCGGGCGAGCGGCTGCGCTGGTATCACATCGTCGGCGCACTTGCTGGGCTGAGCGGCACGTTCCTGATCGTCGGGCGAAATGGCATCAATTTTGATGGCGCCTATGCCGTCGGGTATGGGGCGGCGTTTCTGTGCGCCTTTACGTGGTCGGGATATTCGCTGCTGACGCGGCGGTTCGATGCCGTATCGACGGATGTCGTTACCGGTTTCTGCCTAGCCACATCCGTGTTGTCGCTGCTTTGCCACCTCGGCCTTGAAACGACGGTATGGCCCGCGACGACGTTTGAATGGATTGCCGTCATCGGTCTCGGCCTGTTTCCTGTCGGTGCCGCCTTCTACGCCTGGGACCATGGCGTCAAGAACGGCGATATCCAGATCCTGGGCGCGGCAAGCTATGCCGCGCCGCTGCTGTCGACGTTGATCCTGACCATCTTCGGCTTCGCGGAGCCCAGCTGGCGGATTGCGCTCGCCTGCCTGCTCGTCACCGGCGGTGCCGTGCTTGCCGCCCAGGAGATGTTTCGGCGAAAAGCCGCGGCTACTGAGCAGCCGGCAGCCGCCGAATAGGCCTCAGGCAGGCTCCCAATCCGCTGGGGCCATTTCGAAGCTTGTGAATTCGAAACCGGGCGATACCGTGCATCCGACAAGGGTGTAATCGCCCAGCGTTTCCGCGGATTGCCACCAGTTGGCCGGGATGATCGCCTGCGGGCGCTCGCCGTTCAGGATATCGGTTCCGAGCTTCAGTGTTTCGCGCGTGCTGCCGTCGGCGGCACGGTGCAAGGCAAGCGGCGCGCCGGCATAGTAGTGCCACACCTCGACTGCGTCATGGACCCGGTGCCAGTGCGAGCGCTGCCCGGCTTTGAGCAGGTAGTAAATCGCCGTCGAGTGCCCGCGCGCGCCACCGTCGGTGTCGCGAAACGTCTGCACATACCAGCCGCCTTCCGGGTGCGGCTGCATGGAAAGCTCGCGGATAATATCGTCAGCGGAAACCAAGGCTGACGACATCAGAAGTTGTCCTTGCGCTTGCGGATTTCGGCAAAGACCTCTTCGTTCGTCCGGCTCTCCATCAGCAGGTTGCGGCGGATGGCGGGGTCGGCGGCGCGCAGGAAGGGGTTGGTTTCCTTTTCCAGCGCAAGTGTTGTCGGGATGGTGAACTTGCCATCGGCGCGCAAGGCCTCGATCTCCGCGGCGCGGCTTTTCAGGCGCTCATTGTCGGGATCGATCGTCAGCGCGAAGCGGGCGTTGGAGAGCGTGTATTCGTGGCCGAAATAGATCGCGGTCTCATCGGGCAGAACGGCGAGTTTCTGCAGCGAATGCCACATGTCGGCGGCGGGGCGCTCGAACAGGCGGCCGCAGCCCAGCGCAAACAGCGTATCGGCGGCAAAGAGGATCTTGTCGTCGACGAAGTGGTAACAGATGTGACCCGCCGTGTGGCCGGGTGTTTCGATCACGTCGATCGTATGGTCGCCGAAGAGGAATGTGTCGCCATCAGCCATGGTCTTGTCGAGGCCTGGGATCGCCACCGCTTCATTGATCGGGCCGACGATCTCGCAATTATACCGCTCCTTCAGCGCCAGGTTGCCCTCGACGTGATCGGTATGATGATGGGTGGTGAAAATATGGCTCACCGTCCAGCCTCGGCGATCGGCGGCGGCGATCACTGCGTTGGCGTCCGGCGCGTCGATAGAGGCGGTCAATCCGGTTTCAGGATCATGCACAAGCACGCCGAAATTATCCGAACGGCAGAGAAAAACGTATAATTCCAAAGGTTTCATAGTCTCAAATACCTCTTTATCGCGGACATACCCGGAATGTAGAGGGTCCGCCCTTGAAGTCCAACCGCCCACTGATAACATTTGTTGCGATGCACGCCGATATTGTTGACCTACGCCAGTTCTATCATTCCGACCTCGGCCGTATTGCCGAGCAGTCGATTGCCATGGCCTTGTCCTCGCTATGGGTGCGGCTGCCGCAGGAACGCCTGGTCGGGCTCGGCTATGCCGTGCCGTTCCTCGATCGGTTTCGGGCGGATACCGAGCGCACCTTTGCTTTCATGCCGGCCGGGCAGGGAGCGGTGAACTGGCCGATGGGATCGCTGTCGTCCACGGCGCTGATCTTCGACGAAGAACTGCCTTTGCCAGACTCCTCGATCGATCGCGTGCTGATGGTCCATTCGCTGGAATTCGCCGAAAGCCCGCGTGAGACATTGAAGGAACTCTGGCGCGTGCTGGCGCCGGGCGGGCGACTTGTCATCGTCGTGCCAAACCGCCGCGGTGTCTGGGCACGGATGGAATATACGCCGTTCGGCTCGGGGCGCCCCTATTCGCGCGGCCAGCTGACGCATCTCCTGCGCGAGACGAATTTCACGCCGGGTGCCACCGCCGAAGCGCTTCTCTTTCCCCCATCCAAGCTGCGGACAATGATGCGATTGCGCAGCGGTTTCGAGCGGATCGGGCGAACGCTGTGGCCGGCTTTTTCGGGGGTCATCATCGTTGAGGCCCAAAAGAGGCTCTATCAGGGGCTGCCGGTTGCTGCGCGCGCTTCGAGGCGTGTCTTTGTGCCGGTTCTTGCGCCTCACGGCGTTCCGACCACCCGCAGCAGATAGGCCCGCGGCACTCGACAAGCTCGAGTTTCCGTTCTATTGCCTCTGGGCAATTTTCAGCCGGAATTCCCGGCCTTTTCCAAGGTTGAACCCATGAGCGTAGAGATGAGCAAGCCTGTTCCGCGTCCCGGTATTCTTGATATCGCAGCCTACGTGCCGGGCAAGGAACATGCGCCGGGCGTCGCCCGCGTCTATAAGCTCTCCTCCAACGAAACGCCGCTCGGCGCCAGCCCGAAGGCGATCGAGGCGTTCCGTGCCGCTGCCGACAGCCTCGAGCGCTATCCTGATGGTCAGGCGATTGAACTGCGTGAGGCGATCGCCAGCGTTCATGGTCTTAACCCGGCTAACATCATGTGCGGCAACGGCTCGGACGAGTTGCTCGGCCTGCTCTGCCACGTCTATCTGGGCGTCGGCGACGAGGCGATCATTACCGAGCACGGCTTTCTCGTCTACAAGATCCAGATCATGGGCGCGGGCGCGACGCCGGTTACTGTCAAGGAAAAGGACGCGACAGTCGATGTCGATGGGATCCTGGCTGCCGTGACGCCGAAGACCAAGATGGTGTTCATCGCCAATCCAGGCAATCCGACGGGGACCTACGTGCCGGTCAGCGAGATCCGTCGCCTGCAGGCCGAGCTGCCGAAGAGCGTCGTGCTGGTTCTGGACGCGGCCTATGCCGAGTATGTTCGCCGCAACGATTACGAAGCCGGCATCGGGATCGTCTCATCCAACCCCAACGTCGTGATGACGCGCACCTTCTCGAAGGCCTACGGACTTGCTGCGCTGCGTGTCGGCTGGATGTATGCGCCCGCCGAGATCATCGATGCGCTCAACCGCGTGCGCGGACCATTCAACATGAACTCGGCCGCGATTTCCGCAGGGGCCGCCGCTATCCGCGACCAGGCCTTCGTGCAGGAAGCCGTCGTGTTCAACCAGATGTGGATCGAGAAGCTGACGGGGGCGTTCGAGGCAATCGGCCTCAAGGTCACGCCATCGGTCACCAATTTCGTGCTCATCCATTTCCCGGACGTCGACGGCAAGCGCGCTGCGGAGGCCGATGAATTCCTCACGAGCCGCGGCTATATCCTGCGCGCCGTCAGGGGCTACGGCTTTGCCAATTCACTGCGCATGAGCGTCGGCCCGGAAGAGGCGAACCGTGGGGTCATCGAGGCGCTCGGCGAGTTTATGGGACGCAAGGCATGACTGCTCAGTTTGATCGCATTGCGCTGATCGGGATCGGTCTGATCGGTTCGTCGCTTGCTCACGACATCAAGCGGCTCGACCTCGCAAAGGAAGTGGTCATTGCCACGCGGAGCGCGGATACGCTGAAGCGGGCGGAAGAGCTGCAGCTCGGCGATCGCTATACGACGTCGTCTGCCGAGGCAGTCAAGGACGCGGATCTGATCATCGTGTCGGTGCCCGTTGGGGCGTCCGAAAGCGTTGCCAAGGAAATCGCCGGCAGCCTGAAGCCGGGCGCAATCGTGACCGATGTCGGTTCGACGAAGGCCTCTGTCATTGCGCAGATGGCGCCGCATATGCCCGAGACTGTCCATTTCATTCCCGGCCATCCGCTGGCCGGGACGGAAAAGTCGGGACCGGACGCTGGCTTTCCTGGATTGTTCGAAGGTCGCTGGTGCATCTTCACGCCGCTTGCCGGAACCGACGAAACGGCCCTGAAGACGCTGCGCCATTTCTGGGAGACGCTCGGTTCCAAGGTGGACGAGATGGACCCGGAGCACCATGACAAGGTGCTGGCGATCGTTTCTCACCTGCCGCATCTCATCGCCTATAACATCGTCGGCACGGCGGACGATCTGGAGACGGTGACGGAATCGGAAGTGATCAAGTATTCCGCTTCGGGCTTTCGCGACTTCACGCGTCTTGCGGCATCGGATCCGACCATGTGGCGCGACGTCTGCCTGCACAACAAGGATGCAATCCTCGAGATGCTGGCGCGGTTTTCCGAGGATCTGGCCTACCTGCAGCGTGCGATCCGCTGGGGCGAGGGCGACAAGATCTTCGATCTCTTTACCCGCACCCGTGCCGTACGTCGTTCGATTATCCAGGCTGGCCAGGACGTCGATGCGCCGGACTTCGGACGTCCGCATCCGCTCGACAAGAAGCCCTGATCCTCAGATCGGCGGGATCGCACCGAGCGGGATGAAGCCACTCACGGTGGCGTTGCCACGCGCGACGACGAGATCGACGGAAACCTTGTCGCCGCCGCCTGCCAAGGCCTTCAGCAGCTTGGCTGCGGTATCGACGGTCTTGGCAATGTCCGGGAAGGTCTTCTTGACGCTGTCGCGCCAGGGGCCAAGACGCTCGATCTCCAGCTTGAACTTGCCCGAGAGATAGCCGTTCTCGTCGAAGGAAAACGGTCCGCTCAGCGTCATGACCTTGCCGTCGCCGATGTCGGCCACGGCCTTGCGCAATTCGCCGCTTGCGCCGCGAAGGCCCTGCCGGTCGCTGCCGTCGATCATGCCCGCCTTGTCAACCAACGTAACGTCGGCGCTCGCCGAGAGCTGGGGGAAGACCTGCGGCCAGTCCTTGATTTCGGTCTTGGAATCCGTGACCGAAATGGCGGCGTCGAGATCGGCGCCGTTTTGGCGGAGATGAATTTCCGTGTGCGCGGCGTTGAAGTTGATCGTCTGGCCGGTTTCGGAGGAGACGGCCGTTGCCTTCAGGCCCTCGATGACGGTGGAGGAGCGGTCAATGCCCTTGAACTTCGTGACAAGGCTCGACTGCAGGCTTTCCCATTGCGCGTTGACGGACAGGCCATGGGTGTTGCGGATCTCTGCCGGCGAATCGAGCTCCCAGACGATATGGCCAGGCGCATAGACCTGGGCTGCCGAGCGGAGCGCGCCGAAGCTTGCCGAAACGCCGTTGACGTTGTCGTCAACATCGACCTTCGAGCAGAACATGCCGATACGGAAGGGGAAGCCTCGGAAATCGATGTCCGCGCATTCGCCGGTCACGCCGGCGGCATCGCGGGGCGCGATCGCTTTCAGGACGGTGTTCTTGAGCTCCGAGGCAGCGTAGAACCAGCCACCTGCGTAGATGGCGATCACCAGGACGATGCCACCACCCAGCAACCAGAATTTCCTGCCGCTGCGGGTTGGGCTTGACGCTGACATGATGTTCTCCAATGGTGAATCGCGAATGGGAATCTCGGTCTGGCGTGCGATATGGACGAATTTTGGGTGTTTGGCTACGGATCGCTCATGTGGAATCCGGGCTTCGAGTTTGTTGAGCGGTCTCAAGCGCTTGTTTACGGCTACCGCCGCTCGCTTTGCGTCCGCTCCTGGGTGCATCGGGGAACACAGCAAAATCCCGGCCTCGTACTGGGGCTCGACCGCGGCGGCTCGTGCCGCGGCATGGCGTTCCGCATCGGCGCCGATCAGTGGAACGACGTCATCGAATATCTGCGCGCGCGCGAACTCGTGACCAACGTTTATCTCGAACGCAGCGTAACGCTGCAGCTCGAGGGCGGGCGAAACGTCAAGGCCGTCGCCTACATCGTCGATCGCAATCACGTGCAGTATGGCGGTGCGCTTGATGCGCATGCCGCTGCGAGGATCGTTCACGAGGCTCAGGGCCAGTCAGGTCCAAACGACGCCTATGTGTTCAACACACTGGCGCATCTGAAGGAGATGGGCATTCGAGACCACTGGCTGGAGCAGGTGGTCGGCGAAGTCGAGCGGTTGCGGGCGGCCTGATCTCAGGCCGTTGCGGCGCTGGCCTTGCGTAGTTCCGCCAGCCGCTCTACGGCTGTGGGCGGCAACGGCAGCTCGGGATTGCGCTCGGCCGCATCGATCAGCAGTTCGTCGCTTGCCCGCTCCGTCACATCGATCAGATGAGCGAAGAATTCGTCAGGATCCATGCCCGGATGGATCGGCGGCAATATCCTGACCTTGAAGTGGCCGGGATAGCGCATGGTGCTCCGGCGCGGCCAGAACAGGCCAGGCTGCATGGCAACAGGCACGACCGGCAGCTGGAGGTCGCGATACATGCGGGCGATGCCGTATTTGTAGACCGGTTCGGCGCCCGGCGGGCGGCGCGTGCCTTCAGGATAGATGATCAGCTGGCGACCGGTCGCGAGCTCTTCCTTCGTCCGCTTCATGGCCTCGACCATCACCTTGCCGCGCGCGCCGCGGTTGATCGGGATCATGCGCTGCTTCTTCGCGTACCAGCCGAACAGCGGGATCCACATCAGCTCGCGCTTGAGGATATAGACCGGGTCCTTCAGCCAGGGCAGCAGCGCGTAGGTGTCCCAGAAGGACTGATGCTTCGGGGCGAGGATGTAGCCGCCTTCGGGCAGGTTCTCCATGCCCTCGATCTCGAAGGTGGTCCCGACGATCTTTTCCATCAGCCAGTGGTTCGATAGCGCCCAGTTCTTGGGGATCTGATAGGCAGCCTTGCGGGGTGCCAGGAAATAATAGGGCGATAGCACGATCATCCGGATGATGAGATTGGCGTAGAAGATCGTGTTGAAGAGAACGGAACGCAGGGCGATCATGAAATTTCCCGAGGCCAGTGTCCGCACGGATGGCGGTTGCGCCCTCCTACACGAATTTGGCCGTCATAAAAAGCGGTGATCAGCTTTGTCCGGCAGGAGTGGCCGAGCGCAGGCCCGGATGGCGGCCGAGGCCGGTCAGATTTCGTGCGCCCGCCAGAAGCACCTTGCCGTATTCCGCGAGCATCACCCGCATGGCATTGGGGTCGGTGAACCAGTTGCTGGTCTTCAGGTCGGTGTTGACGACCGGGTAGGGGATGAACTGCGTCTCGGGATCGACATAGGCAAGTTCGGCCAAGCTACGCGGCATGTGGTAGTTGTTGGTGACGACGAGAACGCTCTTGTAGCCTTTCGCGTGGATCCAGTTCGATGCTTCCTCGGCATTGCCGATGGTGTCGAGTGCGTCATAGCCAATGTCAACGCAGCAGGAGAAAAGCTCCGGCGTCGCCTGGGTCATCTTGCGGATCTGCGCGCTCGTCGTCGTGGGATGAACACCTGAGATGAGAAGGCGCTTTCCGGCGCCTTTCTGAAGCAGTTCCACGGCCTGGTCGATGCGCTGGTAGCCGCCCGTCAGAACGACGATTGCATCGGCACGCGGTTCCACAGGCGGTTTCAAGGTCGTGACCGAGTCGGCGAAGCGCAGGAATCCGCCGAAAATGATGGCGGCAATGATGACGACCGCGAAGCCGCCCCAGCGCAATGTCCGGCGCACTGGACCGCGGCGCGCAGGTTCGCTGCCGAAGCGATTAAGCTCCGTTTTGGGGCGAATCATATTGCGCGACATGCGGATCATGCTCATGAATCAAAAAATATACCCAGATTGAGGCAGCGAACAGACGCTTTCATGGCAAAATGAGCATCGGAAGTTTCAATTGGTCAGCCCGTCGGCGCGCGTCGGATCGGAGCGCAACGTGTCGATTTCGTAGATCGTCTGCATGACGGTCAGCCGGGCGGTGACGGTGGTGAGAAGGGCGATAACGATCATCGTGGCGAATATGCCGGCATAGCCCAGTGCGCCGACCGAGAAGGTGCCGAAGAGAGCTGTCGCCTGATCCGTCTGCGGTGTCGCAAGCGTCCGGCTCTGCAGGAACCCGGCGCTGAGGAAGAACAGTGCAGCAAGCGCACTGCCGACGGCCGATCCCTTGAGGCTGATCTTGAGAAAATGCTTCTGGAATTCGGTGGCTACGAACGAGCTTTCGGCGCCGACGAAATGCAGGACCTCGACGATATGCCGATTGCCCGACAGCGCCCCGCGCGTGGCGAAAACGACCGTCAGGACCATGGCGGAGAAGACGAGCAAGAGGATGCCGGTGCCGATCAATACAGTCGTGTGAGCCATCGAAACGAGGCGATCGACCCAGGTGCGGTGGTCGTCGAGAGACGATTGCGGGATGCTTTCCTTTAGCAGCGAGCGCATCGCCTCGAAATCCGGCGGATTGCTTTCGTCGATGGTGACGATGACGAGGCGGGGAACCGGAAGTTCCTTGATATCAAGGCCGGCGCCGAGCCATGGCTCGAGCAGGCGCGCCGTCGCGGCTTCATCGACGATCTGGCCATCCTTGGTGCCGACGAAGGTGAGCGCGATCTCGCGCGCCTGGGCCAGCGCCTTGTCCATATCCAGCCCGTCATCCGGCTTGATCTGTATGGTGATCTCACGAGAGATCTGGCTTTCCCAGCTGGCAGCGGTCGAGCGCACCATGCTGACGCCGCCAAGGGTCAGGCAGGCCAGGAAGGCCATGATGGCGATTACCACCATCAGCGCATTGCCCTGGATGTTGGCCGACGGAAGAATTGCCGCCGTCGGGCGCACCTTCAGCTCGGGCCGTTTCCGGTCTTGTCCTGCAGCCTGTGCGGATGGGCGGGGTGTGGGCTCAGTCATGGATATCGAGATGCCCTTCCGACAGGATCATTCGGCGGGCTTCCACTTGGTCCATCAACGTCAGATCGTGGGTGGCGATCACGACGGCGGTACCGAGGCGGTTCAATTCGAGGAAAAGATTGAGCAGGCGGCGTGCCATCGGCGGATCGACGTTGGCGGTGGGCTCGTCCGCGAGCAGGATCTCCGGGCGGTCGATCAGTGCGCGGGCGATGGCGGCGCGTTGTTTTTCACCGCCCGACAGGACGGGCGGCAGCACGTTGATCCGTTCGCCAAGGCCGACCCATTTCAACAGTTCGAGCACATCCGTCTTGTAGGAGCTCTCATCCTTGCCGCGCACCCGCAACGGCAGGGCCACGTTCTCATAGGTGGTCAGGTGGTCCAGGAGACGGAACTCCTGGAAGATGATGCCGACGCGGCGGCGCAGCAGTGGTAATTCCGGCCGCGGGATATCCGAAATGTCACGTCCGAACATGCGGATCAGGCCACGTGTCGGTTGCAGCGACAGAAATAGAAGCCGGAGCAACGTCGTCTTGCCGGCGCCGGAGGGGCCGGTCAGGAACTGGAAGGATTTCTTCGGGATGTCGAAGGTCAGATCCCGGAGAATTTCCGGTCCCATTCCATAGCGCAAACCGACGTTCTCGAAGTGGATCAACGGGCAGCTCAGTCTTTTGTTGTGTCACCTCAGGACTTGTTAACCAACTCCGTTAACAAGCGGTAAATTTCGCTGAAAAGGCGCCGCTTTGATGGCGATCTTTGCGAAGCATTAACCAATAAAATTTACGACTGAGCAGGATTCGTTTCAATGCCGGATTTCCCGTCCGGCCCGAAACCATGTGGACACCGGAAAGGCCGTCATCATGACATCCTCGTCGTTCAAACGCCAGCCATCGAGCCGGATCTACGATTTCCTGCCGCCGGAGCCAACGAAACGCGAAGTGCGTCAAAGTCATTCCGTCGATGTCGCCGATGCCGAATTCGTGGTGATTGGAGCAGGTCGGCCGCAGGAATCTCGCACCCGCGGAACCAATGACAACCGGCAACGCAGCACACCCCGCCTCGGTCTCGGGTCGTCGATCTTGCGCGTCGGCGAGTCCTGGTTGCAGCAGGCATCCGCAAAGAGCTTTGCAGGGCTTGTACTTGCACTGTCGGTTCTTGCCTTCAGCCTTTCAGGAGGGTTCTCCAGCCTCTCCCAGCCGGATGTCGCGATTGCCGGGACGCCGCTGCATTTCACGCACGTCACTGCCACTCAGCGCGATGCCAACGGGATGCGCGTGCTTCTGATCAACGGCATCATCGACAATGCGAGCGGTACCACCCAAATCGTGCGGCCGATCCGCGCCGACCTCGTCTCGGACGATCAGTTGACCGCGAGTGTCATCATCAACCCGCCGATTGATGTCATCTACGGAGGGCAGAGCCGCGGTTTTTCCACGAGAGTGCAGTATGCCGGTGGAAAAATGCCGGAAGTCCGCCTCTCCTTCATGCCGTAAGGGGTGTTTCGCCGCGCTGTTTGTGGTAACGGCTTGTGCTTGTTTTCATGGAGCAAGCGTCAATGCCCGTCGTGCGCGGAAAGAACATCGAACCCCTCTTCACTGCCGAGCAGATTGCCGAGCGCAATCACGCGATTGCAAAGCAGATCGCGCAGGGACCCACCAAGGATCTCCTGGTCATCGCGGTTCTCAAGGGCTCCTTCATTTTCGCGGCAGATCTGATCCGTGCCTTGCACGACAGCGGTCTGGCGCCTGAAGTCGAGTTCATCACCCTTTCCAGCTATGGCACAGGCACGGTTTCCCAAGGCGTGCGGATCGTCAAGGACATCGACAGCGATGTGAAGGACCGCGACGTTCTCTTGATCGACGACATTCTCGAATCCGGCCGTACGCTGCTGTTTGCCAAGGAACTGCTGTATGAGCGTGGCGCCCGCAACGTCACGATCGCCGTCCTGCTCGACAAGAGCGTGAAGCGCAAGGAAAAGCTGGAGGCCGACTATGTCGGTTTCGAGTGCCCGGACTATTTCGTGGTCGGCTACGGCATGGACGTCGCCTACGCGTTCCGCGAGCTTCCCTTTGTCGGCGTCGTCACCGGCGACACCTGAATGTGCCGGAACAAGACGGGTTGTTAACCATCCCGTCCATCGCTTGCCGCCGTTTACCGATCGCAAAGGAAAGTCGTGTGATTTCCGTTGCAGGGCATGAAACGGAGCAGTGCACACCATGGCAAAAATTCTGATTACGGAAGACGAGGATTCCCTGCGTTCTTTCGTAGCCCGCGCTTTGCGTCTTGACGGTCATGAGACCGAAGAAGCCGCTGACGGTGCGGAGGGACTGGAAAAGCTGAGAGACGGCGTCTACGACCTTCTGCTTTCCGACATCCGGATGCCCGTCATGGACGGCATTGAGCTTGCACACCAGGCCAAGTCGGCTTTCCCAGCCCTGAAGATCCTGCTGATGACCGGCTATGCCGAACAGCGCGAGCGGGCGGATGATCTTGCTGAAAAGATCGTTGATGTCGTGTCGAAGCCTTTTGCCTTGCCGGATATCCGCAAGGCCGTGGCGCGCGCCTTGGCCGCCTGACCACCGAAAACTGACAGAATTTGCCCCGCCGGCCCTCAGGGCTGGTCGGGGATGAACTTTCCTTCGTAGCGCACCCGGAAATTCCTGCGCTGGAAGTCCTGCTGAAAGCAGACGAAGATCAGTTCGATGTCCGAGGCGCTATCATGCTTGGATAGCAAGCTGAGCGTCACGACAACCACGCTGGTATAGCCTCGCGTCAGTTTGAACGCCGCATTGCGGATCTCGTTCGCGGTGGCATCCTGCCGGTCATCCCGCCGCTCATAGATGATCCAGAAGCGGCTGATGTCCCATGTCGCGCGGAGAATTTCTGTGATCTCTGCCTGGAACTGTTCAGGATGCGCGCCCGGTGCCCAGGTCAGCGTCTGCTCTCCCTCGTCGGCCACAACGTTCATATAGCCGTCGTAGTCGTTGCCGTGGCCCGCAAGGGCATTTCCGATCAATTCGAATGCCGCGTTTTCACCGATTGTCGTCTTGAAGAGAATTGGCATCGAGTCGCTATCACTAGTCGCTTGTTTCGGAAACCTTACGAAGCGGGGGGGGGTGGAGGCAGAATGTCTCTCAATCGATCCTTGGCGCTATATGCGCTTGCGCGCTTTGTCAATGCGGCGCACCTGCGCGCCACCGCCTTCCGGGAAGAAAGCGGTGGCGAGCGATTTATGCTACAGTCACTGGTAGTCCGGGCAGGCCATGTTCTGGCTGGCGCCGCTGTTGCCACCCTGCGTGCGCAGGGAGCCCGGTCTTGGTGGTGGAGGGCAATCAGCAGGGCGTCTCATTCCGCCGCCGGAGATACTTCCCGTCGTCAGGTAGTCGGGCGCGGCCGCTTGGGGTCGGCTCGATGAGTAGTTTTCAGCGGCGATATTTCTGCCGCCGCTATGAGTTGTTCCAAATCCGGTGATGTCCATTGCACCCGCTGTGCTTAAGGCGATGCCAAGGCCGAGAGCGGCGGTTGCGATCAGCTTCCATTCCGTCTTCATGGGAATACCCTCTACGCTTGTCGAGCGGCGCGTTTCTTCGCGCCGTAGCAGAGATAGGTACCACGCGGCCTTCGGTTGTGGATTTTCACGCGGTTGTGATGGCGCGGCAGGCCGAAACTGAGATGCTACTGAATATCGAGCAGGCGCTCGAGATAGCGGCGTTCCATCTCCTGCGGCGGATTGTTGCCGAGCTTTTCGCGGATTGCATCCAGGATCTCGCGAGCGCGTTGGACATCGATCTCGTCCGGCACCTTGACCTGGTCGCCGAAATCAGGACCGTCGGCCCTGCGCGGCCGTCCGAGCGGATCGCGACCGTTCTGGTCTCCCCGACCAACCTGACCCTGCGGCCCCTGACCCTGATTCTGGCCCTGCTGTGCCTGCATCATCTGGCTCATCATGTCGCGTGCGCCTTGACGGAGGGCTTCAAGAGCGCGTCCCTGCCACTGGATGGCAGGTTCGCCGTGGCCCTGGCCAAGCTCGCGTCCAGCGCCTTCCATTTCGCGCTGCGCCTGCCCAAAGCCGGAGCCGGGCTTCATGCCCATGTCGCCAAGGCCCTTTTGCAGTTCGCCGAGCTGCTTGCCGAGTTGATCCTGACGTGACTGCAGCTGCTTGAGCGCGTCGCGCAACTGCTCCTCCGTCATCTGATCGGAAGGGGATTGGCCTTTTTGGTTCTGCCGGCCCTGCTGCTGCTGGTCCTCCGGCAGGCCGTCATTATCCATCGGCATGTCGTTGAGGAGCGGATCGTTCATGCCCATATCCGGATCGCCGCGCTGCATGCGATCCTTCAATTGCTGGTCCAGCTTGAAGGTTTCTTCCATCAGCTTCTGCTGGTCGCGCAGGATCTGGCCGAGCTTGTCCATCTGCTGGCGCATCTCGCTGTTGTCGCGCCCTTGCTGTTGTCCTTGCTGCGGTCTGCCGGCCTGGAGGTTGTTCATCATCCGCTGCAGCTCCGACAGCATCTGCTGTGCTGCGTCGCGGTTGCCGGAACGCGCCAGATTCTCGATCTGGTCCATCATCCGTTCGAGGTCCTGCTGGCGAAGAATGTTCTGGGCGCTCTGGTTGGGCTGCGTCGGCGCATTCTGCATGCGCTGGGCGAGCTCCTTCATGTAGTCCTGCATCGCCTTGCGTAGCTCGTCCATGAGCTTCTTGATCTCGGCGTCCGGCGCATTGCGCTGCAGTGCATCGGCCAAATTCTGCTGGGCGTTGCGCAGGTTGCGTTCTGCCTGGGAGAGGTCTCCATCTTCCATGCCGATGGCGATGTCCCAGAGGTAGTCGGCGGTGTCCTTCAGCGCTTCCTCGCCCTTTGCCAGCTTCATGCGCGTCAGCGCGGATTGCAGCAGCAGGTAATTGGTCAGCTTCGGAATGGTTTCTTCAGGACGGATCGTCAGCGCCTCGTTGAGCGCGATCGCCTCCGGCATCTTGCGGGTATCGAGGGCAAACACCTGGCGCTCTTCGGCGACGGCTGCCGCAAGCGGTTCGTTGAAGGGACGCATCGGCAGCGTCATTTCGTATGGCGGGCTGCGTCCTGTCTGCCCGGCGGCATCCTTGGCAATCAAAGTAATGCTGACCCGCTTGCCGGCGAGGGGGTGCTCGGTCAGGTTCTTGCTGGTCACGCCTTTGGCGTCGCGCGAATTGCGCCGCGGAACGTCGAGGCGATAGTCCGGAAGCGGGTACAGAAGGGTTGCCGCCGGGTCGGATTCAACCGGCAGGATCTGGGCATGGGCTTCCTGAACGCCGTAGTCATCCTTGACGGTAAAGCCGATTTCCAGCGCGCCGTTGACGGTCTGCTTCGGCATTCCGTTGAACGCGATCTCGGGTGCCTTGTCGGGGATGACGTCGAAGGTCCAGCTGCGGCCATTGACGAGCAGCGATCCGTTTTCCTCGATCTTCATCAGGTGCGTGCTGGCAAAGGTCGGCGCCGGCGCACCCTCGGGCTTTGCCTCATTCGGCGTCGGTTGCGGCTTGGCGTCGTCTTGGGCAGCAATCTCCATCGTCCGCCCGTCTTCCCGCTGGAAGACGACCTTCTCGTCGGCCTTGCCGCCGCTGATGCGGACCGTGAGATTCGAGAGTTGCGGGATGCTGATCGGAGGTTGTTCGGTGCCTGTGGTGGTCAGGTAGATCGGTGCGCGACCGGTATAGGCCGGTGGCGTGATCCAGGCGTCGATACGCACGGCAGGATCGGTCGCCGGCGCCTCGGGGCGCGGCAGAAATGCATCCGCGATCGATCCACCGCTGCTGGAGAGCGAGTAGGCGAACGCAACGGACAAGAGAAGAACCGGCACGGCGCGCAACGCCCAGCGGTCATGGGCAGCAATGTCTGGCTGCGGAAAACCGGCGTCGAGCGTGGCAATCTTTTCCGCCATGCGCGTCTGGTGCTCACGCCACAGAGCGCGCGCGAAGGGGGTGTCGAAGGCAGGCTCATCTTCCTGGACGGTGACCGGTTGGTGGTGCAAGCCATTCCGCTCTTCGAGCAGACGGTCGGCACTTGCCGCGGTCGGCCAATGCAGCTTGCGCAACGGGAAGAGTGCGACGAGGCATGCAAGGGCGAAAATACCGAGAAGCGTCAGCCGCGCCCAATCGGGCGTCAGGCGGAAAATGCCGAACCACGATGCTGCGAGATATAGCGCGACGACCGACAAGAGCGGCAGAACGGCAGGCAGGATCTGTTCCAAGAGCAGGACAAGACGCGCCAGAAAGCGCTTTGCGGCAACCAGCCGCGCCAACGACGGCCTTAGGGCAAATGCACCAGTCTTGTCCCTGCTGGAGCTCTTCTTCAATCCGGTCTCCGCGATCTGGCGTTTACGGGGCAGAGGGCGCTTCCGGCGATTGCGGGGCAATTCGCTCTCGGGAAAAGGATAGCATTCTTTGTGGCGAAGACGAGGGCGCGCCGCCTGTTATGGCTGTTTTTCACGCCGCATTCGCCAAAAAGTGATGATCGTCTTAGTCGAGCCAGGCGGGCACGGAATCGAGAGCGATGAGTTCCTCGTAGGTCCTGCGCGGACGAATCACGTGGAATTCGCTGCCCCTGACCAGCACTTCCGGCACCAGCAAACGGCTGTTGTAAGTGCCGGCCTGCACCGCGCCATAGGCACCGGCGGAGCTTACGGCGAAGAGATCGCCCGACTTCGGCATCGCCATTTCGCGGTCGAGCGCCAGGTAATCGCCGGTCTCGCAGACGGGGCCGACGACATCGGCCTTGATGCGCGGCGCATTGGCGGCGGAGATCACGACGGGGCGGATCTCGTGATAAGCCTCGTAAAGCGTCGGGCGGATGAGGTCGTTCATGGCGCCGTCGACGATGACGAAGGTCTTTTCTCCGCCGTCCTTCACGTAAAGCACTTCGGTCACCAGGATACCGGCATTGCCGACGATCAGGCGGCCGGGCTCCATGACGATCTTGCAGTTCAGCTCGCGCAGCTGGTTCTTGACGATCGCTGCATAGGCGTCGGGCAGCGGCGGCGGGTTGTTGTCGTCCTTGTAGGGAATGCCGAGACCGCCGCCGATATCGACATGGTGGATGTCGTGGCCGTCGGCGCGCAGCGTGCTGACGAGCTCACGCAGCAGCTTGAAGGCGTCGTCGAAGGGTTGCAGCTCGGTGATCTGGCTGCCGATATGCATGTCGATGCCGGTGGCTTCGATGCCATCAAGGCTGGCGGCGCGGGCGTAGACGGCGCGGGCGCGCTCCCAGGAGATGCCGAACTTGTTTTCCTTCTTGCCGGTCGAGATCTTGGCGTGCGTTCGGGCGTCGACATCGGGATTGATGCGGAAGGAGACGGGTGCCTTCTTGCCTGCCTTGATGGCGCGCTGATTGAGGATCTCGAGCTCCGGCTCGGATTCGACGTTGAAGCAGTAGATGCCGGCTTCGAGTGCATAGTCCATCTCATGCGGGGTCTTGCCGACGCCGGAGAACATGATGCGGTTGGCCGGAATGCCGGCGGCCAGCGCGCGACGAAGCTCACCTTCGGAGACGACATCGATGCCTGCGCCGAGATTGCCCAGCGTCTTCAGCACAGCCTGGTTCGAATTCGCCTTCATGGCATAGCAAACCATGGAGTCGACATCGCTGAAGGCTTGCGAGAAGACCTTGTAGTGACGCTCCAGCGTTGCCGTGGAATAGACGTAGAACGGCGTGCCGACAGCCTTGGCGATCTCGGGAACGGGAACGTTCTCGGCGTAGAGGATGCCGTCGCGATACTCGAAATGGTTCACTGGAGTAGCCTGTTACAGAAGCGGATCGAGGATGAAGGGCCGGTCTACGGTGCCTGGCTGTTTCGTCGGTTTCGACGAATCGCCACCCTTCGTTGCCTGTGCGCTTGGCGGATCGAGATCGCCCTTGCGGCCGCATCCGGCAACGGCAAGGCCGATCACGGCGAAAACAACCGTCAGGCGGATGAACTGCGGCAAGCTGGTCTGCATGGAATTCCTCTTGGGAAGCGGCACGGGTGGACACCTTCATAGCGAAGTTTATCCACCTTGTGCACCCTGATTGTTGAGGTCAGTTGCGAGCGCGCCAGTAGGCGATCTGCTTGCGCACTTCCGAGGGCGCGGTACCGCCGAAGCTCTTGCGGCTGGCAACCGATGCCTCGACCGTCAGAACGTCGTAGACCTTGTCGGTGATCGCAGCGTTGATAGCCTGCAGATCGGCCAGCGGCAGCTCGGCAAGATCGCAACCCTTGCTCTCGGCAAGCGCCACGGCGCGACCCGTCACGTGGTGGGCGTCCCGGAACGGCAGGCCTGCTTCACGCACCAGCCAGTCGGCAAGGTCGGTGGCCGTCGAATAGCCTGAACCGGCCGCGGCCTTCATGCGGGCAGTATTGATCGTCAGGTCGCGAACCATGCCGGTCATGGCGGCGATCGCCAGTTCCAGGCTTTCTGCGGCGTCGAAGACCTGTTCCTTGTCTTCCTGCATGTCCTTGGAGTAGGCGAGCGGCAAGCCCTTCATGATGGTCAAGAGCGCAATCAGCGAGCCGTTGATGCGGCCGGTCTTGGCGCGCACCAGCTCGGCAGCATCCGGGTTCTTCTTCTGCGGCATGATCGAGGAGCCGGTCGAGAAGGCATCCGAGAGACGCACGAAGCCGAACTGCGGCGTCGACCAGATAACGATCTCTTCGGCCAAACGCGACAGGTGCATGCTGCAGATGGCGGCCAGCGCCAGGAATTCGATGGCGAAATCGCGGTCGGAGACGGTGTCGATCGAGTTGCGGGTCGGCTCGCGGAAGCCGAGCGCCTTGGCGGTCATGTGACGGTCGATCGGATAGCCGGTGCCCGCAAGGGCGGCCGAGCCAATCGGGCTCTCGTCCAGATGCTCGATGGCGTGGCGGACGCGAGAGCGGTCGCGGCCGAACATCTCGACATACGCCATGCAGTGATGACCGAAGGTGACGGGCTGCGCAGTCTGAAGGTGGGTGAAGCCCGGCATGACGGTCTCGGCATGCTCTTCGGCGCGGTCCAGGAACGCGGCGATCAGATCCGTCAGCATCCGCTCCGTCTTCTGCAGCTCTTCCTTGACCCAGAGGCGGAAATCGAGCGCCACCTGGTCGTTGCGCGAGCGGGCAGTATGGAGACGGCCGGCAGCCGGGCCGATCAGCGTTGCGAGACGGGCTTCGACATTCATGTGAATGTCTTCCAGCTTGCGCGAGAATTCGAAATTGCCGCTCTCGATTTCTGACAGGATCGTGTTTAGCCCTCGAACGATCTTGTCTTTATCCTCGGCCGAAATGATGCCCTGGTGGGCAAGCATGGTGGCATGGGCGATCGAGCCGCGGATGTCCTGGGCAAACAGCTTCTTGTCGAAACCGATCGAGGCATTTATCTCCTCCATGATCGCATCGGGACCGGAAGCGAAACGACCGCCCCACATCTGGTTGGAGGATTTGGTGTCCGTGCTGTCCGCCATGAAGATGCCTGCCTTGAAGAACGCGTGTCTCGGAGAATGAAATGACGACAAGAACGCCCCTGCGCCTGCCATCCCTGAAGCTGATCGGGATCGCGGCCGTCGCAGGCATTATTGCCGGTGCGGCAGCGGTTTACATCAGGGAAGCCGGGTCTGGCAATGGCGGGACGCAAACAGCGTCGGGCGAATGCGCTGCGACGAAGGAAATCGCAACCCGGATTGCGCCGTTGCTCAAGGGGCAGGTGGCCGCCATGGTCGCTCCCGACCAGCACAGGAAGCTTACGACAATTGCGTTCAAGGGCGCCGACGGCAAGCCGATGACGCTCGACAACTTCGCCGGCAAGACTGTGCTCTTCAATCTCTGGGCGACATGGTGCGTGCCGTGCCGCGAGGAGATGCCGGCGCTGAATGCACTCGAGAAGGAGTTGGGCAGCGACAAATTCCAGGTTGTGCCTGTCAACATCGACACCGGAGACGACGAGAAGCCGAAGGGCTTCCTCAGCGAAATCGGCGTCGACGCGCTGCAGCTCTATCGCGACAACACGATCGAAGTCTTCAACAGCCTGAAAAAGGAAGGGTTGGCGTTTGGCCTTCCCGTGACGCTGTTGATCGACGGCAAGGGGTGCCTGATCTCCGCGATGAATGGGCCTGCGGCCTGGGACAGCGAGGATGCGAAGGCTCTGATCAAGGGCGCTGTCGGGATATAGAGCGTAGGCTTCACCCGGCGGCGGTCAATTCCCTGGCTCGACGAAAATACTGCTCTGCAGAGTGATCGTCACCTCGCGCTTGCGCCAGCAGAGCCAGATTGTAGTTCGTCTCCGGGTCAGACGGTCGTAGCCGAAGGGCGGTCAGGTAGTGTTCTTCGGCGGTTGCCAGCTCGCCGCTCTCATGCAGAAGTACCGCTAGGTTGTTATGGGCTTCGGCGTATCCGGGCTGGGCTCTGATCGCGGCCCGATAGTGCTCCTCGGCTCTCGGCCGATCAAGGCGCTCGAGCAGCATGGCGTAGTTGTAGTGGGCTTCCGCATAGTCTGGACGCTGCTGCAGTGCCTGAGAGTAGTGAGACTCGGCGGTGGTGAGATCTCCGCGCTTTTCCAGAAAGATCGCATAATTGTTGTGGGCTTCGGCGAAGCCGGGCCGTAGTCGTAGCGCTTCCTGATAGTGGTGCTTCGCCTCAGCCCAGTCTCCCCTCGTATCGAGGAAGCCTGCATATCTCAGGCGTGCATCCACATTGTCCGGGCGCAGTCGGATGGCTTCGCTGTAGTGAGCCGCCGCGCCCGACTTGTCCTCCAGCCGTTCAAGAAGAATGGCGTAGTTGTAGTGGGCCTCCGGATATTGCGGCCACAGGCGAAGTGCCTCCTGGTAATGCTGGGCTGCGGCTGCCGTATCGCCGGCAGCTTTGAAGAGGATTCCCAGATTGTTGTGCGCTTCAGGGTAATTGGAGCGTAGCCGGATTGCGTGCTGGTAGCATTCCAGTTCCTCGTTGAATTTGATGCATTGCCCGCCCTCAAGGCCCACGCCTCTGAGAAACCAGTCCTCAGCGGTCATTTTCTCCTCTGGCCTCGCCGCAAGTGCCGCCCGGTCGACCGAGGATAGGCGGTAGAGCGGCCGCCGCGGCAGAAAGTCGCCTTTCAGTTCGTGGTCTCCGGCATCGCTGAAGTCGTAGATCGGTAGGTCGATCAGTTCGAGAATCGTTTGCGTCACGAACAGCGTGTCAGGGTCGGCTGTGGATTCCACACGCTTGGCAATATTGATCGCCCGGCCGATCCAGGCGTCTTCGTCTGCCATGCGCGAACACTCGCCGAAATGACAACCCACCCTGATGGGCAGATCCTGTCCAATTTTCTCTCCCACAAGCGACCGGCGGCGTTGTTTCCAATAGGCAATCAGCTTCAGCGCAAAATGCACGGCAGCATCGGCGGACTCGAACAGGTAAAGGTGCCCGTCGCCTGTAAAATTCTCGTGCCGTCGCCCGTATTGGCTGGCCAGAGACTGCGAGAGATAACGATGTTCGGCCATGATGTTTGCAACGGTGTCTCGCGACACCCTGTTCCAAACCACGGACTGCCGAACCAAATCGGTGAATATGGCAGCGAAATAGATATTCATTCCGTTTACCACCGGAGAACGCTATCTTGTGACGGGCCTGTCTGGGTCGATCAGAACTGCTGAATTCGCTGGATGCAAGAGGAAGTCATCATGCCACAGTATATGGTTGAAAGACACTTGCCGGGAATTACCCCTGAACAACTTGCCGCGGCCGCGGGTCGCGCAAAAACCGTCACGACCGAGATGACACAACAAGGCAAGCCTGTGCGCTATCTGCGCTCCACGTTCGTGCCGTCGGAAGACAAGTCCTTCTGTCTTTTCGATGCGCCGTCGGCGGAGCGCGTGAAGGAGGCCAACGAGCTGGCGCAGCTTCCGTTGCTGCGCATCACCGAAGTCCAGCATATCGCCGCAGACGATCTGGGCTGAGAGAGCGGGAGAACGCGCCTCAGCGCGTCGGTACCGGCACTTCGCCGCGATAGTCGTAGAAGCCGCGACCGGACTTGCGGCCGAGCCAGCCGGCTTCGACATATTTCACCAGAAGCGGGCAGGGGCGGTATTTGGAATCGGCCAGGCCGTCATGCAGCACCTGCATGATCGACAAGCAGGTGTCGAGGCCGATGAAGTCTGCAAGCTGGAGCGGGCCCATCGGGTGGTTGGCGCCGAGTTTCATGGCGGTGTCGATCGCATCGACGGTGCCGACGCCTTCATAGAGCGTGTAGATCGCCTCGTTGATCATCGGCAGCAGGATGCGGTTGACGATGAAGGCAGGGAAGTCTTCGGCGACGGTTACCGTCTTTTCGAGCGAAGCGACGAATGCCTTGGCGCTGCTGAAGGTGCCTTCCTCGGTGGCGATGCCGCGCACGAGTTCGACGAGCTTCATCACCGGCACGGGATTCATGAAGTGAATGCCCATGAACCGCTCGGGGCGATCGGTGGCCGATGCCAGGCGGGTGATTGAGAGCGACGACGTATTGGTCGCGAGGATGGCTTCCGGCTTCAGGATCGGGCAGACCTGCGCATAGATCTTGCGCTTGACGCTCTCGTCTTCCGTCGCCGCTTCAATGACCAGATCGGAGGCAGCGAGATCGTTGATGTCGGATGAGCCGGAAATCAGCGCGAGTGTAGCCGAGCGCTCTTCGTCGGTCATCTTGCCGCTGGTGACGTGGCGTGCGAGATTGCCGTTGATCGTGGCAAGGCCGTGCTCGATGCGTTCCTGGGAGAGGTCGTAGATGTGGACCTTGTAGCCTGCGTCCGCCGAAACTTGTGCGATGCCGCAACCCATCTGGCCTGCGCCGATAATACCGATCGTTTTCAACACCGAACTCATCTCCAAACCCCCGATCGGCGGTCGCCCCCGCGCTGCCGCATTATTCTAACAAAACTGCCGGGCAAAACATCGCCCGGCAGCAGTAGTAGACCCTAAAAGGATAATTTTCCAGTCATTCGCAAGTGCGAAAAACAAGGTTCGTCGCGATCACAGCGCCTTCTGCAATTCCGGCAGGACGTCAAAGAGATCGGCCACCAGTCCGTAGTCGGCAACCTGGAAGATCGGTGCCTCCTCGTCCTTGTTGATGGCGACGATGACCTTCGAATCCTTCATGCCGGCGAGGTGCTGGATCGCACCCGAGATGCCGCAGGCGATGTAGAGATCGGGGGCAACCACCTTGCCGGTCTGGCCGACCTGCCAGTCGTTCGGGGCATAGCCGGCATCGACGGCCGCGCGGCTGGCGCCAACGGCGGCACCGAGCTTGTCGGCGACAGGCAGGATGACTTCCTGGAATTTCTCGGCAGAACCGAGCGCACGGCCACCAGAGATGATGATCTTGGCAGAGGTCAGTTCCGGACGGTCGGAGGCCGACAGTGCATCCTTGACGAAGGTCGAGAGACCCGGATCGGAAACGGCCGGGATCGCCTCGACGGAACCGGAACCGCCTTCGGCGGCGGCTGCGAACGAAGCGGTACGCACGGTGATGACCTTCTTGGCATCGGTCGACTGCACCGTCTGGATCGCGTTGCCGGCATAGATCGGACGCTTGAAGGTGTCAGCGGAGACCACCTCGATGATCTCCGAGATCTGGGCGACATCGAGCAGAGCTGCCACGCGTGGCAGTACGTTCTTGCCGGTCGAGGTGGCGGCGGCGATGATCGTGTCATAGCTGGCGGCCAGCGAAACGATCAGGTCGGCCAGCGGCTCGGCCAGATTGTTGGCAAGCTCGTCGCTTTCGGCAAGCAGCACCTTGGAGACACCGGAGAGTTTGGCAGCCGCATCGGCGGCGGGTTTCGCACCCTTGCCGGCGACGAGAACGGTGACATCGCCGCCGATCCTGGAAGCGGCCGTCAGTGCCTTGGCGGTCTGGTCGGAAAGGCTGGCATTGTCGTGGTCAGCCAGGAGAAGAATGGCCATAGTGATGTTTCCTTTCTCGAACCTTAGAGGACGCCGGCTTCGGACTTGAGCTTCTCGACGAGCTCGGCAACCGACTTGACCTTGACGCCTGCCTTACGGCCGGACGGCTCCTCGGTCTTCAGCACCTTCAGGCGCGGGGCGGTGGAGACGCCGAAGTCAGCCGGGCTCTTCTTGTCGAGCGGCTTCTTCTTCGCCTTCATGATGTTCGGCAGCGAGGCATAGCGCGGCTCGTTGAGACGCAGGTCGGTGGTGACGACGGCAGGAAGCTTGATCTCGATCGTCTGCAAGCCGCCATCGACTTCGCGGGTCACCTGAGCCTTGCCGTCCCCGATCTCGATCTTCGAGGCGAAGGTGGCCTGGGCGGAGCCAAGCAGGGCTGCCAGCATCTGGCCGGTCTGGTTCGAGTCGTCATCGATCGCCTGCTTGCCGACGATGATCAGGCCCGGCTGTTCGGCATCGGCGACACCCTTGAGGATCTTGGCAACCGCCAGCGGTTCGACGGCATCGTCGGTCTCGACCAGAATGGCACGGTCGGCACCCATGGCAAGCGCGGTGCGCAGCGTCTCTTCGGCCTTCGCAGGACCGATCGATACGACCACCACTTCCTCGGCCTTGCCGGCTTCCTTCAGCCGCAGCGCCTCTTCCACAGAGATCTCGTCGAAGGGGTTCATCGACATCTTGACGTTCGCGAGCTCAACGCCTGTGCCATCGGCCTTCACGCGGATCTTCACGTTGTAATCAACCACCCGCTTCACGGGGACGAGGATTTTCATGGGGGTCCTTCCTTCAACTCTTTCGCCAAGAAAATGCGCGCTTCGGCGCCGCTCCGATTGTCGAATGGCGACATGGATACGCGTTTTTCCTCCAAACACAACGCTTCCATGACGCAGACAGGCAGATTGCATCCGTAAATATATTACGTTTACGTACGCGTCAATTAAGCGGTTGTCCCTTGTCCCATGGCAGCCGCGGCCGAGGCGGCTGGCCGGCTACGGCGACCATGATGGGATTGCCTGTCGGCCGGTCCCTGACTGCCCGTGGCGTCACCACCTCGCGGTCGAACAGCGGGACGCCACGACGGCGCATGACAAGGACAAGAACGCCGCCGGCCAGGATGCCGCCGACATGCGCACCCCAGGACACGCCGCCATCGGGTTCGAGCACGAGCATGGTGAACTGCTGGCCGACCCACAGCAGCAGCGGCACGAAAGCCGGCAGCGGCAAGGGGATGCGCATGAAAACAAGCACCCAGACCCTTACTCTCGGATGCAGCACCAGATAGGCCGTCACCACGCCTGAAATGGCGCCAGAGGCGCCGATCAACGGCGCTTGTGAGCTTGTGCCTGCAAGCCCGTGGCACAAGGCACCGGCAACCGCGCATAGGAGATAGAAGATGAGGAAACGAACATGGCCCATCGCATCCTCGATATTGTCGCCGAAGACCCAGAGGAACAGCATGTTCGAGGCGAGATGCCAGAAGCCGGCATGAAAGAAGGCATAGGTGATGTAGGTCAGCGGTTCCGGGACCAGCTCCAGCTGCGGCGGCAGGACAGCATGGTCAAAGGCGACGGCGGGGATGTAGCCGAGGCCGAGGAAGGTCGCCTGCGACACCTGTTCGCTGGCGATGACCCCGGTGAATAGCCAGGCTGCGACATTGACGGCGATCAGTCCCAGGGTCACCCACTGAAGCTTGATGTGCTTCAGCGTATTGGCATCATGCAGCGGTATGAACATGCAGACGGGTTCCCTTTGGTCCGGACGCCGAGCCTATCTGTTTTTTCCTGGCACCCAAAGCACATCCGCAAGGCCGCGGTCATTGGCGTGGCGGGCGGCGACGAACAGGAAATCCGACAGCCGGTTGACGTATTTCAGCGCCGCCTCGCTGACGATCTCGCCCTTGGTGCGACCCAGCGTCACCATCAGCCGTTCCGCCCGGCGCGTAATCGTGCGGGCGAGATGGAGATGAGCGGCAGCCGAATGGCCGCCGGGCAGCACGAAGGACTTCAGTGGCTGCAGATCGGCATTCAACTGGTCGATATCGGCTTCGATGCGTGCCACCTGCGTTTCGACGATGCGGAGCGGTTCGTATTCGGGTTTCTCGCCGGTGTCGGGGGTCGCGAGATCGGCGCCGAGATCGAACAGGTCGTTCTGGATCGACATCAGCATCGTGTCGAGGATGGGCATCCCCTGCATGTGAAGCCTCGCGACGCCGATGGCGGAGTTCGCTTCGTCGATCGTTCCATAGGCTTCGACGCGCAGGTCATCCTTCTGGCGGCGCGGGCCTGAAACGAGGGCAGTCGTGCCGTCGTCGCCTGTTTTGGTGTAGATCTTGTTGAGCTTGACCATACTTCCCCCTTCTCTGTCTCAGGTCGGGCGGCCGCCGCCTGTCAGCCACAGCGTCAGCATGATGAGAATAACCGCGATTGCCTGCAACAGTACGCGAAGCTGCATCAGCTTGTTCGACGTATTCGCGTCGCCACCTTTCATCATGTTGAAAAGACCACGGACCAGCACGATGGCGACAAGGCCCATGACGATGATCGCGAGAACGTAGGTGACGGTAGACATGTCGTTGGCTTTCCTGATCAGTCCACCCAGCGCATCAGGCGGTAGAAGAGATCGGCAGGCAGCAGCCTCTTCAGTACCAGGCCTTGCTTTGCCGGCGTGGTTACGGGGTAATGTGGTTTCGGATTGTGTGAGTTCAATGCGTGCTTGAGGACCGCATAGACGGCCTCGGGGCCGAGCTTGTGGCGATTCGGACCGGCCGATCCGTCCAGGCGTGCAAGCTGCCGGCGATAGTCCGAGGCATGCACGGAATTTCTGACATCGATATTCTCGTTGATCTTGGCCAGCGCGTTGGCCGTGAAACGCGAGGTAATCGGACCAGGCTCGATCAGGCTGACATGGATGCCGCTGCCCTGGAGTTCCATCCGCAGCGTGACGCTCAGGCCCTCGAGGGCAAACTTCGATGCCGTGTAGGCGCCGCGATATCGATAGGGCACGACGCCGAGGATGGACGAGCACTGGACAATGCGACCCAGCCCGCGCTTGCGCATCAAGGGAATGATCTGGCGGGTCAATTCGTGCCAGCCGAAGACGTTTGTTTCGAACTGGGCACGCAGGACGTCGGTCCTCAGATCCTCGACCGCGCCGGGTTGACCGTAGGCGCCGTTGTTGAAGAGCGCGTCGATACGGCCGCCGCTTGCCGCCGTTACATCCCGCACGAAGTCCGAGATCGAATCGGTGTTACTGTAGTCCATCCGGAAGGCCTCGATGCCGTCGGCTTCAAGAGGCGCCAGATCGTCGAACTTGCGCACCGTCGCGAAGACGCGCCAGCCATCTGCCTTCAATGCACGCACGCAATAGGCACCGATCCCGGAAGAGCATCCGGTAACGATGATAGTGCGCTGATCCGCCATCGAATGATTCCTGTACAAACTGGGACTCGTTTCCCATATTCGCACGGGCGACACAATGAGGAATGCCTGGAGTGGGAATGCCGAAAATATTTCGCATCTTCTATGATGTAGCCTACGATGCGATCTGCCACTTCATCGAGGATGACGGGTTCGCCATGGCAAGCCATGTCGCCCTATCAAGCTTGCTTGCCGTCTTTCCTTTTCTCATCTTCGGCACCGCCCTTGCGAGCTTCCTCGGCGCCGATCAATTCTCCTCCACCGCGATCCATCTCGTGTTCGATACATGGCCCGAAGCGATCGCCAAGCCACTGGCCGATCAGGTGCTGCAGGTCTTGACGATCCCACGCGGCGGACTGCTGACGGTTTCTGTTCTGGCGGCGGCTTACTTCGCATCAAACGGCGTGGAAGCGCTTAGGATATCGCTCAATCGCGCCTATCGCGTGCAGGAGACGCGGCCATGGTACTTCACCCGCTTGGCCAGCCTCGGCTACGTGCTCATTGCAGTGATCATTTTTGCGGCCATCAGTATCCTGCTTGTCGCCGTGCCGCTGGCGCTCGACTATGCCCGCCGGTTGTTCCCGGTTTTTGCTGAAACGCTGGATACGCTGTTCAACTGGCGAATCTACACGACCCTAATCGTGTTGACGGTCGGTCTCTTCGTTGCCCATCTTTGGCTGCCGGCCGGCCGGCGGCGGGTTTTCGATGTCGTGCCCGGTGTGCTGCTGACGCTGGTCCTCTGGTTCCTCGGCGCATTGATCTTCGCCTATTATCTGGCGACCTTTGCGAACTACACGGCGACCTATGCGGGCTTGGCGTCGGTGATGATCGTGCTGATCTTTCTCTACATGGTCGGTGTCATCTTCATCATCGGCGCCGAGACGAATGCCGCGCTGATGAAGTTTCGCGTGCGGGCGATCTTCTCCCACAATTTCCTCAGCGGTAACGGTCAGAAGGCATCAAAGCCCGATGAGGTGGCGGATATCCGCCACTGACAGACCTCTTTTGCGCAGTTCGGCAAGGCCGGTGTCTCCGTCGCTCTTCGAGAGCTTGCGGCCTGCGCTGTCGGCCACCAGCCGATGGTGGTGGTAGACGGGTGCTGGCAGGTGCATGAGGGTTTGCAGCAGGCGGTGCACGGCCGTCGCATGGAACAGGTCGAGCCCGCGCACCACATGCGTCACGTCCTGCAGTGCATCGTCGATCACCACAGAGAGGTGATAGCTCGACGGAGCGTCCGATCGCGACAGCACGACATCACCCCATGCCGACGGTTCCGCAACGATCTCGCCGCGGTCGCCATCGCCTGTTTCCGTCCAGGAGAGCGGGGTGTCGACCTGAGAAAGGGCTTTTGCCATATCCAGGCGCCAGGCATGCTTGATGCCGGAGGCAATCATCTCTCGGCGCTCGCCTTCGGAACGATCGCGGTCATCGACAGGGTAGAGCGGAGACCCGTCCGGATCGCGCGGCCAGGGTCCGCTTTCCCTCTCGAAGGCGGCGACACGGGCCTTGACCTCGCCGCGCGTCAGAAAGGACGGGTAGGCAAGTCCCCGATCGATCAATTTTGAAAGAGCAGCCTGATACTCCGCGAAATGCTCCGACTGCCGTCGCGGCGGTTTTTCCCAATCGATACCGAGCCATTCGAGATCGGTGTAGATGCCCGCTTCGAATTCGGGTGTGCAGCGCGCCAGATCTATGTCTTCGATGCGTAACAGGAAGCGCCCCCCGGAGGCGTCGGCCATGTCGCGATTGAGAAAGGCGGAGAGGGCATGGCCAAGATGCAGCGGGCCGTTGGGGCTCGGCGCGAAACGAAACACGGGTTTTTGACGGGGAATCGCGATCATGCTTTCTTCTGCCACGGATTCGGAACGATCGCGAGGAAACGTGCAGATCATTCGCAATGAGGAAGATGTGCGTGCCGGGCTCGAGGAACTCCTTCGGCTTGACCCGCGTCTTGTGCCGATCGCTGCCGAAGCCGGTCCGCTTCCGCTGCGGTTGCGTGAGCCGGGGTTCGAGGGGCTCGCGCATATCATCGTCTCGCAAATGGTGTCGCGCGCCAGCGCCGAGGCGATCTGGCGGCGTATGCGGCCTAGCACCGAGATCTTGACCGCGGAGAGCTACGTTGCGCTTCACCCGGAGGCATGGCGGGAGTTTGGCCTGTCGCGGGCGAAGGCCGAAACATTGTCGCGGATTGCGGCGGCGGCTGCATCAGGCTCCCTCGACCTGCCTGCTTTGTCTGGGATGCCGCCCAGCCAGGCGCTTTCGGAATTGACTGCGCTGAAGGGTGTCGGCCCCTGGACCGCAGAGGTCTATCTGATGTTCTGCGGGGGACACGCCGACGTTTTCCCATCGGGCGATGTCGCTCTGCAGAACGCGGTTGCTGCGGCATTCGGTCTCGCCGAACGGCCGACGGCCAGAGCACTTGCGGAATTGGCGGAGACCTGGACGCCTTGGCGCTCGGTCGCGGCCCGGCTTTTCTGGGCTTATTATGCCGTAAAACTCGGCCGTGGTCTGCTGCCGGTCGCCTGATCGGCAACAGTTTCCGGCTGAGCGCCGGGGGGCGAATTTATTAGACTTCACAATGCCGTCACAAGCGGCCTAATATAAGGGGGCAGATGCCGAATCGATCAGGAGAGTCCCTTGACGATTGCAGTCTCCCCCCAGGCCCTGCCAGCACTCGTTCTGAATGCTGACTATAGGCCGCTGAGTTATTATCCCTTGTCGCTCTGGTCCTGGCAGGACGCGATCAAGGCGGTTTTTCTTGACCGTGTAAACATCATCGCAGAGTACGAACATTCGGTCTCGTCGCCGAGCTTTTCGATGCGCCTTCCAAGCGTCGTATGCCTGAAAACCTATGTTCAGCCTTCGCGCAATCCTGCGTTCACGCGTTTCAACGTGTTCCTGCGGGACAGGTTCGAGTGTCAGTATTGCGGTGAGCATAACGACCTCACCTTCGACCACGTCATCCCGCGCGCTCATGGCGGCGAGACGACCTGGGAGAATGTCGTGGCGGCCTGTTCGCCCTGCAATCTCAGGAAGGGCAGCAAGCTACCGAAGCAGGCAGGCATGTTCCCACACCAGAAGCCGTATCAGCCGACCGTGCAGGACCTGCATAACAATGGCAGGCTCTTCCCGCCCAACTATCTGCACGATAGCTGGCTCGACTATCTCTACTGGGATAGCGAACTGCAGCCCTGATCAATCCCCGATGCTCGTGGTGATCAAGCCGACTTGCGGACGCCGATAAAGGCGAATGCCGCAAGCACGATGCTTGCGATCACGTTCCAACCGGCAAAGGACAGGCCGAGAACGCGCAGCGCCGCGTCCGTGCAGGACGGGCCCTTGATGCTGTTGAGTTCGCCCAGCAGATCGCCCGCGTTCTGGGTCATGCTGCCTGCCGTCGTCGAGCACGTTGCCGGCCCGGCCCAGAATTGCCACTCCACGCCCGCGTGATAGACGCCCATGCCAGCGCCGACGACCATCAGAATCCCGGCTGCGAGTAGGAACGCACGCGCGATCCAGTTCGGCAGGCCGACTGCGGAGGCTACGGCGCCGAGGAGGGCGACTGGGATCCCGTAATAGTAGGGCTGGCGCTGCAGCAGGCAGAGCGCGCAGGGAATGTAGCCGCCGATGTACTGGAAGCCGAGTGCCGTGCCGACGACCACCGCCATGGCAAGCGCCATCAGGAGCGAATAGACGAAGGCCGGGCGACCGAGGGAGAAGGAAGCAGTCATGGGGAGGCTCCGCGCGCGAATGGCTCAGTGGGCAAGGAATTTGTAGGCAATGCCGAGCGCGATCGCGACGGCGGCGACAACGCCGGCAACCTGGCCGAGGCGTTTTTCGATGAAATGGCGGATCGGTTCGCCATAACGACGCAGCAGCCATGCCAGGAAGAGGAAGCGGGCGCCACGGGCGACGATTGCCGAGATGACGAAGAAACCGAGATTCATGTGAATGACGCCGGCAAGGATCGTCACGACCTTGATCGGCGGCAGATGCGCCAGCCCCGAGGTCACCAACAGCAGCAGCAGGATTTCCCACTCGTCGTGGATATACATGCGCAATTGCTCGAAGGCATCGAGCTTGCCGTAGAATTCGAGAACCGGTCGGGCAATGGCGTCATAGGCGTAGTAGCCGAGCGCCCAGCCGGCGATACCGCCGAGAACGGAGGCGACGGTGGCCACAAGCGCGTAGCGATAGGCGCGCTCCGGTTTTGCAAGTGCCATCGGCAGGAAAAGAACGTCGGCCGGAACCAGAAAGATGGAACTTTCGACGAAGGCGATAACGGCGAGCCAGACTTCGGCCGATTTACGGGCGGCGAGCGACATGGTCCAGTCGTACAGTCTGCGAAGCATTCCGATCCTTTCCGATTGATGCATGAGCTTTATGGGGCGCGCATCCGCCTGTAAATGCTTGCTGTGTCGTTCATGCGGCGGGTCAGCGAAAAATTCTTCGTGATCAGGTGGCGATCCGGCAGCGGCGCGTCACGACGCGATGCCGGATGGCTGGCTGTGTCTTTGGCGCATGACGTTCATCTCGGTTCGCTCGCGGGCCATTTCGCTGACCGCCTGGCGCAGGATCGGATGCTTTGCCGTGAACATGTTGAAGTCGCGGCGTTCCAGAACGAAAAACTGGCAGAAGTCGACGGCAACCACGTCCGCCGTGCGACGCCCGCCGGTCAGCAATGCCATTTCCCCGAAGAAGGCGCCCGGCTCCAGCCTGATCGGCTCTCCTGCGACTTGCACTTCCACGGCGCCCGAAGACAGGAAGTACATCCCGTCGCCGCGGTCGCCCTTGCGCATCACGCGCTCGCCCGGCAGGGCCGATTTCGGCCGGAAGAGCAGCAGCAATTCTTCCTGCGAATTCTCGTCCACCATGGCAAACAGCGGGAAGGTCTCGGTCAGTTCCTGAATTTCCAATTGATGCTGGCGTTCGCGCGCCTCGGTTATTGCGCGAATCTTGTCGAGCTCGCGATTGAGAACTTCGAGACGGCGATGACCGTAGCGAGCGTAGAAACCCGCCCAGCGGTGATGGATATAGTCATGCAGCGCTTCGGCGACGGTGCACACGAGCGGATTGAGCGTGATCGAAATGATCGCCGCGGCCAGAATGACGTCCTGGCCGTCGTGCGGCAGCAGACCGAGGGAGACGCCGAGGCCAGCGAGGATGAAAGAGAACTCGCCAATCTGCGCAAGGCCGCCTGCGACGGTCAGGCCCATGCCGATGGGATATCGAAGCAGTGCCACCACGACGAACGAGATGATGGCCTTGCCAAAAATGATCAGCAGAAGGGCTGCCAAGACCGCCATCGGCTGGCGCACCAGAATCGATGGATCGAACAGCATGCCGACCGAGACGAAGAACAACACCGAGAAGGCATTCTGCAGCGGCAGGGAATCAGCTGCAGCCCTGTGGCTCAGATTGGATTCGCTCATCACGACGCCGGCAAAAAAGGCGCCGAGTGCGAAGGAGACGCCGAAGATCTGTGCGGAGCCGAAGGCGATGCCGAGCGCAATCGCCAGGACGGTCAAGGTGAAGAGCTCGCGTGATCCTGTTCTTGCGACCGACGTCAGCAGCCAGGGGACAACCTTCGGTCCCAGGAAGATCGCCATGACGGCGAATGCGCCGACCTTGAGCAAGGTCAGCGCGACCGTCAGCGCCAGCGGCATGCCGGTGCCGTGCGCGGCGCCTTCGGCCGCGTGACCGCCAAGGACTTCCGCAAGTGCCGGCAAGAGCACCAGGGCAAGCACCATCACCAGGTCCTCGACAATCAGCCAGCCGACGGCGACGCGGCCGCTTGCCGAGTCCAGCAGGTTGTGTTCCTCGAGTGCCTTGAGCAGCACGACGGTGCTCGCAACCGAAAGGCAGAGGCCGAAAACGATGCCAGCGCCCAGGCTCCAGCCCCACAATTCCGCGAGACCGATGCCGAAGATCGTCGCAACAACAATCTGAGCGATCGCTCCAGGAACGGCAACGCCGCGGACCGCAAGCAAATCGGCGGTCGAAAAATGCAGCCCGACGCCAAACATCAGCAGGATGACGCCCATCTCCGCCAACTGGCTGGCCAGGCCCGCATCCGCGACAAAGCCGGGAGTCATTGGTCCCATGGCGATGCCAGCTATGAGATAGCCCACCAGTGGCGGCAGCCTCACCCGATCCGCGATGTAGCCGAACACTGCCGCGCAGACAAAGCTGACGGCCACGGTGGCGATAAGCGTAACTTCCTGATGCACGTCCGCCCTTTCCCTCTTGGCGGTTTCACTTTGACCGAAGCGAGAGCGAAATTGAACCGCTGATTTTGCAATCAGCAGACGTTTAGATGTGTCAATTAAGTACACCTAATAGAGGGGTTGAGAATATAGATCCCTTGAGGCTCAATTCATGAGGCTCACTCACGATCTGCAAAGGTCGCGTGCGGACCGGGGATGCAAGATGGGCTTCTTCCGGAGAACACGATGCCAGACACTCTGAACGAGACAGTCGTACAGCCGAAAGGCAATTTTCTGCCTGCATTGTGGTCCAGCTTGTGGTCCAAGGGCAATCCGGGGGAATCGGGGGAACACAGGATCGCCATTCTCGACGGCTGGAGGGCGCTCAGCATCCTGCTTGTGCTTGCCGGTCATTTGCTCCCCTTGGGACCGAAGTCCTGGAACGGCAACGCGTCGGCCGCTTCCGCCGGCATGGTTCTATTTTTCACACTTTCGGGTTTTCTTATCACGAGGTTCTTGCTGGCGCGGGCGGATGTGCCCGACTTCCTGCTCAGGCGCACATTCCGCATCCTGCCCCTGGCGTGGCTTACGATCACGGTGCTGACGCTGGTCGGTGGGGCGGATCTGACGACTTTCCTCGCCAACTTTCTGTTTGTTGCCAATCTTCCACCCCAGCATCTGCTGGACGGCGGCGGGCACTTGTGGAGCCTCTGCGTCGAGATGCAGTTCTACGTGGCGGTCGCTTTACTTGTCGCCTTGCTTGGCCGGCGCGGGCTCTATCTGCTGCCGTTGGTATGCCTGGCTGTGACGACGCTGCGCGTTTTGACGGGTACGCATCTTGATATCGTGACATGGTTCAGAGTTGACGAAATTCTGGCGGGCGCAACGCTTGCGCTTGCCTACCCCCGGCTGAGCGAGATGAGTTGGCCGAGGAGACTGCCCAGCGTAACGCCAATCATCCTGCTGGCGCTGCTTTTTGCGTCGTCCCATCCAGCAATGGGGGCGCTGAATTATTTCAGGCCCTATGTCTCTGCCGCAGTTGTTGGCACATCCTTCTTCGCGTTTCCGACATGCATGTACCATCTCTTTACGTCACGGGCGGCGGTCTACGTGGCACAGACTTCCTATGCCGTCTACGTGATTCATGGGGTCCTGGGTTCGACATGGCTTGGCACCGGCGACACGCTGGTGCGCTATCTAAAGCGTCCACTATTGATTCTGATCACCTTCCTTGCCGCTCACATCTCCACATTCTATTTCGAGCATCCGATGATCGACTTCGGGAAGAGAATCGGTCGGAGGAGACTGGAGCGGCGGCAAGCACGGCTGGTTGCGCAATAGGCCCAGCCAGCGGCCGCGCGGCGACATGTCTTAGTTAATAGCGACGCTCCGCCATAGGGCGTATGGTCGCTTCATCGGTCGGCATTCAGTGGCGATGACCGCTTGGGAGTTGCGTGCTTCTGCCTTAGAGAGCGGAGCGGTGACCATGACCAGAATATCTCACCATATTTTCTTTAGAGACGACGTCCACGTCGTGTTCGAGGCGCTTTCGGAATGGTGTTCCCTACACAAGAAGGCGCCGAACAGCCTCGAAGGCTGCCAGGCAGCCTCGACGCTCTTTGATCTCTTCCAGGATGGCTACGGGACAAAGGATGCCCTTCTGGCCGCAATGGAGCGCATCCGCGCTTCGGCAAAGCCGAACATGTCTCAATAGAGCGAGACGAGACCACCTCTGTTCGCAGGCAGCAATGTTCTTATCAGCCGGTGATATCAAGCGTCGGAGGTGGGTGGTGCCCCATGCCGGAGTCGAACCAGCACTTCTTTCGAAACTCGATTTTGAGTCGAGCGCGTCTACCAATTCCGCCAATGGGGCAACGGATACCGACGAGGCGGGTGTCTAGCATGCGTTCGCCCGGGCACGCAAGACCACGGGCGACGTTATCGGGCTGATTTAACGGGGGCTTCCGGCCGAAAGAATGCGGCCGGAAGAGTGCCGTTCAGCGGGCCGCGGCTGGTGCCGTTGTCGCCAGGCCCGGTTTCTTCAGCGTTATCGCCAGGATCGAAGCCAGCAGGCAGAATGCGCCGGCGATGAAGAAGGCAGGCAGGTAGCTCTGCAATTCCGTGCGCGACAGGCCGGCACCATAGGCGGCGGTGGCCGCACCCAGCTGATGGCCGGTGAAGATCCAGCCAAAGACGATGCCCGCGCGTTCGCGTCCGAAGCGGTCGGCAGCGATCTTGACGGTGGGCGGCACGGTCGCAATCCAGTCCAGCCCATAGAAGACCGCGAAGATAGACAGGCCATAGAAGCTGAAGTCGCTGAAGGGCAGGAAGAGCAGCGAAAGACCGCGCAGGCCGTAGTACCAGAAGAGTAGCCAGCGATTGTCGAAACGGTCGGAAAGCCAGCCGGAACCGATCGTGCCGAAGAAATCGAAGATGCCCATGACGGCGAGCACGCTGGCTGCCGCCACGGGCAGGATACCGAAATCGCCGCAGAGTGTCACGAAGTGGGTCTGGATGAGGCCGTTGGTGCTCAGCCCGCAAATGAAAAAGGTGGCGAAGAGAATCCAGAAGGTGGAGGTCTTCGAGACGTCCTTGAGCACGGTGATCGGCGTGGCCAGCATCGCCAACAAGCCGGATTGCGCCGGAGGCGGCGGGGAAACCTGTTCCTCACCGAAGGACGGCAGGTTGAGATCGGACGGGCGATCGCGCATGAAGGCCAGGACGACAAGGGCCGCAAACAGGATCATGCCGCAGACGAAGAATACCGTGGTGCGCCAGCCATAGGTTTCTGTCAGCTGCGCCATCAATGGCAGGAAGACGAGTTGGCCGGTGGCGGAGCTGGCAGACAGCATGCCGACAACCAGACCCCGGTGCTTGGTGAACCAGCGTGCCGAGACGGTTGCGGCCAGCACCATTGCCGTCAAACCGGTGCCGAGCCCGACGACGACGCCCCAAAGCAGCAGCAACTGCCAGATCTCGGTCATAAACAGGGAACCGACGAAGCCGCTGGAAATCAGGATCATGGCAAAAACGATGACCTTGCGGACGCCGAAGTAGTTCATGAAGGCGGCCGAGAAGGGTCCCATCAGGCCGAAGAGCACCAGGCGAACGGCCAATGCCGAGGAAATCTGCGAGGTTTCCCAGCCGAATTCATCCTGCAGCGGCTTGATAAGAACGCCAGGCGCCCCCATCGCACCTGCCGTGACCAGCATGGTGACGAAGGTCGCAGCGACGACAACCCATCCGTAATGAATGTTGCGCCGCGCGAGCGAGGAGGCAAGGGCAGTGGAGACCATTGTGCTGTTCCGTCTTGGGTTGCCGGGAAGGCCAATATTTACATGATGAGCATCATCATTGTTGATTATTGATGATGGACGTCATATAAATTGTCAAGAAGCTATTTTGCGGAGAGCCAGATGCGGGTGAGCCGAGAGAAATTTGCCGAGAACCGCGAGAAGATCCTGGCTGTTGCCGGCGTGCTTTTTCGCGAAAGGGGTTTCGAGGGCACCGGTGTCGCCGAGATCATGAAGGCGGCGGGCCTGACGCATGGCGGCTTCTATGGGCATTTCGAATCGAAGGAAGACTTGGCGCTCGAGGTCAGCCGCAAACTGATCGAGAGGGTCAAGATCCGGTGGCGTGAACTCATTGCAGCAGCCCCGGATCGACCGCTTGAGGCGCTGCTCGATCATTATCTCTCACGCTGCAGCGTCGATGATCCGGGCGGCAGTTGCGTCTTCGCCTCGCTGGTCCAGGAGGTCAGCCGCAGCCGTGGAGCGGTGCGGGAAACGTTCAATGACGGCCTTTCCGACCTTGTCGAGATCCTGTCGGAGATCGTACCGGGATCGACATCGGAAGAACGTCGCGACAAAGGTTTCACGACACTGTCCTCGATGATGGGTGCCGTCATTCTGGCGCGCGCGGTGGAAAGCCGCGAACTCTCCGACAGCTTCCTGTTCACGGCAAAGGCTTCGCTCTCGCCGGCGGCGAGGTAGACGACCACGGGCATCTTGACCTTATTTGAAGCCTTCGACGCGATGTGGGACGTAAGGCTCCTCAAGCGCGGCCACATCCTCCGGGCTGAGCTTCAGCGCCAGTGCGGCAACCGCATCCGTCAAATGGCCGGGCTTCGAGGCGCCGATGATCGGCGCGGTGATCGCACTTTTCTGCAGGACCCAGGCAGCCGCGATCTGGGCGCGCGGTACCGCGTGCTTGGCAGCGAGACGTCCGACGACTTCGACGATCGCGCGATCGGCATCGTGGGCTTGCTTGTACAGCGTCTTGCCGAATTCGTCGCTTTCGCTGCGTTCCGTCTTTTCGTCCCAGTCACGCGTCAGGCGGCCGCGCGCGAGCGGGCTCCAGGGGATGACGGCGATCTTCTGGTCGGCGCAGAAGGGCAGCATTTCGCGCTCCTCTTCGCGGTAGAGCAGGTTCAGGTGGTCCTGCATGCTCACGAATTCGGTCCAGCCATTTGCCTTTGATGTGTAGAGCATCTTGGCAAACTGCCAAGCGTACATCGAGGAGGCGCCGATGTAGCGTGCCTTGCCGGCTTTCACGACGTCATGAAGCGCTTCGAGCGTTTCTTCGATCGGCGTCGTGTAGTCAAAGCGGTGGATCTGGTAGAGGTCGACATAGTCCGTTCCCAGCCGGCGCAGGCTGTTGTCGATCTCGTCGAATATGGCCTTTCGGGAAAGCCCTGCGCCATTCGGTCCCGGTCGCATGCGGTTGAAGACCTTCGTGGCGAGCACGATGTCCTCACGCCTCGAGAAATCCCTGATCGCGCGGCCGACGATTTCCTCCGACGAGCCGTCGGAATAGGTGTTCGCCGTGTCGAGGAAGTTGATGCCGAGTTCGATGGCCTGGCGGATCAGCAGCCGACTGTCTTCCTCTGCAAGTGTCCAGCTGTGGGTGCCGCGGTTCGGATCGCCGAAGGTCATGCAGCCGAGGCAGATCTTCGACACTTCCATGCCGGTGTTTCCAAATTTGACGTAATCCATGAAATCGATCCTACCGAAACCGCAAGCTCCTGAGCTGGCCAATGCTATCTAGGGCGGCCGACAGGGAAATGGCAGGCGATAAGCCGAGGTTTTCGCGTCTGCGAGAACAGCAGGCGCCGTCTCCCCGGTGTCGGCTTGCGCAAACGGCATCCAGGGTGTTAGCTGGTGCAGCATTTGTTGGATCATGTCGATGAAACTGCCACCGCGGGATCGCTATGAGGACCTCTATCGCGATTTCGCGTGGTCCATCCCGGACGATTTCAATATTGGCCGCGCCGTCAGCGACGAGTGGGCGGCTCGCGCGCCAGACCGTGTCTGCCTTGAGCATTTCAGCCCCGATGGCCACCATCTGTCGATGACGTATCGCGAGTTGGCGGCGCGGTCGTCGTCGCTGGCCAATGCGCTTGTGTCGTTGGGTTTACGGCGAGGCGACCGTATCGCGTTGCTCCTTCCGCAGTCATTCGAGACGGTGATCGGGCATGTCGCCATCTACAAGATGGGCGCGATCGCGCTGCCGCTGGCTCTGCTGTTCGGGGTTGAGGCGCTCGAATATCGGCTGAAGACGGCGGGTGCAGCCGGGATCATCACAAACGCCTTTGGCCTGGAACGACTTAGCGAGATCCGTGCTCGGCTTCCGGATCTGAAGTCGGTGATCACGGTCGATGGAGAGACAGGGAGAACATTGTCGTTTTCCTCGCTGGTGGACGAGCACGCCCAGGAATTCGAAACCATTCATACAGGGCCGGACGATCCGGCGTTGATGATCTTTACGTCGGGCACTACCGGCGCGCCGAAGGGGGCGCTGCATGGGCACCGGGTTCTGGCAGGGCACATTCCAGGAATGCAATTCGCCCATGAAGGCTTTCCGCAGGCCGGCGACAAGGTCTGGACGCCGTCTGACTGGGCATGGGCGGGCGGCTTGCTGAACGCGCTGCTGCCCAGCCTCCTGCTCGGCGTCCCGGTCGTCTCCTCGCCAGCGCAGAAATTCGATGCCGATATGGCATATCGGATCATGGCCGAGATGAAGGTTCGAAACGGCTTTATCCCGCCAACGGCGCTGCGGCTCTTGAAGTCGGTTCCAGATCCAAGGGCGAAATACGATCTTGTGCTTCGCACGATCGGTTCCGCGGGCGAATCTCTCGGCGCCGAAACCTACGAATGGGTGAAGAAGACACTCGACATCCGTGTCAACGAATTCTACGGCCAGACGGAGTGCAACTTCGTCCTGTCATCAAGCGCCGCGCATGACGTGAGCAGAGCCGGCGCGATCGGAAAGGCTGTTCCCGGGCACCGCGTTGCAATCGTCAATGAACTCGGCGAGGAGTTGCCGGTGGGCGAAGCAGGACAGATCGCGGTCAAACGACCGGATCCCGTGATGTTCCTGGGATACTGGGGGGACGCCGCGGCAACCGAACGCAAGTTTGCCAATGACTGGCTACTGACCGGCGACCTCGGACGACAGGACGCCGAGGGTTTCGTCACCTTCCTCGGGCGCGACGACGACGTCATCACGTCATCGGGATATCGGATCGGTCCTGCCGAGATCGAGGATTGCCTGACGGGACACCCGGCGGTGCAGCTCGCGGCGGCGATCGGCAAGCCGGATCCGCTTCGCACCGAAATCGTCAAAGCCTATATCGTGCTCGTGCCGGGCTTTAAAGCCAGCCAGACGCTCGCCGGCGAGATCAGCGCGTGGGTGAAGACGCGGCTTTCGATGCATGAATATCCACGCGAAGTCGAATTCGTCGATGAGCTGCCGCTGACGACGACAGGCAAGGTTATCCGTCGTCTTCTGAGGCAAAGGGCTGCTGCCGAAGCGCTTATCCCCGACCCGCAAGCGACATGATTTTCTGACGCAGCATTTTCGCCACGTTGCGGGTGCTCGTATACATGTGCAGCTGGGTGGCGACTTGCCGGACGTCGCGGTCGCCGTTCTGATCGAGGCCGATGATCAGCGTCCCCATTTCTTCCCGCTCCTGCCAGAAACGGCTCATGATCGGGTGGTTGGGAACCGCGCAGGAATCGGAGCGGACGATGTTGGCATCGTCGAGGTGCCATTCCGTCAATTCCGCCATCAGCAGCTTGCCCGGAGAATATCGGCCATAGGCCTCGTCATAGGCGGTTTTCCAGGTGTAAGCCTCGCCGCCCATCATCAGCACGACGGTTGCGGCAATCGCCTTGCCGTTCAGGTCGATGCTGTGAATGCGCACAGCGTCGGCGGCGGCAAGATTGGAAATCGCCTCGCGGGCGAAGGCGGTATGATAGCGGTCGGTGACCAGGGCGCTGCGTCGCTTGCCCTTCCAGCCGCCGGCCTCAAGCGCCAGAAACTCCTCGAAGCGACGGTGGACCTCGCGCGCCTGGCGGGCGACGCTGTAGACGACAGTTCCCTGTTCTTCAAGCAGGCGCCACTGGCGGCGCATCTCGCGCATGTGCGAGGCGGAAACGGCTTTGCCTAGGTAGACCGTGGCGTCCTCATCGCTTTGAAGCATCGGGCGCTGATAGGGGTTCGCAATCGTGATCGGCAGGTTGCGGCTGATGGCAACCGCCCGGATCATCCGCGCGAAAACGCTGTCCAGTCTCAGGTCCGGGATGACCAGGATCTTGGGTAGGCGGAGATCGCCGCTGATCAATCCGTCGAGCAGGTTGTCGAGCGTTTCGGCGGCGTCCTCCGCATCGATCAGAGGCGTTCCGAGTGGTGCAAAGCTGTTCGACCAAACACGGATGATCGACGGACCTACGGCAAAGCCTGGCTTTTCCACCGAGAACGGCATCAGGAAGCGCATGCGACTGCGCCTGCCGTTCTGGTCGCGCATCAGCGCGAAGTTCACCTGCCGGTCATCGAGGCGCGGCATTGCTGGCGCAAGGAAGCGGCCGGTGAAAAAGACGTTCGGCTCCAGCGCGCGGTTGGAGAGAAAATCGAGCTCGTCCTGGAGTTCGTATCCAAGCTTGCCGGAGTAGAGGCACAGCTCTCGTCCCGGCCGGCCGATATTGACGCGCGCATCCGCCTGCGGCGCGTCGAACTCCAGCGCCGCGAGTTCGTGGACCATTCGGTTCGCCATCGCATCGGTCGTCTCGGTAGCAGGAGGAGTACGCACCATTCTATCAGGCTTTCATGTTTTTGCAGGCCGCGTCCGCGTCAGCGAATGCGAACAGAGTAATGCCGAGCGCACGGCGCACGGCAATATGAAGAAGTATGGCTTCCACGCCCATGGCGGAGGCGGTCGCGATAGCCGCGCCCTCGATGCCAAACCTTGGAATCAGGAGCACGTTCAGAAGGACGTTTGCCGTCAGCGCCCCGGCGTAGAGGATGACGCACATGTTCTGCTTGCCCGCCATCATCAGAAGGGTCTCGGCCGGGCCGACGAGCGCCTTGGCAAGGATACCGGCAAGCAGGATGACCATCAGAATGTAGCCGGCGGTAAACGCGCCGCCGAACAGCGAAAGCAGCAGATGACCGGCGGCGAGCACGCAGAGCCCGACCCCGAGCGCCGGCCAGAAGGTCCATTTCGCAGCGTCGATTGCGGCCGCTGCCAGTTCGGAGCGTGTGCCTTCCGCGATGATGCTGGAGAAGCGCGGCCCGGATGCCGCCTTGACCGAAAAGTTGATGAAATGAACCATCGCCATCGTCTTTGCCGCGGCGAAGTAGATCGCGACGTCGTGCGGCTCCAGGAAGATGCCGACGACCACGACATCAGAATTGGTCAACAGGAAGCCGACGCCCTCGATCAGGAAGATCGGAAAGGCGACGCTAAGCCAGGCGATGAAATCGATCTTGCGCGGGCCTTCATGGTAGTGACGCCGAAGCCGAAACAGGGTGGCGACGTACTGCCCAACGGCGGTGACGTAGGTTGCGACCAAGGCGGCCTGCATGGCTGTAACGGCGGTATGCTCCGCGCCGAGGCCGATGGCGACCAGCATGAACAGGATGATCAGGATCGGGCGGATGATGTAGACGGGGCTCAACGCCATGACGGGCCAGTGATTGGCGCGCGACGTACCTTCCAGGATATCGCCGAGAGCGATCATCGGCATTGCAAGAAGCCCGAGGAAGATCGGGATGACGTAGTAGCTTTGGATGCGGCTGCCGAAAAGATAGAGCGCGACCATGCCGATGCCGAGCACAACCGTGCCTGAGAGCAGTCCGAAGATGCGCGCGGTTCCCGTCAATCCGCGAATCTCCTCGAAGGCGCCGGCCGCCTTGTATTGCGGCAGGAAGCGGATGATCGCCGTATGAAACCCCAGGCAGGAGAGGTCGCCGAACAGAATGATCAGAACCCAGACAAAGACGAAGATGCCGTATTCGTACTCGCCCATCAGGCGGGCAAGAACGATCTGCGAGAGGAAGGCAAGGGCAGCGCTGATAATGCGGATCGAGAATGCAGTGAGCGCCATGCGCTGGGCGGTGGCTTTCTCATCCCGCTGGGTCAGGAGGCTGGCCAAGGCACGCAACAGCCGGCCGCCCGTGGGCCTCAACCCCGCAGGCAGCATCTTTTCCGCTGTCTCTATGACCGCCATCATGAACACGCAAAACTCTCTGGCAAATCGTGCCTAACTCTTGCCAGATCAGGGTTAAGAAACGGTGTGCCGAGGAGCGCCGGTCTATCGCGGCGGCTGGATGTTTTCGCGAGCGTCGACCGCCTATCGGTTGGCGCGCGCCAGTGCGTGTTCGATCAGCCGGTCAATGATTTCGGCGTAGCTGACGCCACTCGCCGCTATGGCCTTGGAATACATGCTGATGTCGGTGAAGCCGGGGATCGTGTTGATTTCATTGACGACGAACGACATATCCTCGGTGAGGAAGAAGTCGACGCGGGCCATGCCGTCGCAGCCGAGCGCCTTGAAGGCGAGGTTGGCTGTCGCGCGGATCTTATCCTCCACATCCTTGGGGAGCTGGGCCGGCACCCTCAATGACGCGCCGTCCTCATCGATATACTTTGCGTCATAGCTGTAGAAGCCATGATGGGCGGACGGCGCGATCTCGCCCGGCAGGGAGACAAACAGCTCACCGCTGGGATGTTCCAGCACGCTGCACTCGACCTCGCGTCCGCGAATGAACTCCTCGGCCAACAGCTTGCGATCATACTTGAAGCCCTCTGCCAGAGCGACGGTGAACTCCTCTTTGTTCGTCACCTTGCTGACGCCGACGGAGGAACCCTGGCGAGCGGGCTTGACGAAGAGCGGCAGGCCCAGCTTCGCGACAGCCTCCTCGAACGACGGGGTGTCAGGTTCCTCGATGCAGACGGATGTTGCGACTGGCATGCCCGCTTCTCGAAGAAGGCGTTTGGCAATGTCCTTGTCGATGGCGGTGGCCGATCCCAGCACGCCGCAGCCGGCGAGAGGGATACGGGCGACCTCGGCCAGTCCCTGAACAGAACCATCCTCGCCATGCATGCCGTGCAGCACGGGAAAGAGAACGTCGATCGCAGACAACTCGAATGCTGCCCCAGCGTCGGGAATGGCGAACAGGCGACCCCGTCCACCCGGCAACAGGCTCAGCTGCGGCAGGCCGGTTGCGTTTCCGGCGGCCGACAGATCCATGTTCGCCGGCACCATGCGCCACTGTCCGTCCTTGGTCACGAAAACCGGGAGCACATCGTATCTATCAGGATCAAGAGCGCGAACGACGTTGGTGGCGGACAGGATCGAGACGTCGTGCTCAGGAGAGCGCCCGCCGAACAGAACTGCCACCCGCAGGCGTTTTTCGTTGCCTTGGTTTTTACCCTTGCTTTCGCCAGGCGTCGTGGCTGCCATCAATAGTCCCCTTGGATAATCTCGAACAGAAATCAGAGCGTCACGGCGATACCGCGATTGGCGAAGAAGCGGTCGAACGTTGACGCGGGAAGCGTCACATTCGCCTGGCTATCCCGGTCATGCCCCGACGGATTATGGAATCGGATGGCGTCAGCCGTTGCGGCTGTTACCAGCACGAGATGGCCACCCTTCGACGGCGGTTGCCGATCGGGCCAACGGATCTGACTGTTCACCGACGCGATGAACACGGTCCGCTCTTCAAGGAGCGGCGCAATTCCCGCGGTCGGGATGTTGGTGATCGTCTTTGCCTTCAGGCCGAATGTTTCGGCGACGAAGGTCACGAATGGCGCATAGATCAAGCCCTTGATCGACTGATCCTCGTCGTTGACGACATACCCGCCAAAGGCGGTGCAGGCTCGGGCGAGATCGACGGTTCGATGTGTCTCACCGCGCGCAGCCAGAATCATCTTCAGACACGCCATGCCGCAGATGTTGACCGCCCAGCGGGCGTATTCCTCAACGCTTTCGGCTCCGGATTCGCGCCATAGCGGATCGCGCAGGAGCGCCGACGATCCTTCGCTCAACACCGGGAGCGTCATCGCTGGTGTTTCCCACTGGCTGAAATACGGGAAGGTTGCGGCGGCAATAGTCACGAAGTTCCTCGGGGAATCAGACGAGCCGGCAAGCTCCGCAAATAAAACGACGGATTTGCGGCCAGTCCATCACTGAGCTTGGATACCCCGAGCCTATCAACGAAAAAGCCCCGCGGCATCTCTGTCGCGGGGCTTTCGGTATCTCAGTGAAGCTTAGCCGGCGTCAGGCTTGCTCGAAAGCGCCGTGGCAGTGCTTGTACTTCTTGCCCGAACCGCAGGGGCAGGCTTCGTTGCGGCCAACGCGGCCCCAGCTTGCCGGATCTGTCGGGTTGCGGTTCTCAGGCGCGACGATGACTTCCGAGGCCTGGTAGACCGAGGCGAAATCGTCTTCGCCTGTATCAGGATCGAAGTGATGCGCCTGCATGAGCGGCGGTTCCGGCTCGGCCGGCGCCTGCTGCACAAGTTCGACGCGCATCAGCTGGGCGGTAACCGCCTGGCGCAGATTGTTGAGCAGCGAGGTGAAGAGCTCGAATGCCTCGGACTTGTATTCCTGCAGCGGATCGCGCTGGGCGTAGCCGCGGAAACCGATGACGGAGCGCAGGTGGTCGAGGTTGACGATGTGCTCGCGCCACAGGGCATCCAGTGTCTGCATGAGGATCGAACGCTCGACATAGCGCATGATGTCGTCGCCAAAGCGCTCGGCCTTTTCGGTGAAGGCGGCGTTGGACGCTTCCGTCAGGCGTTCGCGAATATCGTCTTCGCCGATGCCTTCTTCCTTGACCCAATCCTCAACCGGCAGGTCGAGGTTGAGCAGGGCCGTCGTCTGCTCCTTCAAGCCGGCAGCATCCCACTGTTCGGCGTAGGCACGCTCCGGAATATGCTTGTCGACGAGGTCTTCGATGACCTCACGACGCATGTCGGAAACGGTTTCGGAGATATTGGCAGCTTCCATCAGCTCGAGACGCTGCTCGAAGATCACCTTGCGCTGATCGTTCAGAACGTCGTCGTACTTCAGGAGATTCTTGCGGATGTCGAAGTTGCGGGCTTCGACCTTCTTCTGCGCGCGTTCCAGAGCCTTGTTGATCCAGGGATGGACGATTGCCTCGCCTTCCTTGAGACCGAGCTTGGTCAGCATCGAATCCATACGGTCGGAGCCGAAGATGCGCATCAGGTCGTCCTGAAGCGAAAGGTAGAACTTCGAGCGGCCCGGGTCGCCCTGACGGCCGGAACGGCCGCGCAGCTGGTTATCGATACGGCGGCTTTCGTGGCGTTCCGTCGCGATGACGTAGAGACCGCCGGCGGCCAGCGCCTTTTCCTTGAGTTGCTTGATCTCTTCGCGGATCGCCTCGATCTTGGCGTCGCGCTCCGGACCTTCCTCGACTTCGCCAAGCTCGCGCTCAACACGCATGTCGAGGTTGCCGCCGAGCTGAATGTCGGTACCGCGACCCGCCATGTTGGTGGCGATGGTGACGGCGCCGGGCACGCCAGCCTGGGCAACGATATAGGCTTCCTGCTCGTGGTAGCGGGCGTTCAGAACCTGGAAGTTGTTGAAGCCCTGCTTGCGCATCAGGTCGGCGAGCAGTTCGGACTTTTCGATCGAGGTCGTACCGACCAGAACCGGCTGGCCGCGCTTCTGCGCATCCGCGATCTCGGCGATGATCGCCTTGTACTTCTCTTCGAAGGTCCGATAGACCTCGTCGTCCTCGTCGATACGCTGGATCGGCAGGTTGGTCGGTACTTCGACGACGTCGAGACCGTAGATGTTGCCGAATTCTTCCGCTTCCGTCTGCGCGGTACCGGTCATGCCGCCGAGCTTGCCATACATGCGGAAGTAATTCTGGAAGGTGATCTGCGCCAGCGTCTGGTTCTCAGGCTGGATCTTCACATGTTCCTTGGCTTCCAGCGCCTGGTGCTGGCCTTCCGAATAACGGCGGCCCGGCATCATGCGGCCGGTGAACTCGTCGATGATGACGATCTCGTCGTTGCGGACGATGTAGTCCTTGTCGCGCTGGAAGAGCTTGTGGGCCTTCAGAGCGTTGTTGACGTGGTGGACGATCGCGACGTTTTCGATGTCGTAGAGCGCATTGCCCTTGAGCAGGCCGGCCTGGCGCAGCAGGTTTTCCAGCTTCTCGGTGCCTTCTTCGGAGAAGTTGGCGGAGCGCTGCTTTTCATCGATTTCATAGTCTTCCGCCGACAGGAGCGGAATGAAGGCGTCGATGGTGTTGTAGAGGTCGGAGCGATCGTCCAGCGGGCCGGAGATAATGAGCGGCGTGCGGGCTTCGTCGACCAGGATGGAGTCAACTTCGTCGACAATCGCGAAGTTGTGGCCGCGCTGAACCATCTGGTTCTTTTCGTACTTCATGTTATCGCGCAGATAATCGAAGCCGAGCTCGTTGTTGGTCGCGTATGTGATGTCGCAGGCATAAGCGGCGGCGCGTTCTTCATCGGAGAGACCGTGAATGATGACGCCGGTGGTCAGGCCGAGGAAGCTGTAGACCCGCCCCATCGTGCCCGCATCGCGCTGCGCGAGGTAATCGTTGACGGTGACGACGTGCACGCCCTTACCGGACAGTGCATTGAGATAGACCGGCAGCGTGGCCACCAGCGTCTTACCTTCACCGGTCTTCATTTCCGCAATCGCGTTCGAATGCAGGATCATGCCGCCGACGAGCTGTACGTCAAAAGGTCGCATGCCGAGGACGCGGCGCGAGGCTTCGCGAACGACGGCGAAGGCCGGAACGAGAATGTCGTCCAGCGTCTTGCCTTCCGCGAGCAGCTTGCGGAACTCCACGGTCTGCGCGGCGAGCTGTTCGTCCGACAATGCGCGGGTTTTTTCCTCAATCGCATTGATTGCGGCGACGTTCGGCTGGAAGGACCGCACGCGGCGATCATTGGCAGAGCCAAATATTTTGCGGGCTATACCGCCAAAGCTGACCATATGACTGGTCCTTTCTCAAATACTTCCCCGGCTTTTCTTATCCGTGGCCCGGCCGAAATTCAGGCGCACGTCTCGAAACGCCAGGAAACTGTTCTGGACGCGAGGTTGCGTGACAGATAAGAGGGGGGTCGAATGATGTCAACGGATTTGGCTGATATAGAAAGGCCACATTCCAGTGTTGATGGCTGTTTCAGGCTGGATTCACGAAGTTGAAGCCGGTGGTTTAACTGTGAAGGGTTATTTGATGTTGAACTACAACAAAATCGCCGTCATGGCATTCGCGACATTCGTTGCGTTCCAGGCGCCGGTCCGTGCAGAAGACAAGCCGGATGCGGTGGTTGCCAAGGTTGGTGATGTCGAGATCCATCAGTCGGAGCTGGATCTGGCCGTTGCCAATCTGGATCCGCAGCTTGCACAGCTGCCCGACGACCAGAAGAAGGTCGCCGCGCTCTCTGCTGCAATCGACGTGAAGCTGCTTGCCAAGGATGCCGCTGCCGAACAGCTCGATCAGACGCCTGAGTTCAAGAAGCGCATGCAGTACCTCGCCGATCGCGAGCTGCATAACGCCTACTTCAAGAAGCATGTCGTCGACACCGTCACCGATGACGAAGTCAAGGCGCGCTACGAGAAGGAAGTCGCAGCCCTTCCGAAGCAGGAAGAAGTGCATGCACGCCACATCCTGGTGAAGACCGAGGCTGAAGCCCAGGACGTCATCAAGCAGCTCGACGCCGGCAAGAATTTCGCTGAACTGGCCAAGGAAAAGTCCACCGACCCGAACAAGGCTGACGGCGGCGATCTCGGCTATTTCACCAAGGGCCGCATGGTCAAGGAATTCGAAGACGCTGCTTTCGCGCTCGACAAGGGCACCTACTCCAAGACCCCTGTGAAGACCGATTTCGGCTACCACGTCATTCTGGTCGAGGACAAGCGCGACGCGGCTCCGCCGGCATACGACCAGGTCAAGGATCAGGTTCGTCAACTCGTCATGCGCGACAAGTATCTTGCGCTTCTCGCTGCCGCCAAGGAAAAGTCGAAGGTCGACATCAGCGACGAAACGCTCCGCAAGGGCTACGAGGATGCCAACAAGCAGCCGCAGCCGGGCGATGCGCCCGCTGAGCAGCCGCAGCAGTAACATCCATCAAGAGCCCGGTTTTTCCGGGCTCTTCCTTATCGTTTGTCGCAATTCCAGGCGTTATCGACGTTTGCCTGGAATTGCCTATCATCAGGTCTTGTCATGTCCGGTTCCGTCTCTCCGCTCGCTCCCAAATCCTTCGCCTCGATGCCCGCAGTGCGCGGTGTGCGCATGGCGACCGCGTCCGCCGGGATCAAGTACAAGAACCGAACCGACGTTCTGATGATGGTGTTCGACAAGCCGGCCGCCGTCGCGGGTGTCTTCACCCGCTCGAAGTGCCCTTCCGCGCCGGTCGATTTTTGCCGTGCCAACCTGTCTAACGGCGTCGCGCGCGCCGTCGTCGTCAACTCCGGCAATGCCAACGCCTTTACCGGCGTGAAGGGTCGCGAGGCGACGGCGCTGACGGCGAAGTCGGCTGCTGCGGCCGTCGATTGCGGCGAGAACGAGGTTTATCTTGCGTCCACCGGCGTCATCGGCGAACCACTCGACGCGACCAAGTTTGCCGGCGTTCTGGACACGCTGTACGCCGATGCGACCGGTGACTTCTGGTTCGAAGCCGCCAAGGCGATCATGACCACCGACACCTATCCCAAGGTTGCCACCCGCAGCGCCGATATCGGCGGCGTCACCGTCACCATCAATGGCATCGCGAAGGGCGCCGGCATGATCGCACCTGACATGGCGACCATGCTTTCCTTCGTTGTTACTGATGCCGATATCGCCCCGGCCGCCCTTCAGTCCCTGTTGTCCGCTGGGGTCGATCCGACGTTCAACTCGATGACGGTCGATAGCGATACGTCGACGTCCGATACGCTGATGCTGTTTGCGACAGGCGCTGCCGCCGCGGACGGCCAGTCGCGTGTGGATCATGCGGACGATCCGCACCTTGCCTCGTTCCGCGCGGCGTTGAACGATCTGCTCAAGGATCTCGCCCTGCAGGTCGTGCGCGACGGTGAAGGGGCTACCAAGATGCTCGAGATCACCGTAACGGGCGCCGAAAGCGATGCCGCTGCCAAGACGATCGCGCTTTCCATCGCCAATTCGCCGCTAGTGAAGACGGCGGCTGCCGGTGAGGACGCCAACTGGGGTCGTATCGTGATGGCCGTTGGCAAGTCCGGCGAAATGGCCGATCGCGATCGCCTTGCGATCTGGTTCGGCGACGTTCGCGTTGCCGTCAATGGCGAACGCGATGCAGGCTATTCCGAACAGGCCGCATCGGATGTCATGAAAAAGCAGGACATTCCAGTGAAGGTCGACATTGGTCTTGGCAATGGCAGGGCAACGGTCTGGACGTGCGACCTCACAAAGGAGTATGTCGCCATCAACGGTGACTACCGGAGCTAATTGTTCATTGACTGAAGCATTACCCAAGAAGGCAAATCTGCCACTCGTGCGCAGGCTCGAAGCTGTCGGCTTCCGGGCCTGGCCAGCGTCGTCCGTACAGTATGACGGAAGCTGGCAGGTCCGCCTGACGGCGGGACATCCCTCCAACCGTTTGAACTCGATCGTGCCGCTCGATCCATCGGATCATCGCGACGTCGAGATTCGCCTGGCCAAGGCAAGCCGCAAGTTCGAAGCCTATGGCCGACCGGCAGTGCTGCGCCAGACGCCGCTTGCGTCGCCGGTGCTGATCGATCTGGTCAAGGCGGAGGGCTGGACGTCCTTCGACGAGACGATCGTGATGACCTGCGACCTGTCCCATGCAGACTTGCCCGACACGTTGGATCACCTTCCGACGCACGATATCGGCCGCTTCGTGGACGCCAACCTGGCAACCGATCAGGTATCGGCCAAGCTGAAGCCGGCGCTCGCGGAGATCATCAACGCGATCAAGCCCCCATCGGGCTTGTTCATGATCGAAGATCCGCAGACTGGGCCATTGGCGACGGTGTTGTGCGTCCAGGACAACGATCTGGCCGGCATCATGTCGCTGTCGGTGGCGAAAGAACGCCGTCGCGAAGGGCTGGGCCTTGAAATTCTGACCTCGGCGTTGCGCTGGGCGAGGATGCGGACGGCGCGTTCCGCCTGGCTGCAGGTTAAGGCGACCAACGTGCCGGCGCTGTCGCTTTACGAACGCCTCGGTTTTCAGGAAGCCTATCGTTACTCTTACTGGCGACAGGACCACACCTCGTGAGCGACGTGACCCGGAGCATCCTTCTTGTTGCAGCCTGCGCGCTGATCGATTCCGATGGCCGGATCCTTCTCGCGCAGCGACCGGAAGGCAAGTCGTTGGCGGGTCTATGGGAGTTTCCCGGCGGCAAGGTCGAGCCGGGCGAGACGCCTGAAGAATCTCTGGTGCGCGAACTGCATGAAGAGCTCGGGATCGCGACCAAGGTCGCCTGCCTTGCTCCCTTGAGTTTTGCCAGCCATACCTATGAGAAATTTCATCTTCTGATGCCGCTTTACGTCTGCCGGCGATACGAAGGAATTCCGCATGGAAAAGAAGGCCAGGCTCTGAAGTGGGTGAAGCCGCAGGCGCTGCGCGATTATCCCATGCCGCCTGCCGATGAGCCGCTGATCCCGGTTTTGCAGGACCTACTTTAGTAACTTCTCATTATTATCCGCTCTGCGTCGATTTTGCATGTGGATATTAATCGATCGTTTAACACCTTCTGCCAAAGATCGGCCTCAATCAAGCAACTGGCGTGTGTGTAGAAGGCTTGACGCATGGACGACGATTTCTGGAAAGCAGTTAGGGAAAAGGAACAGGCTTCGGCTGCCTCGGGCAAGACGGGGGCGCTGAATATTGCGTTGCTGTTTGGAACGGCTGTCGTTGCGCTGACGCTGATCCTGACGCCGATGCTTGCGGACAAGTCGAGATCCAGCGTGTTTGCCAGTGCACCCTCCGAAATCGACTCGATCACCACCGGATCGATTCCGAAGACGGAAAACGGCAAGCGCTATACGATACGCCGCAGCGTCCTTCAGGAAACGCCTGGGTCGGTCTGTGTCGTTCAGGGATATGGCAGCGGAGTCGGTTGCTGATTGCAACGGCGCCTAGCTGTGCGAGTAAGACGACACTTGGGGCATGGCGCAAAGGATTGACTATGCGGCTTCTGAAGGCATTCCTTACCGATATCAATGGCGCGACCGCGATTGAATACGGGCTACTCGCTGCGCTGATTTCAACAGCAATCGTTGCAGCCGTCGGCGCGGTTGGCGGTAACCTCGGCAACCTGTTCAACGGCGTTGCGAACCAGATAACGCCGCCTAACTGACGAAAAGGCGACAGCTCACTGTTTGAGCTTGTGTTCCTCGACCTTGAGTGCGTCGGCGAGCCTTACCTTTGCCGATCCCGGGCGAAGCGGTTTCTGCTGGCTCTCGTGTGGCGCCCATCCCGAGACGTAGATCATCGAGAACGTCGCACGAATGCGTCCGTCCGGATCCGAATAGCGCTCGGCGTAGATTTCAGCAGCTCTTAGAAAGAATGCACGGGTCAGCGGCTTGCGGCTGCGTTCGGCCAGCGGGTTGGTCATGCCCATGGCCCTGAGGTCGCGCATCAGCGGGAAGATCGAGTCGTAACGCACGGTATACGTCTCGGCGTCGATCACGGGCAGGGCAAAGCCTGCGCGCTGCATCAGGCCTCCAACGTCACGCACATCGGCAAACGGAATGACACGGGGACTGGCGCCGCCGGTCATCTCGACTTCCGCGGCAAGCAACACCTCGCGAAGCTCCTGCAGGGTGCCCGATCCGGGTATGGCGGCCAGGAACAGGCCATCCGGCTTCAAGGCGCGGCGGATCTGGATGAAAACGCCGGGCGTATCGTTGGTGAGATGCAGACTCAACGGCGCCAGAATGAGATTGGCCGATTGTGGCTCGAGCGGAATATCCTCGAGCGGCGCTTCGATGAAGGTGTCGTCCGCCGTGACGTAACCTTTCTCGCTTTCGACCCGCGTCAGGTGGGCGATCTTGCCGGTCGCCTTCGCCACACGTGCCGCAGCACCGGTTGCGCCATGCAGTTCCACCGCTTGCTCGAACGTCCGCTCGACGACCGCGAGGCGTTCGCCGAGTTCCTCGGCGGCGATGTCCAGCAGGAATGCCGCCTTCGTATCGTTGTTGCGTAGCGCGCGATGCCTGTTTGCGGCGATCCTGGCCGTGTCGAAAATGATATCCATGAGCGAAGTCCTTAATCCCCCGAAGTTGGGGCGGCAAGGCGATTTTCCTCCGACGCGAAACAGGTTAGACTTTCGCCATGGGGTTGAACGGGTGGGGTCGACGATGGGAGCTGGGAAGCGCGCTGCTACGCTCGCTGTCCTTTGTCGTCGATCTCGTTTATCCGCCCGGATGCGCCGTCTGCGGCGTCGCCACCGGCCGGCATCGCGGCCTTTGTCCGAAATGCTGGTCTGTATTGCGCTTCATCGAACGGCCATATTGCGAGGTTCTCGGCGTTCCGTTCGCTCATGATCTGGGACCCGGACTGTTGAGTGCTGCCGCGATCGCCAATCCACCGCCTTTTGACCGGCTTCGGTCAGCGGCGTTTCACGATGAACCGGCGCGCAATCTGGTCCACGGACTCAAGTACCGAGATCGTACCGATCTGGCGCCGATGATGGCAGGCTGGATGTTGCGAGCGTCCGACGGGACGGTCGAGCGCTGCGATGCCATCCTGCCCGTGCCGCTGCATCGCGGCCGGATGCTGTCGCGCAAATTCAACCAGGCGGCCGAGCTCGGGCGCCATCTCGCGCAACAATCGGGCAAGCCGTTCCTGCCGGCGACATTGCTGCGTATCCGTCGCACCCGCCAGCAGGTCGGCCTGGGTGCCAAGGCCCGGGAAGACAACGTTCGCGGTGCGTTTGCGGTCGCATCCGGCCATGAGAACGATGTCTTCGGCAAGCGGCTCGTGCTGGTGGACGACGTCTACACGACAGGCGCCACCGTCGCTGCCGCCACCAGGGCTTTGCGCAAGGCTGGCGCCGCCGACATTACTGTTTTGACCTTTGCAAGGGCCATCGCAGAAACTATATGACGGAAAGATAACCGGTATTTTTGGAGTTCCTATGGTACCCGTCACGATCTATACGCGCCAAGGCTGCGGCTATTGTGTCCGCGCCAAGTCCCTGCTCTCGGAAAAGGGCGTGGATTTCGTGGAGCACGATGCGACGTATGCGCCCGAGATCCGTCAGGAAATGATCAACAAGTCGAACGGCCGCTCGACGTTTCCGCAGATATTCATCGGTCAGGACCATGTCGGTGGTTGTGACGATCTCCACGCACTCGATCGTGCCGGCAAGCTCGATCCCATGCTTGCTGCCTGAGGAAGACCCATGTCGTTCAAGGCTGCCGCCATCCAAATGTGCTCCGGCGTCGATCCGCAAAAGAATGCTGCGGCCATGGCGAGCCTCGTTCGCGAGGCTGCCGGTCAAGGCGCGATCTACGTTCAGACGCCGGAGATGACCGGTATGCTGCAGCGTGACCGTGCGGCTGCAAAGGCTCTGCTGCGGGGCGAGGGTGACGATCTGATCGTGCGCACGGGTTCGGAGCTTGCCAAGGATCTTGGCATCTACATGCATGTCGGCTCGACGGCCATTGCGCTTGACGACGGCAAGCTTGCCAATCGCGGCTATCTCTTCGGTCCCGACGGCAAGATTCTCAACCGCTACGACAAGATCCACATGTTCGACGTCGATCTCGACAATGGCGAGAGCTGGCGGGAAAGTGCGGCCTATCGACCGGGATCGGAAGCCCGGGTCCTGTCGCTGCCGTTTGCCGAGATGGGCTTTGCGATCTGCTACGACGTCCGTTTTCCCGCATTGTTCCGTGCGCAGGCGGTTGCCGGCGCGCAGGTCATGACGGTGCCTGCTGCCTTCACCAAACAGACGGGGGAGGCGCATTGGGAAATCCTGCTTCGGGCCCGCGCGATCGAGAACGGCGTATTCGTCATCGCGGCAGCACAGGCCGGAGTCCATGAAGACGGGCGCGAAACCTTCGGCCATTCGATGATCGTCGATCCCTGGGGCAAGGTTCTGGCGTCTTGCGGACCGACCGGGGAAGCGGTGATTGTCGCGGATATCGATCCAACGGCCGTCAAAGCCGCGCATGACAAGATTCCGAACCTCAAGAACGCTCGGGAGTTTTCTATCGAGAGGGTTGCGGGGGAAGTCGCAGGAGGCGTTGCCGCTTGATCCGTTATTCGCTTCGTTGTGAGAATGCCCACGAGTTCGAAGGCTGGTTTTCCGAAAGCGCAGATTTCGATCGCCAGATCGCATCCGGTTTTCTCACCTGTCCGGTCTGCAATTCCGCTTCTGTCTCCAAGATCCTGATGGCGCCGTCCGTTTCGACTGCGCGCAAGAAGGATGAGATGCAGACGGTTGCGATGGACGCCATGCGGCGAGCGGCCTTCGACAAGCTCAAGGAAGCGGTGGCAACGATCAAGGCCAATTCCGAGGATGTCGGCACGCGGTTCCCCGAGGAAGCGCGCAAGATTCACTACGGCGAAGCCGACGCTCGCGGCATTATCGGCCAGACGACGCTCGACGAGGCGCAGGAACTGCTGGAAGAGGGCATCGAGATCGCTGCGCTTCCGGTTCTGCCGGAAGACGTGAACTAGCCAACCGCGAAGCTATCGCGCGTGCTTTCCTCAAGCCTCGCGCTTTGCCAGCATCATGTAGTTCACATCCATATCTTTGGACAGATTCCAGCGATCCGATAGCGGATTGAAGAAGACGCCTGTGCGATCGATGATCCGCAGGCCGTTTTCGGTGACCGGCTTCTCGATCTCTTCGGGGCGAACCAGCTTTTCATACTGGTGGGTGCCACGCGGCAGCCAGCGGAGGATGTTTTCCGCGGCAAAGATTGCCAGCGCTGCCGCCTTCATGGTGCGGTTGATGGTGGCAACGAACATCAGACCGCCCGGGCGGACCATCCTCGAGCAGGTCGTGAGGAAGAAGTCGACATCCGCGACATGCTCGACCACCTCCATGTTCAAGACGATATCGAACGTCTCGCCGGCGTCGGCGAGTTGTTCGGCCGTGACAGCGCGATAGTCCACCGGGACGCCTGATGCCTTCGCATGGGTCGATGCGATGCCGATATTCTTTTCGGACGGATCGGCGCCCACGACCGTTGCGCCCATGCGAGCGACGGGCTCTGACAGCAGTCCGCCGCCGCAGCCGATATCAAGAACCCGAAGCCCCTCCAGAGGGCGCGCGCTGCGCACGTCGCGGCCGAAATTCTCGGCGACCTTGTCGCGAATGTAGCCAAGCCGCACGGGATTGAATTTGTGCAGTGGCTTGAACTTGCCCGTCGGGCTCCACCACTCCGCCGCCATGGCTGAAAAGCGGTCCACTTCGCTCTGGTCGATCGTGGTTTTTGCCGCTTCCGTCATCGTCATGCTCCTTGGTTCGTCCCGATTGAAGTCGGACGAACTGGTGGCGAAGTCAAGGGCCGGCACCGCCGATAGATATCTCCGCCGCCTCCGAACTCCACCAAGAGGATAAGGCGACCTTTAGTATTAATTTATGCTAATATTTTTATGTTTTGGGGGTAAAGGACATGCCTCGTCTTGGTACCGCGTCGGCCATGATGGTCAGCCTTGTGATGTTTAGCCCTGTCTCGGCTTTTTCGGCCGAGGCGGTCGGCGAGGCGACCGCGATCAGGACCGAGGTGACCGGCGAGAATGGCCCACTCGTCGTGAAGGCGCCAGTTCACAAGGACGAACGGATTCGAACCTCGATCAGCGGGCTTGGACAGTTCGTGTTTCGCGATGGGACCAAGCTTGCCGTCGGCGAGGGATCCTCGGTCGTCATCGACAACTACGTTTACGACGATGCGAATTCGGTGAAGAAGCTGACGATCAAGGCCGCCAAGGGAACGTTTCGCTGGATCAGCGGCAATTCGAAGTCCTCAGCCTACTCGATCGTGACGCCGGCCGGAACAATCGGCGTCAGAGGAACGGCCTTCGACTTTTATGTCGGCCCGAACGGCACGACCGCAATGGTGCTCCTGAACGGTTCGGCCCAGTTCTGCGGCGCCGGCGGCTGCAAGCAGTTGAAGCAGCAGTGCGATTGCGTGATTGCGACCCGTGGCGGCGGTGTATCCGATCCGCGCGCGGTCGACAGGCGCACACTGGCCGCTCTCGGCAGTCAACGAGCTTTGCCGTTTCTTTCCGGTGACCAGCAGCTTACCGGGCCGCTGGGTGGAATTCGCACCAGTTGCGGCCTGGCAAGTGTAAGGCAGGAGCGCCGCGACCCGGTTCGGGAAAAAGCACCGGCTCCGACTCCTCCGAAGCCCAAGCCGCCTAAACCTCCACCGCCGCCTCCGCCGCCGGAGAAGCCTGACAAGCCGCACCATCATCATCACCACCATGACAGGGACGATCACCATCATTGGGGTCACCATGATCGTGACCACTATGGCGACGGCCGCCCTGGCAAGCGGGGAGACCGCGACAGTCCGAGGCGCGGACCTAACCAGGGTGGACCTAACCACGGCGGATCCGACAGGGGCGGACCCGACCGAGGTGGACCTGATCGCGGCGGGGACCGTGATGGCAGCAACCATGATCGTGGTCGTTCCGGAGATGGGCGCCCCGCTGGCTCCCAAGACGATCAGTCTGCGAGTGATCAGACTGGTGCGGAGCCCTGATCACTGGTGAGACCCATCTGCGGTTTCATCCGGTTTTCGGTTGGTGCTTCCCGAAAGTGATCGGCCCTGCGTACGATGCGGCGATAGAACTCCGGCAGTGCTGCGGTGAATGCCTGTGCTCGCTGCCTTACTCTGGCCAGCGGTTTGCGGCTATCGACCGTGCGATCGCGAAGCGCTTCGATCAGGTCCATATGGGCCTCGCGGAGCACCAAGAACTCGGGCGATTGCCCGACGGTGCGGTCGCCGACCGCCGCGTAAAGTCGTGCCCTGCTGCTCTTTCCTTTCAAGCCGAGAGCGCCCGCATCGAGCAGTGCGAAGTCGGGCAGCGCTGCGGCCATGGTTTCCGAGACGAGAATGTCGAATCCCACTTCCTTGCAACAGCTTTCGATCCGGGCCGCCACGTTGACGGCGTCGCCGACGGCGGAATAGTTGAAGCGGCTTTGGGCGCCCATGTTGCCGACGCAGGCGAGCCCTGTGTGGATGCCGATGCCGATGCCAACCTGATAGTCGCGGCCAAAGCCGAAAGCGTCGGCGGCATTGAGCTTCGCCAGCGTTTCGCGCATGCCGAGCGCCGCCCGCATTGCCTTGGCCGCGTGGTCCGCGACATCGACGGGTGCGTTCCAGAAAGCCATGATCGAATCGCCGATGAACTTGTCGAGGGTGCCCTCGTTCGCAACGACGTGGCTGCTCAGTGCATCCAGCAGCGTGTTGAGAAACCGCACGACTTCCGCCGGCTGCAGATTTTCGCTGAGTGCGGTAAAGCCGCGCACGTCCACGAACATAACAGTTAGTTCACGGTCGTCCCCGCCCAGACGCAGTGCGTCGCGGTTATGCTCGATCCGGTAAAGGAGCGAAGGCGAGAGATATTGACCGAAGGCGCGTCTGACTTCGCGCCGCTCGCGGTCGATCACCAGAAAGCGGAAGGAGGTGGCCGCGAAATGCGTGATGGTGCAGGCAACGATCGGGGCGAGCGGATCGAACAACAATCCCCAATGTGAGAAGGCCAGCCAGGAAACGGCGAGCGCCAGGGCGGTGACGACGAGACCGCAGGTCAACGCCGCTGCCGGGCTGACGAAGGTTGTCAGGATGACAATGCTCGTGCCGACGACGATGATCGACAGGATTTCCATGCCGTCCGCCCAATCCGGTCGTGACAGGAAACGTCCCGAAAGGATCTGCTCGACGGTTTGCGCGTGCATCGAGACGCCAGGAACATTCTGGCCGAGCGCTGTGGTGCGGATGTCCTGAAGCCCTGCGGATGATGTGCCGACGAAAACGATATTGCCCTGGATCGCGGCCGCGACCTCCGGCGAAACGCCATCGGCCGCCAGCACCTTTCCGGCAGAGATATACCGCTCGGCGACGTCGGGGCTCGTGTAGATCCAGAGTTCGCCGGTTGCCGTCACCGGTACGACAAAATCACCCACCTTCACCGAGGTCAGTGTGTCGGCGACATCGGGAGCGCCCGCAACCACATAGGTCGAGGCCCCCTGCGCCACCCGCAGCGCCTCCATGGCCAGATTGGGGTAGAAATGCGTGCCGTCGGTCAGGAAGAGCGGTACCCGGCGGACGACCGTCGAAGAGTTGCCGGGGTTGAGGCTGATATGCCCGAGCCCCGCGGCATTGATCTGCAATTGCGGTCGTATCGGCGTGGCCGCGTCGAGGCGCGGCGGGGCATTGATCACGCTCTCTCCCGTAAACGCAAAGCCCGCCTTGACCGGTGGATGATAGTCGCCGTCGTTGGACAGGCCAAAACCGAGAACCACCGGCCGGTTGGCGATCGCATCGGCAAAAAGCTCGTCGTTATCGGGCAGTTGCCTGAGAAGCGAGGGATCGACTCCCGCCACATCGCGCATGATGGAGCGTGGCGACAGGCGATCGGACTCGGCGAAGAGTACATCGAATGCGATGGCCGCCGCCCCCATGTCCGAAAGCCGTTGCACGAGCAGCGCCAAACGGTCGCGCGGCCATGGCCACTGCCCGAACTCCTTCAGGGAAGCTTCGTCGATGTCGATAACGCGCACCGGAACGTTCTCGAACGCCCGCGGCGAAATTCGCTGGTATTCGTCGAACGTGATGTCGCGGATCTGGCGCAGCAGCGGCGGGTCGCTTATCCGCAGAAAGGCAAAGGCGGCGACGATTATGAGGCCGATCACAATGCCGATTTGCTGCGCACGCGTCATCAAGCAAGGCCCTTGCACTGGAGCGTCGAGCGAGGCCGGCCGAACGGTGATGTAGATCCGGGTTTCGGGGGCCAAGCAAAGTCAGGCTGCCTGTTTCGGTGGCGCGATGCAACTGCGCCTTTCGACCGTGGCCGCGTCCGGCTAGCTGTCCGACTTAAGCGACTGCGGCGCGCCACCGGCGAAAGACGCGGCATGTGCTTCGAGAATTGCCGCAGCGATGACCTTGCGCAGTTCGTATACCAGGGATCGCGACCGCTGCCTGTCGAGGTCCTGCGCCGCCTTGGCGAGGTTCAGTCCCTCGTTGAGGACAATATGGTGCGCGCGATTCAGTGCCCAGCTTTCAATATCGAGTTGTATCATTCGGAATCTCCGCCAAATCATTTAGCATCAAAGATATTCGCGAATCACGGTGCGCCACGCTTTTACTGCGCAAGAAGAATCACACTTGGAAACGGTTGAAAACAGGATTTTTCTGTTTTGAGGTGGGCGGTACGATTTTGATCGTATGAGTATTGTTCTTTTCAATACTAGGACGGCTCAAGACGAAGCTTGCAGAGCCAGTTCGTTCAAAGCAGCGGCGCCGCCAAGAAGCCCGGAAGCTCCCAAAAATGGTTTGGCAATTCGTTATTGCAAGCGCTCGAATTAATTCGCGATTCACGAGCGCACGGTAAGTCTGCCGCACGCTCGATCGTGAGCTAGCTGGATGAAAAATATGAAAAATTCAAAACTGTTCGCAATGACTTCGGCCGCGTTTCTGCTGTTTGCCGGCGCTTCCTATGCCGAGGACCTGGTTTTCACGCTGAAGAACGGAACGAACTCCGTCCTCACCAACTTCTATACTTCCCCGGTGGGCGTCAATGAGTGGGAAGACGACGTGTTCGGCAAGCAGGTGCTGGATCCGGGCGAGTCGATCGAGATCACGATCGCCGACGGCCGTAGTGTCTGCAAGTACGACATGAAGTTCGAATTCGAGGAAAACTCCGATCTCGATACGACGACCGATACCCAGGATCTCTGCGAATTGGGCAGCTACACAATTCACGAATAGTCGATGGAGTGGCCTGCGGCGCTGCCGCAGGCCATACCGTCGCCGACGGCGATGGACCATAGTCGAGGCACGAGACCGCGCTCGCTTTTTCGCCTCGAGGCGGCCGATCTTTCGCACAGGTCCTCATTCTCTTCCGCGCACCTTGCCACCCCATGACAAACTCGTTATGAGACGCCCCAACTTGGGCCTTTGGGCGCAGGCTTTAGAAGGGTTCCAGACTCCCAATTCCGGCTCTTCGGCCCGCGGCTTTCCAAGGCTTCGTCGTGCCGGGTCTGGCTTTGTCTCTCCCGGCGTCTTGCTGTGGTAGAGGCATATGGCACGCATCGTAATGAAATTCGGCGGGACGTCCGTCGCTGATCTGGATCGCATCAAGAACGTTGCGCGCCACGTCAAACGCGAGGTCGATGCCGGCCATGAAGTGGCAGTCGTCGTTTCCGCCATGTCGGGCAAGACCAACGAGCTGGTCGGCTGGGTGCAGAACACGCCGAAGGTCGTCGGCGCAAGCTCGCCCTTCTATGATGCCCGCGAATATGACGCCATCGTCGCCTCCGGCGAGCAGGTAACGTCTGGCCTCTTGGCGATTGCGCTGCAGGCCATGGACGTTAACGCCCGCTCTTGGCAGGGCTGGCAGATCCCGATCCGCACCGACAACGCGCACGGCGCGGCTCGTATTCTCGAGATCGACGGCTCGGAAATGATCAGGCGCATGGGCGAGGGGCAGGTAGCCGTTATCGCCGGCTTCCAGGGCCTCGGCCCTGACAATCGCATCGCGACGCTCGGTCGTGGCGGCTCGGATACCTCGGCGGTCGCGATTGCGGCTGCGGTCAAGGCTGATCGCTGCGATATCTATACCGACGTCGACGGCGTCTACACGACCGATCCGCGCATCGTGCCGCAGGCGCGCCGCCTGAAGAAGATCGCCTTCGAGGAAATGCTCGAAATGGCATCGCTCGGCGCCAAGGTTCTGCAGGTTCGCTCCGTCGAGCTTGCCATGGTGCATAAGGTTCGCACCTTCGTGCGCTCCTCTTTCGAAGATCCCGATGCTCCGGGCATGGGTGATTTCTTGAATCCGCCCGGAACGCTGATTTGTGACGAGGAAGAAATCGTGGAACAGGAAGTAGTCACCGGCATCGCTTATGCCAAGGATGAAGCTCAGATCTCGCTTCGCCGTCTTGCCGACCGGCCGGGCGTTTCCGCCGCGATCTTCGGCCCGCTGGCTGAGAGCCACATCAACGTCGACATGATCGTTCAGAACATCTCCGAAGATGGCTCCAAGACCGACATGACCTTCACCGTGCCTTCCGGCGACGTTGAGAAGGCCATCAAGGTTCTCGGCGAGAATAAGGAAAAGATCGGCTACGACGTCGTGCAGAACGAGTCGGGCCTCGTGAAGGTCTCGGTCATCGGCATCGGTATGCGCAGTCATGCCGGCGTCGCGGCGACTGCGTTCAAGGCGCTGGCCGACAAGGGCATCAATATCAAGGCCATCACGACCTCTGAAATCAAGATTTCCATCCTGATTGACGGTCCTTATGCGGAACTCGCTGTCAGGACTTTGCATTCCTGCTACGGTCTGGATAAGAATTGATTCCCAGCAGGCCTGCCGCGCGTACAAGTTGAGAAGTCACGCGGCCTGTTTGCCGAGTTGCTTTGCTATTGTTTTTGGAGCTTGAGACGCAATGAGAGACCTTTCCGGCGGTCCGCGCGTGCTGCTCAAGCGGCTGCGCGAGTTAATGGCGGAGCCGCTGGAGCCACAAGAGCGTCTCGACCGGATCGTGCGCCAGATCGCCGGCAACATGGTGGCGGAGGTCTGCTCCGTTTACGTGTTGCGTGCCGACGGCGTCCTTGAGCTCTATGCAACCGAAGGTCTGAACCGCGAAGCCGTCCACTTGGCCCAACTGAAGATGGGCCAGGGCCTCGTCGGTACGATCGCGGCGTCGGCGCAGCCGCTCAATCTTTCGGATGCGCAATCGCACCCTGCCTTCCGGTACCTCCCGGAAACGGGCGAAGAGATCTACCATTCCTTCCTCGGTGTTCCGATCCTGCGCACCGGCCGCTCGCTCGGCGTTCTCGTCGTGCAGAATAAGGCCAGCCGAAACTATCGCGATGAAGAGCTCGAGGCGCTCGAGACCACCGCGATGGTGCTGGCCGAGATGATCGCGACCGGCGAGCTCAAGAAAATCACCAAGCCGGGCCTCGAACTCGATCTGACGCGTTCGGTGACGATCGATGGCGACACGTACAACGAAGGCATCGGCCTCGGCTATGTCGTGCTTCATGAACCTCGCATCGTTGTCACGAACCTGCTGAACGATGATGCGGAGAAGGAAATTCGGCGCCTGTCCGAGGCGCTCGGCTCACTGCGCATCTCGATCGACGATCTTCTTTCGCAGCGCGACATGTCGACGGAAGGTGAGCATCGCGAGGTACTCGAGACCTATCGCATGTTTGCCCATGACCAAGGCTGGGTGCGCAAACTGGAAGAAGCGATCCGCAACGGCCTGACAGCCGAAGCGGCGGTGGAAAAGGTTCAGAGCGACACGAAGGCGCGCATGATCCGCATGACGGATCCTTATCTGCGCGAGCGGATGCACGATTTCGAGGATCTTGCGAACCGCTTGCTGCGGCAGCTGACGGGCTATACTGGCCGTACGGCCGAAGATGGCTTCCCGAATGACGCGATCATTCTGGCCCGTGCCATGGGGGCGGCCGAACTGCTCGACTATCCGCGGGCGAATGTGCGCGGCCTGGTGCTTGAGGAAGGCGCGGTGACCAGCCACGTCGTCATCGTTGCGCGTGCCATGGGCATTCCCGTCATTGGACAGGCCGCCGGCATCGTGGCGCTTGCCGAAAACGGCGATGCCGTGATCATCGACGGCGATGGCGGCCACGTGCATCTGCGGCCCTTGCCTGAACATCAGCGCTCCTATGAGGAGAAGGTGCGCTTCCGCGCCCGCCGGCAGGAGCAGTTCCGGGCCTTGCGTTCGGTCGAGCCGCTGACCAAGGACGGGCAGCGCGTATCGCTGATGATGAATGCCGGACTGCTCGTCGACTTGCCGCAGCTCTCGGAATCCGGTGCCGAAGGCATCGGGCTTTTCCGTACCGAGCTGCAGTTCATGATCGCCTCGACCATGCCGAAGGCGGATGAGCAGGAGATCTTCTACCGCAATGTCCTGAAGCAGGCGGCGGGCCGCGTCGTGACCTTCCGCACGCTCGATATCGGCGGCGACAAGGTCGTTCCTTACTTCCGCGGGCATGAAGAGGAAAACCCGGCGCTGGGCTGGCGGGCGATCCGCCTGTCGCTGGATCGGCCAGGCCTGCTGCGCACGCAGCTTCGCGCCATGCTGAAGGCTGCAGCCGGCGTGGAACTGAAACTGATGGTGCCGATGGTAACCGAGGTTTCCGAGATCGCGGCCGTGCGTGACCTGCTGCAGAAGGAAGTGCTGCATCTGTCGCGCTTCGGCCACGGGCTGCCACGCAAGCTGCAATTTGGCGCGATGCTGGAGGTTCCGGCCCTGCTCTGGCAGCTCGACGAGCTGATGGCGGCGGTGGATTTTGTGTCGGTCGGCTCCAACGATCTCTTCCAGTTCTCGATGGCAGTCGACCGTGGCAATGCGCGCGTTTCGGATCGCTTCGACACGCTGGGCAAGCCCTTCCTCCGGATCCTGCGCGACATCGTGCGCGCCGGTGAGCGCAACAATACGCCGGTGACGCTGTGTGGCGAACTGGCGGGCAAGCCGATTTCGGCCATGGCGCTGCTGGGTATCGGGTTCCGCTCGGTTTCGATGTCGCCGGCCTCCATCGGTCCGGTGAAGGCGATGCTGCTCGGCCTCGACGTCGGGGCGCTGGCGAAGGTGATGAACGAGGCGCTGGACGATACGAAGACGGCGACCTCGATGCGCGATGTGCTTGCCCACTTCGCCGACGCTCACAATATTCCTCTTTAGTTCAAGACAAGCAGAATCGGAGTGAAGGGTGGCGAAGCTTCCCGTTGAAAAGATGCGCGAGCTGGAACGCCGCTTCGGCGAAATCGAGGCGCGCATGTCGGCCGGACCCTCGGCTGACGTCTACGTCAAGCTCGCGTCCGAATACTCCGAGCTGCAGCCGGTGGTGACGAAGATCCGCGCCTACGAGAAGGCGCTTGCGGAGCTTGCCGATCTGGAAACGCTGCTGGAAGACAAGTCGGTCGATCGCGAGATGCGTGATATGGCCGAGATGGAACTTCCCGACGTGAAAGAGCGTATCGAGGCGCTGGAGCAGGAAATCCAGATCCTGCTGCTGCCGAAGGACGCGGCCGACGAGAAGAGCGCGATCCTCGAAATTCGCGCCGGCACCGGCGGATCGGAAGCCGCGCTTTTTGCCGGCGATCTGTTCCGGATGTATGAGCGCTATGCGGCGGCCCATGGCTGGAAGGTCGAAGTTCTGTCGTCGAGCGAGGGCGAAGCCGGCGGCTTCAAGGAAATCATCGCCACGATCACCGGCCGCGGCGTGTTCGCCAAGCTGAAGTTCGAATCCGGCGTGCATCGCGTTCAGCGCGTGCCCGAGACGGAAGCCGGCGGGCGCATTCATACCTCGGCGGCCACCGTTGCTGTTTTGCCCGAGGCGGAGGAGATCGATATCGAGATCCGGCCCGAAGACATCCGCATCGATACGATGCGTTCCTCCGGTGCCGGTGGTCAGCACGTCAACACGACGGACTCGGCGGTGCGTATCACCCACTTGCCGACGGGGATCGTCGTCACCAGCTCCGAGAAGTCGCAGCACCAGAACCGCGCCAAGGCGATGCAGGTTCTGCGCTCGCGCCTCTATGATGCCGAGCGGCAGCGTGCCGACAGCGAGCGCTCCGCAGATCGCAAGAGCCAGGTTGGTTCCGGCGACCGCTCGGAGCGAATTCGGACCTACAATTTTCCGCAGGGACGCGTCACCGACCACCGCATCAACCTGACGCTCTACAAGCTTGATCGGATGATGGTGGGGGAAATCGACGAGATCGTCGATGCGCTGATGGCTGATTACCAGGCAAGCCAGCTGGCCCAACTCGGCGAGCAGCAATGAGCGCAGGCGGGAAACAGGTCGGTCCCACGGTTTCCCAGATGCTTGCCGAGGCTCGTCGCCGCTTTGCGGAGGGCGGCGTCTCCGATCCCGCCACCGATGCCCGCGTTCTGCTTGCCGGCCTTCTGGGTCTGTCGACGACCGAAATGCTGACGCACGGTGCCGAGCCGATCGCGGCCGATACCGCCGGTATCATCGAGGCGGCGATCGGACGCCGACTAGCGCATGAGCCGGTGCACCGTATTCTTGGCGAACGCGAGTTCTACGGCCTCCCACTATCGCTTTCGGCTGAAACGCTGGAGCCTCGACCCGATACGGAAATTCTCGTCGATACGATGCTTCCTTACCTGCGGAAGCTTGCAGCTACTGAGGGGAATATCCATATTCTCGACATGGGAACCGGCACGGGGGCGATATGCCTTGCCCTGTTGCACGAGTGTCCGCAGGCATCGGGTGTCGGCATCGATATATCAGACGATGCCTTGAGAACGGCCCGCGCAAACGCCCAACGAAATGGCCTCCAGGATCGCTTTGAAGCCATTCAATCCAGCTGGTTTGAGAATATAGATGGCGCATTTCACGTGATTGTCTCAAATCCGCCCTATATTGCGTCCAGTATCGTTCACGATCTCGCTCCCGAGGTGACGAAATTTGATCCAGTTGCCGCACTGGATGGGGGTGAAGATGGGCTTGACGCCTACAGAGCCATCGCCAAGGATGCGAAAGGTTTCATGCGGCCCAACGGTCTAATCGGACTTGAAATAGGCTACGATCAGCGTCGCCATGTTACGGCAGTATTCGAGGCTTGCGGCTTCAAGTTGCTGGAATCCGTGAAGGATTACGGCCACAATGATCGCGTGCTGGTATTTTCGCTGGCTGACTGAGCGACAAACGCAACATTGAGCAGGACATTAATTCTATTGCGAAGAAAAGGCTTGGATTTCCACGGGAAGCATTATAGGTTGCCTCCACGCGTTGGGCAGATAGCAAAGAACGACGATTCGTTCGATACTAGCTCGGCCTCGGGGGTCCGCTCTTTTAAACGAGAGTTTCAAAGGTTGAACTCAACCCAATGCGTGAATCAGTCAAACTGACTTGAGAACAAGCGGCAGGTTGGCGCGAAGGCGCGGTATGCTTGCGGCACGAGAGCCTGAGACGGATTGTCCGGTCATGGCGGTTGGTGCCATCACTCCACACAAACAGAGAATTCAGGTGAACGATCGATGAGGCCAGGACAGCAGAACAAGCGCGGTCGCGGGCGTGGCAATAATAACGGCGGCGGCGGCGGCGGAAGTAACAACAACAATAACAACTTCAACCGTAAAGGCGGCAATCCGCTGACGCGGACCTACGACAGCTCCGGCCCAGACGTTAAGATCCGTGGCACTGCCCAGCACATCGCCGAGAAATATGCGCAACTCGCTCGCGACGCGCAGAGCTCGGGTGACCGCGTCATCGCGGAGAACTACCTGCAGCACGCTGAACACTACAACCGCATCATTGCTGCCGCCCAGGCGCAGATGCAGGAACGCTTCCAGCGCGACGATCGCAACGAATTTGCCGAAGGCGTCGATGGCGACGAAACCGATGGCGTCGATAACGATGATGTCGTTGTCGTTCAGCCGCCGCGTCAGCAGCAGCACGAGCATCAGCAGCGCCGTAACGACGAGCAGCCGCGCCGCCGTGAACGCAATGAGGGTCAACCCGCACCGCGTCCGCAGGAAGAACAACCTGCACCGGTTGCTGCGGTTGCACCTCCGGCTGAGGTAATCGACGGCAGCGGCCCGCAGCCTGAGATCGAAGGCATTCCTGCCGAAGTCTCGATGGACGAGGAGAGCGCCGCCGGTCAGCCGCGTGAGCGCCAGCCGCGTCGTCGGGCCACAGCAAGCCGCCCACGCCGTCCCCGTCGTGGTGCGGAAGGTGAAGCGCCTGCCGAAGGCGAAGACGCAGGTTCCGATAAGGCACCGGCTCTCGCGGATGCCGATTCGGAGTAAAATCTGACATCTCCTGAATGGAGAGTTGGTCTGGATATTGATGAGAGGTCGCTCCCTGGAGCGGCCTCTTTTCTTTTGGCCGCCGCCTGCTTTGGGCGAACTTGTGCCGGGGAAGGATTGGCTGCATGCTGATGGTCGGGAATACCTGACGGATTGCCGCTCGCCCCGCTGTCACGGGCCAAAGAAGTCGAGGTGGGTGACATGCGCCTTATGCCACTGCTTGCCGTCTCAACGCTCCTTTTTGTGCCTGGCGCGCTTGGGCAATCGCTGAAGTCCGATGAAATCGTCAGTTCCATCGTTGTTCGACCGGTCAGCACGCCCAATCCGGTTTTGGGAGCGGATGATCGCGTTCACCTTGCCTATGAGCTTTTCGTCGTCAATCCGAGCAAGCTGTTCGTGACGCTCGACAAGGTCGAGGCGGTCGATAACGGCGGACGCAGCCTCTGGGCAAGGGAAGGCGATGGTCTTGGAACGATCACACAAACATACGCCGGCACGGGTCGCACCCTTTCGCCGGGCGGTTCGGCGGTCGTGCTCATGGACGTCAGTTTTGCGGCTAGCGAGCAACTTCCACCCGATGTGACCGCGCGTGTGACGGCCACCCGACAGGCTGCGGGACCTGACGGGAAACCGGTGCCGATGGCGAAGGATAGCCCGTTCGAGAGTACCTATACGTTCGCTGCGGCAAACACCACGATCGGCGAATCGGCCGTCGTGCTGGAGCCACCGCTTGCTGGAAAAGGGTGGATCGCGGTCAACGGCTGCTGCGATAGCATCACCTCGCATCGCGGCGCGGTCCTGGCGATCAATGGTCAGTTGCGGGTTCCGGAACGCTTTGCCATCGATTGGGTCAAGCTGGACGATACAGGTCGGATCTTCACCGGCGATGGATCGAAGCTGGCGAGCTACGCCTACTATGGAACGCCAGTGCATGCCGCAGCGGACGGTGTCGTGGTCAATCTTTACGATGATGCCGACGAACAGGTGCCTGGCGCGGATGCCAAGGGCATCACCACGGAGAACGTCGGCGGCAACATGCTGGTCATCGATATCGGCGGCGGCGCGTTTGCATTTTACGCCCACATGCAGAGGGGTAGCCTCAAGGTGAAGCTCGGCGACCGGGTGAAAGTGGGGCAGGTGATTGGACTGCTGGGCAACACGGGCAATTCGACCGCGCCGCACCTGCATTTCCACGTCATGGACGGGCCATCGCCGCTTGATGCCAATGGCCTTCCTTATGTCTTCTCCCACTTCTCCAGCCCCGGCGTGCTCGCGCCTGGCGGAGATGATGCGGTCGAACAGGGAGAGCCCGCCAAAATCGAAAAGCGACTTGACGGCACGCATGTGAATGAATTGCCGTTGAACAACCAGGTGGTGGATTTCAACTAGCGGCGATCGCGCGGCTATTCTCCGCGAACTCTTCACTTCCTGTTCGGCCGAACCGCCACGCTTCCGGTCCAAACACGAGGCCAGCGTTTTTCCATTTTCGGCCTCTTTAAACTCCCGGGATTCTCCACCATATCCTGACCAAGTTCCTTGGCCGCAAATCGCAAATGCGGTCAAGAAAAAGGCTCGCCTCTTGAGGGAGCTCAATCTCAGTCATCGGTCTGTGCCTTATAAGGGCAGGGCGATTTAAGGAGGTACATTATGAATATTGAAAAATACTCCGAGCGGGTGCGCGGTTTCATCCAGTCGGCGCAGACCTATGCGCTGGCGCAAGGTCACCAGCAGTTCGCGCCTGAGCATGTTTTGAAAGTGCTGCTCGACGACGATGAAGGCATGGCCTCGTCGCTGATCGAACGCGCCGGCGGCGACGCCAAGGCGGCTCGTCTTGCCAATGATGCGGCACTTGCCAAGCTGCCGAAAGTCTCTGGCGGCAATGGCCAGATCTATCTCTCGGCTCCGCTTGCCAAGGTTCTCTCGACCGCTGAAGAAGCGGCGAAGAAATCAAACGACAGCTTCGTCACCGTCGAACGTCTTCTGCAGGCGCTCGCGATGGAGTCGTCGACCGCGATCACTTTGAAGAACGCCGGTGTCACCGCCGTTGCGCTCAACCAGGTTATCAACGAGATCCGCAAGGGCCGCACCGCCGACAGCGCCAATGCCGAACAGGGCTTTGACGCGCTGAAGAAGTTCGCCCGCGACCTGACGGCGGAAGCCCGCGATGGCCGGCTTGATCCTGTCATCGGCCGCGACGACGAAATCCGCCGTACCATCCAGGTGCTGTCGCGCCGCACGAAGAACAATCCGGTTCTGATCGGTGAACCCGGCGTCGGCAAGACCGCGATCGTCGAAGGCCTCGCGCTGCGCATCGTCAATGGCGACGTGCCTGAGTCTCTCAAGGACAAGAAGCTGATGGCGCTCGACATGGGCGCACTGATCGCCGGCGCGAAATATCGCGGCGAGTTCGAAGAGCGGCTGAAGAGCGTGCTCAACGAGGTCCAGTCCGAAAACGGCGAGATCATCCTGTTCATCGATGAGATGCATACGCTTGTCGGTGCCGGCAAGGGCGATGGCGCGATGGACGCGTCCAACCTCCTGAAGCCGGCTCTTGCCCGCGGCGAGCTGCATTGCGTCGGCGCGACCACGCTCGACGAATACCGCAAGCACGTCGAAAAGGACCCGGCGCTCGCCCGTCGTTTCCAGCCCGTCGTCGTCGAAGAGCCGACGGTCGAGGACACCATCTCGATCCTGCGCGGCCTGAAAGAGAAATACGAGCAGCACCACAAGGTCAGGATCTCGGATTCGGCCCTGGTGGCGGCCGCGACGCTGTCGAACCGCTACATCACCGACCGCTTTCTCCCCGACAAGGCGATCGATCTGATGGACGAGGCGGCTGCGCGCCTGCGCATGCAGGTCGATTCCAAGCCCGAAGAGCTCGATGAACTCGATCGCCGCATCATGCAGCTGAAGATCGAGCGCGAAGCGCTGAAGAAGGAAACCGACGTTGCTTCTGCCGACCGGCTTGTCCGGCTGGAGACCGAGCTCACCGGTCTGGAAGAGAGCGCCGATGCGCTGACGGCCCGCTGGCAGTCGGAAAAGCAGAAGCTCGGCCTTGCCGCCGACCTGAAGAAGCAGCTCGACGACGCCCGCAACGATCTGGCGATCGCCCAGCGCAAGGGCGAGTTCCAGCGCGCCGGCGAGCTGACCTACGGCGTCATTCCGGAACTCGAGAAGAAGCTGGCGGAAGCCGAAGCGCAGGACAGTGATCGCAGCGCCATGGTGCAGGAGGTCGTGACTCCTGATAACATCGCGCATGTCGTTAACCGCTGGACCGGCATTCCGGTCGAAAAGATGCTGGAAGGCGACCGCGAGAAGCTGCTTCGGATGGAAGACGAGCTGGCGAAATCGGTGATCGGCCAGGGCGATGCGGTTCAGGCCGTGTCGCGGGCGGTGCGCCGGGCGCGCGCCGGCCTGCAGGATCCGAACCGGCCGCTCGGCTCGTTCATCTTCCTCGGCCCGACCGGCGTCGGCAAGACGGAGCTGACCAAGGCATTGGCTCGTTTCCTCTTCGATGACGAGACCGCGATGGTGCGCATGGATATGTCCGAGTACATGGAGAAGCACTCCGTGGCCCGGCTGATCGGTGCCCCTCCCGGCTATGTCGGTTATGAGGAAGGCGGTTCGCTGACGGAAGCCGTGCGCCGCCGGCCCTATCAGGTCGTGCTGTTTGACGAGATCGAAAAGGCGCATCCCGATGTCTTCAACGTGCTGCTGCAGGTGCTCGACGACGGCCGCCTGACCGATGGTCAGGGCCGCACCGTCGACTTCCGCAACACGATGATCATCATGACGTCGAACCTCGGCGCCGAATATCTGACGCAGTTGAAGGACGGCGACGACAGTGATCTGGTGCGCGAGCAGGTGATGGAGACGGTGCGCGGCCACTTCCGGCCGGAGTTCCTGAACCGCATCGACGAGATCATCCTCTTCCACCGCCTGAAGCGGGACGAGATGGGTGCGATCGTCGAGATCCAGCTGCAGCGTCTGGTGAAGCTCTTGGCCGAGCGCAAGATCGCCATCGAACTCGACGACGAGGCCACGCACTGGCTCGCTAACAAGGGCTACGATCCGGTCTATGGCGCGCGGCCGCTGAAGCGGGTGATCCAGAAGTACGTCCAGGATCCGTTGGCCGAAGATATTCTCGGCGGCAAGGTACCGGATGGTTCGACGGTGAAGATCACCAGTGGCACCGACAGGCTGCTGTTCCGGACACGCAATACGACGGTGAACGAAGCCGCATAGGTTTCGACCATGGAAAAGAAAATGGCGGCTTCGGCCGCCATTTTTGTTGAGTGCTACTTGCTGGCAACCTGTGCCGCCGGCTCGTTGCCGAGCAGGGCGTCGATGCGCTTGCGCTCGTCCTCGAACTTGGCAAGCGGCGCGCCGGTCAGCGACTTTCCGCCCGGCAGTCGCACGCGCAGCGGGTCGACCTTGGTGCCGTTGACGATCATCTCGTAGTGCAGGTGCGGGCCGGTCGATTCACCCGTGGTGCCGACCCAGCCGATCACCTGGCCCTGGCGGACCTTCGAACCGGGAACAACGCCCTTGGCGATGGCGCTCTGGTGATTGTAGGAGGATTCGTAGCCGTTGGCGTGACGCACGATCGTCTGGTTGCCGTAGCCGCCGGAATCCCAGCCGGCCTTTTCCACCGTGCCGTTGCCGACGGCAATGATTGCGGTACCGCGCGGAGCCGCCCAGTCAACGCCGGTGTGCATGCGGGCAAAACCGAGGATCGGGTGCCGGCGCATGCCGAAGCCGGATTTGAAGATGCCGTTCGGGACAGGATTGCGCAGGAGGAACTGGCGGATGCTCTTGCCGTCCTGATCGAAATAGTCGACGGAGCCGTCATCCGGATCCTGGAAACGGTAGAAACGTGTCTGTGTATCGCCGAAGCGCGCATTGACATAAAGCAGTTCGGAATCTTCCGTTGCCTGGCCGGTCGTGGCGTCGGATACCGAGAAGAAGGCCTCGAGGCTGTCTGTCGGCCGAAGTTCCGCTTGGAAATCGACGCTGCTCGCCAGAAGCTTGATGATCAGCGCCGTCATGTCCTTGGTCATGCCATAAGAGAGCGCGGCGCGATAAATCCCGTCATAAACGCGGGGCAGGTTCTGGTTGGATGGCGCGGTCATCGCGCTGTCGTCGAAGGCGGTTGCAACAGCATCGAGCTGCGGCGGCTCGCGGCCGGCGACAAAACGGTCGTGGTCGTCAAGGGCGACGGTCACGAGATGCCGGGTGCCGCGATAGACGCTGGCGCGGATGATTTTTGCCTGTTCGCCCTTCTGCAGGATGCCGACGCGCAACACGTCTCCCTTGGACAGGCTGTCCGATCCGATCATCGGCGCCAGGTATCCGGCCAGACCCTTGGCCTGCGGCTCTGGATAGCCGGAATCCATCATCGCCTTGGCGATGGGGACGCTCTGGCGCACGGGAATGATATCGTCGGCAAACTCTTCGGTCTGCGGCGTGATCGATTCCGGCGCCGACACCGTCATGTTCTGCTCGAGAACGCGGGCCGTCAGGCCGGCCGTGAGATCGACGTCATTGTCGTCGTTAGAGAAGCGGCGCGGGTCGACATAGTAGAGAGCCGCAACCTGGGCGGCCCCGTCCGTCAGAACCGAGCCGTTGGAGCGGACGTTCTCCTCGATTTCGTCCAAGGTCATTCCCGGTGCGACCTTCAGGTCGGATCCGGTGGTGGGATAAGCCACCGTCTTCAGGCTGACTTCCGATTCAACGTCGGAGCCGTAGATCTGTCCTGTGCGCGCCGGCGCGGGCGCGTCAGGCTCGTCGGCGGAAAAGATCGTCAGCGGATTGAAGCTCGGATAATCCTCGGGCGCGACATGGTTTGCGGCCAGCGTCATCTTTACGCGCGCGAAAGGCTGGCGGCGGACGACTTCCTTGTCTCCCTCGTGAACCACGGTCGAAACCTCCATGATCTTGCGATCGGAAGGCTTGGCGGCGATTGCGGGAGCGATGAGGCGGCTCCCGCGCGTCACATCGGTGTCGGTGTGCGCTTCGGAATTGATGTTCGCATAGGCTTCAGCCGGGATTGCCAGTTGCTGGCGTCCATCAAGGGCTGCAAAGAGCGCCACGCCCATCAGCACGCTTGAGGTAATGCCCGTGAGGAACGTGCCCGAAAGCCAACGCAAGGATACTTCGCGGCGGTCGGGCGCACGCCTGCCATCGGCGAGAAGCGGTGGCTCGTTGCCGAACGAGCGGATCATCATCTTCTCCGTCATCATGGCAGTGAGATCCGCGTCCTTTCGCTAGGCTTCGTCGGGGCCTTTTCCGGCTGGCCGAGAAGTGCATAGTTTAACAATGGAAGTCAAATGGGCGGCGCAGGACCAACCCGGTCATCCACTCTTGAGACCATGCGATTGTGAAAATGTGAGGGCGATGGGCCTCGCCTGGTGCATTTGGCGCTCTATTTGGTGAGGTGGTGTCCTGTCCGGCGGCGTTTTTGGCTGTTTGGAAATCTCGTTTAGAATTCAATGGCATGGAAGAAATCTTGTTTTTTTCGCAAAGTGCTGTTGACTTAAAAAGGTGTGGTGTCCTATAAGCCGCCTCACAGAACGAGGGCGGCGGCGCTGCTGGCGACGAAGACCTTCGCTCTAAGATTTCTTTTAAGATTGGCTGAGACGCTGATTGGTTCCCGGGCTTAAGGGTTTG
>NZ_JAUDRY010000011.1:0-57272 GCF_030382195.1 Rhizobium sp. S96
CTATGTCTCGGCCAGCATAACGGTCCAAGCACGGAGGTCTCTCAATCACAATGTAGAACACGTCCAGTCCTCCACCGAAGGTGGAGGTTTATTTTGCTTACAACAAAAAAGCCGCCTCGAGAGGCGGCTTTTCCGTATGCGAAAACGCCTCGCGCTGATTAACGCGAATAGAATTCGACCACCAGGTGCGGTTCCATGACAACAGCGTACGGAACGTCGCTGAGAGCCGGTACACGAGCGAAGGTAGCAACCATCTTGTTGTGGTCGACTTCGATGTACTCAGGAACATCACGTTCAGCCAGGGACACCGATTCGAGAACCGAAACGAGCTGCTTCGACTTCTGACGAACTTCGATGACGTCGCCGGCCTTGCAACGGTAAGAACCGATGTTGACGCGAACGCCGTTCACAGTCACGTGGCCGTGGTTGACGAACTGGCGAGCAGCGAAGACGGTCGGAACGAACTTGGCGCGGTAGACGATCGCGTCCAGGCGGGATTCCAGAAGACCGATGAGGTTTTCCGAAGTGTCGCCCTTGCGGCGGTCGGCTTCAGCGAAGATCGCGCGGAACTGCTTCTCGCGCAGGTCACCGTAGTAACCCTTGAGCTTCTGCTTGGCGCGCAGCTGCACACCGAAGTCCGAAAGCTTGCCCTTGCGACGCTGGCCGTGCTGGCCCGGGCCGTATTCGCGGCGGTTCACCGGGGACTTAGGACGGCCCCAGATGTTTTCGCCCATACGGCGGTCAATTTTGTACTTGGACGATTCGCGCTTGCTCATCGTATTTCCTTTCAGAGTGTTACGGCGGCTTGTTACCAAACCGCTCGAAGGAAACACGCCCTCCTTTGGCCCCTTTTGGGAGGCCCGACAGGATTTTCCGGTTACGCGAACTGGAAAGATCCACGGGACATGTCAAATGAAACACGGGACATCGCTGCCCCGTGCTGGCTCGGTCTTTAGGGGTAAGTCGCTGGAATGTCAATGACGTTCCACGCCGACCACCCAAAGCCGCTCGATTTTCGAGCTGCGTCCGGCTTACTTCATGCCGACCGTTTCGGTCTTCAGGCCCAGCGCATCGCTGATGGTGTAGAACAGATCCGTCTGATCCGTAAGACCGCTGACATTGGCCGCGCGCGGGCCGTAGGCGGCAATGCGCAGCTGCGCGCCGGTGTGGCCCTGGTCGTTCTCGTCATCCGAGTTGCCGTAGCTGACGGCCATAACCGCGCCATCCTTGGTCATCAGAGCTTCCGTCAGGCCCGGTGCCTTGGTATCGGCATCGACGATCTGGCTGGCATGGGCGTGGTCTGCCGTAACGATCACGAGCGTATCGCCGGCTTCCTGCGCGAACTTCAGCGCTTCCTGGACGGCTTCGTCGAGATCGACCGTCTCACCAATCTGACCACACGGGTTAGCGGCGTGGTCCTGCTTGTCGATCGAAGCGCCTTCGACCTGCAGGAAGAAGCCCTTCTCATTGGTGCGCAGCAGTTCGATCGCCTTGGCGGTCATCTGAGCCAGCGTCGGCGTAGCGGCTGTACGCTTCTCGTTCGGCTTGCAGACGACCGGCTCCTTCTCGACGTTGCCGTAGTGGCTCGCCTTCGGACCTTCCCAGCGAACAGGCATGTTGCCGTCCGCGAAGAGACCGAGCACCGGCGCATCGTTGTTGGCCTGCTTCACGGTCTGCAATTCATCAAGATTGGAGACGAGCTTGTAGCCACGCTCTTCGGCCTGCTGGCGCAGGGTCTTGTCCTTCCATTCGCCGGCCTTCGCGGTCTCGCCGAAGCTCTTGGCACCGCCGCCGAGCGTTACATCGGCACGCGCATTCAGAAGCTGCTCGGTGATCGAGCCCTTGCCGCCGTTTTCAAGCGCGTTGCTGGCGCACTTCTCGGAAGTGGCTTCCGGGCCGTAGCACTTGCGCTGCGTCACGTGGGCGATCTGCACGGCTGGCGTTGCATCCTGCAATTCCGCCGTCGAGACGTTTCCAGTGCCGAGGCCGGCAGCCTTTGCCTTCTCCAGCAGCGTCTCGTGCGCTGCCTCATGAATATCGACGCCGATCGCGCCATTATAGCTCTTCACGCCTGTTGCCCAAGCCGTGCCTGAGGCAGCCGAGTCCGTGACGTAGGTCGGCTTCCCGGTCTTCTTGTCGAGCGAATAGTGCGTGTACTGGCCGGTGATCGGCAGGGCGTCGATACCCTTGAAATACTGGCCGGCGCCAACGGCATAGTTGCGCGCAATGGTGATCTCGGAATCGCCCATGCCGTCGCCGATGAGCAGGATCACATTCTTCGGACGACCATCGACGATCGCGCCGCGGAACGCTTCGGTAATGTCGCCGGAGAGGCGGCGTGCGCCCGCAGGTGCGCTCAGCTCGCCGCTTGCAGCGCGCTCGAGAAGCTTGCCGGCAGCTTCGTCAGCGCGGCTCGGCTGGATCGCGACGGTTGCAAGCAAGACGGCGGCAATGACCTGCGGCAAGTGATAACGAAGTTTGGTCTGCATGGCTAAATCTCCTTTGACAATACGCACCACCCCGGAGGGTGCGCGCGCCTTATCCCCCGCCGGCATGAAGCACATATGACAAAGTCAGTTTTTTTCGCGCGTAACGCGAGTGATCTGGGTCGGGGACGTGTGGTCCACACCCCTCACCTAGATATAGCAGTCTGGTAGATACTATTCAGCGGCGGGACGCAGGTCGTCGCTATCAGGGGCGTTCGCATCGCCCGGAGCGGTCTGGCAGTTCATGTCAGGGAACGCGACGATCCGCTTGCCGGAAAAATCCGTATGGACGACGACCGTGCCCTGCTCCTCGAAGTAGCCCAGCAGACGCCTCGCACGACGCGCCGAATGTGTCCCGTAAGCTCGGGCAATCCGCGCATCCGAAGGGCACGGCTCGCCGCAGACGGCAGCCTTTGCCAGCATCAGGAAGACGCCCTGCAGGTCATCGGTCACGCCTGAGGACAGCGAAAGCGCCGTTGCCCAGGTTTCGGTCTCCGCCGTGGCGGCATCGACACCCGACCGGGAGATCGCGACGCGACGCCGAAACTCCGCCATCGACATCGGCGGGCCGGGAACGCGGCGCATGCGCACGCGCACGAGGAACTCCTGATAAAGCACGGAATCCGTGCGGAAAGCCGACCCCGGATCATCAAGAATTTCGTTGAGAACGGCCGCAAGCCGCTCCTCCCGCTCCTCGGCGGACACCTCTGGCTGGCTCACGCGTGGCTCCGAAGGCTGGGACACCGCCGCGGGCGCGGACCGTGACAGCTCCGCCAGAATATCGGTGGTCGGCCGCGGCGCAGGCGCCGCGCGCCGCACGAGCGGGCGCTGAAACTCTTCGGGATCGGGCGTGAAAATCAGGTCTTCGACGTCCTGCGGCGCATCCGGCAACGGCATCAGCTTCGGGCTCGACGAGCGCGCCGACGTCTCGACCATGCCGATCTGGATCGGCAACGGGCGGCGTGAAAGAGCCGGTCCAAGGGCGACGAAATTGCCGCGCTTGAGATCGCGGAACATTTCGGCCTGGCGCCGGTCCATACCGAGAAGGTCGGCGGCGCGGGCCATGTCGATATCGAGGAAGGTTCGCCCCATCAGGAAGTTCGAGGCTTCCGCCGCAACGTTCTTGGCGAGCTTGGCAAGCCGCTGCGTGGCAATGACGCCCGCCAGTCCGCGCTTACGTCCACGGCACATCAGGTTGGTCATAGCGCCAAGCGACATCTTGCGGGCGTCCTCGGACACATCGCCGCCGACGGACGGCGCAAACATCTGCGCCTCGTCGACAACGACGAGTACAGGATACCAGTATTCACGGTCGGCATCGAACATGCCGTTGAGGAAGGCCGCCGCCGCACGCATCTGCTGCTCGATGTCGAGACCTTCCAGCGTCAGCACGCAGGAAACACGATGCTGGCGAATGCGGTTGGCAATGCCGGCAAGCTCCGCCTCGGTCCGCTCACCGTCGATGACGACGTGCCCGAACTTGTCGCTCAGCGTGACGAAATCGCCCTCGGGGTCGATGATGATCTGCTGCACCCATTGAGCGGATTGCTCAAGCAGACGGCGCAGAAGGTGCGATTTCCCGGAGCCGGAGTTACCCTGTACGAGCAGACGGGTCGCCAGAAGCTCCTCGATATCGAGCGTGGCCGGATTTCCGCCGGACGCCGTTCCCATATCGATACCAACCTGCAAGTCCAATTCCCCTTACGATAGCAACATCACTCTCTAACAGATTCGTCGAATGATGCTCCCGCTCTTCGACAAAACCCACAGCCAATCAGCAAGCGCTTACGCCGCTTTATCCGCAAGAATATCCGCCTGCCCTTTTTCCGCGCTCGGAGCAAGCATCCGGGTAAATGCGAGGCTCACAGCCAGCGGCACAAGGAGAACCGCCAAGCCAACCCTCAATCCCCAGAGCTCACCGGCAAAGCCGATCAGCGGCGGACCGATCAGGAAGCCGAGAAGCGCCATGAACGACAGAATGGCGACACTGGCCGCAGCAGGCCGGTCCGTCAGGCTTGCCGCTGCGGTGACCGCCAGCGGGAAGCCCACCGACACGCCAAAGCCTATCGCCGCAAAGCCTACGAGCGCCGTCAACGTGTTTGGAGCGAGCAGGACGATCAGCATGCCAAGCAACGCTGCGCAACCGCAAACCCGGGAGATGGCAACCGCACCGAACCGCGCTTTCATATGGTCGCCACCGAACCGCCCTGCGGCGACAAGGCAGGCAAAGATGGAATAGCCGAGACCCGTCACGGCTCCGCCGGCCAACAGAACCTCTTTCAGGTAGACCGCCGACCAGTCGGCGATCGCCCCTTCCGTCATCGTGATCCCGAAGGTGAAGGCGCAGATTCCGAGAAGCGCAACGCTCGGCAGCTTGAACGGCGCGCGAGCCCCCTCGGAGACTGCAGCCGGGGCCGTAGCATCCGCCGGCAGGCGAACGCTTGCAGCAAGCGCCACCGGCAGCACCAGCAATGCAACGACCGCGATGGACCATTGTGCCGGCAATTGGAGGGCCACCGCGCCAGCGCCAATCAGGCTACCCGCCATGATGCCGAGGCTCCAGAAACCATGGCATCGGCTCATGATCACTAGGCCCGTGATCTTCTCGGCGCGATCGGCCTCCACATTGAGGCCGAGTTCAAGCGTCGAGAGCGCAACCCCGACGACGGCCAGGGCCGCGAACAGCGTCACGATGCTGTCCGCAAAGGCCGGAAGCGCAACGACGGCCAGAAACACCGCGAAGCCATAGATGACCGTGGCGCGCCCGCCGATCCGGGATACGAACCGGCCGGCGAAGGGCAGCGTTAGGAGGATGCCGACCGGCATGCCGAGCAAAGCGATGGCGAGATCGGCCGGTCCGAGACCAAGCCTTGCCTGAATATCGGGGATGCGTGGCAACCAGCTGCCGAAGGCGATCGGCTGCAGGAAGAAGATCAACATGACAAGTCTTTGAAGCGGCATCGCACATCCCTTTGTTCGCCCACCAGTGACAACGGCAGGCGATTCCCCGTCGGCAAGCTTGCGTGATCAGTCCGTCGAAAGAAAGCGCAAATCGCCCCGTCAGCGGGTGCTCAGGCCGAAACCCTGCATCAGCCGCTTCGTCGGAAAATCCGGGTTTCCTGACGTGAAGAAGGCATAGTCGAAATTGTCCGGATGAACGGCGTCGGCAACCTGCGGCACGAGGCTTCGCGCACGCCGGGCAATCGCTTCCGCCGGGTCGAGCCAGTCGACAGGCCACGGCGCAAGACGCCGGAAGACGTTTGCCATGAAGGGGTAGTGCGTGCAGGCGAGCACGACTATATCGGTCTTCCGGCTATCCTGCTCGACGAAGCAGGCGTCGATCTCCATGAGCACACCCTCGTCCGAAACCGTTTCGCCGCGGATATAAGCCTCCGCCATGCGCGCCAGATTTTCCGACCCGACAAGGCGCACGTGGCACTGCTGGGCAAAGGACTGGATCAGATCACGCGTATAGGCTCGTTTGACCGTTCCCGGCGTCGCCAGCACCGAAACCAGACCCGACCGCGTCCGTTCGGCCGCAGGCTTGATCGCAGGCACCGTGCCGACAAAGGTCATCTGTGGGAAGGCTGCCCTCAGGTCGGCGCCAACCAGCGTGAACGCCGTATTGCAGGCGATGATGCAGACCTCCGGATCATGCTCCTTGAGCAGCCGTGCGAAGAGTTCGATGACGCGCTCTTTCAGCGCCTGCTCTTCCCAGCCGCCGTAGGGAAACCCGGCGTCGTCGGCGACATAGATGAAACCGCGCTCGGGCATCAATACGCGCGCCTCACGCAGCACCGTCAGCCCGCCGATCCCTGAATCAAAAACCAGGACGGGTTTCAGCTCATTCGTCGCTGTTGTCATCGCTCAGGCGTTCCTTGACATCTGCGGGCGCCCGGCTCCCGCGCGGATATTGCCGCGAGAAACGGTCGAGGGAGGAAATAACACCGCGCATCACGCTGATTTCCTGCTCCGTGAAGGCGCGGCGGGAAAGGACTGCGCGGAGGTTGTCGATCATTTTCGGCTTTTTCGCGGGCGGATGGAAATAATTGCGCGCTTCCAGCGCTTCTTCCAACTGATCGTAGAGCCCGTGCAACTGTTCCTTCGTGGATTGTGTCTGCGACATCGCCTGGAAGGGAACGCTGCCAAGATCCTCCATGCCCGATTTCATCCATTCATAGGACATCAGGAGTACTGCCTGGGCGATGTTGAGCGAGGCAAAGGCGGGATTGACCGGGAAGGTCACGATCTCGTCGGCCAGCGCCACCTCCTCGTTGGAGAGCCCCCAGCGTTCGCGCCCAAAAAGGATGCCGGTGCCCTCGCCCGCTGCAAAACGCGCCCGCAGCGTTTGCGCAGCAACGACCGGCGAGCGCACGGGCTTGAAGCCGTCGCGCTCGCGCGCCGTCGTCGCGTAGACGAAGTTCAGGTCGGCAATCGCCTCCTCAAGCGTATCGAAGACCTTCGTGCCCTCGATCACATGGTCGGCCTTAGAGGCGGCGGCCTGCGCCTTCTCGTTCGGCCACCCGTCGCGCGGGTTGACGAGCCTCAGTTCGGAGAGCCCGAAATTCGCCATGGCGCGCGCCACCATCCCGATGTTCTCGCCCATCTGCGGTTCGACCAGAATGATGACGGGACCTTCCGTCAGAAGTTGCCGCTCGCTATTCGTGCCTGCCATGAAGTCTCGATCCTTTTGCTATGCGCGGGAATAGCCAAGACCACCCCAAACGGCAAGACTTAAGCGTCGGGATAAAGTCGATCGAGCGTCACCCCGATCATTTCGGCCCCGAGCCGCGCACCCGCATTTGACAGCGGCAAATGCCGCCCACCGCTATGGTTCCTGCTGTCGACGAAGAAGCATTCGGACCCGCGCTTGGCGACAGTCGTTATCCGGGCCAGATCGGCGTCGATCAACGCCTGACCATCCGCCCCGGCAGCCGCCGCATCATGGTTCTTCGCCATGATCCTTGCCCAGTAGGTTGCCGCCAGGAAAATTGCCAGCGTTTGGCGGATATGTCCCGGCTTGGTGACAATGGACCACGTAGATCCCAGGGGCCGAGCGGCAGCCGTCAGATCACGGTAGGCTGCGTCGAGCTTCTGCGACCGGACGATCAGGGCGTTTGACGGTTCACCCGCCGAGGCTGCGGCGAGCATCTCCTGAAGCGCCGCATACCACTTGGCGAGTACCACGTCCAGCGCGCCGCGGGTGCGCGCTGGAAAGACCAGGAATGCCACCAGGGTTCCGGCTGCAGCACCAAGAGCGGTTTCTTCGATGCGCAACAAGAGCAGATCGACCGTCAGGGAGCCGATCATCCCGTAGACCAGGCAGAGCGCGATCGAAACGAAAAATGTCATCGTCGCGTAGGAGGTCTGCAGGAAGTAGAACGCCAGGAAGATCGAGATGCCGGTGACCACGAGGGCAGCAGCCATCTGCTCGTTGAGCAATGTCGCAAGCCCCAACCCGATCGAGATTCCGAAGAGCGTACCCACCGACCGCTGCAACGCCTTCATCGCGGTATCGCCGCGTGAATTGGTGTTGGTGAAAACCAGAAAGGAGGCCAGCACTGCCCAGAACCAGCGCTCACGCGAAAGCGCCAGCCCGAGCGTCATGGCAATCGCCGACGCCAAGGTAATCTGCAGCGCCGAACGGATCAGAGGATTGCTCAGGGAAAAGTCGGGATTCTCCGCGGATGCCGCAGTCTCGGTCACCGCCGCGATCTCCGCAAAGCCAGTGGCATATCCGAGCTCGATCGTCCTGCTGAGGTCACTACGTGCCTCACCAAGGCGTGCAAGCGCCTGAATGGTTTCCGCTTGCGCACCGTCGACAACCTTGGGCGCCTGAATCACGTCGCCTTCGATGATCGCATGAACCATCTCGAACGACGGCAGGCTCTGGGCGCTAAGCACGATCGCAGTCTCCGCCGCGAGATGCGCGTCGAAAAGACGGATCGCAAGTTCGCCCGCCGGCTCGGTCGCCGCATCCAGGACGCCGCTCGGTGGTCGGGGAATGAAACTCTCCGCCATCAGCACGACTTCCTTCAGTCGCTCCTCGAGCTGGTTCAGTTCCGGCCGGTCCGTTTCCAGAAACCGCCCGTGTGCCGACAATGCAGCGATCTTGAACAGGATCTGATTGATCCGCCCGCGCACGCTTTCGAGCGACCGCAGCAGGTCGCGTCGCCAATCGTCCGCCAGCACGACCGAACGCACCAGATGCCCGATCAGAGCCGAAACGACGGGACCGATCGCCACCAGCGGAAGTTCGGCGAGCGGCGGCCGAAAATAGGCGCCCATGAAGTAGGAGGTGAAGGCGAACATACCGACTGCATGTCCCCGCGCACCGAACACCCGCGCCGATGCGGCAAGAAAGATCACAAGCAGGAAGACGCAGTCGGAAACGTAGCGGTAGGCCTCCAGGCTCGCGGCAATCCCCACCACGACAATGCTCGCAAGGCACCCCAGCAACCGTGTGATCAGCTGTGGCATGCCGCCCTTGTCGCGCACGGCAACGCCGCCTTCGATCGAGAGCACGATCCCCAGGCCGTAGGATGCTGTGGGAAGCGGAACCAGCAGGTAGTTGATGGCCAGCAACGCGCCGAAAGACAACGCAATGGTCAACGTGACACGCGACGCGACGCGCAAGCGCGACAGTGCCGGATCGTTTGCAAGCAGCCAATCGCGGAAGTCAAAACCCGAAAGCAAGCGCCAAGGCCCCTAAAAGCAGAGGAATATGCGTCCCAACCTGACCGGATAACTTGACCGGTCAGGAAATCAAATCAAGTCGGGCCGTCACTCGCCCTTGGCGATCTGCACCATGGTATTCTTGAGCGAGTTATCTGGCTGACCCGGATCCCCCGCCGTGATTACGTCGTCGATCACTGGCTTGCCGGCCTCGTCGATCACCTCGAACCGCACCGTGGTGACGGCCTGCTTGTCCGACCCATCGTCCATGCAGGTGGCCTTCTTGAAGGTAACGACCACTTCGGTCGTCCCGTTCGCCGCCGGCTTGGGCGCATAGGCAAGATCCTGCAGCGGGCATGCATCCTGGCCGTTGACGATCACGTCGTAGTCGAACGGCGAAATGCCGTCCTCGTCGGCGGCCGGGTTCTGCACCGCGGCCTGGTACTTCGTCACGAAGTCCTTGCTGTAGAGCCGCGTCAAACGGCTGTCGTCGAAAATGTCGATCCAGTCGGCGTCGGTGCCCGACCAGTTCTTCATGGTGGCATCCATGATCTCCTTGACGGGCGCGGTGGCGTCGCCTGCAAAGGCAGGTGCGGACAGGCCGAGGAGAATGGCGAGCGGGAGCGAGATCTTCTTCATGATGAAATGTCCGGGGCAATGGTTTCGCGCGGAGACTAGCCATTTTCACTGGCTTGGCAATGCCCGCAAAAACACACCGGTCCTGAGCGCTTGCGGCTTTGCACTCCGGGCTCACAGTGCTATAGCGCTCGGGATTTGATATCACCCACCCGGGACGCCCGTCCCTTCTAAGCTTAACGAGGCAGATACATGAAGAAGATCAAGGTCGCCAATCCCGTCGCCGATCTCGACGGCGATGAAATGACTCGCATCATTTGGCAGCTCATCAAGGATAAGCTGATCCATCCGTATCTCGACCTCGACATCGACTATTTCGACCTTTCCGTCGAAAACCGCGACGCCACCAACGACCAGGTGACAATCGACGCCGCCAACGCCATCAAGAAGCACGGCGTAGGCATCAAGTGCGCGACGATCACGCCGGATGAAGATCGCGTCAAGGAATTCAACCTCAAGCAGATGTGGAAGAGCCCGAACGGCACGATCCGCAACATCCTCGGCGGCGTCATCTTCCGCGAGCCGATCATCTGCCAGAACGTTCCGCGCCTTGTTCCCGGCTGGACGAAGCCGATCGTTGTCGGCCGTCACGCGTTCGGCGACCAGTACCGCGCCACCGATTTCAAGTTCCCGGGCAAGGGCAAGCTGACCATCAAGTTCGTCGGTGAAGACGGCCAGGTCATCGAAAAGGAAGTGTTCGACGCTCCCGGCGCCGGCGTGGCCATGGCCATGTACAACCTCGACGAGTCGATCCGCGAATTCGCCCGCGCCTCGATGATGTACGGCCTGATGCGCAAGTGGCCGGTCTACCTGTCGACCAAGAATACCATTCTCAAGGCCTATGATGGCCGCTTCAAGGATATCTTCCAGGAAGTCTATGAGGCTGAATTCCAGGATCAGTTCAAGGAAATCGGCATCACCTACGAGCACCGCCTGATCGACGACATGGTCGCATCCGCTCTGAAGTGGTCCGGCGGCTACGTCTGGGCCTGCAAGAACTACGACGGCGACGTTCAGTCCGACACCGTTGCCCAGGGCTTCGGCTCGCTCGGCCTGATGACCTCCGTTCTTCTGACGCCGGATGGCAAGACCGTCGAAGCCGAAGCCGCACACGGCACGGTGACGCGTCACTACCGCCAGCACCAGAAGGGCCAGGAAACCTCGACCAACTCGATCGCCTCGATCTTCGCCTGGACCCGTGGCCTCGCGCACCGCGCCAAGCTCGACGACAACGCCGAACTGGCGAAGTTCGCAGCCACGCTCGAAAAGGTCTGCGTCGACACCGTCGAAGCTGGCTTCATGACCAAGGACCTGGCGCTGCTGATCGGCCCGGATCAGCCTTGGCTCTCGACCACGGCTTTCCTCGACAAGATCGACGAAAACCTGCAGAAGGCGATGGCATAAGCCATCAGCGATATGCGAACGATACGGCGGGGTCTTCCCCGCCGTTTTCATTTCTACGACAACCAAGGGGGAACAATAAAATGACCGTTGAAATCCGTCCGCTGCAGCCGTCCGATCGAGCCGCCTGGGAGCCGCTCTGGGCAGGCTACCAGCGCTTCTATGAAGTCGCCATTCCCTCCGACACGACCGACCTGACATGGGGTCGCTTCCACGACCCGGCCGAGGAAATGTATGCGCTCGGCGCTTTCGACGACGGCAACCGCCTGGTCGGCATCGTCCACGCCATCTTCCACCGCTCTACCTGGCTCCCAAAGTGGACCTGCTATCTGCAGGATCTCTATGTCGACGATACGCAGCGTGGTCTCGGGACCGGCGCCGCGCTGATCGAGGCCGTTGCCGACCTCGCCAGGAAGAACGGCGCCGGCCGCCTCTACTGGATGACACACGAGACCAACGCGATCGCGCGACGCCTTTACGATCACATCGCCGAACGCTCCGGCTTCATCCAATATCGCAAGGCCTTGTAGACCGACATCTTTCCAGCCCGCCGACCCGTCTTATGTTTACCAGTGCCGGCACCGATCGCGTGCCGGAACAACGAGGAGGACAGCATGGCAGACGAATTGGTTTTCTACACGAACCCGATGTCGCGCGGGCGCATTGCCCGCTGGATGCTCGAGGAAACGGGCGTTCCCTACACGACGGAACTGCTCACCTTCGGCGGCAGCATCAAGGCACCGGAATATCTGGCCGTGAACCCCATGGGAAAGGTGCCGACGATCCTGCACGGCAAGACCGTCGTCACCGAATGTGCCGCCATCTGCGCCTATCTCGCTGATACCTTTGCGGACACAGGGCTTGCCCCGCGGCCCGAAGAGCGCGGCAATTATCACCGCTGGATGTTCTTCGCCGCCGGCCCGCTGGAGGCTGCGGTGACCAACCATGCCCTCGGCTATCACATACCACCGGACAAGAGCCGCATGGCAGGGTACGGCAGCTATGCCGACGTCATGGACACGCTGGAAAAGGCTGTCAGCGCCTCGCCCTATATCGCCGGCAATCGCTTCACGGCCGCCGACGTTTATGTCGGCTCCCATGTCGCCTGGGGCCTGGGATTCGGTACGATCGAGAAGCGCCAGGCCTTTGCCGACTATGTCGGCCGCGTCACCGACCGCCCCGCCTACAAGCGTGCCCACGCCATCGACGAGGAAGCGATGCAGGCCATGCAGAAGAGCGCCTGAGCTCAGGCAAGCGGCATATAGATCTCCGTCAGGAGTTCGGTCGGCGGCACCTCGCGCGGATTGTTGAGATACTCCTCGAACATCACGCTATCGCGCAGTTGCCGGCCGGATTTTGGAAGCCATTCGGCATAGAGCCACTGGTAGGCCTTGTGCATGTCCGCATAGGGTCCCTTGTGCCGGAGCACCGCATATTCTCCGCCTTCCACCGACGTCTGCTGCAAAGGCGGCTCGGATACAGCGATATCATCGGCAGTCACACAGGCGATCGAGCGCAGCTCGTCCGCTGGCACGATATCGGGATCATCGAGATAGACGCCGATCATGCGCATCTCGGGCTGTGCCAGCCCGCGCGCATAGAGCGTGCCGAACAGCGTCTCGAACGATCTGCCGATCTGCATATAGGAACCGGTATGAGCCACGCCGACGAGAGTGATCGGCGCAATCTTACGTAAGGTGATGTCGAACATGGCTTGTATCCTTCCGTTAGGTGAGGGTGCGAAAGCTGCGTGGCTTCCCTCCTTCCGGTAACGGGCCGGCGGCATGCCGTAGACCGACTTGAAGATCCGATTGAAGGATTGGAGGTTGGGATAGCCGGATCGCTTTGCAATCTCACTGACGCGAAGATCCGTGCCGACGATATCGCCCGCCGCGCGATGCAGACGCAGCCGCTTGACGGTGGCCGCCAGCGTCTCGCCATAGATCGCGCGATAGATCCTGTGCCAATGATAGCTCGACATGCAGGCGATCTCGGCAAGCTTTTCCATGTCGAGCTCTTCATCGAGATGATCATGGATATAGGCAGAAACCCGCCGCAGGCGGTTTTCATAAAGTGCCCATGCCGTTTCGCCATTCATGTTGGAACCCCGTGCAAATCGATCGGCTACAGACAACCATACCTCGATTTGACAAATCCTGCGGACCTCGGCCAGGCCCGAAAAGAAAAAGGCGGGATTGGTCTAGCGGTCTGAAGTGATCTGCACGAGCCCATCTGGTTCTAGAACGCCAGACAAGGCCGCACTACGCCTTTGGGAGATGATCGACGGGCCTTGGATCGCTAGTGAGAGCGACCGTCACGGAGTATAGATAGACGGCAGATGCGGCTTAAGATGGAGGGAGTGAACGATGAAAGCGATCACGGTTTCTGGCCTCATTATACTAGCCTTCGCATCTGGTGCGTATGCCGCGACCTTGACGGGGGAGCAGCTGAAAAGCGAGTTGGTAGGCCACCCAATCCACTGGAAGTCAAAGACACAATCCGGCGTCACAACCTACAAGCCAGACGGAACCATTGAAGCGACTGTCGACGGCGACAAGGCCACCTACAAGGGCACTTGGAGCATCAAGGGCAACAAGATTTGCGAGAAGTTCGACAAGGAAAAATGCGCAACGATCAATTCGCTTGGAGGCAAGAAATACTCCAAGGGGGCCGGAACGTTTACGGTGGAATAGCGCCTGTTTCGATTTTTATCCCAGGCGGCACGTGAGCCGCCTGGCTTCTCTATAATCCCCAGCTGGGGAACCATAGAAGCTAGCCCACTTGCAGCGCTACAGCGTTCCGGCTGCTGGCGACCAAGTCCTCGATGGGTCAAAGTCGCCGAGGCTTCGCGCCCCAAAATTCTAGCACATCCACCTTTAATTCAGTGGCGGGAGACCAGCCCCCGCCCCTCAAAACGCTTCTTCGACAGCAGCTTAGCTCGCCAAGGCAAGTGCCACGGCTTCGATCGCGTCGTCGGCCTTCGAGCCATCCGGGCCGCCAGCCTGCGCCATGTCGGGACGCCCGCCGCCACCCTTGCCACCAAGGGCAGCCGAAGCAACGCGCACGAGATCCACGGCGCTGAACCGGCCGGTCAGATCAGGCGTGACGGCCACCACAGCGCTCGCCTTGCCATCTTCGCCAACGCCGATCAAAGCCACGATGCCGGAGCCGAGGCTTGCCTTGCCATCATCAGCGAGGCCCTTGAGATCCTTCGGATCGACACCCGAGATCGCCTTGCCAAGGAACTTCACACCGGCGACATCACGAACGGCATCCGCTGAGCCACCCTGCCCGCCGCCCATCGCAAGCTTCCGCTTGGCATCAGCCAGTTCCTTCTCGAGCTTGCGGCGCTCGTCCATCAGCGCCTCGACGCGCGACAGAACCTCGCCCGGCTGCACCTTGAGCGAAGCCGCAAGCGACTTCACGCGCTCGTCCTGTTCGGCGAGATAGGCACGCGCCGCTTCACCGGTCACCGCTTCGAGACGGCGAACGCCGGAGCTCACGGCGCTGTCGCCGAGAATGCGCACGAGACCGATGTCGCCGGTGGCCGACACGTGCGTGCCGCCGCAGAGTTCGATCGAGTAAGGCTTGCCTGTTTTCGCCCCATGCAGCCCCTGGCCCATGGACACCACGCGAACCTCATCACCGTATTTTTCGCCGAACAGCGCCATCGCGCCCTCGGCGCGGGCGTCGTCGACGCTCATCAGGCGGGTCGTGACCGGCGAATTCTGCAGAATGATCTCGTTCGCCATGTCCTCGACCACCTTCAGCTCTTCCGCCGTCATCGGCTTTGGATGCGAAACGTCGAAGCGCAGGCGATCCGGCGTAACCAGCGAGCCCTTCTGGGCAACGTGGGTGCCGAGTACCTCGCGCAGCGCCTCATGCAGCAGGTGGGTCGCCGAATGGTTGGCGCGGATATGCGAACGGCGCGCGTGATCGACGGTCAGCGCAACGGCATCACCAGCCTTCAGCGTGCCTTCAACGACAGTGCCCGTGTGAACGAACAGGCCTTCGCCGCGTTTCTGCGTATCGGTGATCTCGATCTTCGCATTATCGGACGAAATGACGCCAGCGTCGCCCATCTGGCCGCCGGACTCTCCATAGAACGGCGTCTGGTTGACGACGATCTGCACCTTGTCGCCCTTGGCGGCTTCGCCAACGGCAACGCCGTCCTTGACGATCGCCTGCACCACGCCTTCGGCCGTCTCGGTGTCATAGCCGAGGAATTCGGTGGCCCCGTGCTTGTCGCGTAGCTCAAACCAGATAGTTTCCGTGGCCTTGTCGCCGGAGCCGGCCCAGTGCGAACGGGCTTCGGCCTTCTGGCGCTCCATGGCGTCGGTGAAGCCGGCGAGATCGACGTTGATTTCGCGGGCACGCAGCGCGTCCTGCGTCAGGTCGAGCGGGAAGCCGTATGTGTCATAGAGCTTGAACGCGGTCTCGCCGTCGAGCATGTCGCCCTTGCCGAGCGTCGTCGTGGCGTCGGAGAGCAGCGACAGGCCGCGCTTCAACGTCGTGCGGAACTTGGTTTCCTCAAGCTTCAGCGTTTCGGTGATGAGTGCTTCGGCGCGCACCAGCTCCGGATAGGCGCGGCCCATCTGCTGGATCAACGCCGGCAAAAGCTTCCACATCAGCGGCTCGCGGGCGCCGAGCAGTTCGGCATGGCGCATGGCGCGGCGCATGATACGGCGCAGCACGTAGCCACGGCCTTCGGCTGACGGCAGAACGCCGTCGGCGATCAGGAAGGCCGACGAGCGCAAGTGATCGGCGATGACGCGATGGCTTGCGCGCTGCTCACCCTCGGCCTTCACGCCAGTCGCTTCTTCCGAAGCGGCAATCAGAGCGCGGAACAGGTCGATATCATAGTTGTCGTGCTTGCCCTGCAGAACGGCCGCCACGCGCTCGAGGCCCATGCCGGTGTCGATCGACGGGCGCGGCAGGTCGACGCGCTCTTCCTTCGTCAGCTGCTCGTACTGCATGAAGACGAGGTTCCAGATCTCGATGAAGCGGTCGCCGTCCTCTTCCGGCGAGCCGGGAGGACCGCCCCAGATGTGATCGCCATGGTCGTAGAAGATTTCCGAGCACGGACCGCAAGGGCCGGTATCGCCCATCGCCCAGAAGTTATCGCTGGTCGGAATGCGGATGATCTTGTTGTCGGAAAGACCGGCAATCTTCTTCCAGAGATTAAAGGCCTCATCGTCGGTGTGGTAGACGGTGACGAGCAGGCGCTTGGCGTCGAGCCCGAACTCCTTGGTGATCAGGGTCCAGGCATGTTCGATCGCCTGTTCCTTGAAGTAATCGCCGAAGGAGAAGTTTCCGAGCATTTCGAAGAAAGTGTGGTGGCGCGCGGTATAGCCGACATTGTCGAGGTCGTTATGCTTGCCACCGGCACGCACGCACTTCTGCGCTGTCGATGCAGTCTTGTAAGGGCGCTGCTCAAGACCAGTGAAAACGTTCTTGAACTGCACCATGCCGGCGTTGGTGAACATCAGCGTCGGGTCGTTACGCGGCACCAACGGGCTCGATGGAACGATTTCGTGGCCGTTCTTCTTGAAGTAGTCGAGGAAGGTCGACCGGATATCATTCACGCCGCTCATGCTATGCCCTTCAATGCTGCCTGGAAGCAGGTCAAATCTTAAATTCAGTGGCTTTTATCGCTCGCGTTAACCACTGTCCAGCAGACAAACAAAACCGGCCGCATTCTGATCAAGGAATGCGGCCGGTTTTAAACGATTAAGCTGCGGAAGACTTACGAGTCATCATCGCTGTCATTGGCGTCGGGGCCGCCATTTTGAAGCTGATCGGCGATCAGGCCGGCATTCTGACGGATCGACGTCTCGATTTCACGCATCACTTCGGGATTGTCACGCAGGAAGATCTTGGCGTTCTCGCGACCCTGGCCGAGGCGCTGGCTGCTGTAGGAGAACCACGCGCCCGACTTCTCCACGATGCCGGCCTTGACGCCCAGATCGACCAACTCGCCGGTCTTGGAGACACCTTCGCCATACATGATGTCGAATTCGACCTGCTTGAAGGGAGGCGCCATCTTGTTCTTGACGACCTTGACGCGCGTCTGGTTGCCGATCACCTCTTCGCGCTCCTTGACCTGGCCGATACGGCGAATGTCGAGGCGCACGGAAGCGTAGAACTTCAGCGCGTTGCCGCCGGTCGTCGTTTCCGGCGAACCGAACATGACGCCGATCTTCATGCGGATCTGGTTGATGAAGATCACCATGGTCTTCGACTTCGAGATCGACGCGGTCAGCTTGCGCAGCGCCTGGCTCATCAGTCGAGCCTGGAGGCCCGGCAGGCTGTCGCCCATTTCGCCTTCGATTTCGGCGCGCGGCGTCAGAGCCGCAACAGAATCCACTACCAGCACGTCGACCGCGCCGGAGCGCACCAGCGTATCGGTGATTTCGAGTGCCTGCTCGCCAGTATCCGGTTGGGAGATCAGCAGGTTGTGCAGATCGACCCCAAGCTTGCGAGCGTAAACCGGATCGAGCGCGTGCTCGGCGTCGACGAAGGCGCAGATGCCGCCCTTCTTCTGCGCTTCCGCAATGGTCTGCAGCGCCAGCGTCGTCTTACCCGAGCTTTCCGGCCCATAAATTTCGATAATGCGGCCCTTCGGCAGACCGCCAATGCCGAGCGCGATATCGAGGCCGAGAGAGCCGGTCGATACCGTCTCGATCTCGACCACGCTCTCGTTCGAGCCCAGCTTCATGATTGAGCCCTTGCCGAACGACCGCTCGATCTGTGAGAGTGCCGCTTCAAGTGCCTTGCTTTTGTCCACCGATTTGTCCTCTACGAGCCGCAATGAATTCTGTGACATTCGATCCACCTTTAGGTTATTGAAGCCGCTCAAGCAATGTCGCCGCCGATGTCGATTATGTACTCTATTTGTTCTCATCGCGCAAGCGCAGCTCAAATATTTGAAAGAAAAAGGTAAAACGCCCTGTGTTCTATGTTTGTTTTATCGATGGAAAGCAAAGGCTTATCGGTCCGGCAACGATCGCTGGCCCTCTGATGCCGGCCGGACGATTCGTCTCTTTTGCTCATGCTGGACAGAAAAATGCGCAATAAGATTCTCATCCTCGGTGGCGCTCATATCGACCGGCGCGGACGCATCTCCGGCGATACGGCGCCAGGCGCAAGCAATCCCGGTTCGTGGTTCGAGGAGCCCGGCGGCGGCGGCTTCAATGCGGCCCGCAATCTCGCGCGGCTGGGGTTCGACGTTACGATGATTTCCCCGCGTGGCGGCGATCCGACAGGCGAGATGGTGGGAGAAGCCGCCGATTTCGCCGGCATCAACGACCGCCCCTTCGTCTTCCTGGACCGCAAGACTCCGAGCTACACCGCCATTATGGAACGCGACGGCAATCTCGTTATCGCCCTCGCCGACATGGATCTCTACCGCATGTTCGTGCCCCGGCGGCTTTCTATTCGCGCCGTGCGCGACGCGTTTGCGGGAACCGACTTCATCCTCTTTGACGCCAACCTTCCGGAAGAAACGCTGTCGGCCATCGTCTCCCGCGCCAATTCGCTCGGAAAGCCGGTCGCCGCGATCGCCATCTCGCCTGCGAAGGCGGTGAAGCTGAAGCCTTGCATGAGCGGTATAGACTATCTCTTCCTCAACGAAGCGGAGGCAATCGCGCTGACCGGCGAACGGCCGAATGACCCTTCTCACTGGCCGTCACTGCTTGGCGACATAGGTCTCAAGGGTGGCGTCGTTACACGCGGCCAACGCGACCTTATCGCATTCGCGGGCGGACGCGTCGTCGCGCTGCAGCCAGCAAACGTCGAAGATGTGGCCGACGTGACAGGTGCAGGAGATTCGCTGGCAGCCGGCGTCATATCCGCCCTGATGCGCGGCCTGCCGCTCGCCGACGCCGTGAGAGAAGGTGCCGCGGCAGCAGCCATGACCGTAAGATCACCGCATGCAGTGAACGAAAACCTATCCCCCGAAAGGCTGCAGGAAACACTTGCCCTTGTTCCGCAGGCAAGAATTCTGCATTGAAGCCCCTACCGATGAAATGGAAAAGACGATGACGAAACCGATCTCCCCCCTGCTGCCAATCTCCTATTCCCAGGAAGTCGCAAGCGCCAAGCAGCGTGGCGCACCGATCGTGGCACTCGAATCCACGATCATCACGCACGGAATGCCTTATCCGGGCAATATCGAGATGGCGCGTAGCGTCGAAGCGATCATCCGCGAACAGGGCGCCGTCCCGGCGACGATCGCGGTCATCCACGGCACCCTTCATATCGGTCTTGAAGCCGAAGAGCTCGAACAGCTCGCACAGGCAAAGGATGTGCTCAAGGTGTCCCGCGCCGACCTCGCCTTCGCCATCGCCGAGCGCCGTCATGGTGCAACAACGGTTGCAGCGACAATGATTGCGGCCGCGCGTGCCGGCATCAAGGTTTTCGCAACCGGCGGCATCGGCGGCGTGCATCGCGGTGCAGAGGAAAGCTTCGACATTTCCGCGGACCTCGAGGAACTAGGCCGCACCGGCGTCATCGTCGTTTGCGCCGGCGCAAAGGCGATCCTCGATATCCCGAAGACCCTCGAGGTGCTTGAAACGGCAGGCGTTCCTGTCGTGACCTATGAAAGCGACGAATTTCCCGCCTTCTGGTCGCGCTCCTCCGGCCTGCCGAGCCCCCTCACCCTGAACAGCCCCGCTGCCATCGCCAACTTCCAGACGGTTCGCGAGCAGCTCGGCATCGACGGCGGCATGCTGATCGCCAATCCGGTCCCGGAAGCCGACGAGATCCCGCGCGAAGAAATGGAAATCTATATCCAGCGCGCGCTCGACAGTGCCGAACGTGACGAAGTCAGCGGCAAATCAGTCACACCATACCTTCTCAGCACGATCTTCGATCTCACCGACGGTCAGAGCCTGAAGACCAATATCGCGCTGGTCGAGAACAACGCTCGCCTCGCGGCCGAAATCGCAGTCGCTCTTGGCGGCTGATATGAGTGTCGGGAGGCGTTTCGGCGCCTCCCAAAGTCGGGTGAAGCGCGAACTGTCACCCAAGCTTTTCTCCCCTCGCATGGCGCGTAAGAGCCACCCACTGCAGGGAGTAGACTCTGGCTAAGAGCGCGACCAAGCAAGATGTCAGCAAGATCGCCCTCCCCACGGAGGGAGCGTCCATATTTGCGTGGAAGAAGACGGTCACGCGCACGACATAGAACGCCAGCCACACACAAACCCATGCCAAGTATAACCGTGAAAACCACGACCAGAATTGCCCACTGAACAATTGCAGCTCGAAGGCGTATAGAAGAACGCCTATCGTGGCAAAGAGACCGAGACACGCATCACCGACCATCCGGAATTGTGATCGCGGCACTCCACCGAAATCAGCGAAAACCGTCCAGATATACCAAGCAGCCATAAGAACGGCAAAGAGTTTCCAGCGCATAATCACCCCCAGGTTGCGATTTTCATAACAGACAATCGCTGACGCCCGGTTCCGGAAATGGCTAAAACTCTAGAGATCCATCAGCTGTCGAGCGTCTCCTTGACGACGACAGCAAGCTGCTTCAGCGAGAACGGCTTCGGCAGGAAACCGAACTTCGAATCCGGCGGCAGGTTGCGGGCGAAGGCGTCCTCGGCATAGCCTGAGACGAAGATGAACTTCAGATCCGGGTATTTCTTGCGCAGTTCGCGCAACAGCGACGGGCCGTCCATCTCAGGCATCACCACGTCCGACACCACGATATCGACCTTGCCGTCCAGTTCCTCCATGATGTCGAGCGCCTCGACACCAGAGCCAGCCTCGTGAACGGTATAGCCGCGGGTCTCCAGCATGCGCTTGCCGCCGCGACGAACCGCTTCCTCATCCTCGACCAGCAGAATGACGGCCGATCCCGTGAGATCCTCCGGCTGTTCCGCTGCAGCAGGCGCCTGCAGGGCCGGTGCGGTCGCATCGGGCGTGACGGCATCGGCCTCGGCGGCAATGGCTGGCTCGACGATATGGCGCGGTAGGAAGACACGGAACGTCGTTCCCTTGCCGACCTCGGACTCCGGCTGGATATAGCCGCCCGACTGCTTGACGATGCCGTAGACCATAGCAAGACCGAGACCTGTTCCCTTGCCCACTTCCTTGGTTGTGAAGAAGGGTTCGAAGATCTTGTCCATGATTTCGGGCGCGATACCGGTTCCGTTATCGCTGACCTCAATGAGGACCATGTCGTCATGCGGCATGTAGGAATAGTTAAACGCCGCGACTTCGGCAGCGGTAACGTTCCTTGTGCGAAGCGTGAGATTGCCGCCTTGCGGCATGGCATCGCGAGCGTTGACGCAAAGGTTGATCAGCACCTGCTCGAATTGCGACAGGTCGGTCTTTACCGGCCAGAGATCGCGACCGTATTCGACATTGAGCTTGACGTTCGTGCCCGAGAGAAGCCGGTCCACGAGCATACGGAGATCGCCGACCACATCGGTGAGGTTCAGTACCGTCGGCCGCATAGTCTGCTTGCGGGAGAAGGCAAGCAACTGGCGAACAAGCACGGCTGCGCGATTGGCGTTGCGCTTGATCTCCATGAGATCCGCAAATCCAGGGTCGGCCGGTCGCGCCTGCAGGAGCAGGTGATCGGAGGACAGCAGTATCGCGGTCAGGACGTTGTTGAAGTCGTGCGCGATGCCGCCGGCCAGCGTTCCCACCGCGTTCATCTTCTGCGTCTGGGCCATCTGCGCCTCGAGCGCCTTCTGTTCCGTCACCTCGACGGCATAGACGATGGCGGCTTCTTCCGGCGCCTCGTCGCTCTGGTCGATGACCGCGTTGACGTAGAAACGGAAATGTCGACCGTCGTCGGTCGGCGTTTTGGAGTCGATCGGCGCAATGTCGCCCTGACGGTCCTTGGCGGCAGCCAGCGCCTGTTGCAACCGCGCCTTATCGACGTCCTGCACGATGGTCTCGAACAGCGCGCCATTCTCCACGTCGTCACGCGAGACAATGCCGGAGAACAGTTTCAGGAAAGGCGCGTTGGTTCGAAGAATCCGCCCATTGCCATCGACGGAAGCGATCGCCATCGGCGTATTGTTGAAGAAACGCGTAAAGCGCATGACCGCCGAGGAGGCCGATTGCTCGTTCTCGCCGCTTTCGCGCCGCGTCAGGACGATCGTCCGGCTCTCGCCCGGCGCCCCGTCTCGCATCGACGTCACACTATGGATGATCTGTACCGGAAGGCTCTGACCATTTGATTTCTTGAAATCGAGATCGAGCGTAACGGTCTTCTTGAGGCCCGGATCGGCCTGCACCGACTGGATAAGCGCCAAGCCCTCGCCTGCGACGAGGTCGCCGATCGTCACGGAGCCCGGAATGAACTTCGTGAGATCGAGGCCGAGCCACTCTGCCAAAGTCGCGTTGAGATAGAAGATTTCGCCCTTCCGCCCCGCGGAAAAGAAACCTGCCGGCGCATGGTCGAGATAATCGATCGCGTTCTGCAACTCCTTGAAGAAGCGCTCCTGGTCATCGCGCTCGGAGGTGATATCGCTGATCTGCCAGATCTGCAGAGGCTTTCCGCCACCCTCCTCGTCCTTCAGCGTCCTGGCCTTGAGACGATACCAGTGCGCACCCGAGCCGTTTGCAGACGGTCCAAGAGCACGCAGCAGCCGGAACTCCTCGCGCCCCTCTTTCCCCTCTCGCAGCCCGTTCGAAAGCCGGTAGAGCGCTTCGTTCGATTCGCGGTGACGCGACAGCAGGGCTTCCAGCGTCTGCACCTCGGTCGGCTTGCGAGCACCCGTCAGTTCGCCATAGGCGGCATTGGCGTAGACGATCCGACCCTTGTCGTCCGTGATCAACGATCCGTCAGGATGACTATTCAGAAACGCGCGAGCAAGACTGTCCGATTGGCGCTGCGGCATTACTTCAATGAAGCCGATGATCGACGACACCAGGAAGAAGATCCCGACCATGGCAAGCACGCCAAGGACGCCGAGAACCATCTCGTTATTGAGTGAATTCTTGAACACCACGAAGCCTGCGGCGGCGCCGATCAGGACCAGGGCCAGCAAGACAATGCGCAAGGCCGTTCCCGCGCGCCCTCCACGGTCCACGAGCGGTTCGCTAAACTTTTCGGCCTGACGCGGTTTCGTCATGTACTTCCTCGCATTGCCCGCCGGTCTTCAACTCGTAACAGAGAGCGAAGCAGGAATCAGACACTTCTCTTCTTCTTAGCAATTTGCTGCCCCGCCAAAAACACCGGGAACTGCGAAGACTGATTGAATTCACAAGGAACAGCGCCAGTTTTTCGCTTAGAATGGACGGACTTGCCAACTTGTCCGCTTCCACTCGCTCCTCCCCCGGCTGGACAAGACGCCCACCTCTTGTCTACGAAGCATAAAGATCGTCATGTGGTGAAAACCGCGAAGGAGTAAAAGAAATGTTCGATGACCTCATGGGAGCCTACGGCAGCCGTTTCCTCCTTGCGGCCGGCGGTGTCGCCATCGCTCTTTTGCTTCTCGTCGCCATCCTGTGGATCATGCGCAATCGCGCGCCGTCGCCGTTTGTCCGGGGTGGCCGTAACCGCCAGCCTCGGCTGCAGGTGCTGGATGCCGCCGCCGTGGATGCACGCCGGCGCCTCGTTCTGGTGCGTCGCGACGATGTCGAGCATCTGGTGATGATCGGCGGGCCGACCGATATCGTTATTGAAAGCCGTATCCTGCCGGCAGGCGCCGCCGTGCAGGAACCCGTTCCTGCTGCTCCGGCAGCACAGCCCGCACCGATTCCTGCAGCGCCGTCACCCTCGCGCGCCAAGGAGCAGCCGGTGATGATTGCCGAAGCGGCGCAGCCTGCCATGCCGGCAAACGTGGCGACGATCCAGAGAGCACCCGTGCCGGAGCCGGTGCAGATCGCTCAGGCCGAGGCACCGGTTGTATTTCCGGCACCGCAGCCGCGCATCCCGATCGATACCGAGACCGAGCGAGCGCTTCGCCCGTCGCCTGTGGTCGAACCTCGCCCGCAGACGCAAACCTTTGCTCCGCCGAGCCCGGCGCCGATCGAAGCATCCGCGGCAGCCGATATCCTGGACGCCGCGCGCCAGCGTGTCCTTCCACAGCAACGGATCGAGCCGCAGATAGCCACGCCGGTTCCGACGCAGCCTGCCCAGGTGGCGGATCTCGGAAACGCTGCACCTGCAAGCCAGCCGAGCGACTTCCAGCGTATCCTCGAAGACGAGATGACGAGCACCCTCGCTGCAGAGCGAATCGTTCGCGCGCCGACCCCGCCTGTCCGTCCGGCGCCGGCAGCACCTGCCACCAACATGCCACGGCGCGATCCCGAAATGGCACCGATTACCGGCGCCGATGCGGCTTTGCAGAACGAGGTCGCCAGAATCTTTGGCGAAATGAGCGTCAACCGCGACAAGTAGGCGCTCTTCACGGCGGGCGCCGCAACGAAAAAAGGCACTGCGATCGCCGCAGTGCCTTCAATTTTTTACCACCTACCTGGACTTATTCGTCCCTATAGACCTTCTCGCGACGCTCGTGGCGCTCTTGCGCCTCGATCGACAGTGTTGCGATCGGTCGTGCATCAAGACGCTTGAGGCCAATCGGCTCTCCCGTCTCTTCGCAGTATCCGTAAGTGCCGTCTTCTATACGCTGCAGGGCTGCATCGATCTTCGAGATCAGTTTTCTCTGTCGATCGCGAGCACGCAGCTCGATTGCCCGGTCCGTTTCCGAGGACGCTCGGTCCGCGAGATCGGGATGGTTTGCGCTTTCCTCGGCCAAATGATCGAGGGTTTCACGCGCCTCTCTGAGAATATCATTCTTCCAGGCAACCAATTTGGACCTGAAATAGGCCCTCTGGTTGCCATTCATGAACTCTTCCTCTTCCGAGGGGACGTAGTTGCTAAGATCGATCTTCTCACTCAACGCGATTCTCCTGAAGAACATCTCATCTGGCGGCTGTATATCCCGACCGCCCCGGCAGATTCAAGCCCCATACGCTAGGTAAACAGATTTTTAAATCTGTCACAATTTTAGGCTAAGAGGCTATTTTTCCATCATTATTCGACTTAAATCATATTGTATGTCAATTCTACCGATACGATCGTCGGCTGCTTTGGCCCTAACCTTGAGCGGTAAGGTTGACGCAGAGCCTGCCCAACAGTTACTGAAAAAAGCTCACCGATCGGGGATTCTCCTATGGCCGCAATCCTGCCTCCGCCTATCCGGATATTTCTCCTGCGACATGCGGAAGCCGCATGGGCCACATCCGGACAGAACGATTTCGACCGGCCGCTCAATGACAAGGGCTATGCCGATGCCGAGCTGGTTGCCGACAAGGCCGCCGACAAGGGCTACCGCCCGGATCTCATTCTGAGTTCGACCGCCATACGCTGCCGCGAGACGACCGATGCGATGCACCGCGCGATGGGCGCGACCGTCGAAGTTCGTTTTGTCGATGCGCTCTACAACGCCTCCCCCGACACCTACCTCGAAATCCTCGACGCGCAGGAAGAGGCGAGCTCCGTCATGCTTGTCGGGCACAACCCGACCATGGAGCAGACGCTGGAAGCGCTGATCGGCCACGACGCGCTCCTGCGTGACCTACCGACAGGCTTTCCGACGGCGGGCCTCGCCGTTCTCGATTATGTCAACGACGGCTGGAGCCTTGTCGACTTCGTAATCGACTGACATCGCCCTGCCGGCGTCTTTGCGTTTTACGCCCGGCTTCCTATATGGCGTTGCAGATCCAATCGGAATTCCGCCTTGCCGCCCAGTCTGACATCCTTCACCGACGACGCACGCATTGCTCTCGATACCTTGTCCGATCGAGCATCCGGCCTCATCAATCCGACCGTGCGCCTGGGGGTGACCGGCCTGTCGCGTGCCGGTAAAACGGTCTTCATTTCATCTCTTGTCCACAATCTGCTGCACGGTGGCCGCCTGCCGCTGTTCGAGGCGATGCAATCGGGGCGCATTTCCGGGGCTAGGCTCGAACAGCAGCCCGATGACGCCGTTCCCCGCTTCCAATACGAGGACCATATTCGCGCACTGGTAAAGGACCGTATCTGGCCCGATTCCACCCGCGCCATATCGGAACTTCGGATCACGCTCGATTATCAGAGCGCCAGCGGCTGGAACCGCTTCTTCTCACCCGGGCGACTATCGATCGACATCGTCGACTACCCCGGCGAATGGCTGCTCGACCTGCCTCTATTGACGAAGGATTATCGCACCTTCAGCGAAGAGACGATCGCCCTTGCCCGAACCGGTATCCGCGCGGAACTATCCGGCAACTGGCTGGCACAGACGAGCACCACGGATATCAACGCCCCCGCCGACGAAATGCAGGCCCGCAACCTCGCGACCGCCTTTGCGGATTACCTCAAGGCCTGCAAGGCCGACGAACGCTCCTTGTCGACCCTTCCGCCCGGACGCTTCCTGCTACCAGGAGATCTGGATGGCTCGCCTGCGCTGACCTTCGCACCCTTGCAACTGCCCCTGGACGGAAAGCCGGAAAAAGGCTCGCTGTGGGCCATGATGGAGCGCCGCTACGAGGCCTATAAGTCCGTTGTCGTCAAACCCTTCTTCCGGGAGCACTTCGCACGCCTCGACCGCCAGATCGTGCTCGTCGACGCGCTTCAGGCCATCAACCGCGGCCCGGAGGCAGTTCAGGATCTCGAACGGGCTCTCACGGATGTGCTCGCCTGTTTTCGACCAGGCAAGAATTCGATCCTTTCCTCCCTGCTTGGCCGGCGCATAGACCGCGTCCTCGTGGCAGCCACGAAGGCCGACCATCTGCACCACGAGAGCCACCACCGGCTCGACGCCCTCACCCGCCGCCTTGTCGACCGCGCCATTCAGCGCATCGGAATGGCGGGAGCCGGTATCGACGTGATGGCGCTCGCCTCCGTGCGCGCGACGCGTGAGGCTACCGTCAAGCGCGATGGGCACGAACTCCCCGTCATTATCGGCACGCCGATGGAAGGCGAAACCATCGCCGGCGAGCGCTTCGACGGTCTCAAGAAGACAGCGATATTTCCGGGAGATCTGCCAGAAGATCCCCAAAGCCTCTTCGAAAGCATTGAATCAGACAGTGCCAATGTCCAATTGCCGGATGTGAACGTCGTCCGCTTTCGTCCGCCGCAGCTGGAAGAAACAGGCGGTGGCATCAAGCTTTCGGTGCCGCATATCCGGCTCGATCGAGCCATGCAGTTCCTGTTCGGAGACCGCCTCGTATGATCAAGCCGCCATCGGAGAAGCCGCCACATGCAGGCCGTGTCCCCGCGGCATTTGCCTACGAGGAGGAAAAGGAACCGCAACGCACAGAGACCATGTCGGCGCCGCGGAAACCGCGAAGCTTCAGCGATCATATCGTGCTGACCGCCGACGAAGACGACCCCTTCATCAATCCTGACAAGGATCTTCCCGCCGTTCCCATCGCGCTGCCCCGCAAGCGCCGCACCTCGTTCGGCAAGATTGCGCTCGGTGCCTTCGGCGTCCTGTTCTCGCTGGCATTCGGGCTCTGGACCGACAGTCTCATCCGCAACCTCTTCACCCGTGCGGACTGGCTCGGCTATACGGCCCTCGCAGCCCTCGCGATCGGCATCTTGGCCGTCATCGCCATCGTCCTGCGGGAAACCGCCGGCATGATGCGGCTTGCCGCCGTCCAGACCATCAAGGCAGAAGCGGAAGCGGCCATTGTCGAGACCAAGCCCGCCAAGGCCCGCGCCCTTGTAAAGAGCCTCGAGGGCCTGCTCGCCGGCAAGCCGGAGACTGCCAAGGGGCGCGCGACGCTGAAGGCTGCCGAAGGTGACATCATCGACGCGCCGCATCTCCTGGCGCTGGCCGAGCGCGAATTGCTGGCGCCACTCGACCGGCAGGCGCGCGGCTTGATCGTCAATGCATCGAAGCGCGTGTCGATCGTTACGGCCGTCAGCCCTCGCGCCATCGTCGATCTGCTCTATGTCCTTTACGAGGCCGCCCGCCTCATCCGGGCCATGGCGGAATTGTACGGCGGTCGGCCGGGTACCCTCGGCATGATTCGCCTCATGCGCGACGTCCTTGCCCACCTCGCCGTCACCGGATCGATCGCCGTCGGCGACAGCCTCGTCCAGCAGGTCCTGGGCCACGGCCTGGCGTCCAAACTCTCCGCCCGGCTCGGCGAAGGCGTCATCAACGGACTGATGACCGCCCGCATCGGAATCGCTGCAATGGATCTCTGCCGCCCTATGGCATTTCGCGCCCTCAAGCGTCCGGGAATCGGTGATTTCATCGGTGACCTCACGCCATCGATGTCGCAACGCGGCGACAACCCCAAATCTTAATGCAGCACGGTCGTTTTCGGCCAATCGCCAACGGGCTCCGGATAAACAAGCCTGATCAATGGCTTGCGCGAGAACCCATGCTGCGCGCCGCGGCGTTTGAGGCTCTCGCCTGGGCGCAATTCGGCGCCTCCGAAACCAAGCATTAACCATTTTCGGCAAAACTCAAAACAATTCAGCGATACCGTTCGCCAGGGAAAAACCATGTACTCGCGCAAGCTTCTTCTTCTATGCGGCCTCGCCGCAGTTGCCCTTTCACCGGTCGTGGACGCGGCTCCGGCAGCGACGGCGGCTACTCGCGACAAGGCGTTTTTCGAGAGCGTCGGAGGCTCCTGGAAGGGACCGGGCGAGATTGTGGCCGGCAAATACAAGGGCACGAAATTCACCTGCAGCCTCGTGGGTGAGCCTGCCCCCGGCGGCGAGACAGGCATGAAGCTCGATGGCAGTTGCCGGGTCGGCGTCTTCAAGCAGCCGATGAGCGCAGTAATTTCCCAGTCGGGCAATACCTACAAGGGCAAGTTCCTTGATGGTGCGGCCGGCAAGGGCCTCGATGTTGTCTCAGGCACGGTCACCCCGGATACGGTCGTCATGGGCCTCAACCGCGCCAAGCTCAACGGCGCCATGATTGCCCGTATCCGCGACGACAAGACGATGAACGTCACGGTTTCCGTCAAGGTCGAAAGCCAGATGATCCCCGTCATCGGCATGACGCTGACCCGCCAAGTCGATGAAATGACAGTCGGCTCGGTTCAATAACTGCCTTGATCGTCATGGGCGCGGGGCTGCGTTCTCAGGAACGCTGCCACCAATCCGGCGACTGATCCGCAACCTCGATCCCCGCTATATCGGCCTTTGCAAGCCATTCGCCCACTGACCTGCCATCCACGATCATGTCCGCCGCGAAATCAGCCAGCGGCATCAGCACGAAGCCGCGATCGGTCATCCGCGGATGTGGCAATGCCAGCCGTGGCGCATCCTGGCTCACGCCGGCATATGTCAGTATGTCCATATCGAGCGTGCGCGGCCCCCATCGCTCGATCCGCTCCCGCTTCATCCCCCGCTCGATCTCCAGACAGACATCCAGGAGCGCCTCCGGAGCAAGTGTGGTTTCCACGCGAGCGCATGAATTGAAGAAGAAGGATTGGTCCGTCTTCCCCCAGGGCGGTGTGCGATAGAGGCGTGAAACCGCCGAGACGCGACAGTCCTCGCGCTCGTCGAGCGCTCGCAGCGCCAAAGCCATGGATTTCACCGGATCGCCGAGATTACCGCCAAGCCCGAGTGTCGCTGTCTTGAAAGCTGCGTCAGGCAAAATGTTCGACACTCACCTGAACGAAATCGAGAACGCCGGGGACAGGCGCGTTCGGCTTGCGAACCGTGATCTTGGCGCGCTTGATCTGCGGGAATTTCTCGCAAAGGCCCTTGGCGATATCCAGCGCCAACGCCTCGATCAGGTAACGTCGCCGACCGGTGACAATCTCCTCGATGACGGTGAATGCGATGCCGTAGTTCACCGTGTCGGCGATTGAATCAGTTTCCAGCGCGTCGCTCGCAATGACATCGAGTTCAGCATCGACAAAGAACCGCTGACCGAGGAATTCCTCTTCGTCATGGACACCATGGCGCGCGAAGAATGCGCAGTTCTGCAAAGTGATAGTGTATCCGGTACTCATGCCGTGCCCTTCCGATCAAACGCGTCGCGTGCTTCTAGCATAGCATCCGCGACGGCCAGCGCGTCCCTATTGATTGCGACATCGTGCACGCGAAAGATCGCCGCTCCCTGCAAGCGCAGCAGAACGCTGGTGGCCGCCGTGCCGGCATCGCGCTGCGGCGCCTCTCGCCCCGTCAACGCCCCGATGAACCGCTTGCGCGAGGTGCCTGCCAGCAAAGGCAACCCCAGCCGCTCGAGCTCAGTGAAACGAGCCATGAGCTCGACATTCTCTGCCGTATCCTTGGCAAAACCGAAACCGGGATCCAGAACGATCCGATCGCGTTCCACGCCGGCAAAGGCAGCAATCTCGAGCGACCGTTCAAGAAACAGAAACTGGTCCGCGATCACGTCGTCCAGCTTGTCGCGGTCACGACCGGTATGCATGACGCAAAGCCCCGCGCCGTTGGCCGCTGCAACGTCGGCAATCTCCGGCTCTTTCTGCAGGCCAAAGACGTCGTTGACGATATGGGCGCCGGCGCTCAAGGCAAGCCTCGCCGTCTCGGCGCGATAGGTATCGATGGAAATCAGAACCTGGCTCCTGTCTCGCAGTGCCTCGATGACAGGCAGCACGCGCGTCTGCTCCTCTTCGGGGCTGACCGCGTCAGCGTCGGGCTTGGTGGATTCGCCGCCGATATCGATGATCGACGCCCCGTCCTCCACAGCCCTTAGCGCATGTGCTATGGCAGCGTCGACGCTACCGTAGCTGCCGCCATCGGAAAAAGAGTCCGGCGTTACGTTGACGATCCCCATAATTATGGCGCGCGGACCAAGTTCGATCTCGCGGCCATGCCCGACGCGCCACCAACTGCTTCCACGCTGTGCCAACGGCGTTCATCCTATCAAACGAAAAACAGCGACACGATATTGCGCTGATCGTGGCTATGCCCCAAGCTCCCGCAAACTTCAACATGAGTATTCGCAGAATGCCTTCCCCGACGCGCCACATGTTCCTTCTCGCGGCCCTTTGCCTGACGGCTTCGATCTGCAGTCCGGCCGTTGCCGCGGTCGTGGCGACGAAGAGCTATTCCTATTTCGATATCAAGGGAAAAACAGCCGACGAACTGGATCAGCAGTTGAGCACGCGCGGCCCGACCGCAAGCGGGTCCTCCGCCCGTCATCCGGGCGCCACGAAGATCCGATTCGGAGGCGAAGCGACCTACATCCAGGATGGCGGTCGCTGCCGCGTTTCACACGCCAAGGTGACCGTCCATACGCAGATCATCCTGCCCCGCTGGAGCAACCGCAACGGTGCCAGCAAGCAGCTGTCGATGATCTGGGATACGCTGTCGAGCGACATCAAGCGCCACGAAGAGCGTCACGCTGAAATCGCCAGGGAGCAGGCAAAAAAGATGGAAAAGCGCATCTTGGCGCTACCGCCTCAGCGCACTTGCGAGGCCATGCAGGAACTGGTGACCGTCACATCGACTCGGGGAATCGAGGAACATGATCGCCTTCAGGCCCGATTCGATCAGGTCGAGGCCGTGAATTTCCAGAATCGCATCCTGCGATTGCTCAACAATCGGATTAAATCTTCGGGCGGCGTACATTAGCTGATTCGTCACCCAAAAACGACCACGAGAGCTTAGCCGAACAACGAAAATTGTGCAAAAGCCTCGTCGCCCCAGTGATTTACCGGTTATTTATCACCCTAGTAAAATCAACAACAACGCGCTAATATTCAAACATTCGAAAGTTCAGGTCGGTTAGCCGGAACTTTCGTTCCTGGGTTCTCCTGGCGCGTTGCGAAGCCGCGGATGATCCTCCCTCGTCCGTAGGTAATGCGCCTACCTCGCCTCGCTCGTCTTCGACCAGCGAGGCATTTTTTTGCGAGGGAGACGGATCAGGCCTGCCGTTCAGGCACGTGCACGATCAGACCGTCAAGCGCGGCCTTCATGCGGATCTGACAGGACAGGCGCGACGTCGGACGGACGTCGAAGGCGAAGTCCAGCATGTCTTCTTCCATCGCCTCGGGCGCGCCGACACGTTCGGTCCATTCGTCATCGACGTAGACATGACAGGTAGCGCAAGCGCAGGCGCCGCCACATTCCGCTTCGATGCCGGGCACCGAGTTGCGGACGGCATTTTCCATGACGGTCGAACCCTGATCGACATCAAGATCGAAGCGTGTGCCGTCGAAGGCGACAATAGTCAGTTTGGGCATGGCAAGTTCCGGTAAATCATCAAAGGGAGGTTTGAATTTACTTCCAACAAATCGGCGAGGCAGTCAACAACGACCGCCGACACGTCTTTCATTCCAGATTGGGAAGCGACACGCTTGCCAGATTGCGCCACTGGGACAGCCATAAAAAGACCCGCTGTTCCGGAATGGAACAACGGGTGTTGGCAATCACGCCGGCGATCGCAGTCTCAGCGGCAAAGCTTCAGAATGAAGTTCTCGGCCTCAATGACCGCCACGCCAACCGACGCGATGCTGACCGCGTCACCGCTGTGTTCTTCGAGCGCTTCCGCCGCCGCGCGCACCCGGAAGGCACCGATCGAGCCGGCAGCCCCCTTCAGCCGATGCGCGGCCGCGGCGATCGTCTTCGCATCGCCGGACGATATTTCATGCAGGCAAGCGCGCGCCTGTCGCGCGAACATCTGCAAGACTTCCAACTCAAGCGCCTTGTCGCCCATCGTCTGGTTGGCCAGATGGACGAGGTCGACCGGGCGCTCCTGCGAAGGGCGTGAGCCCTTGCAGTTGTCCGGCGCTGCGAACGCAATACTCACTGCTGCCATGTGCTACTCTCCAGTCCTGTGTCCCGCCTACAAGCATGGTGCGGGTTGCGGCGTGGCAATCGCGTTAAATTCGGGCGCATTCAGGGCGGATTTCTCCCGTTATGGTTAATACCCGTTAAACCCGCCTAAACCGTTGGATTTTTTGGTCCGCATCCGTGCGAAATGCGTTAACGAAGCATTAATATCGGGGGATTTGCAGCACCGCGTTAATTGTCTAGCGGGCACGGATGTGTCACTACGATACTATTGGGCGAGCTTTGCGGCACCTGCCTTTGCTCGCCAAGTGGATAATGGTAATGTTTTGATACCGTCTGTATGAAAAAGCAGCTATCCACTCTGAAATGATATGCTTATCCGCTCTGGTAACCGGTGCGGACGAGTTCAGAGGCAAGGGTTTGGTTCGGGTGAGGCGGAAGCCCGAGCGAGTGTGAACCGGCTGAGATGTAACGAGGCGTAACGGAATGGCGAATAACAAGTACAACGAATCGATTGAGGACAAGGCGTTCAAGGCATTGGACGAGGCGCTTCAGATCGACTTCGAGGACGATAATACGCCGTCTCTAAAAGACAAGAAGCCCGACGCCCCGGAGGCCAAAGTGTCTGAAACACCTAGCGCGCGCAGCAGCCAGACCAAGGATGAAGCCAAAGGTCGTCGAAGCGGCGCGGCCGCTCCCCGCCCCGAGCAGGGATCTCGCGCCCCGTCCTTCGCCGCCAATGATGCGAGCCGCGCGAGCCCGGCGTCGCTCCTGAAGTCCCTGGACAACGGTTCCAGCCGATCCGCCATTCGGAACGCGACCATCATCTCGCTTCTCTGGATCGTCGCCGGATTAGGCTTGGCCGCCCTACTCTATTCGCCGCAGATCTGGCAGATCCGCTCGATCTCGGACCTGATTGCCCTGCCCGGCGCTATCGCCGGCCTCGTCGGCATTATCGTTCCGGTCCTGCTGTTCTACGCATTCGCCATCATGATGGCCCGCGCCCAGGACATGCGCAACGCCGCCCGTTCGATGGCCGAGGTTGCCCTGCGCCTATCCGAACCGGAAACGATCGCCTCTGAACGCATCATGACCGTTGGTCAGGCCGTGCGCCGCGAAGTGTCGGCCATGAACGAAGGCATCGAGCGCACCATCGCGCGCGCTTCCGAACTCGAAACGCTTGTGCATTCCGAAGTGAATGCCCTTGAGCGCAGCTATGCTGATAACGAGCTGCGTGTTCGCGGCCTCGTCCACGAACTGGGGTCGGAACGCGAAGCGATCGTCAATCACGCCGAGCGCATCCGCACCTCGATCGTCGGCGTTCACGATCAGCTGCGTGAAGACCTCTCGCTCGCGACCGAAGAGATCGCTGTACGCCTCGCCACCTCGGGCGAAGCTTTCGCATCCATGATCGACACGCGCGCAGCGACGATCACCGAAAAGTCCGAATCCGCAATCCAATCCCTCGGCACGCTGCTGGCGGCAAAGACAGACTCCCTGCTCCAGACGCTGACCTCCTCCGGCTTCGCGCTCGCCAACGAGTTCGATACCCGCCTGGAAGCGCTAACCCACGGCCTCAGCGAGCATGGCGACACCATCCTCAGCCAGTTTGAAACGCGTGCGTCCACCATGGACAGCAACGCTGAGAAGCTCAATGCGGCTCTCAACGACCGCGCGCGCCAGCTGAACGAAATCCTGATCGCCCGCACCCGCGACATCAACGAGAGCCTCACGGGCGGCGAGCGCACCATCAGCAGCACGCTCGACGACGTTCTCGCCAAGCTCAACACCGCTCTCGACGAGCGCGGCACGAGCTTCCGTCACAGCTTGCAGTCCAGCGTTGACGACACGATCATGGATCTGGATCTGCGTTCAGGCTTCTTCGACGAACGCCTGCAGGCCACCGTCGCGCAGCTCTCGACGTCCTTCGACGACCGCGTCGCCGAATTCGCGAATGCCTTCGACAAGCGCGCCGGCACGCTCGACACCAAGCTCATGGAAAGCCTCAACCGGATTAACGATACGCTGACCGGCGGCACGGAATCGCTGAACGGCATCCTGAGTTCGAGCGTCGAACGGATCGGTTCTTCGCTCACCGATCAGTCCTTCGCGATCACCACCGCGCTCGCCACGGGCCAGGAAGTGCTGGAAAGCTCGCTCTCGAGCAAGGTCGACGAGTTCACCAGCGCCATCCATGCCCGCTCCACCGAAATGACCTCGGCGCTGGGCCACGCCACCTCGGAAATCTCGCTCGCACTCGCTGCCGGCACCTCTGACCTGCACAACAACCTGTCTGTGCGTTCGGCCGAATTCCGCGATACGCTGCTGTCGACAACAACGGATCTGAGCTCGGCAGTCGCTGCCGGTACGGAGCAGATCACGTCCGCGTTTGGCCGTGCCGACGACCTGAACACGATGATCGCCCAGCGCGCGTCCGATATCACGCAGGCGCTTGATTCCGCTCATGAACGGATCGATGGCGTCCTGTCCGAACGCAGCGGCAAGCTGGTGAGCGCTCTCTCGGATAGCCAGTCTCATTTCGAAAACACGCTGGCCAGCCGCTCCGAAGCGATTATCACCGCCGTTACGGGAAGCCAGGAACGCCTCGCCGATACGCTGGACGACAAGGCGATGGCACTCGCCATCTCGCTCAACGAAAGCCAGAGCCGTTTCGAAGACACGCTCGGAACCCGCGTCGATGCGATCACCAACTCGATCGCATCCGGCCACAGCAAGCTCGCCGACGCGCTGGACGAAAAGGCCATGGCGCTGGCGATCTCGCTCAACGAGGGCCAGTCCCGCATCGACGAGACGCTGGGGCAGCACGCCAAGGCAATCGAACACTCCTTCGTCAGCGGCCACGAGAAGCTCGCCGAGACGCTCGACGACCGGGCGATGGCGCTGGCCATCTCGCTCAACGAGAGCCAGACCCAGTTGGCCGAGACCCTCGGCCACCACGCGGACAGCATCGTAAACTCCATCGCCAGCGGCCAGGAAAAGCTTTCCGACGCCCTGGACGAGAAGGCGATGGCATTTGCAATTTCGCTCAATGAAGGCCATGCCCGCCTCGAAGACACGCTCGGCCATCAGGCTGAAAACATCGCGAACTCCTTGACCAGCGGTCATGACCGCATCACCGAGGCGCTGGATGACCGCGTGATGGCGATGGCCGTGTCGCTCAACGAAGGACACGAGCGCATCGAGGACACGCTTGGCCGCAGGGTCGACGCGATCACCAACTCGATCGCCAATGTCCATGAGCGCCTGGCCGACACGCTTGACGAAAAGACGATGGCGCTGGCCATTTCCTTCGGCGACAGCCAGAGCCGTTTCGACGACGCGCTCGAGGCCCGTACCAACGCGCTTCTCGACTCCGTCGCCGGCGCAGAGGCACGCGTTGCAGGTGCGTTTGCCGACAAGACGGACGCAATTCGCAGCGCCTACACCGACAATCACGACCGTCTCGAACGGACCCTGGCCGATCATGCCAATAGCCTCGCTGGAACACTCTCCAGCGCCGGCGATCGCATTGAATCGGTCACCGGTGGCGCGGCGTCGCGCCTCGAAACGAGCCTGAGCGCCGGTCACCAGCGTCTCGAAGCGTTGCATGGCGAAGCCGCCAACCGCATCGAAGGTGGTCTTGCGGCAGCAGCCGACCGTTTCGAAGCCCTGACGGGCAATGCCACGTCGAGGATCGAGGGAGGCCTCGATTCGGCTCACGACCGCATTCGCGCAACGCTCGACGACCGCACGCAGGCGATCAACCTCACGCTCGGCGATGCGCATGCACGCATCAACGATACGCTGGCAGACCAGGCAACGACGATCGGGACCTCGATCGCCGCAAGCGTCGGCATGCTGGAAATGACGCTGGAAGACCAGGAAGCGTCACTGCGCAATGCGATCGACAACAGCGCCAAGACGCTGGAAGAGCGCCTGCGCAATAGCGCCGGTGACATCGCCGTGCGCTTCCAGGATGCGGCGGGCGAGATTTCGCGCTCCGCCGAGTCCTTCTCGTCGCATCTCGATCAGTCGATCGAAGGCATGACCGGACGCTTCGCCGACACCGGTTCGCGTGTCGAGGCAGGCCTCTCCGCGCTTGAAGACCGCATTCGCGATGGCGTTGGCGGTGTCGCCCGCCAGGTGGATGCTGCTGGCGAACGCCTGTCCACCACGCTCACCGACGGCATCAGCCGCCTCGGCGCGCTGGGTGACGAGACGACCGGTCGCATCGCCTCGGCACTCGACGGCAGCGCTTCAAAGATGGCGGAGACCATCGACGCTCGTACCGCGAACCTCACCTCCGGCATCGACGCGCGCACCGCCAATCTTGGCGAGGCCATGGACCGCGGCACGGCGCATCTGGAAGAGCGCCTGACCACAATGGACCGCGCCCTCACCGTCGGTCTCGACGCCGTCAACCGGACGATCGAAGGCAAGGCCGCCGGTCTTGCCTCCTCCCTGCGCAGCGCCGTCGTCGAAGCGACCCAGGGCATGGACGCAGAGGCAACCCGTGCAGCCGAGAGCCTCGGCCTCACCGGCCGGCAGTTCGCCGATAGCCTGGACGCACGCAGCGGCGAACTGACACGGTCCATCGACGAGCGTGCCGAGCAGATCGTCAGCCGCGTTGCCGAAGCACAGAACCGGCTTGCCGGTCAGGCTGCAGCTGTTGCACAGACTTTCTCCGAGGCTGGCAATTCGATCATCAGCAAGGTCGCTGAAGCCGAAACCCTGGTCAGCGGCCAAGTAGGCGCCATCTCGCGCGCCCTCAGCGACGCGCAGGCCACCTTCGAAAGCCGTGGCACCGACCTCCGCTCGACCATTTCCAGCGCCAGCCAGGAAATCGCCACCACCATGGCCGACGTCGATCGCGCCCTGGAAGCACGCGGCAACGCTATCCGTACCGGCCTCGAAGACCGGACACGTGAGATCGACGCGACCCTCGGCAATGTCGACAAGGCGCTCGAGGCTCGTGGCAACTCCATCCGCACAGCACTGGACGAACGGACCCGCGAACTCAATTCGATGCTTGCCGGTCGCTCGTCGGAACTGTCGCGTCTCCTCGACGAGACTGCACGCCCGATGATCGACCGCTATGCGGAGACCGGCAAGGCAGCGGCCGAGCAGATCACGACGGCAGCACAGCAGAGCGCCGAGCGCCTGCGGAGCGAGAATTCGGCGCTGATCGACGCAATCGCGGCACGCACCGAAAGCGCATCCTCCGCAGTCAACGCGATGGAAAACAGCCTGCTCGCCAACGTTAACAGGCTGATCGAACGCCTGTCCGACAACAGCGCCTCCATGGGTGCGATGATGGGCCGCGCGGCCGAGGACCTGACGGCCGTAGACAGCCGCCTCGGTGACACCACCTCGCGCTTCACCGAATCCGCCTCGAAGGCGGCGGAAATGGTCTCGGCGTCGACGCGCCTCCTCGAGGGCAAGGTCGATAGGCTCTCCGATATCTCTGGCCAAACCCTGTCGCAGGTCGGCAGCATCATCAGCCGCTTCGACGAACATTCGAAGGTGCTTGGCCAGGCCTCCGGCCTGCTCGCAGCCGCCCAATCCAACCTCGTCTCGACGCTGGAAGACCGCGAATCCGCGCTCCAGAACCTGTCGGTCGGCCTCGTGCAGCGCTCGGAAGAGATCGAACAGACCATGCGTGCTCTCGGCAGCATGGTGGAATCTGCATTCGACCGCGCCGAGCAGCGCTCCAACCAGGTCAGCGGCAACCTCAGGCAGAGTGTTCAGTCCTCCTTCGCCGATATCGGAAATGTGCTGTCGGACGCAGAAAAGCGCGCCGAACAGGCGGCGGAAGCGATCCGCACCTCTGTCGTCAAGGCGAGCGAAGATGCCAATTCGACGATCGATGGCGCCTTCGGCAACGCCGAGCGTCGGTCCGGTGAGCTCTCCAACCGCCTACGCGGCGGCCTGACGGCATCCCTGTCGGAAGTCGAGCGCGTCTTCGGCGAAGCCGGCCGCGTATCGGACGGCGCAGCACAGCAGATGCGCGAATCCCTCCGTGAAGCGGTCGAGGAGGCGGTATCGCGCTTCTCCGGCGCAACCGAAGAGATCCGTCGCTCCGCCGGCGATATCCGCAACGAGCTCAACATGACGCGCAGCGAGCTGAAGCGCGGCGCCTTCGACCTCCCCGAGGAAGCCAAGGAAAGTGCGGCAGCCATGCGCCGCGCCGTTTCCGAGCAGATCAAGGCCCTGCAGGACATCTCGCACATCGTCGGGCGCTCGACGCAACAGCTCGAGATTTCGGAACCGAACGCACGGGCACTCGCCCAGGCGCAGCCTGCTCCGCGTCCCACCGCACCGGCAATCGCCCAGCAGCCACCTCAGCCCGTTCAGCAGGCACCGCAGCCTCCGGCACCCGCCGCTGTCGCAGCGCCCGCCCCGGTCGCTCCCTCGCCGATCGAAAGCTTCGGTCTGCGTGGCACGCTGACGCCTGCGACGCCGGCAACCACCCAGCAGCGGGCGCCCGTCGCCGCACCGCCGGCCAGCGCGCCGACGTCAAGCGGCTGGATTAGCGATCTCCTGCGCGGTGCATCGCGCGAAGAGGCGGCCGAGGAAGCCCAGCAGCGTCAGCCCGCACCGCGTGCGGAAGCACCGCAGCCGGCGCCACGCGCGGCCGAGAACCGCAATCCGCGCCAGGTGGTCGAGTCGCTGAACTCGCTCTCCGTCGATATCGCCCGCGCCATCGATCATGACGCCTCGGTCGATCTGTGGCGCCGTTACCAGCGCGGCGAGCGCGACGTGTTCACGCGTCGTCTCTACACGCTGAAGGGCCAGCAGACGTTTGACGAAATCAAGCGCAAGTTCGACCACGAGCCGGAGTTCCGCACGGCCGTCAATCGCTACATCGCCGATTTCGAGAGACTGTTGGCCGACGTTGCGAAGACCGATCGCGACAAGACGATCACTCAGTCCTACCTGACCTCCGACACTGGCAAGGTCTACACAATGCTTGCCCACGCGGCTGGTCGCCTGAGCTAAGCTCAACCCGGCTTGATCCGAACAAACAATCAAAAAGGCCGCATCCTCGATGCGGTCTTTTTGATTCTAAGAGAGAGCCACGCTCGGTAGAACTGATGACTTCTGGCCGCACGAGCCGAACCTTTACAATCAAACGCCATGATACGAGGCTCGTGCCTGTGCCCTCACGAGACCTAGCGAGTTAGAGCATGCAGCGAATGAATACAGGCGCTTGCCTTTGCGGCGCCGTCAGATTTCAGATCTCAGGCGAGTTCAAGAGCTTCTTCCTTTGCCACTGCTCACGCTGCCGCAGGGACACCGGGTCGTCGCATGCGGCAAATCTGTTCTCGACGAACGCCGAATTGACCTGGCTGTCAGGCCGCGATCAGATCAAGACCTATCGGCTCCCGCAAACCCGCCATGAGCGGAGCTTCTGTATCGAGTGCGGGTCGGCGCTGCCGAGCGTTCAGATGGATGGCGCCGTGGTCGTCGTGCCGGCGGGAAGCCTGGATAGTGCAGTTACCGTCAAACCGACCGCACACATCTGCTACTCCAGCCGCGCCGATTGGGACAACGCCCTGGACCAGGTTCCGAAAGTCGATGGGCTGCCAACTTAGGATCTCGCGCGCAGCCCCTCATTGTGAGCTGACGTATCGCTGCATGACCAGCTGAGAAGGAGCTCCCACTCTCGTGACGACTGGTCACTGCCCATAGAAAAGCCCGGGACGATACCAGCGATCGTCCCGGGCTCTATTTGTTCAGCATCAAGCGGTCAGAACTCGAACCGCCCTACGCCTTAAGCTTCCGCGTCAGGCGTTTCCTCGCCAGCTGCAACGACGTTGTCGTCACCATTTCCCTCGGCGTCCTCGGACTCTTCCTCCGATTCGCTGATGCGTTCGACCGACACCACCTTTTCGTCCTTAGCGGTCGAGAAGATCGTCACACCCTTGGTCGCACGGCTGGCGATGCGGATGCCGCCGACCGGTACGCGGATCAACTGACCGCCATCCGAGACGAGCATGATCTGATCGCCTTCGTCGACCGGGAAGGCCGCAACGAGTTCGCCGATCTCCGCCGTCTTCGAGGTGTCCGTGGCACGGATACCCTTGCCGCCGCGTCCCGAAATACGGAAGTCGTAGGACGAGGAGCGCTTGCCGAAGCCCTTTTCGGAAACCGTCAGGACGAACTGTTCCCGCGCCTTCAGCTCTTCGTAGCGTTCGTCGCCTAACTGTCCCTCTTCGGTGACTTCTTCGCCGACCAGCGAGATCTCTTCGGCGTCGCCGGTCGTCAGGCGGCGTTCGTTCGCAGCGCGCTTGAGATAGGCAGCACGCTCCCATGGCTCCGCATCGACGTGGCCGACGATCGTCATCGAGATGATACGGTCGCCTTCGCCAAGGTTGATGCCGCGGACACCGATCGAATTCCGGCCCGCAAAGACGCGGACGTCGTCGACGGAGAAGCGTATGCACTGGCCGAGCGCGGTCGTCAGAAGCACGTCGTCATGCTCGGTGCAGGTCTCAACGGACAGGATCTCGTCGCCCTCTTCCTCGAGCTTCATCGCGATCTTGCCGTTGCGGTTGACCTGGACGAAGTCGGACAGCTTGTTACGGCGCACCGTGCCACGCGTCGTCGAGAACATGACGTCCAGGCTATCCCAGCTGTCTTCATCCTCGGGCAACGGCAGAACGGTGGTGATGCGCTCGCCTGGTTCAAGCGGCAGCATGTTGATCAGCGCCTTGCCACGCGACGTCGGCGTTCCGATCGGCAGGCGATAGACCTTTTCCTTGTAGACGATACCGCGTGAGGAGAAGAACAGAACCGGCGTATGCGTGTTCAGCACGAATAGCTGGCTAACAAAATCCTCGTCGCGTGTCGCCATGCCGGAGCGGCCCTTGCCGCCGCGCCGCTGCGCACGATAGGTGCTGAGCGGCACGCGCTTGATGTAGCCAAGATGCGAGACGGTGACGACCATATCCTCGCGGGCGATGAGATCCTCATCGTCCATCTCCAGGCCACCATCCATGATCTCGGTGCGGCGCGGCGTGCCGAACTCGTCGCGAACCGCGGCAAGTTCTTCCTTGACGATGGTCTGGATGCGGATACGCGACGACAAGATTTCGAGGTAATCCTTGATCTCTTCGCCGATCTTGTTGAGTTCGTCGCCGATTTCGTCGCGGCCAAGAGCCGTCAGACGGGCAAGACGCAGCTCGAGGATGGCGCGCGCCTGCTCTTCCGAGAGGTTGTACGTCATGTCCTCGTTGATGCGGTGGCGCGGATCGTCGATCAGGCGGATCAGGCTTTCGACGTCATGCGCCGGCCAGCGGCGCGTCATCAGCTCTTCGCGGGCCGACTGCGGATCCGGAGCCTGCCGGATAACCCGGATGACTTCATCGATATTGGCGACAGCAATGGCCAGACCAACCAAGACGTGAGCGCGCTCGCGAGCCTTGCGGAGAAGGAATTTCGTTCTCCGGCTAACCACTTCCTCGCGGAACGAGACGAAAGCGCGCAGCATGTCGAGCAGCGTCAGCTGTTCCGGCTTGCCGCCGTTCAGTGCCACCATGTTGCAGCCGAAGGAGGTCTGCAGCGGCGTGTAACGGTAAAGCTGGTTCAGGATGACATCGGCGTTGGCGTCGCGCTTCAGCTCGACGACGACGCGGTAGCCCTGGCGGTCGGATTCGTCGCGCAGGTCGGAGATGCCCTCGATACGCTTGTCGCGCACCAACTCGGCCATCTTTTCGATCATCGTGGACTTGTTCACCTGATACGGAATCTCGGTGATGATGATCTGCTCGCGATCGCCGCGCATCGGCTCGATGGTCGCGACGCCACGCATGATGACGGAGCCGCGGCCGGTTTCGTAGGCCGAGCGAATGCCCGAACGACCGAGGATCTTGGCGCCCGTCGGGAAGTCGGGCCCCGGGATGATTTCCATGATCTCCGGCAGTTCAATTGCCGGATTGTCGATCAGCGCCACGCAACCGTTGATGACTTCGACGAGATTGTGCGGCGGAATGTTCGTCGCCATGCCGACGGCGATACCGCCTGCCCCGTTGACCAGGAGGTTCGGGAATTTCGCGGGAACGACCACGGGCTCGGATAACGTGCCGTCGTAGTTGTCGCGGAAATCGACCGTTTCCTTGTCGAGATCGTCAAGCAGCGAATGCGCGGCCTTTTCAAGGCGGCATTCGGTGTAGCGTTCAGCCGCCGGCGGATCGCCGTCGACGGAGCCGAAGTTGCCCTGGCCATCGATCAACGGCAGGCGAAGAGACCAGTCCTGCGCCATACGGGCAAGAGCATCGTAAATCGCCGAGTTGCCGTGCGGATGGTATTTACCCATCACGTCCCCGGTGACGCGGGCGCATTTGACGTATTTCTTGTTCCAGTCGATGCCGAGTTCCGACATGCCGTAGAGGATGCGCCGATGCACAGGCTTGAGGCCGTCGCGCACATCAGGCAAAGCGCGGCTGACGATAACGCTCATCGCGTAATCGAGATACGACCGCTGCATTTCCTCCATAATGGAGATGGGCTCGATGCCTGGCGGGAGCTTCCCGCCGCCGGGGGGTGTTTGCTCAGTCAAAACGGATCACGATCTCTTCTAGAATCACTTGAAGATTTATAGCGGAAAGGCTGTTAGTACGCCAATTTTGCCAAGGGTTTTGAACAGTCTTTTGCGGTCTTATGAGGGCAAAACAAGGGTTTTGCGGCCGTCTTCACGTCATGCGAGCGGAGCTGTTTGCCAAATCCATTTCTCCGCATCACAATCGCTCGGAACCGTGGCGTTATATGGGCTCAGGGAGACACGATGGCAAGCGCGGACCAATTGATCAACGCCTTCACCACACTGCTGGTGACCATCGATCCGCCGGGGCTTGCGCCGATCTTTCTGGGCCTGACGACAGGCATGAGCCGGAGCCAGCGCAAGCAGGTCGCGATCCGCGGTTCGGTCATCGCCTTCATCATCCTGGCGGTCTTTGCCCTGTTCGGCTCCAGCGTGCTTGGTGTCCTCGGCATTTCGATCGGCGCGTTCCGCATCGCCGGTGGGCTGCTGCTCTTCTGGATTGCCTTCGAAATGGTCTTCGAAAAGCGTCAGGACCGAAAGGAAAAGACCAGCACGGCGGCCATCACCATTGACCACATCCACAACATCTCGGTGTTTCCGCTGGCCATACCGCTGATTTCAGGCCCTGGCGCCATCTCGGCGACCATCCTGATAGCAGGCTCGATGCAGACGTCGTTCGAGCGGGCGCAGCTGATCATGGTCATCGCCGCCAGCCTGATGCTCCTGTTCCTGGCGCTTCTGATCGCAGACAGGCTCGACCGCTTCCTCGGCGTTACCGGCCGGGCGATCCTAACCCGCCTGCTCGGCGTCATCCTGGCGGCTCTGGCGACCCAGTTTGTCGTCGACGGCGTCAAGTCGGCGATGAACCTCGCCCCGCCGGTCTGACCTCAAAACGAAAACGGCGCACCCAAGGCGCGCCGTTTCAAAGCTTGATGCGAACGTCCGATCAGAACGGGATATCGTCGTCGAGATCGCGCGAGAAGTTGCCGCCGCCGGAGGACGCGCCACCACGGCCGGACGACTGCGACGGTGCGCCGTAGTCGTCACCATAGCCACCACCACTGCCACCGCCGTAGTCATTGCTGTTGTTGCTGCGACCACCGCCGCCGAATCCGGAGCTCGCACCACCGCCTTCGCCGCGCCCATCGAGCATGGTCAGCGTCGAGCCGAAGCCCTGCAGCACCACTTCCGTGGAATAGCGGTCCTGGCCCTGCTGGTCCTGCCACTTGCGGGTCTGCAGCGCGCCTTCGATATAGAGCTTGGCGCCCTTCTTCACATACTGCTCGACGACCTTGCAGAGGCCTTCGTTGAAGACGACGACATTGTGCCATTCCGTCTTCTCGCGGCGTTCGCCGGAGTTGCGGTCGCGCCACGTCTCGGACGTCGCGATACGAAGGTTGGCGATCGGCCGGCCATCCTGCGTGCGCCGGATTTCGGGGTCGGCGCCCACGTTTCCGATCAGAATTACCTTGTTTACGCTACCAGCCATACTTTTCACCCTACCTGCCGCCCTGCCCGGCGGCGCTTGAAATAATCGATGTACCTTAAACTATAGCGCGCCGCCTATGGGCGTCCATTGCCGGTTCATCCACAAGGAATTTTGTTCTTTATTTGTTCTATTTTATCCCTATGATCCTGTCAACCGAATCGAAAACCTTGCACCAGATGGACATTCAGCCTCGACTCGCCAGCCGGCATCACTAAATAAGGGGCTTGTTCCAGCACAGAAGCAGAAGACGATGAGCGAACTGAAGACGATTTCAATCCGTGGCGCGCGCGAGCACAATCTGAAGGGCATCGACCTCGATCTGCCGCGCAACAAGCTTATCGTCATGACGGGGCTGTCGGGATCGGGCAAATCCTCGCTCGCCTTCGACACCATCTATGCCGAGGGCCAGCGCCGCTACGTCGAGAGCCTGTCGGCCTATGCCCGCCAGTTCCTCGAAATGATGCAGAAGCCAGATGTCGACCAGATCGACGGCCTCTCGCCGGCGATCTCGATCGAGCAGAAGACGACCTCGCGCAACCCGCGCTCGACGGTCGGTACCGTCACCGAAATCTACGACTACATGCGCCTGCTCTTCGCCCGCGTCGGCGTCCCCTATTCGCCGGCCACCGGCCTGCCGATCGAGAGCCAGACCGTCAGCCAGATGGTCGATCGCATCCTCGCCTTCGAGGAAGGCACACGCCTCTTCATCCTCGCGCCGCTCGTGCGCGGCCGCAAGGGCGAGTACAAGAAGGAACTCGCGGAGCTCATGAAGAAGGGCTTCCAGCGCGTCAAGATCGACGGCCAGTTCTACGAGATCGCCGATGCGCCCGCGCTCGACAAGAAGTACAAGCACGACATTGATATCGTCGTCGACCGCGTCGTCGTTCGCGCCGATGTCTCGGCGCGCCTCGCCGACAGCCTGGAGACCTCGCTGAAGCTCGCCGACGGCCTCGCGATCGCCGAATTCGCCGACAAGCCGCTGCCACCGGAGGAAACCGCCGCCGGCGGCTCGGCCAACAAGTCGCTCAACGAAACGCATGAGCGCGTGCTGTTTTCCGAAAAATTCGCCTGCCCCGTCTCCGGCTTCACGATTTCGGAAATCGAGCCGCGCCTGTTCTCCTTCAACAATCCGGCCGGCGCCTGCCCGACCTGCGACGGTCTCGGCGCGCAGCAGAAGATCGACGCCAACCTCATCGTGCCGGAACCCGAGCGCACGCTGCGCGATGGCGCCATCGCCCCATGGGCCAAGTCGTCTTCGCCCTATTACAACCAGACGCTGGAAGCGCTCGGCAAGCATTTCGGTTTCAAGCTCGCCGCTCGCTGGAACGACCTCTCGGCAACCGCGCAGGACGTCATCCTCAACGGAACGGACGAGAAGATCGAGTTCCATTATGCCGACGGTGCGCGCTCCTACACCACGCACAAGAACTTCGAAGGTATCATCACCAATCTCGAGCGCCGCTGGAAGGAAACCGACAGCGCCTGGGCTCGCGAGGAAATCGAGCGCTACATGTCGGCCGCGCCCTGCCCGTCCTGCAACGGCTTCCGTCTGAAGCCTGAAGCGCTGGCCGTGAAGGTCAACAAGCTGCACATCGGCCAAGTCACCGACATGTCGATCCGCGTGGCTCGCGACTGGTTCGAAACACTGCCTGGCAGTTTCAACGCCAAGCAGAACGAGATCGCCGTCCGCATCCTGAAGGAAATCAGGGACCGCCTGCGCTTCCTCAACGACGTCGGCCTCGAATATCTGAGCCTATCGCGTAACTCAGGCACGCTGTCGGGCGGCGAAAGCCAGCGTATCCGCCTCGCCTCGCAGATCGGCTCCGGCCTGACCGGCGTTCTCTACGTGCTCGACGAGCCGTCAATCGGCCTGCACCAGCGCGACAATGCCCGCCTGCTGGAGACGCTGAAGCACCTGCGCGACATCGGCAACACGGTTATCGTCGTCGAGCATGACGAAGACGCCATCCTGACGGCCGACGACGTGGTCGACATCGGGCCGGCGGCCGGCATTCATGGCGGCGAGGTCATCGCCCACGGCACGCCGCAGGATATCATGGCGAACCCGAAGTCACTGACCGGTAAATACCTGTCGGGCGAGCTTGGCGTTCCCGTTCCCGACGAGCGCCGCAAGGTGAAGAAGGGCAAGGAAATCAAGGTCGTCGGTGCCCGCGGCAACAACCTGAAGAACGTCACGGCATCGATTCCGCTCGGCGTCTTCACGGCGGTTACGGGTGTATCCGGCGGCGGCAAGTCCACCTTCCTGATTGAGACGCTTTACAAGTCCGCCGCCCGCCGTGTCATGGGCGCGCGCGAAATCCCGGCGGATCACGATCGTATCGACGGCTTCGAGCACATCGACAAGGTCATCGACATCGACCAGTCGCCGATCGGCCGCACGCCGCGTTCCAACCCGGCAACCTATACCGGCGCCTTCACGCCGATCCGCGACTGGTTCGCCGGCCTGCCGGAAGCCAAGGCGCGCGGCTACCAGCCCGGCCGCTTCTCCTTCAACGTTAAGGGTGGCCGCTGCGAGGCGTGCCAAGGCGACGGTGTCATCAAGATCGAAATGCACTTCCTGCCCGACGTCTACGTCACTTGCGACGTCTGCCACGGCAAGCGCTATAACCGCGAAACGCTCGACGTCACCTTCAAGCAGAAGTCGATCGCGGACGTGCTCGACATGACGGTCGAGGAAGGCGTCGACTTCTTCGCCGCCGTCCCTGCCGTGCGCGACAAGCTGCAGGCGCTGAAGGACGTGGGCCTCGGCTATATCAAGGTCGGCCAGCAGGCGAACACGCTTTCGGGCGGTGAGGCCCAGCGCGTCAAGCTAGCCAAGGAGCTGTCGAAGCGCTCGACCGGACGCACGCTTTACATCCTCGACGAGCCGACGACGGGCCTGCACTTCCACGACGTCGCCAAGCTGCTCGAGATGCTGCATGAGCTCGTCAATCAGGGCAATTCCGTCGTGGTCATCGAGCACAATCTCGAAGTCATCAAAACAGCCGACTGGGTCCTCGATTTCGGACCCGAAGGTGGCGATGGCGGTGGCGAGATCGTTGCATCTGGAACACCCGAGGTGATCGTCAAGGAGAAGCGTTCCTATACCGGTCAGTTCCTCAAGGAATTGCTGGAACGGCGGCCGGTGAAGAAAGTGCAGGCAGCGGAGTGATGGTGAGAGCGGCGTCGCTCGATGATCTCCAGCGGTCAATGTGCTGACCGCCGAAGCCTATGCTCAGTATACGCGCCTCCTCGGGCGGCCACCGATCCCCGTGACTGAAGACTACGCACCGCGCATTGCTCGCGGTGAAGTGTGGTTGCGGGAGGTGCACGACGAACTTGCCGGTCTGGCCGTTGTCGAGCGGCACGCCGACCATGCTATGCTCTTCAGCATTGCCGTCTCTCCGGAATTCCAAGGCGGAGGTCACGGCCTTGCACTATTGCGATGGGTGGAAGACACGACGAGGGAATGGGGGCTGCCAGAAGTTCGTCTCTATACGAATGCACGAATGGAACGGAATATTGCGCTCTATCGAGCGTTCGGCTTCCAGGAAACGGGTCGCCGCGAAAATCCACACAGGCCAGGATGGGTTATCGTCGACATGGCAAAGCAAGTCAGCGACTAGATGTGATCAGAGGAGGAAGGAATGACAAAATCCGGCACTATTCGCGTCGGCATCGGCGGCTGGACGTTCGAGCCGTGGCGCAACCACTTCTTTCCCTCCGACCTCAAGCAGAAGGACGAGCTGCATTATGCCAGCCGTCAACTGAAAGTCATCGAGGTCAACGGAACCTATTACAGCTCCCAGAAGCCGGAAACCTTTGCCAAGTGGGCGGCCGATGTGCCCGAGGGCTTCATATTTTCACTGAAGGCCAGCCGCTTCAGCACCAATCGCAAGATCCTCGCGGAAGCCGGTGAATCGGTCGAGCGCTTTCTCGGCCAGGGCATTGTCGAACTCGGTCCTCATCTCGGGCCTATCCTCTGGCAGTTTGCGCCGACAAAGAAGTTCGAGCCGGACGATTTCGAGGGCTTTCTCAAGCTCCTGCCAAGCAAGCAGGACGGCCTGCCGCTGAAGCACGTCGTCGAGGTCCGCCACGATTCCTTCAAGGTACCGGAGTTCGTCGCGCTGCTCGCGAAATACGGCGTTGCGCCGGTTTGTGCCGAGCATTTCGACTATCCGATGGTCGCCGACGTCACGGCCGATTTCGTCTATGCGCGGCTGCAGAAGGGCTCGGACGAAATCAAGACCTGCTACCCGCCGAGTGATTTGAAAGCCTGGGCAAAACGGCTGGAAACATGGGCTGCCGGCAAGGTGCCGGATGACCTGCCGTTGATCGACGCAAGCCGCACGGTGGCGCCGGCACCGCGCGACGTCTTCGCCTTCATGATTCACGAGGGCAAGGTCAATGCACCCTTCGGCGCGATCGCGCTGCAAGAGGAAGTCTCCGGCTAGCGCCGTTCAAAGCGGCAGGACATGCGAAACAAGGTCCTCGGCGGTCAGCCCCTTGCCTGCCCGAGTGCCTGCCTCGCCATGCAGGTAAACGCCTGCGGCGGCAGCCTCGAATGCAGGCATACCCTGCGCCATGAGCGCGCCAATAATACCGGCAAGCACATCGCCCGATCCCGCTGTAGCGAGCCAGGCCGGCGCGTTGGTGTTGATCAACGCGCGGCCATCGGGAGCGGCGATCACGGTATCGGCTCCCTTGTAGACGATAGCGGCATTGGCGCGGGTGGCCGCTTTCTGTGCCTTGTCGACCTTGCCGAGCGTCGCATCCGCCGCAATGTCGGGAAAGAGCCGGCCAAATTCGCCGCCGTGCGGGGTCATCACCAAACGGGTCTCGCCATCCGCAAACAGGCCGAACAACTCTGCGGGGTCTTCCCGAAACGACGAGATGCCGTCGGCATCGAGAACAAGGCGACGCTCACGAAGCGCGGCCACGAAGGCGCGCGCCTTCGCCCCGGCGCCGAAACCGGGCCCGAGAACGAATGTCTGCAGCCGTTCGTCCTGCAGCCATGCGAGGAGATCCGCTTCGCCGTCGATCGCATGCAGCATGACTGCGGTCAGATGCGTAGCATTTTCGGCCATTGCTTCGCTCGGCGCTGCGATCGTCGCCAGTCCCGCCCCAGCTCTCAGACCCGCCATCGCCGACATGCGTGCAGCTCCTGTCTTGCCGGCACCACCGGAAAACACCGCCAGATGCCCACGCGTATATTTGTGGGTCTCCTGCCCCGCGGAATGCAACGTCGGTATCCAGTGTTCGGGCAGGTTTTCCGCGATTTGTCCCTTGGCCGCCGCCCGGACGATCCGCGCCGGTATGCCAATATCCAGCACCTCAAGCGAACCGCACAACTCCCGGCCCGGCAGAAGCAGTTGCCCAGGCTTCCGCGTCATGAACGTAATGGTTTGATCCGCAACAAACGCAGCACCGAGAACTGCCCCAGTGCGCCCGTCGAGGCCAGACGGCAGGTCGACGGCGAGAACGGGCACGCGGGCTGCCGCGACACGATCGATCACGGCGACCACGGCCTCAGGCACGTCCCGGCTCAACCCGGCACCGAACAGTGCATCGATGACCACGTCTCCCGGTGTCGGCCGGTAGTCTTCGAGTGGTGACGCCCTCTCGCCCCAACCATCGCGCGCCCGGGCGGCGTCGCCTTTCAACTTCGCCGGATCACCCAGATGAAATACCTCGACCTCTACGCCGCTATCCGCAAGACATCGCGCAGCCACATACCCGTCGCCGCCGTTGTTGCCCGGACCACATAGGATGACCGCCCGGACAGCTCCTGAATGGAAGCGGAGAAAGGAAGCAGCGACCCCCGCCCCCGCGATCAGCATCAGGCCAAAGCTGTCGATCCCGGAAGCCGCCGCCGCCGCGTCGGCAGCGGCCATTTCGGAGGGAGACAAAAGGAGGTGTGAGAGACTCTGGTTCATGTCGGCATTCAATCAGAAACCGCCTAAATAACAACCGTTTGCCGAAGATTGATGATGGCCATTATTTAATCATTTGCCTATTTCTTAGTTCTACCAAAGCTGCAGCCAGGCCATATAAGCAAGGGAAAATATTATGAATTTGGACGAAATTTTCTTCAAACGGCGATATTTTTCGCTCATTTTAGCGAAGAACGCACCGATTTCGCTTGAAATCTGGCCATTTTAAGCGCGCGAGAACCAATTTTTCGAAAATTCCACTTTCCAACTGGCACGATAACTGCATCATGTCAGCGGGTGGGTATCGACCTGCTATAACAGGAGAAGCGGAGAGTCATTTTCTCATGAAAAAGATCGAAGCGATCATTAAGCCCTTCAAGCTGGACGAAGTGAAGGAAGCCCTTCAGGAAGTTGGCCTGCAGGGTATTACAGTCACGGAAGCAAAGGGCTTCGGTCGCCAGAAAGGCCACACGGAACTTTACCGTGGCGCGGAATACGTCGTCGACTTCCTGCCGAAGGTGAAGGTCGAAGTCGTCCTCGCCGACGAGAACGCGGAAGCCGTGATCGACGCGATCCGCAAGGCCGCACAGACCGGACGTATTGGCGACGGCAAGATTTTTGTATCCAATATCGAAGAGGTTATCCGCATCCGCACCGGGGAAACCGGTGTCGATGCCATCTGACCTTTGTCGCCTTCCGGCGAAACAACGTATCGTCATCTCAAATAAAGGAACTATTTAATGGCGACCGCAAGCGAAATCCTCAAGCAAATCAAGGATAACGACGTCAAGTTCGTGGACCTGCGCTTTACTGACCCGAAGGGCAAGCTGCAGCACGTAACGATGGACGTGGTTTGCGTCGACGAAGACATGTTCGCCGATGGCGTCATGTTCGACGGCTCCTCGATCGGCGGCTGGAAGGCCATCAATGAATCCGACATGGTGCTGATGCCGGACCCCGAAACGGTTCACATGGATCCGTTCTTCGCGCAGTCCACCATGGTCATCCTCTGCGATATCCTGGACCCGGTTTCGGGCGAAGCCTATAACCGCGATCCGCGCGGCACCGCCAAGAAGGCCGAAGCCTACCTCAAGGCATCGGGCATCGGCGACACCGTCTTCGTCGGTCCTGAAGCAGAGTTCTTCATTTTCGATGACGTGCGCTACAAGGCCGATCCCTACAACACCGGCTTCAAGCTCGACTCCACCGAACTGCCGTCCAACGACGACACCGAATACGAGACCGGCAACCTGGGCCACCGTCCGCGTGTCAAGGGCGGCTACTTCCCGGTTCCTCCGATCGACAGCTGCCAGGACATGCGCTCCGAAATGCTGACGGTCCTGTCGGAGATGGGCGTCGTCGTCGAGAAGCACCACCACGAAGTGGCGGCCGCCCAGCACGAGCTCGGCATCAAGTTCGACACGCTCGTTCGCAACGCCGACAAGATGCAGATCTACAAGTACGTCGTGCACCAGGTCGCCAATGCCTATGGCAAAACGGCAACCTTCATGCCGAAGCCGATCTTCGGCGACAACGGCTCTGGCATGCACGTCCACCTTTCGATCTGGAAGGGCGGCAAGCCGAGCTTTGCCGGTGACGAATACGCGGGCCTGTCCGAGAGCTGCCTCTATTTCATCGGCGGCGTCATCAAGCACGCCAAGGCGCTGAATGCCTTCACCAACCCGTCGACGAACTCCTACAAGCGTCTCGTCCCGGGCTATGAGGCACCGGTCCTGCTCGCCTACTCGGCCCGCAACCGTTCGGCCTCGTGCCGCATTCCGTTCGGCAACAACCCGAAGGCAAAGCGCGTCGAAGTCCGCTTCCCGGATCCGATGGCGAACCCCTACCTCGCCTTCGCAGCGATGCTGATGGCTGGCCTCGACGGCATCAAGAACAAGATCCATCCCGGCAAGGCCATGGACAAGGATCTCTATGACCTGCCGCCGAAGGAACTGAAGAAGATCCCGACTGTCTGCGGTTCGCTGCGCGAAGCGCTGGAAAGCCTCGACAAGGATCGCAAGTTCCTGACCGCCGGCGGCGTGTTCGACGACGACCAGATCGACAGCTTCATCGAACTGAAGATGATCGAGGTCATGCGCTACGACATGACGCCGCATCCTGTCGAATACGACATGTACTATTCTGCCTGATGATAGAAGAAGCCCCGGTCTTCCGGGGCTTCTTGCCTGCCCGACGTCACGGACGATCTATGTGGATGTGACACTCATGTGACGAGATCTCGCACAAATCTTGATTTGAGCGAGACCAATCACCAAATCAGGTGATGAAAGGAAGTCGTACCATGAAAGAAAAAACAGCTAAGTTCAGTATCGGTGAAGTGGTTCGGCACAAGGTATTTCCGTTTCGCGGCGTCATCTTCGATGTCGATCCGGAATTTGCGAACACGGAAGAATGGTGGAACTCAATCCCCGCCGAAGTGCGCCCTAGCAAGGACCAACCCTTCTACCATCTGCTCGCCGAAAATGACGAGAACGAATATGTTGCCTACGTATCTGAGCAGAACCTCGTGAATGACGAGAGCGGCGTCCCGCTCCGCAACGAACAGGTCTATCAGATCTTCGATATGGCGCCGACCGGGCAGTTCAAACCCAAGATGAGCTTCGCCCACTAACTCCAGGCATACTCAATTCAAACCCCGCTTCCCGGCGGGGTTTTTCTTTGCCCTTCCCGCAACAAAAAACCCGGCTTGGAGCCGGGTTCTTCGTGAATTCCAAGAGGATCAGATTACTGAGCCTTGGCGGCCTTCTGAGCGTCTTCAAGCTTCTTGCGCGCTTCGTCGGCCTTCTTCTGCATGCTGTCCTGCAGGCTCTTCTGGCTTTCAGCCAGCTTCGACTGGGATACAGCCTCGCCGTCGTATGCACCGGTGAAGCCTTCAAGCGAAATCTTGATCGGGTTCGGCGCGCGGCGGAAGTTGATCGAGGTCAGAACGAGATCCGTGCCTTTCTTCAGGCTTGCGATCATCGCGTCGGTCAGCGGGATCTGCGCGACGCAACGGTCAGGCATGCACATCAGGTAGTCGATCTTCTGGGCCTTGCCACCGTCGATCTGCATCGCGATGCCTGGCGGGATCAGGCGTGCCGGAGGAACCGAAACCTGGAGGCTCTTGTTGTTGATCTTGCCCGTAACGCTGATGAGGCCAACGCCCGTGACCAGCTGACCGCCGCCGGCGAGAACGACGTTCTGTACAACGCAGACGTCGTTGTCTTCCTGCTTGCTGCAGGTCTTGTACCAGCCAAGGCGGGGCGCGCCTGCAGCCTGGGCCGGAGCATCAGCCGACGCATCCTGCGCGAAAGAAGACACCGGAGCCGCTGCGGCGCCGAGCATCACGGCCAGAACGGACAGAGCTGCCCGCGTTTTCTTTTCAGACTTGAACATAACGAATTCCGTCTCCTGGTATCCCATTGGGACAGCGGATATGCCGTCCTCACCAACAGGGTTGTTCGCACCCCACCTCTTAAAAAAATGAGGCAAATGCATGACCCCCCGGCTTCGGGTTCTCCTGTTACATTGCGTCGCTAAAGATATCCAGTATTTCTTTGGCGATTTGACCATCGCCGGAAAGAATCTGCTGCCGATGGTGAACTGCTTGAGCTGCATGATACTGTCGGGATCGAATCGTACCGTCTTCCGGAAAGGATTTCAGGGATGCTCCGGATCGTTCTTCCCATCGTCTTCACTCTGATTTGCGAGGCAGCCGTTGCCGAACCAGTGCATGGAATCGCTATGCACGGAGCCCCGGCGCTGCCCGCCGATTTCAAGCACCTGCCCTACGTCAATCCCGATGTGAAAAAGGGTGGCAAGATCGCCTATGGCGTGGTCGGCACGTTCGACAACCTCAATCCATTCATCCTTAAGAGCATGCGCACGACCGCGCGCGGAATGTGGGATCCGGAATACGGCAACCTCGTCTACGAGACACTGATGTTGCGCTCACGTGACGAACCTTTCACGCTGTATGGACTGCTGGCTGAATCCGTCGAATGGAACGACGACCGGACCTATATCCAGTTCAATCTCAACCCGGCCGCCAAGTGGTCGGATGGGCAGCCCGTCACGCCTGACGACGTCATCTTCTCGTTCAACCTGCTGAAGGAAAAAGGCCGCGTACCGTTCAGCACGCGATTGAATGCCGTCGAGAAGATGGAGAAGGTCGGCGACCACAGCGTTCGCTTCACCTTCAACGACAAGGCGGACCGGGAATTCCCGCTCATCCTGGCCGGTTCGACGCCCATCCTGCCGCAGCATGCGATCAAGCCGGACAGCTTCGACCGCTCCTCCCTTGAGCCGCCGATTGGCTCCGGCCCGTACAAGGTCAAATCGCTGAAACCCGGCGAGAGCATCACCTTCGAGCGCGATCCCAACTACTGGGGCAAGGACATTCCGGCAAAGGTCGGCATGGACAATTACGACCAGATCACCGTTCAATACTTCCTGCAGGACACGACACTCTTCGAATCCTTCAAGAAGGGTGACGTCGATGTCTACCCGGACGGCAGCCCCGGCCACTGGGCGAGCGCCTACAATTTCCCGGCGGTGACCTCGGGCAACGTCGTCAAGGATGTCTTTGAACCGAAACTGCCGAGCGGCATGTTCGGCTTCGTCTTCAACACGCGCAGGCCGGTATTCGCCAATGAGAAGCTGCGCGAAGGCCTGTCGCTGATCTTCGATTTCGAATGGGCAAACAAGAACCTGTTCTCGAGCGCCTATATCAGGACGCAAAGCTACTGGCAGAATTCGGAGCTCTCGAGTTTCGGCGTTCCGGCCGACGAGCGCGAACTGAAGCTGCTCGGTCCGATCAAGGATCGCATCAATCCGGCAATTCTTGACGGCACCTACAAGCTGCCGGTGACCGACGGTTCAGGCCGCGACCGCAATGTCCTGAAGCAGGCGGCCGCCTTGCTCAAGGAGGCAGGCTACACGATCAAGAACGGCAAGATGAGCGAAGCCAGCGGCAGACCCCTGACCTTCGAGATCATGACCCAGAATACCGACCAGGAGAAGCTTGCGGTTTCCTACCAGCGCTCGCTGCAGCTGCTCGGGATCGGGGCGTCGATCCGCACGGTCGACGATTCGCAGTATCAGAGCCGCACCAGCAGCTTCGACTACGATGTCATCGTGAAGTCCTATACTTCTTCGCTGTCGCCAGGCATCGAGCAGCTGGGCCGCTGGTCGTCCGCCTCGAAGGATCGGGAAGGCACCGACAATTTCGCCGGCGTCGCCGATCCAGATGTCGACACACTGATCCAGCACATCCTCACCGCCCGTTCGGCCGAAGACTTCACTGCCGCCGTGCGCTCGCATGACCGCATGCTGCTGTCGGGCCATTACGTGCTGCCGCTCTACCACGTCGACAAGCAATGGGTGGCGCGCAGCAAGCGTATCGGCCACCCGGATACCGTGCCGCTCTACGGCTACCAGCTGCCCACCTGGTGGGACCAGAGCGCGCAATAGGAGGTGGTTCTCTTTTCCTGCCTGGTTGAAGTCTCCGCCCTCAACGACTAGATGGCTGGAAACGGAAGCCGCTGAATCAAGGTCGAATCCAGGAAAGGAAAGCCCATGGAACGCATAACGATCGATGTCGTCTCGGATGTCGTCTGCCCGTGGTGCTATCTCGGCAAAGCGCGACTGGAGCTCGCGATCGCCGAAGTCCAGGACGAGGTCGGCGTCGATATCAACTGGCGTCCCTATAGGCTCAACCCGGACTATCCGCTGGAAGGCGTTGATCAGAAGAAAGCGCTGGAAGCAAAGTTGGGCGGCGCCGAGCGTGTGGCCCAGGGTCACAAGATGCTGACGGATCTCGGCCGTGAGGTCGGAATTCATTTCAATTTCGACGCCATCAAGATTGGCCCGAACACGCTCGATGCCCACCGGCTCATTCACTGGGCAATGATCGAGGATCGCGACAAGGCCGACAAGGTGGTCAATGCGCTGTTCAAGGCGAATTTCGAGCAAGGCTTGAATGTCGGCGACCACGCCGTGCTGCTCGATATCGCCGAGAAGGCTGGCCTCGACCGCGCGGTGACCGCCTCCCTGCTCACCTCCGATGCCGACAAGGTTCTCGTCGTCGAGGAAATCGAATCGGCGCAGAAGATGGGCGTGAACGGTGTGCCCTTCTTCATCTTCGACCAGCAATACGCTGTCAGCGGCGCCCAGACGCCCGACGTGATCGCCGGCGCGCTGCGCGACATCGCCAAGGCCAAGGCCGAAGCCCGCGCCGGGATGAACTGATCGACTGATTCCTGAAACTGTTGCATGCAAATCCGGACGGCGAGCGTAGGCTTGCCGTCCGGATTTGTTTGTAAGCAAAATAAACCTCCACCTTCGGTGGAGGACTGGACGTGTTCTACATTGTGATTGAGAGACCTCCGTGCTTGGACCGTTATGCTGGCCGAGACATAGA